>NZ_JBVHDI010000015.1:0-195503 GCF_055563465.1 Amycolatopsis sp. NPDC000009
AACCCACACCCACTACAACGAAAACACCGCCTGGGCCCACCACACCACCACCGCTTGACACACAAAACCCAGGGATGTCTTCACGGACATTCAGAGTTCGTAGGTGAGCGTGAAGGTGTGGTTGCCCTCGTCGTCCTTGACGATCTCCGCCGTTCCGGTGATGCCTGCCAGTTCACCGTGGCCGGAGCCAGGCAAGACGATCAGGTGATGCCCGTTCTCCCCCGCCGAGTGATGCAGGACGAAGCCGCCCTTGCGTCCACCGACGGTGACGGCCAGCCGCTCGAAGGCGACGTACGCCGACGACGTCTCGTTCACCGCCGTCAGCATCTCCACGGCACTGCTCCCTTCGACGTCGCCGGTGAACGTCTTGGTCAGCAGCACCCGCGAGAACTCGGTGCCTTCGGCCTTCTCGGTGGCTTGCGGATCCCAGCCGTCCACGGTGAACGACGCTGTCGCGGTGTTGGTCATACCGCCGAGCCTGCCGGACATACCTGACAGATCGCGTCAGGTATTCCTCACCGCCTCCGGTTCCCGAACAGGCCACGGGTGATTTCCCGCCCCAGCGCGCTCGCCGCCGAGCGGAGGAACGACTTCACCGCCGGGTTCTTCATCGCCTGCTCGACCATGCCGGGGCCTTCCTTCTCCGGTTTCGGAGCGGGGGCTGCGGGCGGCGGCGCCTCTCCGGCGGGCGGTGCGGCCACCTTCGCGGCGAGCATCTCGTAGGCCGACTCACGGTCGATCGTCTCGGAGTATTTCGCGTGCAGGTCCGAAGACGTCGTCGCCGCGGAGATGGCTTCGGCGCCGATGGAGCCCATCTTCGAACGCGGCGCGCGAAGGCGGGTCCACGCGACCGGCGTCGGCGCGCCCCGCTCGGAAAGGACGGTGACGATCGCTTCGCCGATACCGAGCGACGTCAGCGCCGAGTCCAGTTCGTAGTGCTTCGTCTTCGGATACGTCTTCACCGTCTTCGTCAGCGCCGCCTGATCCTCGGGCGTGAACGCGCGCAACGCGTGCTGCACGCGCGCGCCCAGCTGGGACAGGACGTTGTTCGGGATGTCCGTCGGGAGCTGCGTGCAGAAGAACACGCCGACGCCCTTCGACCGGATCAGCTTCACGGTCTGCTCGATGCGCTCCAGGAAGGCCTTCGACGCGTCGTTGAACAGCAGGTGCGCCTCGTCGAAGAAGAACACCAGCTTCGGCTTGTCGAGGTCGCCCTCTTCGGGCAGCTCCTCGAACAACTCGGCCAGGAGCCACATGAGGAAGGTCGAGAACAGCGCCGGCTTCGACTGGAGATTGTCCAGCTCCAGCAACGTCACCATCGCCTTGCCGTCGGCCTCGCGCATGAGGTCGTGGACGTCCAGCTCGGGCTCGCCGAAGAAGTCCTCGCCGCCCTGAGCCTCCAGATTGGACAGCGCGCGGAGGATCACCCCGGCCGTCGCGGCCGAGACGCCGCCGATGCCCTTCAGATCCTCCTTGCCCTCGTCACTCGTGAGGTGCGTGATGACCGAGCGGAGGTCCTTCGTGTCCAGCAGTGCCAAGCCGCGCTGATCGGCCCAATGGAAGATCAGGCCGAGCGTCGACTCCTGGGTTTCGTTGAGCCCCAGCACCTTCGACAGCAGGATCGGGCCGAAACTCGTGATCGTCGCCCGGATCGGTGACCCCTTGCCGCCCGTGCCCAGCGACAGGAACTGCACGGGGAACGCGGCGGGCTCCCAGGAGTCACCCAGCTCTTCCGCGCGTTTGGCGATCTTGTCGTTGCTTTCACCCTGCGCGGCGAGCCCGGACAGGTCGCCCTTCACGTCCGCGAGCACCACGGGCACTCCCGCGGCCGACAGCTGTTCGGCGATCAGCTGCAGGGTCTTCGTCTTGCCGGTACCGGTCGCGCCCGCGACCAGCCCGTGCCGGTTCAGCGTCGCGAGCGGCAGGCGGACCGCCGCGGCGGCGTCGGCCTTGCCGTCGATCACGACGGCGCCGAGCTCGACCGCCGCCCCCTCGCTGACATACCCCTGCGCGATCTCCTGGGCTGGACCCTGTTCGGCCACTGTCGCTCCCCGATCTGTGACATGACTCACCTGAGGATGCACACGGTGCCAGCAACGCGCCGAACCCGCACGTCGCGCGTCACGAATCCCCGGGTCGGGTTAGGGTTTCGGGGTGAACGACCGCCTAGTCTGGATCGACTGCGAGATGACGGGGCTCGACCTCGGCAAGGACGCGTTGATCGAAATAGCCGCGCTGGTGACCGACGCCGAGCTCAACGTCCTCGGCGAAGGCGTCGACATCGTCATCCACGCCGACGACGAAGCCCTCGACGGCATGCCGGAGGTCGTCCGCGAAATGCATGCCCGCTCCGGCCTCACCGAAGAGGTCCGGCGCTCCACCGTGACCATGGAGGAAGCCGAGCAGCGCGTGCTCGAGTACGTCCGCGCGCACGTGCCCGAGGCCAACGTCGCCCCGCTCGCCGGCAACTCCATCGCCACCGACCGCGGCTTCATCACCCGCGACATGCCGCTGCTCGACGCGCACCTGCACTACCGCATGGTCGACGTCTCGTCGGTGAAGGAACTCGTCCGGCGCTGGTACCCGCGGATCTACTACGCCAAGCCCGAGAAGGGCCTCGCGCACCGCGCGCTCGCCGACATCAAGGAATCCATCGGGGAGCTCGACTACTACCGTCGCGCCGCCTTCGTCCCACAGCCCGGCCCGACCAGCGAACAGGCCAAGGCGGCGGCCGCTGAAGTGCAGGAACGGCATCAAGGGTAACCCGTTGCGAGCCCCCGAAACGGGCACGCTAATATAGTGCGGCCGAGGTGATGGGGAAGCTTCCCGAGCCCGGCGATGGTGGGCGTAGCTCAGCTGGTAGAGCACCTGGTTGTGGTCCAGGAGGTCGCGGGTTCGAAACCCGTCGCTCACCCCACCACCCCAGTTCGGCCGGTTCTTTCCGGCAGGCTGGGGTTTCGCTTTTTCCGGGTATCGGTAACGCGGCACGGCCCACGCGCGAGTTCAGGAAGGAACTCGTGCGGAGGATGCCATGAGACGCTGGCTGGTCTTGGGAGTCTTGATGGCGGCCGGGGCCTGCACGACGTCTCCACCGGACCAAGTGCCCGTACCGGCGATGACGTCGACACCGGTCACGATCGTGACGCCGACGCCGTCCACCTCGGTGCCGCCGCCGGTGACCGTGACGGTGAGCCCGCCCAAGCCGACCGCCTCTTCGGCCAAGAAGTCACCGTGGCGATGCGAGCCGGGGTACCCGAACTGCACCAAGGCCCAATCCCAGAAGTACCTCGCAGAGCTCGAGTACCAGAAGTGCCTCCGTGATCCGGAGAAGATCTGGGACACCGGCACCCAGAAGTGCCGCTACAAGACCAGCGGCGAGGTGCAGTGGGAGCACTTCTACGGCACCCTGCCGCCCGGAACGCCATGAGGGGGCCCGTCAGGACGGAATTCGTCCTGACGGGACCCCTCATGGCTACGGGTCAGTTCCGGTCGCCGCCGGTCTTCCAGTCGTCCCACGACATCTGCCACACCGACCAGCCGTCGGTCGGCTCCAGCACCTGCGGGCCCGAATTGGTGACCGTGATGATGTCGCCCTTCTTCGAAGTGTCCATCAGCCACTTCGCGTTCTCGGTCGACAGGTTGATGCAGCCGTGGCTCACGTTCCGCTTGCCCTGCGAACCGACCGACCACGGCGCCGAGTGGTAGAAGATGCCGCTGTTGGACATCCGCACCGCGTACTTCACGAACGTCCGGTAGCCGGCCTTGCTGTCCGTCGGGACGCCGTACGTGCTGGAGTCCATCGTGTACCCGTTGTGCTCGCTCATCACCGTGTAGGTCCCGGCCGGGGTGCTGCTCGACGGCTTGCCCATCGAGATCGGCATCTGCTTGACCTCTTGGTCGTTCACCACGACCTTCATCTGGTGCGTACCGCCGTCAGCGGTCGCGACCAGCTTGTCGCCGACGACCACCTTGGCAGGCTTGTCCTCGCGGCCGAAGGTGTTGTTGCCGAGATTCTTGCCGTAGATCGCGGCGTTGACCGAGATCTTCGTGCCCGGCTTGAAGTACTCCTTGGGCCGCCACATCACGGTTTTCTCACCGAACCAGTGGAACGCGCCCTCGGCCTGCGGCTCGGTGACGATCTTCAGCGCCTTCTCGGTCGCGGCCTTGTCCGGCACGTTGCCGGTGAAGGTGAAGATCAACGGCAGGCCGACGCCGACCGTCTCCCCCTCGACCAGGTTGATCGAGACGCCGATCTGACGGCCCGGCTTTGCCGTGGAGAACGTCGAGGTCGAGGTGACCGGCTTGCCGTCGGTCCCGGTCGCGGCCGCGGTGACGGTGTAGGTCTTGCCGTAGCCGAGCGGCTCCGCCGACTCCCAGCCCGAACCGTCCTCCTTCGGCTTGCCCGCGACGACCTTGCCGTCGGCGCCGGTCAGCTTGACCTCGCCGACCTTGCCGTCGGCCACGGCCACCGTGACCGGCTCGCCGGGTGCCACGTTCGCCGCACCCTGCGCCGGGGTCAGCGTCACCACGGCGGGCTTCGGCTCCGGCGCGGGCGCTCCGCTCTGCTGCGACCCCCCGGGAGCACCACCCGGTGACGGTGATTCACCCGACGGTGTACTGGTGCACGCAGCCAGAGTGAACCCGGCCACCAAAGCCACCAAAGCCACCCGCGACCGCCCCGTCGCACCCCAGACCCTCATGCACACCGCCCGTTTCGCGTGGTACCAACCCCAACGTCTGGCTATAGTCTGCCTGACCGGCCGCAACGCTCGCGGCCGGATGGCCGAATACGTCCCGGCCCGTCGTTAGGGGACCCCCCTGAAACGGGCCCCAGCAACCCTGTGTTAATGTTTTCCACGTCGCCGAGGGGAACACCAAAGCGGCGGAACAAGCAGGCGCCATTAGCTCAATTGGCAGAGCAGCTGGCTCTTAACCAGCGGGTTCGGGGTTCGAGTCCCTGATGGCGCACAGTTCGAACGCAAAGCCCTCCAACGGTTTGCCCCGGATTTCGGGGTGCCGTCGGTGGGCTTTGATCGTATGTGCAGCCTACTGTGTGCCCCCTCCACGACGAATGAGGCGCGGACCTCGATCGCCACCCTGGTCTTCGATGTTGTCGACCGTGAGCGGACCGTGACCTGCAGATATTCTCACCGCTCGTAGCCGGCGCAACGAACAAGGCTCGCGGTCACTTCGATGTAAGTGTCGGCCGCTAGGACGATGCTCGCATGGTCCAGCAGCGTATACCCTGTCTTCAGACCGTTGCCACAGACAGTGACAGCGTCGCCGCACCATGCCGAAGGCCATGGAACCGCCCGACCCGGTCGAGGTCACACCAGCGCAGACCGAGGCTCGCCACGCCGCAGCACAGACGAGGCCGCGCCGCGAAGCATCGGCCGCAGCGGACACCGCCCGGCATGCGAAGGAACCCGGCGGACTGTTCAGCCGTCCACACCCGCCAACGATGAACGTTCCTCTGTCGACCGCCACAGCGCCACCCGCGTCTCCGCCCACGCCACCGGACGCGGCCGCCCCACCGAGAGCAACGCCACCCACCACGCCGGACAGCTTGCAACCAATCCACACCGGATAGTGCCGTTCAACGCCGCGCGCAACACCTCCCGCATCCGCTGCACCGTCGCCACCGACAACAGCCGACCGCACCCGCGCCCAGGAAGCCGTCGGATGTTCCCACCTTGAGGATCTTGCCCCATGGCAACGCGGTCAGAACTTCCCAGCCGGTTTGAGCAGGCTGCACGCGGCGGCCTGCCCGGCCGTCCATCATCGCCAACCAAGCGTCAGTAATGAAACCGGCCAGCCCTCGATGCCGCAGACCAGCGATCAGACCGATCATGAACCAGAAGATTCTCTCCCAAGCAGATACTCGAACTTCTCAGGAAATACTTCCAAGTCGAATCGGGTCGAGAGCCCTGAGAGCGCAGCCTCAGGAAGGTCGAACAGATCTCCGTCTCCAAGGTTGTCTAGCCCCAGCAGCAACCTAACATCATCGTCTGAGAGCCCAGTGAGCTTGTGTCGCCCGCAAAGACGCCCCGACGACGGATCAAATCTCTCCAGCACCCATCTGGCCATCAGCATCCCCCCAGCTTACGTCCAGGAACCGGCTTTCCCTTATTCCCAGGTAGCTGACTACCCGAATTGGGATCAAACTCACCCATATGCTTAGCGTTCTTTTTTCCGTTTGTCCACATTTCAATAGTGCCATGCGCGGAATCCCATTCAAGAACCCGACCATCCGGCATCGACCAACGAGCACGATATCCTCCACCTGATTTCGGGGAACCCTTACCGACATACTCGGCGTCAGGAAAACCCGGAAGGTTCTTATCGGAGGGCGGAGGTGTATAACCACCAGTGTTGTGGGCAAGAACTGGCACATCCTTGCCCGTGACATAGTAGGTGTGGTCGGTGTCGACAGTGAGGTTGTGGACCCGGGCGGGCGCGTCCCAAATACGCGTGGCGGCTACCTGCACCCGAGTACCTGTATTGCTCTGCAGCCAAGTCCCAGCGGTCAGCGCCTCGGCCGCGACCCATTCCCGCGACTCGGGGAGCCAGAACGGATGGCCGTCGGTGGCCACGATCGGCGCGCCGCCGGCGACGCTGATCTCCACCAGGCGTTTCTGACCCTGCCCGATGATCGTCGCCACGACCTTGCGAGACGTGGTCTTACCAGTCTCGGGATCTGTCGCCAAGACCTGATCGTCGAGCTCCAGCTCCTCGATCGGACGGCGGCTACCGTCCGCCATCACCACCAAAGTTCCTGGCACGAAGCTGTTACACGAGGTCTTCGACAACCGCTCCTCGGCCTCTTGCACCCGCCGCAGGTCCGCCTGAGCCTTGTCCCGCTTCCGGATCCACGCCAGCGTGTCCTGGAACGCGTTGACGATCTTGTCGACGATCTTCCCGCCCTTGAGGATCTTCCCCCAAGGCAGCGCGGTCAGAACCTCGAAACCGCACTGGAACAGGTTGAAGTTCTTGATGCAGTTGTCGACGATCCCCTTGACACCCACGATCTCCTGCAGAATGTCACCGCCGGCCTGGATCGCGATATCAATCCAGCCCCGCTTGTCTGCAGCAGCCTTCTTGGCTTCTTCGTATTCGGCCTGACTCAACCCGGCGTCCTTGACCGCCTGTTCCTTCTGGTTTCCACCCCCGCCGCCGCTGTTCAGCATCATCGACCAAGGCGAGTCGACCCAGACGCGGTAGACAAAGGTCTGGACAACCCAGTAGGCGAACGAGGCCAGCATCAACATGGGGAAGAACAGGCCGAGGAAGAACATCGACCAGACGAACCCGATACGAGCGGTCTGTTTGACGACCTTGACGGTCTTCCAGTAGAGACCGCTCGGGTCGGAGTTGGTCGCCGGCGCGTTGTTGGCGTAGGCGTAGCCGTTCATCTGCTGCGGATCGTCGGTGTCGAGCACCGGGTCCGGGGAGATGAACCGGCCGGTCTCAGAGTCGTATTGGCGCGCCCCGAGATTGGTCAGCCCGGTTTGATCCTTCGTTCCTCCGACGAAACCCTTGTCGTCCGGCCAGGTCTTCGCTTCCTCCCCGCGAGGGTTACCGAACGCGTCCTGCCGTCGCTGACTGACCGCGAGAGTGCTCGCATTGACGCTCATGGCAGCTGTGCCCTGGTGGTCTCCGAGCAGCCAGGACAACCCACCACCGGCACCGGAGGTCCTGACCGCGACGGCTGTACCGCCGTGGTCGTAGTACCGGCGGCCGGTCAGCTCCTGGGTGGCGGTCTTGAGCACCAGCTCCATGCCGTCGAGGTAGAGCGTGGTGGTCCCTGACTCGCGTTTGATCAACCTCCCACCGTCGGCGTCGTACAGGTAGGCCGACGTGCGACCGTCCGCCTCGGTGACCTTCTCGGTGCGGCCGAGGGGGTCCCAGTCGAGCTTCTGCGTCGACCCGGAGATGTTCCGGGTGGTCATGTTGCCGGTCGCGTCGTAGCCGAACTCGTCCTTCGACGTCCCCTTCGGCCCCGTTTCCGTGACTGAACGCAGAGAGTGGGGCTGAGTCCCGTTCTGGCCGCCATAGACGTAGGTGCGGGTGATGTCGCCGTCGAGCCGGTGGTCGACGTCGGAAGTACGGTTGCCCGCCTTGTCGTAGGCGTACTCGTGCCAGTACGGCGCGGCACCGCCCATTCCGGCGAGCGATGGCTGGACGGCGCAATCACCGTTCTTCGGGGTGAAGGCGCTGGTCATGCGCTTGAGGTAGTCGTAGGAGTAGCACTGTGTGTCGCCTATGACCCCTGGCGGGGTGTCGGCGATCTTGGTGACGTTGCCCGAAGGGTCGTACCCATAGCTTCGCTTGGCGAGGTAGGTGCTGCCCTCTAGGTTGCGCTGGACATCGACACCGGCGAGCCGCCGGGTGCCTTCCTCATAGAACATCGAGGTGTAGACCGTCTTTGCGCCGGAGCCCATGGTGAGCCGCAGCGTTTCGCCGTACTTGGAGTAAAGGTGCTCCGGCACGTACGTGTCGATGCCGAAGGTCTCGGTCGGCAACCCCAGTTCGTTGTACCGGTGGTTGATGATCTCCGCGTCGAGTCCGCCTGCCGCGGGTTGGGTCTGAGTCGCAACCCGCCCGGTGTTCGGCTCGTAGGAAGTCCTGAAGGTATAGGTACCGGTGAGTTTTCCTTCGCCTTCCGGGATGACGACCTTGGTCATGGTGGGCCGGTTCGCCGAGTCGTACGCGCCGACCTGCTTGGTGTAGGCCTTGCCGTCGATCCATCTGGTCGACGAGTCGACGAGCCCCTTCTTCAGACCGTCGTAGCTCCACGTCGCCGTCTTGACCTCTGCTTGGTCAGGCGCTCGCCGCTCAAAGTTCGCGACCTTGCGTCCGAGCAGGTCGTACTCGGCCCGGGTCGCCGCACCGCGCGAATCAGTGACCGTTTCGAGCTGGTCGAGTGCCGTGTAGGTATACCGACTCGTACCGCGGTCTGGGTCGTGGTCAGCGACACGACGGCCGAGCTGATCATGCTCGTAGCTCCACCGGGCGCCGTCCGGACCGGTGACCGACGTCGTCAGACCACGAACGTCATAGACGTACTTGGTGGAGTCGTAATCGCTGGTCGCCTGCCGCCCGTGATGCTGACGCTTCTCGACCGCACGGCCGTGCACGTCCCGGATCACCGTTGTCGTGGTACCACCCTCGGGCGGAATGACCGTGACCCGATCGGCTTCATACGACGACGAAGTCTGCCACTGCTTGATCCCGAGTTTGTGGTACGCGACTTCGGTTTCGCGCTGGAGCGCGTCGAAGACGGTGCGCGTCTGGTTCGGCACCGCGTTGTCGAGTACGCCGAGGAGAGCTTTCTCGGGCTCTTTCTCGTTGTAGTAGGCGCCATTGACCTTGTGCTTGAGGCCCCGGGAATCGTAGAACCAGTCGGTCAGGAGGCGGCCACCGGCGACTGCCGACAGCTGGGCTTGCCGCTCGCGCAGCAGGCCGTCGTAGAGCGTGTACGAGGTCGTATACTTGCCGTCCTCCCGGAGAACGCGGGTGGTGACGACGGTCGGCGCGTCCGTCCGGTATTCGTAGTCGAACTCGCTGCTCGGCGTTCGGCCGTCCGCTTTGGAGCGCCCTGGGGCCCAGGTCCGGACGACCCGGCCGAGCGGGTCGTAGTCGATGTCGGCTCGCTCACCGCTGATGCCGACGTCGGTCGTGGTAAGAGCCCACGCCGGGTCCAAAGTGGTGACCGACGTGTACCCGAGCGGGTCCTTTTTGGTCACTGTCCGGACACCGAACTCAGGGCCGGGGCTATAGGTGGTGGTGACCTTGTGCCCCTGGGAATTGACCACCTCGGCCGGGCGGCCCAGCGCGTCATAGGTGGTGCCCTGGGTCAGCTGCCAGGCCGTACCGGTCCACCTTTCGGTGGCAGTCAGGTTTCCCTTTGCCGGAACGGCACCGTACGCCTGGCCGTCGTAACTGGAGCGGACATGGGCGATGACGTCCTTGGGCGTGCCCTCTCCTGCCGCGCAGAGCAGGGTGACGGTGCGAACGGTCGAGGGCCTGGTCAGGATCCAAGCGTCGTTGTTGGCGACATAGGTCGTTCGAGAACAGGTTTCATCGCCGGTGACGCCGGTGTCTCCGGAATCCTCGACCTGGATGACATTCCCGTGATCGTCGAAAGAGTTGGTCACCTTGGTGCGCCGCCACGAACCATCACCGAGCAACGTCCGCCCTCGGACGGTGGCGATGTTGGTCATGTACGCCTTGTCTTCGCCCGCGGTCGCGGTCGGTCCATGGACCCAGGGGTCTTTGACCGAGGCGGACACGAGTTTGTCACCCTCGTAGGAAAGACTTTCCAGGCTGAACCCGGCGAGTGCTTCGGCGTCGGTGACCTTGCCTCCCTCCGAATCAATGACCTCGACCGTGCGTTTCTTGCCGTCCGGCAGGCGATCGCCATCCATGCCGCGCAGGAATCGCTCTGCCGTGACGGTTTGAGTCTTTCCGGGCTCCCCGGCGATGGTGCGGACTTCACTGAAGCCGCGCCATTGCGACCAGGTGCGGTGCTTCATCTCGGTGAACTCGGCATCGTCGAAGTGCCAGGCCGCGCCACCCTGGTACTGGTACTCGGTCTTCTTCAGTTCCGAGCCGCCGGTCCGGTCGTCTTCCGTGACCGCGGTGACGACGTACTTGTGAAACCAGCCGAGCACCGGCTCATAGCCGAATTCGGGAAGCCACCAGCTGGGGAAACACCGCATGGTGTTCGTTTCCGGGTTGGCGGGCATCGCCGATCCGGTCACACATTCGCGGTCGGAGTACTTGACCTCGGTGATGCCGCCGGCCTCGTTCTGGACCCGCTCGATGCGGTAGCGGGTGATCGGCGGCAAACCGTCGTTGGCTTCCACGCGGTTCGGCATGGACCGGCCGTGGAACACCATCTCGGGCAGCGCGGCAGTGCCTCCGGCCAGACCGGTGTGCGTGATCCCGGCCAGCCACAACGCCGGAGACAGCCCGTCACCGGTGTCGGGGAACTGGTGTCGCAACGTCCACGCGTCGACATCGCGCCACTGCGCCGGGCCGGTGACGTCGTCGCGGCGGATCTGGGTCAGCACCTTCACCAGCCGCTTACGGCTGAAGAACGCGGGCGAGGTGCGCCCATCACATTTCTCGCCCGACTTGCAGATCCGGTCGAAAGGAACGTCAGGCCAGGACTTCGCGGTGTCCTTGGTCAGCTGATCGGGGTTGCACGCGAACGTGCTGGTCGGCAGACAGCGTTCAGCGGTGTCGAACCACACTCGCGACGGTGCCGGGGCGAACAGCGCACCCGCGCGCAGGCCGTATTCGATACGCCGGACGAAACCGGCCGCGATGTAGGAGGTCTGCTTGTCCGCGGACTGGTCCCGGCCGTAGAAGTTCGTTTCGCGGTCGTAGTAGTAGGTGGTGGCGTTGCCGTTGGGATCGACGACGTAGTCGAGGTTCCACCGGTAGGCCTGCTGGCACCAGGAGTCGCCGAAGGCAGCTTTCGCGCAGGGTTCACCGGAGTTGTTGCCGAATACCGGAACCGTGAACGCCGAACCTGTCTCCGGGTTGCCCTCCACCCAGCCGGGAAGCCGATTGAGGCCAAGAAAGTACTGGGTGCCGTTGCTGCTGGTGACCTTCCAGTGCTCACCGTCATCATCCCCGTTGACAGCGCCGGTCAACCGTTCGATCCGCGACCCGTCATCATTCTTGGGCCGCCACGCACCGGTTTTCTCGTCTTTGACGAGCTCAGCCGTCACACCGTTGAGATGCAGGACGGCGTTGTCCGTGGCCCAGCACAGGTCACCGGTCTTCCGCTGCCCCTGGCTGCCACCGAGATCATCAGCGCAGGCTTTGTAGCGCCGTTCGATGAACCCGCCGGCGGAAAGCTCCCATCCATCACCTGGTGCGGCGGCCTGGTTGTTGGTGGCGCTCGTCCGGCCGTCGATCGTGCCCGACGAATAGCCGAGCCCGAGCTTCGGCGCGGTCCCCGCCGTCGGCGGAGGCACCCGAAGCGGGACGGAGTAGGTGAAGTCACCACTGGAACCACCGGCCGACCATTGCCCGGCGGGCGACAACCCGGTCGCCTCGAACGACCCACCGGCACCGGACGGGGCAGCCGTCGCGGCCAGCACCATCGTCGCTGCCCCGGCCTGATCTTTTTCCTTATGCGGAAGGGTGACCTTCCCGGTGAGCGTGCGCGCCTTGGTGTTGTTCTCCGTCTGCAACGGCTGCCCGGTGCGACATTCCGGTCTGTCCGGCGTGGTGATGGCGCATGTAGGCAACACGGCGAGCTTGAGGCGGGAGCCGTAGTCTCCGCCGAAAGCGTTGGCGAAGTCGCGGTAGTCGATCTGCACGGACATCGGCTTGCCCTCGGCGCCGCCGGCATCGGCTACAGCCACGACCAAACCCGTGACCCCGGCTTTGCCGGCCAGGGCCTGATCGTAGGTCTGCACCCGGACCTTCGCCGGGGCGGCCGCCGCACTTCTGGCTTCGGCGGAAGGTGGCTCGACGGCGACCGACACCGGCAGTGTCCCGGCGCGTTGGAAGCCGGCGGACGGTTTCACCGACCGTGCCGTCGCCGCGCTCGCGACCTCGACATCTGCCGATGCAGTCCCCGGCCACTTCGGCTCGGCCGGTGCCTTGACCGCCGCCGAATCGACCTCGTTCACCGGTATCGGCCGCGCGGGCACCGGCTTGCCAGGCACGGATTTCTCCTGCTGCAGCGAAGGTAGCCGCACGTGAGTGGGATCAGCGGCGACAGCGGGTACCGCCTGCGTCAGCGTAGCGACCATTACCGCCGACAACACGAAGGCGATCGCGACCGCAAAACGTCCTCTGGACAAACCTGGCTCCCGGAAAGATCAGGAAAAGAAAGAATGAGGTCTTGGAGGGGTTGCCGTTATCCCTGTGCCGGGAGCTGGCTGATGGCGCGGTCGCTCAAGGCGCCGGAGTACACGCGCACGTCACGGATCGCGCCGCGGAAGGGATCAACGTCCCGGCCGACCCACACGCCGCCGCCGATCATCAGCTCGCCGGTGCCGTTCCATCCGGTCACCCCACCGAGCCTGCCGGCGAATCGACCGTTGAGATAGATGCGGGCTTCCTTCGCCGCGAGGTCGTACACCCCGGTCAGATGCACCCACTGCTGTACCACCACATCGTCCTCAGCGGGAATCCACCAGCCACCTTCACGGTCGGCACCCAGAGACATCAAGAAATCCCATTTCTTGACCTCCGGCCGGTATTGCAACATGAACGGCGAGAACTTGGCGTCGCGCAGGCTGACCGCGGTGCGCGGCGCGCCATCGGCTTCGTCCAGACGCACCCAGGCAGACACGGTGTACGACCGGTCAGTCCGTAAGGTGGGCCTCGGCCCGGTCACCGCACCGTACTCAGTGCCATAGCCTCCGGTGAACCGTGCGGCTGGATAGCCGTCGGCCTCCGTCCAGCCCGCGGTCCCGCTGAACTTCGCTTCCTGGCCGGTCAAGGCTTCCTTAGTGACGGCTCCGGTTCCTTCGGCCAGGGGGTAGTGCGCACGAAGGACAGCCTGGTTCGCCAACGCAGCGGCCTCGCTCGGCACCAGAACACGTTGATAGACGCGGACATCGTCCACGGCTCCGGGGAAGTAGTCGACCGTCGCGCCATTCCAGAGCGCGGCCCCGATCTGGAGATCACCGGTCGCGGCCCAGGTGCTGGTGTAGGCGATCTCTCCGTTCAGCGCACCGTTTACATAGATCCGCAGCTTGCCCGCACCCTGGTCGTAGACACCCGTCAGGTGCGTCCACACGCCTGTCTGCACCGCTGTTGCGGAGAGCACGCGAGCATGCGTCGCACCGCCACCGTCCACATCGGAACCGAACATGACCAGCGACCACTTGCCGTCCGGCGAAGCCTGTAGCTGGAACGCGCTGGTTCGCTTCCCGTCTTCGGAGACCGCCGCGGGCCAGCCACCGACCTGGTCCAGCCGGACCCACGCCGACACCGAGAAACTCTTCGACGTGTCGACCACAGGGCCGGCGTGATGCAGGCGTTTGCCCGAACCGAGAACCGCGGTCTTGCCGAGGTAGCCCTCCGCCGTGGTTTCGACGCCCCCCACGTTCGCCAGCATCCGCCCGTTGCCGCTGGCGTCGGCGAGGTCGCCGTCCAGCTTCCAGTGTCCGTTCAGGTTTCCCGCGAGAGGATCACCTGCGCGGACGTAGATCGGGTACTTGATGATCGGTGAGAGGTTTCCCGCCCGGTCGACCGACCGGGCGAACACCGTCTGGGGTCCGTCGGTCGTAGGGGTCCAGCGAAACACGCCGGATCCGCCCACGGTGCCCGCGTTGACCCGGGTCTTCGGATCGTCGTTCTGCTGGTCGGTCACCGACCAGAGGAAGTGCTGCACGTCGGCCGTGCCGTTGGCGGAGATCGTGAACGCTCCCGTCTGGCCGATCCCACCTGCCTGGGTGCTACCGCCCCCGGGATAGTCCTCCGACGTGATCACCGGCTCGCCAGGTGGGGTTTTGTCGACCGCGAACTCGCAGTTCCCCACCCACACGGACGAGCTGCCGCCGTCGCTGGCGTACATCGACCAGTTGTAGACGCCCTCATCGGTGATCTTCCCGGTCGGGACCGTCACTTCCGCGAACGAACCGGACGGGACGTTCCCGATCGTGGTCCACCAAACCTCGCTGCTGGCCCCGAGCTTTCCCTTGTGCAAAGAGAAACGCGCGGTCAGCATGCCACCGTCCGGATCGGCTACCCGCCCGCGCAGCCGAGGCGTCGGGGTGAAGACGAACGGCCGCGCGTCACCGGAAGCGCACGGGATCTGGCCGCCTTCCATCCCCAGATCCGCAGGCAAGCCCGGGATCGAGTTGTAGACCACCTCGAGCACCGGATCGAGAGCGAACCGGCGCCAGTCGTTTTCCGCGCCTTCGTTCGCCGCCTTGAGCAGAAAGACCATATTGGTCCAGCCACCGTTCGCGGCATCACGCATCGTGCCGTCGATCACGACCTCGGCCGCACCCGCGCTCGGGCAGTACTTCGCGTTGTTCGACGTGGTGATGCCGCCCAAGCTGCCACCGAAACTCGGCTGGTTCGCCCAGGTCGTGCCCCAATCCAGGCCACTGGCGAGGCGCAGCTCCGTCGCCCCGCCACTGCAGGAAAACGAGTGGATCACCCGCGGGCGGACCTTCGCACGATGGATCACCTTGCCACGCAAGGCCGAAACATTGAAATTGAAGTACGACCGCGAGACGTAACCGCTCTGATAGCCCGCCTTCAGGTCTCCCAGCGCGCCGTCAGTGCGGTTGAAGTTGTGCTCGTTCGGCCACGCGCTCTGCACCACCGCGTGGCTCTGCTTCGCCTCGTCCCACCAGTACTCCGGGTCGATGATGACCGGATACACCCTCGCCGGGTCATTCAGGAACCCGGCATCAGGACGGACGATCGTCGCGTCCTTCGTGACCTCGACATCCATCGTCGCCACCGCGGACTTACCCGGAACGGGACTCACGACCGCGCTCGACCGAGCCGTGACCAATGCTCCCCCGCCACTGGAGTCCCACATCTTCGACGCGTCCCCACCGAACACCGTCCGCCCGGCATTGTCGACCGCCTCGATCCCACCGGTACTGGTCTTCCGCGGCGTCACCCCGCGCGCATGGTTCCGGAAGGAAATAGCCTTCAACCGCGGGTTCGCCGCCGCTTCGGGCGTCTTCACCACCAACAGCTGGCTAAAGCCCTTCGCCGTCGCAGTCACGGTCAAATCGACCCCGGGCAACACCTCGGCGTAGGTGGCGACAGAGCCGTTCAGCTTAGGAGCGGGCAGGGGTCCTTCCCAGCCGATGCCGATCTCGCTGCCGTTCTTGGCCGCGGTGGCCAGGAGCTCGCCCTCGCCGCCATCGGCTACGCGCACATCGACGATCGCCGCCTTCGGGCCGATGGTGCCGTCAGGGCGCACGACCATCGTCAGGTCTATCGGAACCCACGCATCACCGCGCCGCACCCGTTGAGGATCGAAGCTCTCCCGGCGGGTCACCGTGCCATCCGGATTGGCGAAAACCTCGGCGTACTCGGTGGTTTCCTCAGGCACCACCACGGATTTGCCGGACTTCTCCGCCGCGGCCAACGCCGCGACCACCGCGGGCGCCTCCCCCGACACCGCGCCGGGCTCCGCAGCCACCGACACCCCAGAAGCGCCGACGACAAACGTCAGCGCCAAAGCCACCGCACCCAAGGCACGCCGAGCAGAGCGCACGACTTCCTCCCCAAAGTCCCACACCGGAGCAAGAAGAACGTCCCGCTCGCAACCGGCAGGTAAGCACTCCCTCGCAATGATCGGATGAATAGGTACCAATGCCTATTGGCCCAGTCAAAACAAGATAGGAAGAACTCTCGTTAATCTTCAACATGGTTTCAGGTCGGACACTGGTCCAAATAGACGCTTTCAGCCTCCCACGTGCATGTTCACACCCTGGCAACGGCGGATGAAATGGACATTCGGACACGTTAACAGGCTTCGCTGTGAGTAAGACAACAATTACGCGCCATCGGATCAATACTCCATTTGGCTCCGACACGTCGCCTCATACCCCTGGCAAAGGCCGGCGACCGCTAGCTTGGCAGATTGTCGAAGAACGGCCATGTGGCCTACATCGAGGCCGAGTAGGCGGCGGGCACGTCGCCTACTCCCACTCCACCTGCCGGGAACCACCCGGCCCCCACCAGACGGCAGCCCGATCTCCCAAGGCAAACCATCACGACGAGTTCGGTGCAGTCGGGCTCAACCGACATCGCGACACCGACGACTGGCTCGACCACCGCGGTTGACCACGACCACCGGCCGAACACCGGCATCAAGCTCACCGCCGACCGCCCGACCACGGTGCCCTGCTCTTAACACTCCACAAAGAGGCATCGATCGAACGACAGAACTCGGCATCCACGCGCCCGAGACGTGTCCGAGAGGTCTGAACCAGTCCGACACCAGGCGACACACCCCGACACAGCTGATGCCTCACGACCAGACGAGGTCTTGTCCGGCACTACTCGACCCCGTCCGATACGCTCAGGTGCCGACTCTTAACCAGCGGATTCGGGGTTCGAATCCCTGATTGCGCACAGTTCCGATCCGAAGCCCACCAACGGTTTATCCCCTGATTTCAGGGCTGCCGTTGGTGGGCTTTGATCGTATGTGCAGCCGCCGTGTCCCCAGGTTCGGTTACTGACCGCCACCAGCCGTGCATGCGGCGCTGACGGGGCATCATCACCCTGTTGATCTTGGTACCGCGCTGGTGCCCGCCGTCGCATCCGCCGCCCGCTGCGACAGGGCACGACGCTGGTGTAGGCGTCGGCAGTGAGCACGATGCTGGAACGCCGAGAAGTGCCTGCACCACCCGTAACTCGCTACCCACCGAGAGCGACAGTATGGCCGCGCCGTGCCGCGGGTCATGGAACCTGATCGGCGTCGCCAACCAGCGCCCAAAGGCGTGCGAGGCGTAACACGAACTCCACAGTCCCCCTGACCGCGTGAGAGCGCGCAGGCGCACCACAACGCTATTTCGCAGCTCAACGGTTTGGCAGCCGACGTCGGCCTTGGGAGCCACCACCGCACGCCGACTGCCTTCCCACATCACAGCAGCGTCACCACGTGACACAGCGACAGCGGATGGTCACCTGCAGACTCGAGGAAACTCACGGTCTGCTCCGTAGCCACACTCCGACCGGAGGACTTTTCACTGGTCGATCCACCCCGGATAGATCGACGACAGTTGCCCTCCGACAGCACCACCAGAGTGCCCGACACACGAGCCGTCCGTCCCGGTCGTCTTCGACAACTGGCCCTCCCCCAAGGTGATCATGCTCGACGCTTCACGCAGTAGTACCGGGTTCACGCAGGACGAGAACCACTCGATCAACCCAATCGCTGTCGTTGACGAACACTTCGACCCGCAGGGAAACGCCGGTCAGCCGCACGCGCAAGCACGCGACTTCGTCAGAGTCATGCGCCTTGACTTCCCCTGATCGCATATGCAGCACCCCTTCGAACTTTCGCACAAGTTCAGAAGTGGCGAATTCAGGAAAGTGGTCATGGTAAATATCCACACGAACCGGACCGTCGACGTCAGCCTGCACTGCCACGTAAAGCGAATCAACGTCCAGGTGAAACGCCTCATTGGCGGCGTCCCAGGAATCATGACGAGCTCGACTGGACACGTCCTCGAACACCAGCAACCCATACTGAAAGAACGCGATGAAGCCACCTCTATAAAACTCGGCGTCCAGATCGCCGAATTCAGTCTCCTTAGGATCCATAACAGCCATCTCCCAACTAACGCATGATGCCAGCCTGCGTCGTACAGACCAATCCTGAGGATAAGCCGCGTGCCGCATTCCGTTCAGCGCGGCCGATGTGGGGTGACTGGTGATCAGATACCCAGGCGTCGACCTACTCGAACCGGCACAATGGCTTCACGCCTGGAAAATCAGAGACATCCCGGTCAATCGGACAAGGCACTGAGAACTACCATGACCTCCGTCGACTCGTCCGGATGATCACCGTAGATTTGTATCCTATTACGCGTACCCTCCACCGGCATTTGAAGACTCAATTGCCGATTGGGGTCATAGATTGCGAGAGACGCCCTTGATAGGCGGATTTCGCCGTCGAACAGCAAGCCGAGCTGCCGGACGTCTGCCGGCGCCTCCACGCATACGAGACCAACCGGTCCACTGGCAGACTGCTGTACCGCTACGAAGACCGAGTCGGGTCCGCCATGCACGCTTTGTACCGCGGAATCCCAACTTGCGTGGTCGTCGCGACTGTCTGGTGACGCGACCACGAGCAGTCCATGATCGAAGCGGGCAAGCCCTGCCCCATAGAGCCGATCACCGTATTCCTCGATCAACGCCGAATCGATGTTCACTTATACCATTCCTGTCGCAACCGTTCTCGATTCTCCTTACTTTAGAGGACAACCCTTGCAATGTGGATAGAGGGTCCACGGACCGTCCGGGGCCAGCCTATTAGTCGGGTTGCAGCCCAGTCCAGCGGCCGTCACGATAGCCAGATCTTCCTGCTTTGCCGATGAAGCAGCCGTTGCGGTCGCCGGACTCGTTGACCATCTTCTGTTCGTGCGGGAGAACCTTGTCGCCTCGCTCGGCAGCCGTTCCACCAGCCTGCAGTTCGTCAAGACTCGCTCCGAGCGTTAAGCCACAATTGTCATCATGGTTGGCACTGGATGCAAAGAAGCGCGGTATCCCTCACGGCGCAGTACGCGTGTTCGGTGTCGACGGTGAGGTTACAGACACGTGCGAGCACATCCCATAGAAACGAGTGGCGGTGGCCTGCACGCGAACACCGGAGGCGGGCTGGAGACTCAAAACCGGCGCGAACTCTTTCATCTGCACCATTTGCTCTACTCAGGACGCCAGCAGGAGTGGCCTTCGGGGGCCACGATCGGCGCACCATCGGCGAATTGATCTCGACCAGGCGTTTCGTCCCGGACGATCGATTTTTCCGGCTTGCCGGTCAGTCACCCTGTAGAACCGTAGTTGGCGGTCAAGGTCGCCGCATACCCATTCGGGACGATCCCATTTGCGAACACCTGCGGAAAATACGACCTCAAGGCGTCCGAAACCTCCAGGAAGGGGCCGAACAGATCAACCCACTCATTCCGCATGGCCTCGTTCGGAAAACCTTTAAATACTGCTACCTCGGCATCTCTTTCGCCCCAGCATCCCCATTTTCCAGACCGCCCGGTTACCGCGATGACGTTCGCAGAAATCGCGATGGACCCCATGATGTCGCCATCCGGCTCGAAACCAATAGCGGCCCAGTAGTCATTCTCACTCGCCGTGACCGGCAGTGAGATCGCTGGATGCATTCGGTACTCCGGCACGTAGAAATCATCGCTGCCGGGTTCAAGCACCAGAAAGCCGACATGTTCGTCACCGTGCCACTGGGCCATAACGCTCAGCGCAGGCCAAAATTCCGATGCAAGAACCGCATCAAATTCACAAAAAACTGAACAACCGTCTCCGATCTTGAAAACTTGCTCAGGAAACCTGCCTTCTAGATGGAAAACTTCCGAACTGCGATTCCTGATGCTCAGATAGTCATTTCGATCAAACACTGTCTGCCATCCTAGCCATCAGTCTTCGCCCAGCCCGTCCTTAGCGTACATGAGATTCGGCCCCTTCACCGTGCGAGTGATCACCGACCGAGCAACAGCATCAGACCCACCGCCGACCGACCTCGGTGCCCTGCTCTTAGCACTCCGCAAAGAGGCATCGATCGAACGACAGAACTCGGCATCCGCGCGCCCAAGAGGTCTGAAACAGTCAGGCACCAGGTGACACACCCCGGCACAGCGGATGCCTCACGCCAGATGAAAAGGGCTTGTTCGACACTCCTCGACACCGTCCGGCACGCCAAGGTTCCGACTCTTAACCAGCGGGTTCGGCGTTCAAGTCCCTGATGGCGCACATCCATACCCCACGTTGTCGACCTAGGTGACGTGGGGTTTTGTGCTATATGGATGCAATCCTTCCACTTCCTCACTGTCCATTGTGGTCGCATCGGAGCCCGGGACGACAGTTGGATTCCAGGATGACCTTCGCGTCCGCCTCGGCGACGAACGCACTGTAGAGCCAGGGACACTGGATGGAGTCCCTCGATCGCACTGCGGCTCGCCCCGCCGGTGGCATGAGTGCCAGGCATGCGATCGGCATCGACGCTCCGCACTCCGAACGGAGCGGATTTCACAGACGATCGGTGCGCAAAGTCTGCGGCTGGGCGGCTACGACGGTGCGGTCAATGACCCGGGTCTGTGGCAACCGGCGGTGGCTTCGGAGTTCGCGGCGAGAAGATGCGCGTGACACCTTCGCGAACTGCTGCCCAGTCCGTCGCGGGTACGTGCTGCAGTGTGGCGGCCAGGGATCGTGAACGCTGCTGGTGTTCGTGGCGGAGCTGTTCGAGGTCGAGTCGGGTGTCTGGATCCAGACCGTGGGCCTCGATCTCGGTGATGCGCTGGTCTATCGCATCGATCAGTTCTCGGTCGAACTCCTCCACGGCGCGCAGGAACAGCTCGGTGGGGACGCTTGCCTGCCCTTGCCTTGGCACAGTGCAGGCAAGCCCGTGTTCGGCGGTGTGCCGCCAGCCGACGGTGATCGTGTCCCGGCTGGAGATCGACCGCCACCACACGATGCGTGGTGAGGCGGCGAGGTAACTGGTGTACATGAAGTGGCTGCTGTACCAGTCGAGAGCTGCCTCCGCGTCCTCGACAACTTCCTCGCACCAGGCGTCCTGGTCACGGGTCATGCGGTCGGCGAGGTCTGCGGGCACGGGTTCCAGCACAGACGGCAGCATTTCCAGAAGGTCCTCCCACAGCCGGGCGATGTAGTAGTCGACTGGAGCAGGCCGGCCCGCGACGGTGTTCGACGGGTGGTGGAACAGCTTGTGTCCACCCACGTCGATCCAGTACCAGCCGTCGGTCAAAGCGAACCAGTGCGGATGGCGATCACCACAGGGCTCGACCTCGGCCGCCTGCCTCAGCCGGAAGTGGAAACGGATCACCGGAACAGCGTGCTCACCACCTTGAACTGCTGTCGAGTCATTTGGCGCTGACGTCTCCTCATGCCCGATGAGCGGATACGGAGCCGCGTATGGAGGACCCAGCGCGTAGGTTCAGCGGGCTCCGTCGACCAACTGGCAGGCATACCCTCACTCGGCCGACTGCTGGAGAAGGGTGATCGTGAGCCTTTTCCAACCTCACCTGAACAGGAGTGCTCATGGCGTTCCGGGACGATGCTCTGAGCGGAGCAGACCGTAGACGAGTACGTCGACATACTCGCCGTGTTGGAAGGACCTGCCCTGCATGACCCCTTCCCGGCGGAACCCCAGGCGTTCGAGGGCTTTCTGCTCGCCGAGGTTACCGCCATTGGTGAGGGCTTCGATTCTGTTCGCGGTCGTGCGGCCGAACAGGTAGTCCACGAGCAGCCTCTGCGCCATCGTGCCCACCCCCTGTCCACGATGCTCGGGTAGCACCCCCACGCCGATCTCGTAGGTGACACCCGAGGGGAAGCCGCGGGGTTTCCAGGAGACGATGCCGATAACCGTGTCGTCGGCCCGCGCGATCGCGACCGCCGCGGACTCGGCGGAGATATACCCGTCGATCTCCCATCGCTTGCGGCGTGCCCTCGGATCACCGAATCCGGGCCAGTCGAACTCGCCGAGCGCATCGGGATCCGTGCAGAGGCGGTCGAGAAAGGCGAGGTCGGCCTCGGTGAACGCCCTCAAGTGGACTTCGTCTGGGCGGTTCGCTGGTGTCATGAAGGCCAGTATCGCGCGCGGAACATCATCCGTCAGGCAGTGAGCACTTCCCAACCTTGTTGCGACAGGCTGGGGTTTGTCGGCCCCAGGTGCTGAATGTGGCGACGCTCCTGATAGAGGAGCGCCAGCGTCGCCGCACTCACGAGAACAAGGAGCCGTCGCGCCGAGCGCTGCACCTCAGAAGCTGCTCCATGCGCCGAGAGGCGGCGGATGGCCACGAGCAACGCCACGACTGTCAGGTCAACCGCAGGCGCGACCCAAGCCGGAGGGCAAGGGCGACCACCTTGCCGAAGCAGAAGAGGAATGTCAGGCCGACCACGGTCCCCACCATCGTGCTCACAGCCGACGCAACCGGATCGCGGCGATCCCCCACCGTCATCGTCCACACCCGTCAAAACAGGCAGCCAAAGCTGCTGGACCAGGCGACACACCCCGACACTGCCGATGTGCTGTGACCAGACGAAAAGGTCTTGTTCGACATCACACGACACCATCCGACACGCCCAGGTGCCGCTCTCTTAACCAGCGGGGTCTGGGTTCGAGTCCCTGCTGGCGTACAGTCAAGCCCCACGTTTTCGATTTCGATGACGTGAGGCTTTATGTTACATGGACGCGTTTCTTCCACTTCCTTACTGTCCACTGTGGTCTGATCCGCCCTGACGAGCCCGAACTGTCGGGCGGGGGCTCCGGACGCTGCGAGTGCGATCTCGGGCAGGACCGTGGCGTAGTGCCCACGGGCACGGTGATCGAGAAGTACAGGCTCCCGTCCGGAGCGGCCCTTGGCCGGCGTGGGTGAACGGTGCGTTCATGGAGGTGAGCGTGATGAACGCACCGTTCACGACAAGCCGCTTCAATACAAGCCCGGACGAGACGTCAGGGTTCCTTAATTGAGGTAGAAGCCGCCGTCGTTGCGGAGGACCACAGCCACGATCGGGAACCGGCGGCTGCCGTTCCACCAGTGGTAGACCGCGTGGTACTGGCCGTTGGCCGCCTTGAAGAAGTCCATCCCGCCAGGGCCGGGGTGGTTGCCGGGCAGGCCGCGATAGGGGTTGAGGCCCCCGGTACCGGTGTAGCCGAAGTAAGGCCGCTCGCGCCCGTTCTGCCGTGGTGTACAACGCGTCGACGGGATCGGACCGGTGCCGCACCTGGCGATTCCGGTCGCATACCGTGCGCTGTCCCAGTTGTTGCCGGAGTAGGCCAGGTACCAGTAACCGTCGGCGGACTTGAACATCGACGGGTTCTCGATCACGTGCGTGCCGCCGCTCATCCGGATGGTCTCCCAGCCGATGTCGGTGCTCTTCAACGCGTCCCGGCGGGTGTCCCAGTCCGCCATACCGTTGGAATGGGTGCGCACGACCGAGATACCGGTCTCCGGGTAAGAGGTGATCGCGTCGTCCCGGTAGGCGACATACATGGAGCTACCCGAGACGAACGGGTTCGCGTCGATGGCCCAGCGGCCGCTGCCCGGGCACGCCCACTCGACGGGGTTGGTGAACGGTCCCCGCGCGCTGCCCGAGACGGCGCGGCCGAGGCATTTCTGGCCACTGCCCCGCTTGGACGCGGTGTAGTACATGAAGTAGGTGTCGCCGAAGCGGACGACGCCGGGCGCCCAGACGTTGCCCTCCGCCCAGCTGCCCGGCCCGTTGGGCAGTGCGTCGGCCGACGCGCAGGTGCCCACGCCGACGGTGTTGCCGGAGCCGTGCGAGAGCACCGGCACGAACAGTTTGCCGGTCACGCCGCACCGGGCGCCGACACCGGCGCCGACCGTGGTGCCGTAAGTGACGTACGTGCCGTCCTTCGCCTGGACGGTGTCCGGGTCGGCGAGCGGGAACGTCGACTCGGCGGCCGCGGTCGAGACACCGTCGGCCGCGCCGGCCGTGTTGCCCGCCACGGCGGTGGCCGCGACGGTCGTCGCGAGCACGCCCGCCACGAGTAATCTGGTCGTCCACTTGCGCATGCTGAATCCCTCACTAGGCAAGGAGAGTAGGGTCTGTCACGAGGAGCACCTGGCCGGCCACGGTCGACGCGGCAAGCCCTGCCGCTGCGATGCCGAGCATGATTCGCCGGGGTGACCAGCCGGCCTTCCCGGTTACTTGTGGACGGACAAGTACGCCAGTCGGAAAACTATGTGACCCCGGTCGCCGACGCGACGGAAAGCGCGGAAACTGCCGGTCGATACATCCGTACGGCCTATCCGGCGGTGCCGTTCGACCTACGGCGGCGCTGCGCGGGGAGCACCGATAGGCACGCTCACCATCCTTTGTGGCTTCGGGCGGCGAGTCTCCGCGTGGCGACGGTGTTCCGCGAAACGACGTGGACGGCGCCGGTATCAGGACGAAACCGGGTTTTCCTTCCCGGCCGCCGGCAGCGATGTGGATTCCCTGACCGCGACCACCCGGATCCCGGCGCCGATCGTCACGGTCAGGCCCACCAGCTGAAGGGCGGCATAGGTGAACGTCGTCGCGTCGTCCGGTGCCGTCAGGCGGGTGGCGAGGAGGTTGTAGCTGAACAAAGCCTCGAGGAAGACCGCGGACATGACGGCGCTCAGCAGAAGCATCGAACGGCCGGGGACGAGAGTCACCAGAATCGGCAGGACCAGGAAGAGGGCAGGCCCAGGAGCGGTCAGGTCGAAATCCTGTGGTCCGCCGATGCCTGCCTCCGCGATCACCAGGGAGAGCACGGCGACGATCACCCGAAGCCGGTGCGGGTTGCGCTTGCTCAAAGGCGGCGTCCGAGGTCCCGCCGCGGCGTTCCAGTTCGCCACCAGCGCCGCGAGCCCGGCCGTCGCCGAAATCGCCAAACCGGCGACCATCACCCAGTTTCCCACCGCCAGCAGGGTGTTCGAGGAGGCGAGTTGCCTGCCGAGCATCTCGCCGGTGCCCAGAAAGATCCACGCGGTCAGCCCGATCGCGGCCAGGGGTGACCACATCGCCCGGCGATCCAGCCACAGAATGGCCAGTGCGCCGACGATGTACCCGAGACCCGCGGGCAGGACCTTCACCGGTTCGGGCGCCGCGGCCCACTGCAGAATCGTGCCCGACGCGGCTATCGCCTGGCCGCCGATCGTGGCCCACATCGCGGGCCGAACTCTGTTTTCCGTCATGGGAGCCAGCCTGCCCACGGACGGTGGAACGGACATCCGGCACGAAGCGGCCTCGCGGACTACCGCGCTCGACGTAGGGCCTGGCTGGTCGTCGGCACCGTGCTCACCACCGCCGTCGACATCTCGGGACTCACGATCGCCGACCGCGTCAACAAGTTCCTGATGACTCTGGCCACCTCCAGTCTCGTCGTCGCACGGACCGACCGCGCACGCCTTCTGGAACCCGGCAACGACCGGCTCGGCGATCGCGGCCTACTCGTTCCTGGTTCGACGCGGTCACGACGCTCAGCGAGGAAACACCCTCGCCGTCGGTGGCGCGCTGGTCGTGTCCTTATTGCTGCAATGGGTCCACCCGGGCAGCGCGTTCGAGGACGAGTCCTCCGCGGGCTTCGCCATGGCGGAACTCATCGCGGCCGTTGGCCTGCTCGTCACCAATCTGTCGCTGGCCGAAGCCACCTCTTTCATCAACTTCGGCGCGTTCCTCGGCTTCGCGCTGGTCAACATCTGTGTCGTCGCCTACGCGATCCGCCGGCGGCGCGCCGGGACCAGACACCCCTGGTTCGGCTACCTCCTCACCCGGCTCAGCGTCACCGCCACCTGCCTCGGCCTCGCGTGGCTGCTCATCGGCACCGCCGGAATTCACCCTGGACAAGGCACCGCGGGAGGGAGCCGGGGTCCAGGTCACCGGCGGGTGAGGACCCGCTTGCCCAGCCAGCCGGCGTAGACGGCCAGCCCCGCGAACCCGGCCTTCCGCGTGGGGCCTGCCGCGATCGCCAGGCCGATGGCGAGTTCGGTGGCGCCGTTGCGGTAGGTCCAGTTGCGGATGTCGTCGGCGAAGGCCATCTTCGTGACGGGTTCGAAAGCGGCCGGAGCGGCGAAGTGGGCGAGGCCCGTCGCGGCGATGCCGAGGCCGAGGAGTTTGGACATGGTGTGCCTTCCTTCGTTCAGTCGAGGACGCCGGCGCGGCGCCAGAGCCGGCGGCTCAGGCCGCCGATGAGGCCGATCTCGGTGAAGTGTTCGACGGCCTTGGCCGCCCACGCCGCCTTGGTCCGGCGCCAGTGCGGGTTCGCGGCGGCGGCCTGGCGGGCTTCGCGGGGGTCGAGGCCGACGGAGGTGTATGCCTTGGGGTGCAACAACTCCGACGTCGCCACGTAGGCCATCCCGGCGATCGCCCAGCGGATCAGTTCACGGCCGACTCGGCCGTGGCGCGCCCAGGCCCTGCCCAGTTCGTCCTTGGCGAAGCTGATGTGCCGTGCCTCTTCGATGACGTGGATACGCGAGATCATCCGGATCATCGGCTGCAGGCTGTCGTCGCGCATCATCTCGCGTTGCATGCCGTCGGCGAGTTCCTCGACGTAGATGGCGCCGGCGAACAGCAGCGCCGGGCCGCAGATCGCGCCGAACACCTTGCCCGCGCGGTGCGCCGAGCGGCTCGGGCGCCGGACGACACCGCCGCTCTTCTCGATCGAGCGCGCGAACATGGTGCTGTGACGGCATTCGTCGGCGATCTCGGTGAGCGCGTACTGGGCGTTGTGCGTCGTCGGGTCGCTGTTGTAGACGTGACGCACAAGGCCCTGCATGAGGATCAGCTCGAACCAGATACCCGACGCCGCCGCGGCCGCCGCCTCCTGACGGCTCAGCTCGGCGCGCCGGTCTTCGTCGAGACGTTCCCACAGTTCCGTGCCATACAGGGAACATCGCTCCGGCGCCTTGCCGTACGCCCCGTCGACCAGCGGTGCCAGCCAGTCGACATCGACGTCCGGGTCGTAGGACAGCCGCGCGGAGGAGCGCTGCAGGCGCTCGGCGACACGTTCGCTCTCGGTGTTCGCGGTCATGACGACCTCCTCGGATCCTCGTGCTCGGGCAGCGGTCCGCCGCCGTCGGGGATGACCTGCCCGGAATCGCGGTAGGCCACCGCCTCGTGGAAACCATCGCGTTCGGCGAACTCGCGGAACCAGCGGCCTTCCGGGGTGTGCCGGGTGATGCCGTCGAAGAGCGTCGCGAGCGTCTGGGTGCCGGAAAGGCCCATGTTGTCGTAGGCCTGGTTGATCATCAGCTTCTGCATCACCAGCTGGTTCGTCGGCACGCCCGCCATCCGGTCGGCCAGTTCCTCGACGGCCGCTTCGAGCCGTCCGGGTTCGACGGCCTCGAGCGCGAGTCCCCATTCCGCCGCGGTGGCGCCGTCGATGGTGTCGCCGGTGAGCAGCATCCGCTTGGCCCGTTGGGCGCCGGCGCGGTAGACCCACATCGCGGTCGTCGGGCAGCCCCACACCCGTGCGGGCGGATAGCCGATGCGCGCGTCGGTCGCCATGATCAGCACGTCGCACGACAGCGCGATGTCGCTGCCGCCGGCGATCGCGTGGCCCTGCACCTGGCAGAGGGTGGGTTTCAGCGATCGCCACAGGCTGAAGAAGTCGTCGGTGTTGCGTTTCATCACCCGGTAGTCCTTGACCGGATCCCAGACCGGGCCCTGGTTCCAGCGGCCTTCGGCGTCGTCCTCGGCGAACTGTTTGAGGTCGTATCCGGCGCAGAACGACCGGCCTTCGCCGCGCACCACGATCACCCGGACCGCGTCGTCCTCGTTCGCCAGCTCCACGGCTTGGCGGATCTCACGCGGCATGACGTCGTTGATCGCGTTGAGCCGCTCGGGGCGGTTCAAAGTGAGGTAGGCCTTCCGGTCTTCGACGCGGTACGTGAGCGTCTCAAACTCCATCGGAACCTCCCAACGCGCGAAGGGTGAACGTGACCAGCTGCGGGATCGTGTCCGGTCCGCTTTCGCCTGCCAAGGGACCGACCAGCATTTCCGCGCCCGCGCCGACCAGCGCCGCGGCGGTCGCTTCCGCGTCCTGCGGAGGCAGCAGTCCTCTCGTCACGCCGTCGGCGATGTTCCTGGCGATGACCTCGCGGAACGCGCGACGGAAGACCAGGCGCTCGGCCTCCACCACGGCGTCGACCGGTTCGGCCAGCAACGCGTACGCCAGCCTCGGCGCCTTCAAGGCCCGCCCGGCGAAGGTCTCGATGACGGCGACCACCCGCTCGCGGACGTCGCCCCGGGACGCGGCGGCCTCGACGGCGTCGACCTCCCGGGAGACCACCTCGCGGAAGACCTCGACGACGAGGTCGGCCTTGGACGGGAACTGCCGGTACACGCTGCCGGTGCCCACGCCCGCCTGTGCGGCGACCGCGGCCATGGAGCAGCCCGCGTAACCGGTCTCGGCCAGCAGCGCGATGGCCGCGGCCAGGATCTCGCCTCGCTGCGAGTCGAGCCTGGCCTGCGTCTTCGGGGTCCGGCGGTACGGCATGCCAAGGAGTGAAGCACGGATTCCGTACTTCAGCAACGCCTGGGCCTCGTGAGTGGCAAGGACGGTTAGAACCGTCCTTGCCACTCACGAGGGGCACTCAGTTGCGGTTGATGGTGAACGTGCTCGTCGTGTTCCGGATGCCCTCGGCGTTGTCGCTCAAGGTGAGCCCGGTGAACGTCGCCGAGCCGACGGCCGGGCCCTGGCCCGGTTCCGGCAGTTCGTTGACCCAGATCCCGATCCCCGACTTCGCGTCGAACTCGTCACCGCTGCGGTGCGCGCCGGTGATCGACACGTTCGTCAGCACCGTGTCCTCGACCGGGTTCTCCGGACGGTTCCCGGTGTACTTGGTCTGGAACATGATGCCGCTGTATGTCGGGCTCTGGATGTCCACATCGGACACCCGGATACCCCGGAACTCCTTGGAGGCGGAGAACATCCAGATCGCGGGGAACGTCTGCTGCCCCCAGAAATGACCACCGGCGCGGACCAGCGAGACGTTCTGGACGGTCGTCGGCTGCGGGCCGAACCCGAGGAACGGATAACCGAAGTCGAGCGAACTGATCGTGATCCCGGAGTACGTCAGCGTGTCCGCGATGTAGAGGTTCCGGAAGGTGTTGCCGTACCCGCCGTACACCGCGAGTCCGGCCGCGCGCCACGGAAGCAGCACGGTCAGGTTCTCGAACACGTTGTCGTACTGGTTGCCCGCGTTGAGGTCCGTGGCGGCGAACAGCGCGAAACTGTCGTCACCGGTCGAGCGGGCCTCGTTGTTGGTGACCCGGTTCCCCGTGCTGCCGTTGGTGAAGTTGAGCCCGTCGGCGAACATGTCGCGGATCCGCGAGTTCTTCACCGTCGTATTGTCCACATTGGTCGCCCACAGCAGGCACATCTGGTGCTCCACCCAGATGTTGTCGATCGTCATGTTCGTGACGTTCGTGAAGTTGAAGACCTTGCCGGGGCCGTCGATCCGGGACGTGTAGTTCCCGAACACGGCGAACCCGCCGAACGTCGAACCGCTCGCGCTCGCCTGCGCGTCGAAACCGATGTCGGTGTTCTCCTGCCCGGTCGGCGCGGTGAACCTCGTGAACCACGGTCCGGCGCCGAGCACCGTGATCGGCTTGCCGTACACGGTGACCTTGCTCGTCATCGGATACTGCCCCGGCGGCAGGAAGACACCGGTGAGGTTCGGGTCCTGGCGGACCTTGTCCAGCGCGGCCTGCACGTCCTGCTGCGTGAACCCGGCCGGGACGGCGTAGCGCGCCGGGTCGGGGTTCGCGGCCGCGGTGGCCAGCTCGAAGTTCACGAAGTCGATCGCGTAGTTCAAGCCGTTGCCAACGTCCTTCTGCAGCTTGATCTTGTGCCCGGCGGGCACGGTCGTGCCGAGCTGCATGCTGGCCTCGTCGTAGATGTGACGAGGGGGACCGGCGCCCGGGGAGTTCTGCGGAGAGGCTTCGGGACCGTAGAGCCACGCGTGGCGGGACGTCAGGTCGATGGCCTTCAGGAACGTGCCGTCGACGTAGACGTTCAGTGTCGAGTTCTGCCCGCCGCCACCCGCGGCGTCCGGCATCGAGAACCGGGTCACCAGGGTGTTCGTGGCCGCGCGGGTGGTGAACTCGACCGAGGAACCGGTCGAATTCAGGGTCACGGCCTTGCGGCCCGATGCCTCGCCCGCGAGATCGCCGATCTTCCGGTTCGGGCCGATCACGGACGCGCCACCGGCGACCACACCGTCCTCGGCCTCGTACATGTCGTAGGGCATGTTCGCGCCCCGGCCGACGAACAACGCTTGCGTGCTCGTGTTGTTGGCCTGCTTCGCGGGCAACTCGTTGGCGTCGTTCGCGACGACGGTCTTGACCGTGTACCGGCCGTTCCCGGCCGTCCAGGTGCCGGCGTTCACCGGCGGCGCGGTGGCCCCGGCGGCGATCGCGCCGGTGTACGAGCCGGTGAGGGTCTTGACGACGGCGCCGTTCTGATCGGTGATCGTCACCGTGACGCCGTGCGCCCCGCCCGCCGAAGCGACGGTGCCTTGGTTGCGCACCGTGGCGGAGAAGGTGACGGTGTCACCCGCCGTCGGGTTGTTCGGCGACCAGGCGGTGGCCACGACGAGGTCGGAGCTGGCCACCGGGCTGACGACGAGGGCCGTCGAGCCGGTGTAGGAGTTGTTGCCCTCGTCCTGCTCGACGACGGCGTTGGCCTCGTCGACCTTCGCGGTGAGCTGGTGGCTGCCCGTCTCCCTGGCGCCGATGTCCGCCGACACCGTCTCCGACGCTCCGGCCGCGAGTGCGCCGACCTGTGCCGTGCCGACCTTCGCCGTGCCCAGGTAGAGGTTCACGTTCGTCGCACCCGAAGCCGCCGTCCCGGCGTTGCGAACGGTCGCCGACACGGTGATCGCGTCGGTCTCCACGGGGTTTTGCGGCGACCAGGACACCCCCGAGACCGTCAGGTCGGGGTTCGGCGCGGGAACACCGAAGACCTGGAACTCCGCGGCCTGCCCGCCGGGGGCACCGGAGTTGGCGGTGATCCGCAGACGGACGTCGGCGGCGCGGCCACCGGCCGGGATCGTGACGGCGTTGCCGCTCGCGGGAGTGAAGGTGTACGTCTGCGCGGGCACGACCGTGGTGAACGCGGTCGCGCCCTGGTCACGTCCCTCGACGGCGATGGTCTGCGTCCGCTGGGCCCACACGGGGTCCGGGTTGAGCTTGACCACGATCCGGTCGAGGTCGGCGTTCGACCCGAGTGAGACGGTGAGCTGGTTCGGGTACGCCGCGCCCTCCCAATAGGTGGTCACGGAGTCGTCGTTGGCGTTGGCCGCCACGTAACCGTGCTGGACCGAAGAGGCCGTGATCGGCTTGCCCAGCGCGAGATTCGTCCCTGCCCGCGTACCTGTCCTCGTCACGCTGACGCTGTTCGGCGACTGGTTGCCCGCCGCGTCGCGGGCCCGCACCGAATACGCGACGGTCGCGCTTTCCGGCTGGTCGTCGGTGTACGTCAGGACGTCACCGGCGACGCTGCCACGCAACTGCCCGTTGGCGTACACGTCGTAGCCCGTGACTCCGGTGTTGTCCGTCGACGCCGACCAGGTGAGCCGGATCTTGCCGCTCGACGGCTCCGTGTAGGCGAGGTTCCCCGGCGCGGACGGCGGCTGCGTGTCCCCGCCCGCGGGACCGCGCACCTCGAACTCCGACAGCTGGGCGGCGGGCCAGCCGGTGTTGGCGGTGATGTTCAGCCGCACGAACCGGGTGTTCCCCGTGACGTCGAGGGTGACGGTATTGCCCGTCGCCGGGTCGAACCGGTGACCGGCCGACGGCACGAGGTCGCTGAAGCTCGTGCCGTTCGCGCTGCCCTGCACCGAGAAGGTCTGAGTGCGGGCTTCCCAGCCCGAAGGCAGTTTGAGCACGAGCCGGGCGATGTTCGTGGCCGCGCCGAGGTCGGCCTGGATCCACTGCGGGAACTGGTTGTTCGTGCTTTCCCAGTAGGTGGCCTGGTTGCCGTCCCCGACGTTCGAAACGGCGTACCCGGGCAGCTGGCTGCTGGCGGTGTACGTCGCGTCGGCCGCTTCGGCAGCGGCAGGAGTGGCCGCGGCCGCCGTTGGGGGATCGGACGCGGCTATGGCGGGTGGGGCCAGCAGAAGGGACAGGGCGGCGTACGTCAGAAGGCGCCTCGTTCTCATGACATTCCTCTGTTCCGGGAGGGGACTGAGCGGAATCTTCCTGACTCTTGTCATGTTCTTGCGCTGAATTGTTCGAGAATTACAGCTCATGGGCCGCCGCAAGTCAACGGCCCGGCCTAAATCGCGTGACCGGCCGGAAACACGCTGCTAACGTCCGGCCCGACCAGGTGCTTTCCCGGAAAGAAGGAGAACGGCGTGCGCCGAGCTGTCGAGTCCCCCAGCCGTATGGACCTTTCGACAGCCCTGGAGCCGTTCATCCATGGAGTACCTGAACCTCGGAATCCTCGCCCATGTCGACGCCGGTAAGACGAGCCTGACGGAGCGCCTGCTCCATCACACCGGCGCCATCGGCACCCTCGGGCGCGTCGACGACGGCGACACCCGCACCGACACGATGGAGCTGGAACGCCGTCGCGGGATCACGATCCGCTCGGCCGTCGTGGCCTTCCGCGTCGGCGACCTGCGCGTCAACCTGATCGACACCCCGGGCCACCCGGACTTCATCGCCGAGGTCGAACGCGCGCTGCGGGTGCTCGACGGCGTCGTCCTCGTCGTGTCCGCCGTCGAGGGCGTGCAGGCACAGACCCGGGTGCTCATGCGCGCGCTCAAGCGGCTGCGGATCCCCGTGCTGATCTTCGTCAACAAGATCGACCGCGCGGGCGCCCGCCACGCCGACCTCCTGGCCGGCCTCGCCGAACGCCTCGGCGTCGCCTGCGTGCCGATGTCGGAAGTCGACGGTCTCGGCACGGCGGCCGCGAAGGTCCGGCCGCGCCCGGTCGCACCGTCACCCGGGCTGGCCGAACGACTGGCCGAACACAGCGACGCCTTCCTCACCGCGTATCTCGAAGACAACGTGACGGCCGAGGACTACCGGGCCGAAGTCGTCCGCCAGACTCGGCTCGGCGTCGTCTCCCCGGTCTTCTCCGGCTCCGCGCGTAGCGGCGAGGGGATCGCCGAGCTGACATCGGGTATCCGCGAATTCCTTGCGGGAGCGGGGAAATCCGTACCCGACGGCCGGTTGCGCGCCGCGGTGTTCAAGATCGAACGCGGCCGCGCGCACGAGAAGGTCGCCTACCTCCGGGTGTTCTCCGGCGAAATCGGCGCGCGGGACCACGTCCGGTTCCAACGCCCGGGCGGGACGGTCGAGGCGAAGGTGAGCGCGGTGCGCGTTTTCGAACTCGGCGACGAAACCGTCGAGGCCCGCGCGCGGGCCGGGCAGATCGCCAAGGTCACCGGGCTCAAGGAGATCCGGATCGGCGACGTCGTCGGCGTCCCCGAAGACGAGGATGCCTCCACGCAGTTTCCGCCGCCCGCCTTGGAGACCGTGGTCAGCCCGGCCGTACCCGCCGAGACGGCGCCGGTGTTCGCCGCCCTGCAGGAGCTGGCGGAACAGGATCCGCTGATCACCGTCCGGCAGGACGACGAGACCCGCCGGATCTCCGTGCGGCTCTACGGCGAAGTCCAGAAGGAGATCATCGCGGAGACACTCGCCACGCAGCACGGCCTCGACGTCGGCTTCAGCCTCACCCGGCCGGTCCTCGTCGAACGGCCGCTCGGCACGGGACATTCGGTGTGGCTCATCACCGAGAAGCGGAATCCGTACTTCGCGACGCTCGGGCTCCGGGTCGGCCCCGGCGACCCCGGATCCGGCCTGGCCTTCGGCCTCGACGTCGAACTCGGTTCCCTTCCGCTCGCGTTCCACAAGGCGATCGAGGAGACCGTCGAGGCGACGCTGCGGCGCGGTCCGTCCGGCCGGGAGGTGATCGACTGCGTGGTGACCGTCACCCATACCGGTTACTTCAGCCCGGTCAGCGCGGCGGGCGACTTCCGCAAAGTCACCCCGTTCGTGCTGGAAGAAGCGTTGCGCGCAGCAGGGACCGAGGTGCTCGAACCGGTCGGCCGGGTCGAGGTCGAACTTCCGGCGGGCTCGGTGACCTCGACGCTCGCCAAGCTGGTCGATTGCGGCGGGATCGTCACCGGTTCGGTGGTGCGCGGCGACCGGGCCGAGCTGACGGGCGTGCTCCCGCTGGGCGAGGTCGCCCGGTTCGAGCAGCAGCTGCCCGGGCTCACCCGCGGCGAAGGCCTGATGACCACCGGGCCGGCGGGCCATCGGCCCCGGGTTAGCCCGAATCGGCCAATGCCTGGCTAGCCGGAACGAGTACGTTCTTGAGGGTCGGCGAAATCCGCCGTCCGAGGGAAAGGGCCACGATGGATCAGTTTCGCGACACCGCTTCGGCGTTGCGGGAGCTTACCGAGTCGATGCGGCTCGACGAGCCCCGCGACGAGTTGCTGGAACGGGTGGCGAAGAAGGTGGTCGGGCTGCTGCCCGGCGCGGACGCGGCCACGGTGACGCTGTACTCCGACGGCGAACCGAGTACCGTCGCCGCCACCGACGAGTCCCTGCTTCCCCTGGACAAGGCGCAGTACAGCGCGGACGAAGGCCCCTGCCTGAAGGCCGCCGAGAGCGGGACGATCGTCCGGACCCGGCTGGACGCCGACGCGGCCGCCCGCTGGCCGGACTTCACCACCACCGCCGAGCTGCTCGGCGTGCGGACCGCGCTGGCCTGCCCGTTGTTCGTCCCGGACGAGTCCCACTTCAGGCGACGCGAAACCGAGCCGCTGTCCGGCGCGCTCAACGTCTGGAGCTTCGAGGAGAACGCCTTCGACCCGGTGGAGGCGGCCCTGGTCGCGATGTTCACCTCGGCGATCTCGGCGATCATCCTGACCGCGTCCCGCTGGGCCGCCGCCGAACGACAGGCGGAGACCCTGGTCGCCGCGTTGGAGACCAGGGACGCCATCGCCACCGCGAAGGGAATCGTGATGGCGCGTCTGGAGCTGAACGCCGAGGAAGCCTTCCGCTGGCTCACCGAGGCGTCACAGCACACGAACCGCAAGATCCGGGAGATCTCGGTGCTGATCGCGGAAGACCCGGGAGCGGTTTTCGGCCGTTAGGCCAGCGAGACCCGGCGGCCCTCGCGCGAGGACTCCAGGCCGGCTTCCGCGAGCCGGATGCCGCGCACCCCCGCCATGAAGTCGTAGGGGTGCGGCGCGTCCTCCACGACGTGGCGGACGAACTGTTCCCACTGGGCGCGGAAACCGTTGCCGAAGTCCTCGTTGTCCGGCACTTCCTGCCACTGCGAGCGGTACGATCGCGTCTCGGCCAGGTCCGGGTTCCACACCGGCTTCGGCGTGGCCTCCCTCGGCTGGATGACGCATTTGTGCAGGCCCGCGACCGCGCTGCCCTTGGTGCCGTCGACCTGGAACTCGACCAGCTCGTCGCGGTGGACCCGGACGCACCAGGACGAGTTGAGCTGGGCGATGACGCCGCCTTCGAGCTCGAAGATCGCGTACGCGGAGTCGTCGGCCGTCGCGGCGTACCGGTCGCCCTTCTCGTCGACGCGCTCCGGGATGTGCGTGACGGCCTTCGCGGTCACGGCGTCGACCGCACCGAAGAGGTTCTCCAGCACGTAGTTCCAGTGGCAGAACATGTCGACGACGATGCCGCCGCCGTCTTCGGCGCGGTAGTTCCAGCTGGGCCGCTGCGCCGCCTGCCAGTCGCCCTCGAAGACCCAGTAGCCGAACTCGCCGCGGACCGAAAGCACCTGCCCGAAGAAGCCGCTGTCCATCAGGCGCTTGAGCTTGAGCAGGCCGGGCAGGTACAGCTTGTCGTGGACGACGCCGTTCTTGACCCCGGCCGCCTCGGCGTGCCGCGCCAGGGCGAGCGCGCCTTCGACCGACTCGGCCACCGGCTTCTCGGTGTAGATGTGCTTGCCGGCGTCGATGGCACGGACGATCGACTTCTCGCGGACCGCGGTCAGCTGCGCGTCGAAGTACAGCGGGAGGTCGTCGTCGCCGAGCGCGGCGTCCAGGTCGGTGGTCCAGCGGGTCAGGCCGTGCCGGGTGGCGATCTCTTCGAGCTTGTCCGCGTTGCGCCCCACCAGGACCGGTTCCAGCTGGACCCGCGAACCGTCGGCCAGCTCGACCCCGCCGGCCTCCCTGATCGCCAGGACCGAGCGCACCAGGTGCTGCCGATAGCCCATCCGCCCGGTGACGCCGTTCAGCACGACGCCGAGTTTCCGCGTGGTCATCCGTTCTCCTTTGAAAGCGCTTTCCTGAGCACATCCTGAAAGCGCTTTCTCACCCTGTCAAGACCGTTGCGAGGAAAGTCCCTCCGGCTCAGGAAGCCGGGTCGTAGGCGCGGACCGCGTCGAGGTACTCGGTGATGGCGTCCCGGTTGCGGAGCAGGCATTCGGCGCGCCGGGTCATCCGGTCGCGTTCGGCTTCCAGGGTTTCGAGCATCTCCGCGGTCGCGTCCGGGAAGTAGATCTGCCGGGGTTTGTCCAGGCACGGCAGGATCTGCTTGATGATCCTGGTCGGCAGCCCGGCGTCGAGCAGGCCGCGGACCTGGATGACCCGGTCGACCGACGGCTCCGCGTAGTCACGGTAGCCGTTGGGCAGCCGCTCCGAGACGATGAGACCCTGCTCCTCGTAGTACCGCAGCAGACGGCGCGACGTACCCGTCCGCTCCGACAACTCCCCGATCCGCATGTGCGCCACCTCACCCCGGCCGACTTGACCTTCACATCTATGTGATGGTTCGAGCATACGGAGCATGACCGCGAAACTCCCACTCGGCGCCCTGCTCGCGCTGACCACGGCGGCGTTCGTCACCGTCCTCACCGAAGCCCTGCCCGCGGGGGTGCTGCCCGCGATGAGCGCCGGGCTCGGCGTCAGCGAAGCGGCGACCGGGCAACTGGTGACCGTGTACGCGATCGGCACCGCGCTGACCGCGATCCCCCTGTCCGCCGCGACCGCCGGCTGGCGCCGCAAACGCCTGCTCCTGACCGGAGTGGCCGGGTTCGCCGTCGCCAACACGGTCACGGCGCTGTCCACGAATTACCCGCTGACCCTCGGCGCGCGATTCGTCGCCGGGATCGCGGCGGGCGTGGTCTGGGCGCTGCTGGCCGGTTACGCCCGGCGGCTGGCGCCGGAACCGGTGCGGGGCAAGGCGATCGCCGTCGTGATGACCGGTATCCCGCTCGCGCTCTCGCTCGGCGTCCCCGCCGGCACCTTCCTCGGCGGCCTCGTCGGCTGGCAGGTGACGTTCTCGCTCATGTCGGCGCTCGCGCTCGGCCTGCTCGGCTGGATCGCGCTGGCCGTCCCCGACTTCCCCGGGCAGGAGAAGGGCGGCAGGCTCCCGGTGCGCAGGACCCTCGCCGTGCCCGGCGTGACCGCGGTCCTGTTCGTGACGCTGACGTTCGTGCTGGCGCACAACATCCTCTACACCTACATCGCCACCTTCCTCGAACACGTCTCGATGGGCGGCTCGGTCGACCGGATCCTGCTGGTGTTCGGCCTGGCTTCGATGGTCAGCATCTGGTTCGTCGGCGTCCACATCGACCGGCGGCTGCGGGCGCTGACCGTGGCTGGCACCCTTCTCGTGGCGCTCGGCGCGACGATTTTGGCCCTGCTGGGCGAAAATCCACCGCTGGTCTATGTCGCGGTGACCCTGTGGGGGCTCGGCTGGGGCGGGATCCCGACGCTGCTGCAGACCGCCGCCGCGCAGGCGGGCGACAAGGGCGGCGCGGCGGACATCGCGCAGGCCATGCTGGTCACCCTGTGGAACGCGGCGATGGCGGGCGGCGGGATCGCCGGTGGCGTCCTCCTCGACGGCTTCGGCGCCGAGTCGTTCCCCTGGAGTGTCCTGGTGTTGCTCGTGCCGGCGCTGGCCGTGGTGCTGGTGGCGCGGCGGCACGGGTTCACAGCGGCAGTTCCGGATGACTCCGGATCGCCTCGAGAACCAGGTCGACAGCGGCGCGAGGCGCGGACCCGCGCCTGATCGCCGCGGTGATGGAGCGGTCGACCGGCGTCGCGAGCTCGCGGGTGGCGACGCGGTATCGCTTGTCGACGGCGAGGCCGGGCAGGAGCGCGATCGAAAGCCCGGCCTCGACGTGCTGCAGGGTCATCATGTAGTTGCTGAACCGGGCGATCACGCGCGGCTCGAAACCGGCTTCGCGGCAGAGCCGGGTGGCGAGATTGGCCATGTACGACTGGGGGACGTCGAACGCCCAGGGCTCGCTCGCGTAGGCGGCGAGGTCGGCGGGGCCGCGGCCCGCGGCCGGATGGGCGGGCGGGACGACGAGCACGATCGGGTCGGTCGCGAGCGGCACCAGGTCGATGTCGGGGCCCAGCGGCTGCTCGACGAAGTCCGTGGTCGTGATGATGACGTCGGCGTCACCGACCCGGAGTGCGGGCATGCTCACATGCGGTTCGAGTTCGAGGAGTTCGATCTGCAGGCGCGGATGCGAGCGCGCCAGCCGGTTCACCGCGGGGACGGCGATGGTGTGGATCGAACTCTGGAAGGCGCCGAGGCGGACCAGGCCCGCCGGGCCCTCGCCGAGGCCGCGCAACTCGGCCTCGACGGTGTCCATGTGGTCGAGGATCTCCCTCGCGCGGCGGGCCAGCATCCGCCCGGCCGGGGTCAGCCGGACGCGGCGGCCGGTGCGCTCCAGCAGCCGCGTACGCGTCTCGGCCTCGAGGACCGCGAGCTGCTGGGACACGCTCGACGCGCTCAGGTTGGCCGCTTTCGCGACCGCGCGGACGGTGCCGAGCGTGTCCAGCCTGCTCAGCAGGCTGAGCCTCCAGGGATTGAGCATGGCGCCATTGTTGTACGGATCGGCCGAACAGCACAGCCGGAATCGTGAGATGGACGTGTCGCTCGGCGAGGTCCTACCGTCGAGACATGGCTGCTCCGATCACCGACCTGTCCACCGACGGCCGTTTCTGGGCCGACGCCGACCGGCACCTCGTGCGCTACGCCGGGGCCGGCGATTTCACCCGCGAGATCATCGACCACGCCGCCGGGAGCTACCTGTTCACCGAATCCGGGCGACGGATCCTCGACTTCACTTCGGGACAGATGAGCGCGATCCTCGGGCATTCGCATCCCGAGATCGTCGAGACCGTGCGACGGCAGATCGGCTCGCTGGACCATTTGTTCAGCGGGATGCTGAGCCGCCCCGTCGTCGACCTCGCGCGACGGCTGGCCGGGACTCTGCCGTCACCGCTGGAAAAGGCGCTGCTGCTGACCACGGGGGCGGAGTCGAACGAGGCCGCGATCCGGATGGCGAAACTCGTCACCGGGAAACACGAGATCGTGTCGTTCGCCCGGTCGTGGCACGGGATGACGCAAGCGGCGGCGAACGCGACCTACAGTGCGGGCCGCAAGGGATACGGGCCGACCGCGCCCGGCAACTTCGCCATTCCCGCGCCGAATTCCTATCGGCCGGACTTCCTCACCCCCGATGGGGAACTGGACTGGAAGTGGCAGCTGGACTTCGGGTTCGAGATGATCGACGCGCAGTCCGTCGGCAGCCTCGCGGCGTGCATCGTCGAGCCGGTCCTCAGCTCGGGCGGGATCATCGAGCCGCCGGCGGGTTACTTCGCCGCCCTTCAGGAGAAGTGCCGCGAACGCGGGATGCTGCTGATCCTCGACGAGGCACAGACCGGCTTGTGCCGCACGGGAAACTGGTACGCGTTCGAACGCGACGGCGTCGTTCCCGACATCCTCACGCTGTCCAAGACGCTGGGCGCGGGCCTCCCGCTGGCGGCGGTGATCACCAGCGCGGAAATCGAGCAGGAGGCGCACGACCGCGGCTACCTGTTCTTCACCACGCACGTCGCGGACCCGCTGGTGGCGGCCGTCGGGAACACCGTGCTCGACGTTCTCACCCGCGACCGGCTCGACGAACGCGCCACCGAACTGGGTGCCTTCCTCCGCCGGGGCCTCGACGACATGGCCGCCCGTCATCCCGTCATCGGCGACATCCGCGGGCGGGGCCTGCTGGTCGGGGTGGAACTCGTCGTGGACCGGGCCACGAAACGCAGCTCCGACGAACTGGGCGCGCTGGTCACGCGGCGGTGCCTCGAACTGGGGCTGCACATGAACATCGTGCAATTGCCGGGGATGGGCGGGGTCTTCCGGATCGCTCCCCCGTTGACGGCCACCGAAGACGAACTGGCGGAGGGGCTGAGCACCCTGGACAAGGCGATCGGGGACGTCAGCGCGCGCTGGGCTTGAGGCGAGTCTCGTGAGTGGTAAGGACGGTTAGAACCGTCCTTACCACTCACGAGGCGCTGAACTCGCGAAGCAACCGAGCGACCTCGCCCGGCCGCTCCAAGAACGGCGAGTGTCCGGCGTCCTCGACGACCTCCACGCGAGCCCCGACCGCGGAGTACCGCGCGAAAGTCTTGTCACAGTCGTAAAAGCGGTCCCGGCGCCCGAGAATCACCAGGCACGGCAGCGACAGGGCCGCCACTTGCGCATCGAGAGGACGAAACGCGAGCAGCCGCGCCCGTTCCACGAGCACCACCCGGGCCATCGCGGGCGCGGTGACGGCGTGATCGGCCAAGTCCTGCAAGGGATCGCCGAACCAGCCGGCTCGGCGGAACCGGGAAGCGAACCGGACCCACCTCCGGTCGGCGACCTGCCGCACCAGGGCGCTGACCATCGGCAGCAGCACCGAACTGCCCGGCGGAAAGGACGCGTAGCTGTAGTCCGGCGCCTGTCCGATCAGGACCACGGAGCCGGCTCGCGGTGAGATCGCGGCCAGCGCCAAGGCGACGTCCGCACCGAAGGAGTGACCGGCGACCAGGACGTCCTCGACGCCCAGCGAATCGAGGACGGCGGCCACCATGCGCGCCTGCGACGCCGCGTCGAAACCCGAAGAACCACCGGTGCACCCGTGACCCAGCAGATCCACCCGGATCACGTGATGCGTCGCGGCAAGGCCGAGCGTGAGCCGGTCGAACCAGTGGACCGACCCGCAATACCCGTGCAGCAACAGCAACGGCGGCCCGGCACCGTCCTGCCGCACGTGGACGGCGACACCGTTCACGTCGAGGATCTCGCCGATGGGGGAACGAAACACGCCCCAGCTTAGACCCGCGCGCTCTCCCTGCTGCGGGACAACAGGAAGGCCGCGATCCCGGCGGGGAAGAACATGAGCACGCCGTAGACCCCGGCGGGTACGGCCATCGCCTTGTCGCCGAGCACCGAATACGCCACCGCGATCGCGAGTGTGGCGTTGTGGACGCCGATCTCCATGGCGGACGCGATCGACTGCCCGCGGCTCACCCGGAACAACCGCGGCACGTAGTACCCGATCGCCAGGCTGAGCACGGAAAGCGCCAGCGCCACCGGTCCGAGCGTCCAGATGTTGTCCACCAGGGTCCGGAACTCCTGCGCGATCGCCGCCGCGATCACCAGCACGAGCACCACGGCCGAGCCGATCTTGACCGGTTTGCGCATCCGCTCGGCCCAGCCGGTGAACCGGTGCCGCACCGCCATCCCGATCACGACCGGGATCAGCACGATCGCGAACACCTGCACGAACTTCGCGGGCTGGAGCCCGACCGAGGCGCCGCCGTCGAGGAAATGGGCCATCGACAGGCCGACCACCAGCGGCAGGGTGAACACGGCGAGTACCGAGTTGATCGCCGTGAGCGTGACGTTGAGGGCGACGTCACCGCCGGCGAGGTGGCTGAAGAGGTTCGCCGAAGTCCCGCCGGGCGAGGCGACGAGCAGCATCATGCCGACCGCGAGGACACCTTCGAGGCCGAACGACAGGATGAGGCCGACGCAGATCACCGGCAGCACGATCATCTGGCACACGAGCGCGATGACGGCGGCCTTCGGGTACTTCAGTACCCGCGTGAAGTCGCCGACGGTCAGGGTCAGGCCCAGCCCGAACATGACCAGTGCCAGCGCTACCGGCAGGAGGATGGAAAACATCGCCGAACCCATCGAGGGGCCTCCGTCCGATATGCCCTTTTCAGATCGGCAATCGTGTCAAGCGGCGTGACCGGGGTCAAGGCACCGACACCCAGCCGTGACCCCGCCCGATCGGCGCCGTAAGGGTTCGGTAACCGGCCGAACCGGGCGATCCGGACGGTTCACGCGGTTGAATGTCCCCCATGAAACGCAAGCGGGTACTCGCCGTGGTGGCGGCCGGTCTGGTGGTGGCGGTGGCCGCGGGCCTCTACTGGTTCCAGCCGTGGAAGCTCTGGGTGAACGAAACGGTCCAGGAGGCCGCACCCGTCGTCGCCCAGCCCTCGGTTCAACCGACGGCCCAGCCGTCGGAAAGTGCCACGCCCGCCCCGAAAGAGCCCTCGGTCGTGGCCACCGGCGCCTTGATCAGCCACGAGCACGCGACCACCGGTGACGTCCGGATCCTGCGCGCGGCCGACGGATCCCTGGTGCTGCGCCTGGAGAATCTCGACACGAGCAACGGCCCGGACCTCCGTGTCTGGCTCACCGACGCGCCGGTCATCCCCGGCAAGGACGGCTGGTTCGTGTTCGACGACGGCGCGTACGTGAGCGCCGGGAAACTCAAGGGCAACAAGGGAAGCCAGAACTACCCACTGCCCGCCGGCACCGATCTGGCGCGCTATTCGAGCGTGTCGATCTGGTGCGACCGGTTCAACGTGTCCTTCGGCGCGGCCGCGCTTACCAAGGTTTAGACGAGGCGGTCCACCGCGTACTCCATCTCCGCGCGGACGGCACGCAGGTCGATTCCGCCGGGATCGATGATCGAGGCCACGGCGATCCCGCGCAACTGCCCCACCAGCGCCGCCGCGTACGCGTCGGGGTCGCGGACGCCGGTGATGGAGCCGTCCGCGAGTCCGGCGGCGACGGTCTGCGCGATGGCGAACCGGTACCGGCGATCGGCCTCGGTCATCGCCGTCCGCACCGCCGGATCGCCGACGGTCGCGTCCGTCCAGAGCACCACGAACGCCCGGTTCAGCGGCGGCATGTCGGTGAGCAGCTCGAAGAAGATGTCCAGCAGGGCGCGCAGCATGTCCATCGGGCTCGGGGTCAGCCCGCCGGTCCGGGTGGCGACGGCGGCGCTGAAGGCGTCGGCGAACTTCTCCGCGGCGAACTCGACGAGCCGCTGCACCAGCGTCTCCTTCGAGCCGAACAACTGGTAGACGACGCCGCTGGGATAGCCGGTCCTGGCGCAGATCATGCCGATCTTGAGCCGGGCGAAACCTGCCTCGCCGATCAGCCGGGCGGCGGTGTCGAGAATCCGGGTCCGTGCGATCTCCTGGTCACGCTGGACCTGGTGCTCCTCCGCAGACGAGTCCACGGCGCGATCCTCCCATGACTTCCGGTTCGTCACCTGTCGACGCGGCGTTACGATCCGGACATGAGGATCGCCTTCGCCGCCGACGACCGGAACGCCACCACGGACGCCGTCCAGGCGTATCTCGCCGAGGCGGGCCACGAGGTGCTCCGCCCCGCGGCGTCGGATGTCTGGCCGGAGCTCGGCGCGGCGGTGGGCCGGGCGGTCGTGGCGGGCGAGGCCGATTTCGGTGTGGTGATGTGCTGGACCGGGACGGGGACGGCCATCGCGGCCAACAAGGTCCCCGGCGTTCGCGCGGCGCTGGCCTGGGACACCTGGATCGCCGCGGGCGCGCGTAAGTGGAACGACGCCAATGTGCTGGCGATGAGCCTCAAGCGGCTGGCCCCCGACGTGGCCGTCGAAATCACCGACGTGTTCCTTTCCGGCGTCCTGCCCGACCCCGACGAATCCGCGAATATCGCCCGGCTCGGCGAAATGGACGAATTCCGCCGGTGACCGGCACCGAACCAGTGAACGGTTAACGCTGTCGAACGTATTAGGCCGTTCGCAGGAAAATCACCACTCTACGTAGTGACGCTTCCCATATTGGTCCAGACCACGTACCGTCTCCCGCAACAAAGCGTTTCCGCATGGAGGTGGTCGATGAAGACGCATCCCCGCCTGCCCGGCTCCGGCCGCGGCAACGCGATGTCGCCGATTTCCCTTTGACGAAATCATCTCCAAGATCATTTCCCTGCACCGGGTTGTAAGGAGTGAAATGTCGAGAAAAAGATGGCATCTGGTCGGCCTGTTCACGGCCGTGGCGGCGCTGGCGGTCGGTCTGGTGACCGTGCCGGCGAACGCGGCGGGCGGGGTCGGAGCCACCCTGACCAAGGGGTCGGACTGGGGCTCCGGCTGGGAAGGCAAGTACACGATCACGAACAACTCGGGATCGAGCCTGTCCACCTGGACGGTGGAGTTCGATCTCGCGGCGGGGCACTCGATCGCTTCGCTGTGGGACGGCAGCTACACCGTCTCCGGCCAGCACGTGACCGTCAAGAACACCTGGAACGGCAACCTGTCCAACGGCGGTTCCACCAGCTTCGGCTTCAACGTCAAGTACTCCGGCGCCTACACCGCGCCCGCCAACTGCAAGATCAACGGCGGCTCCTGCGATCCGGGCGGCGGTAACCCGACCACGACGCCGACCACCCCGACCACCACGACGTCCAATCCCCCGACGTCGACCAGCACGAGCAACCCGCCGACCACCACGACCTCGAACCCGAACCCGGGCGCGAAGAAGAACCTCGGCTACTTCGTGCAGTGGGGCGTCTACGGCCGCAACTACCACGTGAAGAACATCCACACTTCCGGTTCCGCGGCCAAGCTGACGCATATCAACTACGCGTTCGGCAACGTCACCAACGGCTCCTGCACCGCGAACGACGACACCTACGCCGACTACGACAAGTTCTACGACGCCGCGTCCAGTGTGGACGGAGTCGCGGACTCGTGGGACGCCGGCTCGCTGCGCGGTAACTTCAACCAGCTGCGCAAGCTGAAGAAGATGTACCCGGGCCTCAAGGTGCTGTGGTCGTTCGGCGGCTGGACCTGGTCCGGCGGCTTCGGCCAGGCGTCGAAGAACCCGGCCGCGTTCGCGGAATCCTGCTACAAGCTGATCAAGGACCCGCGGTGGGCCGACGTCTTCGACGGTATCGACATCGACTGGGAGTACCCGAACGCCTGCGGTCTCACCTGTGACACCAGCGGCCCCGCCGCCATCAAGAACGTGGCACAGGCGCTGCGGACCAAGTTCGGCTCCTCGTTCCTGGTCACCGCCGCGATCACCGCGGACGCCAGCAGCGGCGGCAAGATCGACGCCGCCGACTACGGCCCCGCGTCGGCGTACTTCGACTGGTACAACGTCATGACGTACGACTTCTTCGGCGCCTGGGCGGCGCAGGGACCGACGGCCCCGCACTCGCCGCTGACGTCGTACCCCGGCATCCCGCAGCAGGGCTTCAACTCCGACGAGGCCATCCAGAAGCTCAAGGCCAAGGGTGTCCCGGCGAGCAAACTGTTGCTGGGTATCGGTTTCTACGGCCGAGGCTGGACAGGCGTCACCCAGGCCACCCCGGGCGGCACCGCGACCGGCGCGGCACCGGGCACCTACGAGGCGGGTATCGAGGACTACAAGATCCTCAAGAACAGCTGCCCGTCGACCGGCACGATCGCGGGCACCGCGTACGCGAAGTGCGGCAACAACTGGTGGAGCTACGACACTCCCGCGACCATCAACGGAAAGATGGGCTGGACCAAGAACCAGGGTCTCGGCGGCGCGTTCTTCTGGGAGCTCAGTGGTGACACCTCCAACGGCGAACTCGTCACGGCCATGCGCAACGGCCTGAACTGAGAGGTCGACAGTGGTTAAGCGGACTTGGATCCAGGCCGTGGGCCTGGCCGCCGCTGCCGCAACGGCCGGCGCGGTCCTCGTGATCGCGCCGGCCTCCGCGGCGGGCGGCGTCGGCGCCGCCTTCAGCAAGGGCTCCGATTGGGGCTCCGGCTGGGAAGGCAAGTACACGATCAGCAACAACTCGGGGTCGAGCCTTCCCTCGTGGACGGTCGAATTCGACCTCCCCGCGGGGCACTCGATCGCTTCACTGTGGGACGGCAGCTACTCGGTGTCCGGCCAGCACGTGACGGTGAAGAACACCTGGAACGGCAACCTTTCCAACGGCGGTTCGACCAGCTTCGGCTTCAACGTCAAGTACTCCGGGGGCTATGTCGCCCCGGCGAACTGCAAGATCAACGGTGGGTCCTGTGATCCGGGCGGCGGCGGTCCGACCACGACGCCGACCACGCCCACCACCACGACCTCTCCGACGACGACCACGAGCAACCCGCCGCTGCCCGGCGGCCGTGGTGCGCCCTATCTGTACATGGGCTGGGGTAGCCCGCCGAACCCGCAGACGGTCATGAACGCGACCGGGATCAAATGGTTCACGATGGCGTTCATCCTGTCGTCCGGTGGCTGCAACCCCGCCTGGGACGGCAGCCGTCCGCTGCAGGGCGGCGCCGACGCGAACGCGATCGCGCAGATCAAGGCCGCGGGCGGGCAGATCGTGCCGTCCTTCGGCGGGTGGAGCGGCAACAAGCTCGGCCCGAACTGCTCGACGCCGGAAGCGCTCGCCGGGGCCTACCAGAAGGTGATCGACGCCTACGGCCTCAAGGCGATCGACATCGACATCGAGAACACCGACGAGTTCGAGAACGCGGTCGTGCAGGACCGCGTGCTGAACGCGCTGAAGATCGTGAAGGCGAACAACCCCGGTATCCAGACCATCCTCACCTTCGGCACGACGACCAGCGGCCCGAACTCCTGGGGCAACCGGCTCATCGACCAGTCGAAGGCACTGAACGCCGGGATCGACGTCTACACGATCATGCCGTTCGATTTCGGTGGTGGCGCGGACATGTACGGGAACACCATCCGGGCCGCGAACGGTCTGCGGGACAAGCTGAAGTCGACGTTCGGGTGGAACGACGCCACGGCGTACGGCCACCTGGGCATCAGCGGGATGAACGGTCTTTCGGATCAGCGGGAACTGACGAGTCTCGACACCTGGACCCGGATCACCGACTGGTCCAAGACGAACAAGATCGCCAGGCTGGCGTTCTGGTCGACCAACCGTGACCGGGGCTGCCCGAACGGCGGAGTCGCCGAAAACTGCAGTGGTATCGCACAGAACGACTGGGACTTCACGCGGATCACCGCGGCCTTCTGACGTCCCTGGCCGGGGCTCCCCGGAACCGCGGGCCCGCACCGATGCTGCACGGTGCGGGCCCGCTCCTTCGTTCCACGCATTTAGTCCTCTGAATGCGGTACATGCACACGCAAGGACCGCATTCAGAGGACTAAATGCGGGCTTCGCTGGCTCCGGAGGCCGCGCGAGCGGGTTGCGAAAGCCACTTTCGCAACCTTCAGCGTTGCGAAAGTGGCTTTCGCAACGCCTCCCGGCCCGGTGACCGACCCCCGCAAGCCCTGTAAAGTACGTGAAGGCCCCCTTCACTGCGTCTAGCGCAGTGAAGGGGGCCTTCACGTACTACAGCTGCGATCAGGGCAAAGCGTTCAGGAACGGCTCGTGCGCGTTCTGGAACTCCCACCCGTAGTACCGGTCCCAGTTGATCGACCACGTCATCAGCCCGCGCAACGACGGTGAAGCGCCGCCGCGCAAGGAATACGACCCACAGCCGGAATTCTTCACCAGGCAGTTCAGCGCCGAATGCACCGCCGCCGGCGCGGTGTGCCCGTTGCCCGCGCTCACCGCGGCCGGCAGGCCGAACGCGATCTGGTCCTCACGCAGCCCCGGGAACCGGAATCCGGTCGAGGACACCGTGAAACCCGCCTTGATCATGTCGGTCATCGCGATGTGGAAATCCGCGCCGCCCATGAAGTGGTACTGGTTGTCCAGCCCCATCACCGGCCCGGAGTTGTAGTCCTGGACATGCAGCACGGTCAGCGCGTCCCGCATCGCGTGGATCACCGGGAGGTACGAGCCCGTCCGGTTGTCGGCGCCGCCGAGGCCGCCGTAGTACTGATATCCGGTCTGCACGAAGAACGTCTCCGGCGCCATCGTCAGCACGAATCCCGCACCATAGCGAGCCTTCAACGTCTTCAGCGCCGAGATGAGATTGACGATCACCGGCGTGGTCGGATTGCGGAAGTCGTTGTCGCCGGAGTTGAGGTACAGCGAATGTCCCTCGAAGTCGATGTCGAGCCCGTTCAGCCCGTACCGGTCGATGATCGCGGACACCGAGCTGACGAACGCGTCGCGGGCCGCGGTCGTGGTCAGCTGCACCTGCCCGTTCTGGCCACCGATGGAGATCAGGACCTTCTTGCCCTGAGCCTGCTTCGCGCGGATCGCGGCGATGAAGTCCGTGTCGCTCTCCACCGTCGGGCATTCCGCGACCGGGCACCGCGTGAAGCGGATGTCACCGGAGGTCACCGAAGTCGGTTCACCGAAGGCCAGGTTGACGATGTCCCACGCCGCCGGGACGTCGGCCATCCGCGTGTAGCCGGAACCGTTGGCGAAGCTCGCGTGCAGGTAGCCGATCAGCGCGTGCTTCGGCAGGCCGGTGTCGACGCAGCCGGAGGTCGTGGCGCCCGCCTCCGTGGTCTTCGGCGACTCGCCCGCACTGTTGTAGGCGGCCACCGAATAGCTGTGCGACGAACAGGCCGTCAGTCCCGAGATCGTGGCCGAAGTCCCGGTCACCGTCGCGACCACCTTGCCGGCCTCGTACACGCGATAGCCGGTCACCGTCCCCGCGGAGGCGCCCCACGAGAGCGCGATCGACGAGCTCGTCACCGCGCCCACGGCCGGATTCCCCGGTGACGGCGGCGCGCCGGGGGTGCCACCGCCGGGTCCGTCGAGGCTGATGTCGTCCGCGTAGTAGGTGCCCGACCCGTACCAGCCGTGGACGTACACCTCCGCCGTCGTCTGCGTGGCCGACGTCGTGAACGACAGCGACAGCTGCGTGTAAGCGGTCGCCGCGGTCCAGGTCGACGGCCCGCCCGTGACCCCGAGGTACACCGGGTTCCCGTTCACCCAGGCCGAAACCGCGTAGGTCGTGTTCGGCCGGACGGATACCGTCTGTGCGCATTTCCCGATCGTCGAACCGGGCGTGACCGAAACGGCGTAACCGCCGGAACGGACCGGCGTGGTGACGGTCGCGCCCGCCGCGCAGGTCCAGCCGGACGTCGAGCCCGCCTCGAAGCCGGGATTGAGGAGCAGGTTGGCCGCGCTCGCGGTGCCACCGCCGGTGATCAAGCCGGTGAAGGTGAGCACCAAAACGGCCAGAAATGACAACGATCTGGAACGCCTCATCGCGATTCCTCCGGGAAAGGGCGGCCTGCCGCCGCACTGGGCTAATTGTCTAGACCAATCCGGCGAAAGTCCATACCCCGGCGGCACCAGGGTCCAAAGACCCGACTACTCCGGGCTGCTGGACCGGTGTGACGCGGGGGCGCGCTCCGTAACGTCGGGAGGGCCAAACAGGGCTGGGGGCTTTCGGGAGGTGGGGACGATGGGACCGAGAACGGCAGATCCGGCGTGACCGCCGTGTCAGAAGCCGTGCGTCCGACATATCAGCTCCGGCCGGGAGAGCCGGACGGTGAGCTGATCCGCGCGGCGATCGGCGGGGACCGGTCTGCCGTCGGGAGGCTGCTGGCGCTCCTCCGGCCCATCGTGTTCCGCTACTGCGCGGGCAGGCTGGGCGGAACGGTACGCGGCGTCTCCAGCGCCGAGGACTGCGCCCAGGAGGTCCTGATGGCCGTCCTCGTGGCCTTGCCGCGTTACAGCTACCAGGACAACAGCTTCCTACCGTACGTCTTCGGAATCGCGTCGCACAAGGTCGCCGACGTCCGCCGCACCCTCGCCCGCGATCCGTCCGCGCCGGTGCCCGATCCGGAGCCCGACCAGGACGGACCGTGGAATCCGACGTTCGAGGAGGTCGAGAGGGCCGATCGCCGCCGCCGGTTGTCGCGGCTGTTCGAGGTCCTCTCGGCGAAACAGCGTGACGTCCTGGTGCTGCGCGTGATCCACGGCTACAGCGCCGAGGAGACCGCCGGCGCGCTGGGCATGGCGAGCGCGGGCGCGGTCCGCGTCACCCAGCACCGGGCCCTCAACGAACTGCGCCGGGTGCTGCGCGAGAACCCCGATTTCGCCGGCGGGTTCACCTTCTTCTAGACGGTGGGCTTGCGGCGTTGCGTGGCGTAGACGGCGGCGGCCGTGCGGCGTTCGAAACCGAGCTTGTGCAGCAGGGACGACACGTAGTTCTTGACCGTCTTCTCCGCCAGGTACAGCTTTTCCGCGATCTGGCGGTTGGTCAGCCCGTCGGCGATGTGGTCGAGCACCCGCCGCTCCTGCGGGCTCAGCTGTTCGTACCGCGGGTCTGGGAGGTCGCTCTCCCCGCGCAGCCGGTTCATCACCGAGGCGGTCAGCGTGCTGTCCAGGAGCGATCCGCCCGCGGCGACCGTGCGGACCGCCTTGACGAGCGCGCCGCCGGACACCTGCTTGAGCATGTACCCGGCCGCGCCGGCCATGATCGCGCCGAACAACGCGTCGTCGTCCGAATAGGACGTCAGCATCAGGCAGGCGGGGGGCGGGTCGATCGACGCCCGGATCTCCCGGCAGACACTGACCCCTTCACCGTCCGGGAGCCGGACGTCGAGCACCGCGACCTGCGGTTTCACCGCGGGGATCCGCACGTACGCCTCGGCGGCCGTGGCCGCTTCGCCGACCACGGTGAGGTCGTCTTCGGCCTCGAAGACCGTCTTCAGCCCGGTGCGGACGAGTTCGTGATCGTCCAGCAGGAACACCGAGATCGTCATCGCACACTCCCCTGTCGGGCCGGCAGCTCCACCGACCAGTCGAGCTTCGTCCCGCCTTCCGGCGCCGCTTCGACGGCGAACGAGCCGTTCCAGCGGGCCGCGCGTTCGGCCAGGTTCGCCACGCCGCTGCGGTGGCCGGGTTCGGCCGGCATGCCGACGCCGTCGTCCACCACCGAAAGGTTCAGCCATCGGCCGTCGCGGTCGACGGAGACGTCGACCGAGACCGCCGTCGCCCCGGCATGTCTGACCACATTGGACAGTGCTTCGCGCAGGGTCGCGATGAGGTCGGAGCGGACCGTGTCCGGCACGGCCGAGTCGAGCGGCCCGTCGAACCCGACCCGGGGTTCGGACGCGCAGCCCGCGTCGAGCGCGACCCGCAGCAGCTCCGACCGGAGGCTGCCCTGCGCCTCCGCCGGTTCCTGCAGCGAAAAGATGCTGTTGCGGATCTCGCGGATCGTGCGGTCTATCTCGTGCGCGAAGCCGGTCACCCGGTCGGCGACGGCGGGTTCGCCGGCGAGCCTGCCGAGCCCCTCCAGCCCGAGCCCGATCGCGAACAGCCGCTGGATCACCAGGTCGTGCAGGTCGCGGGCGATCCGGTCGCGGTCCTCGAAAACGGCGAGACGCTGCCTGTCCTGCTGTGCGCGGGCGAACTCGACCGCGAGCGCGGCGTGCGCGGCGAAGGTCTCGGCGAGCTGGACGTCGTAGGCGGAGAACGGGGTCTTGTCGCGGAACTTCGCCACCAGGAGGACGCCGAGCTTCTCCTCGCCGACGATCAACGGGACGGCGACCGTGGAATCGAGGTCCTTGATCATCGCGGGCATCGTGACGCCACGTCCGCCCTGATGCTCGATCACCTTGTCGCCGTACTCCCGCACCACGACGGGTTTGCCGCTCGTGTACGCCAGCCCGGTCGCGGTGCCCTCGGTCGGCACGGTGACCCCGGCGATCCGGTCGGCGTCGGGCCCCGGCGGCTCGACGATCTCGAAGACCAGCATCCCGTCACCGCGCGGACGGGCGACCGCACCCGCGGAGCCGCCGGCGACGACGCGGGCGCGCTCGGCGATCAGGCGGAGGGTCGCGGTCAGATCCTGGTCGGCCAGCAGCGCGCCGGTGACGTGGTAGGAGGCTTCGAGCCAGCGCTCGCGCCGCTGTACCTGGTCGAACAGGGCGGCGTTCTCGATCACCACACCGGCCGCGGCGGTGAGCGCGACGAGCAGGTCGTCCTCGGTTTCGGTGAAGTCCTCGCCGTCCGGTTTGGGCGCGAGATACAGCAGCCCGAAGATACGGCCGCGCATCCGGATCGGCACCACCCGGGACTCGTCCTCGGACGGCGGCCGTTCCCAGGCGTCACCGAAGCGGATGAACTCGTCCGAGTCGAGCACGCTCAGCGCGCCGAACGGCGCACCGGTCAGTTCGCAGGCCGATTCGACCAGGCGCCGCAGGACGTCGGAGAGACTGAGATCGTGGGCGATCCCGGCCACCGCGTCCAGAATCCTGGGCGCTTTGGCGTCGCTCGCCGCATTCACCCGCCGCACTGGCGTCACCGTCCCGGAGTAACTCCCCGGGCAGTGGGGTCAGGTATGACAGACGCGCCCGGATCGCTCATCTGGTGCGTCGATCACGGACAGTGCTTCGTTACCGCTCACCCCGAGGATCCTCCGTCCGGTCACCGACTCGATCGGGATCCGGAGGTAGCGGGAATCCGCCTGACCAGTCCAGCAGCCCAGCGGCAGGGTCTCGAGCTCGGCGATCACGATCGGATCACGTACCTCGGAGGCGCGGCCGACGACGGTGACGAACCAGCCGGTCACCAGGTCCTTGGCGAACTCGTCGACGGCGAACGCCACCACGCTGTCGAGTATCCCGGCGAACAACGAGCTCTGCGCCGGGGCCCGCACCACGATGCCGCCGTGGTGGAGCGCGAACCGCGCGGGCTGGATCGCCGGCATGGCCCGCGAGGTGAACACCACCCGGCCGAGCCCGGCGCCCGCGAGCAGCGCCAGGCACTGCTCGCGGCCGAGCGTCTCGAGACCCAAGGAGTCGGACATCGGCATCCCCGCGTTCTCGTCGTGTACTTCGTCGAGATCCACGGTCCCCGGCTTACCGACTCGCCGGTAGGGCCGATGGACCCGGCCCGCGCGGGGGATGCCGGGTTACGCGCCTGGGCGTCCGCCGGCTCGTAGAGCGCTGTTGCGAAAGCCACTTTCGCAACGTTGAAGGTTGTGAAAGTGGCTTTCGCAACGCGTTCCGTCAAGTGTGACCGACCGGGCACCCGTGTCGCGAAACCTGAGCGTCCGGAGGTACCTACGCCTTCGGCGAGAGCAGCACGACGGGGATCTCCCGGTCGGTCTTGGTCTGGTACTGCGCGTAGTTCTTGTAGTCCGCGGTGATCTTGGGCCACAGGCGGGCGCGCTGCTCGGTGTCGGCCACGCTCGCGACCATCGGCTTCGCGCTCTCGCCCTTCAGGGTGACCTGGACGTCGGGGTTGTCGCGGAGGTTGAGGAACCAGGCCGGGTGCTGGTCGTCGCCGCCGCGGGAGGCGACGATGACGTACGCGTCGCCCTCGCGCAGCGGCGAGGTCAGCAGGACGGTGCGCGGCTGGCCGGATTTGCGGCCGATCGTGGTCAGCTCAAGGACGGTCATCCCGGCGACCTGCCAGCCGGCGCGGCCGCCGCTGACCTTCTGGATGACGCGGTGGACGGCGTTCATGGTCTTCAAGGCGAAATCGGAGGGCATGCGGAGAAGGCTACTCCGCTTTCGTCGCGACTTCGATTCCGTCCAGGATGACCGTCAGCGAGAACTCGAAAGCCTCCCTCGCCTCCTGCTCCAGATAGGACACCGTCTCGTCCTCCATCCGGAACGCGTGCTCGCTCTCCATCCAGGTCAGCGTCGGGAAACGCTCGGCGAAGTCCGGCGAGACCTCCTTCAGACGCGCGGAGCGCGCGTACCACCACTCGTCGTCGGACTGCCCCGTCATTTTTTCGGCCAGCCGCGCCTCCGAGGCCGTCCTGGCCGGCTCGCGCACACACGAGTACAGCGCGCTGACCAGCCGCCGCAGCGCCGTCGGTCGCAGTCCGGTCCGGCGCAGGATCTTCACCAGCGCCTCCAGGACGACGTACTCGTTCGGCCCGAGCACCGGCCGCGCCTGCGAGACCTGCAGGACCCAGGGGTGCCGCAGATAGAAGTCCCACAGCTCCTCGGCCCAGCGCGCGGCGTCGGCCCGCCAGTCGTCTCCGTCGTAAACGGCCGAAAGTTCGGCGAGCGCTGTGTCGTACATGAGATCGACGAGTTCGCTCTTGCTCGGGACATAGGTGTAGAGCGCCATGGCCGTCCGGCCGAGGCGGTCCCCGACGGCCCGCATCGAGAGGCCCGTCATTCCTTCGGCGTCCGCGATGGCGATGGCGGTTCCGACGATCAGATCCACCGAAAGCCCCGGTTTGGGGCCGGGCCGCTCGGCGTCCGGCGACTCGGTCCGCCACAGCAGTGCCATCGACCGTCCGGGGTCTCCCTGCGCCGCGTAGACGACCACTTGCCAACTCCTTACAGCATAAACCAACCTCTGCTACCCTCACTTTACAGGCTAAAGAGTTCCAACCAGGGGAGAGCCATGCCTTCGGCCGCCGACAGCCACGACATGATCCAGGTGCGCGGAGCCAGAGAGAACAACCTCGCCGACGTCTCGGTCGACATCCCCAAACGCCGCCTCACCGTCTTCACCGGTGTCTCGGGCTCGGGGAAGTCGTCCTTGGTGTTCGGCACCATCGCCGCGGAGTCACAGCGGCTGATCAACGAGACCTACACCGCGTTCATCCAGTCCTTCATGGCCCCGGTCGGACGGCCGGACGTGGACGCGCTGCGGAACCTGAGCGCCGCGATCGTCGTCGACCAGGAACGGATGGGCGCCAACTCCCGGTCCACGGTCGGCACCGCGACCGACGCGCACACGATGTTGCGCATCGTCTTCAGCAGGCTGGGAACGCCGCACGTGGGGACGTCGGGCGCGTTCAGCTTCAACCTTCCCGAGGGGATGTGCCCCGAATGCGAGGGGCTGGGCAAGGTCTCCAGCATCGACATCGACCAGCTCGTCGACAAAGAGCTTTCGCTCGACGAAGGGGCGATCACCGTCCCGAACTTCACGCCGGGCAGCTGGTACTGGAAGGGACTGGCGGAAGCCGGTTTCGTCGATCCGGCGGTCAAGCTGAAGGACTACACCCCGCGGCAGTGGGAAGACTTCATGCACAAACCCGCCACCAAGATGAAGCTCGGCGGGATGAACACCACCTACGAAGGCCTCCTGGTCAAGGTGCAGCGGCTGTTCCTGTCGAAGGACAAGGAGTCGATGCAGGCGCACGCCCGGGCGTTCGTGGACCGGGCGATCACCTTCCGGCAGTGCCCGTCGTGCGAAGGCGCGCGACTCAACCAGGCGGCGCTGTCCTCGAAGATCGAGGGACTGAACATCGCCGACTGCTCGTCGATGCAGATCAGCGATCTGGCCGATTTCCTCCGCAAGATCGACGATCCGTCGGTCGGGCCGCTGATGCAGACGCTGCGCGGCACCCTCGACTCACTCGTGGAGATCGGCCTCGGCTACCTGAGCCTCGACCGTGAATCCGGGACGCTGTCCGGCGGCGAGGCGCAGCGCGTGAAGATGGTGCGGCATCTGGGTTCGAGCCTCACCGACGTCACCTACGTCTTCGACGAACCGACCGTCGGGCTGCACCCGCACGACATCCAGCGGATGAACGGTCTCCTGCTTCTCTTGAAGGACAAGGGGAACACGGTGCTCGTCGTCGAGCACAAACCGGAGACGATCGAGATCGCCGACCACGTCGTCGACCTCGGCCCCGGCGCCGGGCCGAACGGCGGGCGGATCTGTTACACCGGTGACGTCGCCGGACTGCGCGCGTCCGGCACGCTGACCGGACGGCACCTCGACCACCGGGCACGGTTGCGCACCGACGTCCGCAGGGCCCGCGGGCGGATCGAAATCCGGAACGCGACCCGGCACAACCTGCGCGGTGTCGACGTCGACATCCCGCTGGGCGTGCTGACCGTGGTCACCGGGGTCGCCGGTTCGGGCAAGAGCTCGCTCATCCACGGCTCACTGTCCACAAGGGACGACGTGGTGGTGCTCGACCAGTCGGCCATCCGCGGCTCGCGGCGCAGCAACCCGGCGACCTACACCGGCCTGCTCGACCCGATCCGCACCGCATTCGCCAAGGCCAACGGCGTCAAGGCGGCCCTGTTCAGCGCGAACTCCGAAGGCGCGTGCCCGAAGTGCAAGGGTATCGGGCTGATCTACACCGACCTGGCGATGATGGCCGGGGTGGCGACGGTCTGCGAGGAATGCGAGGGCAAGCGGTTCACCGCCGAAGTGCTGACGTACCAGCTGCGGGGCAAGGACATCAGCGAGGTCCTCGCGATGCCGGTCGCCGAGGCGCGCGAGTTCTTCCCGTCGGGGCAGGCGCGGAGGATCCTGGACCGGCTCGCCGACGTCGGCCTCGGCTACCTCGGGCTCGGGCAGCCGCTCACGACGCTGTCCGGCGGGGAACGGCAGCGGATCAAACTGGCCATCCGGATGGCGGAGAAGTCGGCGACCTACGTCCTCGACGAACCGACCACCGGTCTGCATCTCGCCGACGTCGACCAGCTGCTCGGCCTGCTGGACCGGCTCGTCGACGACGGGAACACGGTGGTGGTGATCGAGCATCACCAGGCGGTGATGGCACACGCGGACTGGATCGTGGATCTCGGGCCGGGCGCCGGTTCGGAGGGCGGCCAGGTGGTGTTCACGGGGACTCCGGCCGATCTGGTCGCCTCCGGTGACACGCTCACGGCGCGGCACCTTCGCGCTTACGTGGGCCGCTAGCGCGCTTGCTCGTGAGTGGTAAGGACGGTTCTAACCGTCCTTACCACTCACGACCACCCCGGTCACCGACACCAGCCGCACGCGCCGCCGTTCCGTCCAGTCCGCGAACTTCAGCAGCCAGGCGAGCCCCGGCACGATGAGGATCGCGTGCATCGCCACCGCGTGCAGCGGCTTCAGCGCGCCGGCGGTGGTGTACGCGGCCTGCGGGTTTCCACCGCGCGCATCGACGACGCCGCTCGCGATCATCGCCGCGCCCCCGCCGAGTGACACCAGCAGCGCGACCAGGCCGAACCGCACCGCGAGCCGCATGCTCGCGGTAGTCTCCCCTGCCCCGCGCATCGCCGCGGCCGTGAACGAGACCGCCGTCAGGATGATGACGCCGCCGCCCGCGGCGAGCGTGGTCGAGACCGCGTTGTCGAAGCCGGTCTCGAAGTTGAAATGCGACGGCACCCCGCGCCATGCCTGCATGCTCACGAGCACCGTCTCGACGACGCTCGCCCAGGCGACGGTGATCAGCGTCAGGCCGAAAGACAGGCCGAACGTGACCGCTTCCGCATCGACAGCGGCCCGGTCCACGAACCGCCGGACGCGACCAGCACGACCGCGTGCACGAGACCGCTGAGGAACAGGAGCGCTCCGGTCGCATAGGCGACGCGTTCGACCGTCCGTGGCTTCATGCCGAAGAGTGTCTTCCGCGTCAGGACGAAAAGCGTCGGCCGTGAAGCGACACCACGCGTACGCCCACGTACGTACCTGAGAGGCCCTCAGCGAGGACGGCGGTAGAGACCAATGGTCTGTTAGTCTGGCCGTCATCATGCCCCGCATCCTTGTCCGCGTCGCCGCGCTGATCGCCGTTCTCGCCCTCCTGTTCGGAGTGCCCTGGTGGACGGTCGTCGGCTCCCCCGAGCTCCCGGCGGCGCTCGAAGCCCTCGGCACGATCGTGTTCGCCGCCGCCGCGGTCGCCGTCCCCGCGTGCATGATCCTCGGCCACGGCCCGTGGCAGCGTGATCTCGCGGCGAAGATCGGTGACCTCTCCCTCGGGCTGATCTGGCTGCTGTTCTCCTTGTCGGTACTCGGAAACGTGTTGCGTCTCGTCCTCGCGGCGTCCGGAGTGGACAGTGCGGCGGGAATCGTGTCCGGAGTCGTCTTGGTCGCCTTCGCGGGGCTGGCGGCGTACGGGATGTTCGAGGCCCGGCGCGTGCCGAGGCTCAAGGAACTCGATGTCGTGCTCCCCCGACTCGGCGCGGGGCTCGACGGTCTGCGCTTCGCGATCATCACCGACACCCACTTCGGCCCGCTGAACCGGACGAAATGGTCGGAGAAGGTCGTCGAAGTGGTGAACGAGCTCGACGCCGACGTCGTGGCCCACGCGGGTGACCTCGCCGACGGTTCCGTCTCCAAACGCGCACAGCAGGTCGCGCCGCTCGGGAAGGTGCGGGCGAAGCTCGGCAAGTTCTACATCACCGGCAACCACGAGTACTTCGGCGAGGCGCAGGCCTGGCTCGACCATATGCGCGACCTCGGCTGGGACACGCTGCACAACCGGCACGCGAAGGTCCACCAAGACGGGGACACGCTCGTCTTCGCCGGCATCGACGACCCGACCGGCACCGCCTCCGGCCTGCCCGGCCACGGCCCCAACCTCCCCGCCGCGCTCGACGGCGTCGCCGAGAGCACTCCGGTCGTCCTCCTCGCGCACCAGCCGAAGCAGGTCAAGCAGGCCGCCGAGGCCGGGATCGATCTCCAGATCTCCGGGCACACCCACGGCGGCCAGATCTGGCCGTTCCATCTCCTGGTCCGCCTCGACCAGCCCGTTCTGGCCGGTCTTTCGCGCCACGGCGAGCGCACGCAGCTCTACACGAGCCGCGGCACCGGGTTCTGGGGGCCACCGCTGCGCGTCTTCGCGCCCAGCGAGATCACCCTTCTGACCTTGCGAAACTGCAAGTAGTCACCTGGTTGCGACACCCCTCATGGCACATCAGGTGCCACCGACAATTTTTTTTGTCTTGACAACTGAGGCTTTCGGAGCGAAGCTTGTACCCAACGCACCCGCCGCCCCGAAAGGCCGAAACGATGACCATCACCGCCACCCGGACCCACGTCGCACTGCCGGCCCGCGCCCTGCTCGCGTGCGGCGCCGTCTCGGGTCCGCTGTACTTCCTGACCACGCTCATCCAGGCCGCCGTCCGCGACGGCTTCGACGTGACGAAGCACCCGGCGAGCATGCTGAGCAACGGCGACGCGGGCTGGATCCAGGTGACGAACTTCCTGGTCACCGGTGTCCTGATGATCGCAGGAGCGATCGGCCTGAGCCGCACGCTCGAACCGGGCAGAGGCAGCACGTGGGGGCCACGGCTGCTGGGCGTCTTCGGCGCCAGCATGCTCTTCGCCGCCGTCTTCAAGGCCGACCCCGGCAACGGCTTCCCTATCGACACCAGCCCGGCAGGCACCGGCACCGCCACCATCAGCACCGCGGGCGTCCTGCACATGGCCGCCGGCTCGATCGGTTTCCTGTCGCTGATCGTCGCGACCTTCGTGTTCGCGAGCCGCTTCTCCCGTGAGGGCCACCGCGGCTGGGCCGTCTACTCCCGCGCCACCGGCATCGCGTTCTTCGCCTCCTTCGCCGGGATCAGCTCCGGCAACGCGAACGCCGTCGTGATGCTCGCCTTCTGGGCCACCGTGATGCTGGCCTGGGCCTGGGTCACCGCCGTCATCCTCCGTTCCGCTCGCTAGACCACCCGAGGAGAATTCCCGCCATGAACACCGTGACCTCGCAAGACGGCACCACCATCGCCTACACCCGCACCGGCTCCGGCCCCGCCGTCATCCTGGTCGACGGCGCGATGTGCCACCGCGAGTTCGGCCCGGCCAAGCCGCTGGCCGCCGAACTGGCCCCGCACTTCACCGTCTACACCTACGACCGCCGCGGCCGCGGCGAGAGCGGCGACACCGCGCCGTTCTCCGTCGCCCGCGAAGTCGAGGACATCGCCGCGCTGATCAAGGAAGCGGGCGGGACCGCCCACGTCTACGGGATCTCCTCCGGCGCCGCGCTCGCCCTCGAAGCCGCGAAAGCCGGGCTCCCCATCACGAAACTGGCCGTCTACGAATTCCCGCTGGTCGTCGACGACACCCGCCCGCCGGTCCCGGCCGACTACGCCGACCGGCTGGAGAAGGCCATCGCCACCGGCAAGCCCGGCACCGCGATCAAGACCTTCATGCGGGAAGGCGTCCGCGTCCCGGCTCCGGTCGTCTTCATGATGCAGTTCATGCCCGCGTGGCCGAAGCTGAAGAAGGTCGCGCCGACCCTGCGCTACGACGCCGCCCTCTTCGACGGCCTGCACGACGGCACCCCGCTGCCCGAGGGCCGCTGGGCGAGCGTGTCCGTGCCGACGCTGGTCATGGACGGCGGCAAGAGCCCCGCGTGGATCCGCAACGGCGTCGCCGCGCTGGCGAAGGCGGTCCCGGGCGCCGAGCACCGCACGATCGAGGGCCAGACGCATATGCTCAAGCCGAAGGCCGTGGCCCCGGTCCTGATCGAGTACTTCACCGACTGACGGAGCGATCACGATGATCGAACTGGTCGAAGGCGACATCACCGAGCAACGGGTCGACGTCGTGGTCAACGCCGCGAACTCGTCACTGCTCGGGGGCGGCGGGGTGGACGGCGCGATCCACCGCCGCGGCGGACCGGAGATCCTCGCCGAATGCCGGGCCCTGCGCGCGGGGCACTACGGCAAGGGACTGAAGACCGGAGAGGCGGTCGCCACCACGGCGGGCCGCCTCCCGGCGCGCTGGGTGGTGCACACCGTCGGGCCGGTGTGGTCCGATTCCGAAGACCGCTCCGCTTTGCTGGCCGCCTGCCACCGCAACTCGCTGCACGTGGCCGCCGATCTCGGCGCGCACACCGTGGCGTTCCCCGCGATCTCGACCGGGATCTACCGGTGGCCGGTCGAATCCGCGGCGGAGATCGCCCTCGAAACCGTGATGACCACGCTCTCGGCCGGGTCGTGCTCCGTGGAGCTGGTGCGGTTCGTGCTGTTCGGGAAGGCCGCGTACGACGTGTTCCGCGAGCAAGCGGACGCCATGGGCCTCGTGAGTGGTAAGGACGGTTAGAACCGTCCTTACCACTCACGAGCCGACTACACGCCCGCCGGCGAACTACCCTGCGCCACCAGCTCCTGGGCCGCCCCGCTCCCATCCGCCGGAACCGACCAGATCGCCGAATCCACGCCGTACGCCACGGTCCGGTCGTCGAGCCAGGTCGCCTGGTCGTCCACGCTGCGCGTCTCGGCCAGCATGGTCTCCTTCCCGGAGGCCAGATCGAGGACGGCGAGCCGCCACGGCGCCGCCAGATCCGCGGAAACCTTCTTCTTGAAGGCGATCCGCTTCCCGTCCGGTGAGAGCGACGGGCATTCGACGTTCTCCCGGATCATCCTCGCGACGAGCTTCTCGTAGTCCGCCTCGACCAGGTACGTCTTCCCCTTCGTCCCCACTGTCGCGTAGAACCGCTTGCCGTCCGGGGCGAAGGTGATGCCCCAGTAGTTCACGTCGGACGAATAGTACGGCTTGCCGTCGAGGAGAAGCCCCATCTCCTCGATGCTCTTCATCAGTTTCCCGGTCTTCAGGTCGAAGATCCCGGCCCTGGTCGAAAACCCGGTCTCCGCATAGGAATCCCCGTTGACGAACAGCGTCCAGTAGGCGAGTTTCCCGTCGGGCGAGACCCGGCCGCGGCTGGGGGTGCCGGGCAGTTCGATCCGGCGGATCTCGTTGAGGTCCTTGTCCAGCACGATGACGTCGGTCATCGGCGGCAGCACCCCGGGCTGCGCGGCCAGGCACAGCGCGGTCCCCGCCGAGGCGGCGAACCGGTCGCAGCTGAGCCCGGATACCTTCCTCGGCTCGCCGGGCCGGTCGGCCGGGACGGTCGCGAGATGGCCGAAGTCCGGGCCTTCGGCGGTGTTGCGGAACAGCAGCTGCCCCTTGGCCTGCACCGAAACCGGCTGTCCGGTGACGACGGCGACGGAGTTGACGGCAGGCCCTCGGTCCCGGGAGACGACACCGTAGCCGACGGCCGCCGCGATCAGGACGACGACCGCCGCCGCCACGCCCAGGATCCGCGCCCTCACGCGTAGGTCCGCAAAGGACGGAGCACGGCCGCGGCGACGACCACCACGGCCAGCGCGCCCGCGGCGACCAGTACCGCGGCGTGCAGATCCCACGTGGTCCAGGCGAGTCCGAAAAGGACGGACGCGAGCATCCGCGTGGTCGCCTGCCCGGTCTGCACCAGCGCCAGCCCGCTCGCCCGCTGGTGCTCGGGCAGCAGCGGCCCGGCGGCGGCCATCAGCACACCGTCGGTGGCCGCGTAGAAGACACCGTGCAGCACGAGCGCCAGCACCGCGAGGATGCCGCCGTCCACCGGTCCGAGCAGCGCCAGCAACGCGACGACCAGCGCGACGTGTCCGCCGAGGAACACCTTCCAGCGGCCGATCCGGTCCGAAAGCCTGCCGCACGGAACGGCGAGCAGCAGGTACACGCCCGCGGTTCCCAGCGGCAGCAAGGGAAAGAAGACCGCGCCGAGATCCCAGCGGCGCTGCAGTACGAGGTAGAGGAACGAGTCGCTGAGGGTGACCAGGCCCAGCAGCGCCGCCCAGACGCAGATCCGGCGGAACGACGCCTGCCGGATCAGGCCCGCGGTCTCCCGCAAGGAGACCTTCGGGCGTTCGGCACGCGGCTTGGGCTGGTGATCCTTGACGAGCACCACCAGGATGATCACGCCGATCGCGGCGACGCAGAAGCTCGTGAAGAACACCGAGTCGTAGCTGCCGAGGCTGAGCCACAGCACGGCCATTGCGACCAGCGGGCCGAGGAACGCGCCGAAGGTGTCCATCGCGCGGTGCACGCCGAACGCGCGGCCGAGATGTTCCGGCTCGCTGCTCAAGGTGATCAGCGCGTCCCGCGGCGCGGTCCGGACGCCTTTGCCGGTGCGGTCGGCCGCGAGTACCGCGCCGATCGCGACGGTGGAGGAACCCGCCACCATCAGGCCGATCTTGCCCAGCGCCGAGAGGCCGTAACCGAAGCAGGCGACCGCTTTGAGCCGCTGCCACCGGTCCGCGAGATGCCCGCCGACGAGCCGGACGACGGCGGTGACACCGGAGTAGAGGCCGTCGAGCACGCCGAACTGCAGCGGGCTGAGGCCGAGACCGAGGACCAGGTAGAGCGGGAGTACCGCGGTCACCATCTCCGACGAGATGTCGGTGACCAGGCTGACCAGGCCGAGCGCGACGACGTTCCCCGTGACGGCCCGTTTCACGCCGCTCTTCGGGACATCCGCCGCGGCGTCCGCTCCCCTACTGGTGGCTATGTACATGGGAGACCTCCAGAGCCGGGTCGCGGCGTGTACGGCCGCGACCCGGCACCCGAATCGCGAGGATCAGTGGCAGGTGTAGGTGGGAGAGGAGTCGATCGTCTTGCCGTCGAGCCCGATCAGCTGGGTCGAGAAGGCGTTGTCCGACATGTTCAGCTTGAGCACGCCGTAGGTCGAGATCGCCTTCGCCGTGGCCGGGTGCTCGGTCTTGACCGGGTACAGGCTCGCCCCGCCACCGCCGCCGATGATCTGCACCGGACCCGCGGGATCCTTGTCGCCGTCGGCGTTCTGCGGATGGAACCGCTCGTAGTGGTGGTCGTGCCCGTTGAGCACCAGGTCGACCTTGTTCTGGACGAGGGTCTCCCAGAGGGTGGCCATCTTGCTGTTGTCGCCGTGGTCACCCGAGGTGTAGCGCGGGTGGTGGTAGTACGCGGCGACGCAAGGCTTGGTGTTGCTCTTCAGGTCCTGCTTGATCCAGTTCAGCTGCTCGTCGCTGATCGCGTTCGCGGCCAGGCCGGGCGAGAACTCCGTGCTGTCGATGGCGACGAAATGCCAGTTGCCCATTTCCCAGCTGTAGTAGGTCTTGCCGTTCGGCGTCGCGATCTTGCCGAAGTACTGCTTGTAGGCGCCCAGCGGGGTGTGGTCGTAGGTCTCGTGGTTGCCGGGGACCGGGTGCATGATGTTCTTGTACTTGCCCCAGGTCTTGTCGAAGTACTTCGTGAAGTCCTCGATGTGGGCGTCGTCGTACTGGTTGTCGCCCATGGTGATGACCGCGGCCGGGTTCATCTGGCCGACCAGCGCGGCCGTCTTCGGGTGGACGCACGAAGACGACGAAGCGGTGCACTGTTCGGCGATGTCACCGGAGGCGGCGAGGACGAACGAAGAACCACCCGCCTGGGTGGTCGCCTGGATCTGGTTGCTCGCCGCCGAGGTGTTGCCGGCGGCGTCCTTCGCACGGACGGTGTAGGTGTACGCGGTCGACGCGCTCAGCCCGCTGTCGGTGTAGGAAGCGCTTTCAGTAGTGCCGACGACCTGGCCGTTCCGCAGCACTTCGTAGCCGCTGACACCGACGTTGTCCGTCGAGCCGGTCCACGTCAGGTCCACAGTGGACGAAGTGACCGAACCCGCCTTGAGGTTCGACGGCGCGGTGGGCGCCTGCGTGTCACCGGAGGAGTCCGACGTCCCGTAAACCTGCATCTCCCAAAGGGAGTAGCCGTAGCTGGTGGCGCGTTTGGTGCCGACGAGGCGCAGGTAGCGGCCGCGCGCGGCCAGCCCGGTGAGGTCGTCGGTCCCCCCGTTGCCGTTGGTGACGGACTTGATCGAGGTCCACGCCGAGCCGTCGTTGGAGACTTCCAGCCGGTACGCGCTGGCGTAAGCCACTTCCCAGTTCAGCTTGACCCGGTTGATGGCCGAGGGGCCGCCGAGGTCGATGCGGATGAACTGCGGGTCCTCGCCTTCCTTGCTCGCCCAGCGGGTGGTGCTCTTGCCGTCGACGGCGAGCGGACCACCGTAGGAGGAGGACTCCACCGAGGAGACCAGGACGGCTTTACCTTGGGACAAAAGGACATCAGCGGCTTGGGCGTTACCGCTGAGCAGCGTCGGCAACAGGATGGCGGCCGCGCCTAGTGGCAGTAGTCGGGTTCGGGCCTTCACATCGATCTCCCCGGGAATCCGTGGCGGCGGGTTGAGAGGGACGGGTGCGCGGCGATTGTTCGTTTGGTAAGTTTCCTAACGAATGCGTACGGTAATCCGTGCCACTCAGTGAGTCAAGACGTAGACTCGTCCCATGACCGGCGCATTGATCTTCGATTTCGACGGGACGCTGGTCGACACCGAGGCGGCCGTCCTCGTGGCCTGGCAGGAGACCTTCCGCGCTCGCGGCGGCGAACTCCCCCTCGACGTCTGGCACACCGTGATCGGCACGCAGAACACCGCCGTCGCGATGTTCGAACTGCTGGAGGAGAACGACGAGAACCTGGACCGGGTCGCGGTCCGCACCGGCGTTCGCACCAGGGTCACCGAGCTGCTGGAATCGGTGGGGCCGCGGCCTGGCGTCCACGAGTACCTCGAAGACGCGAAGGAACACGGCCTGCGGCTGGCCATCGCGTCCAGTTCGACCGGCGACTGGGTCACCACGCATCTGAACCGGCTGGGCCTCGCGGACGCGTTCGAGGCCGTCCTCACCGGAGACCTCCACCAGGCGAAGCCGAGCCCGGACCTCTACCTGGCCGCGCTCGCCGCGCTGGACCTGCCCGCGTCCGAGGCGATCGCGTTCGAGGACTCACCCCACGGTGTCACCGCGGCGAAGGCCGCCGGGCTCGAATGCGTCGCCGTGCCGAACGCGATCACCGCGGTACTGAACTTCGACCACGCCGATCTCGTACTCGGCTCGCTGGCCGACAAACCCCTCGGCGAGCTGCTCAGCCGTTGAGCAGCGCCGGAGGCTGACCTTCGCGGCGCGGTTCCAGGTGCCCCAGGAGTGCCGCCACCGACGTTGCGAAAGCCACTTTCGCAACGTTGGAGGTTGCGAAAGTGGCTTTCGCAACACCACCGCGCCTTCCCCACCTCGGCGAATTGCTCAGCCGTTGAGCAGTTCGCCCAGCCGGACGAGGAACGGGCGCTGGCCTTTGAGCAGCTTCTCCTCCGCTTCGGCCAGCGTGAACCAGGCGACGCGGTCGACCTCCGGGAACTCCTGTGTCCGGCCCGACCGCGGCGGCCACTCCATCTCGAAGGTGCCCGGCACCACCTGAGCCGGGTCGAGGTCGCCCTCCACCGCCCAGACCGTCACGACCTTGCCGCCGGACTGCTTCACGACGCCGAGCGGGAGGTACTCCCCCTCGGGCGCCGGCAACCCCAGTTCCTCCTGGAATTCTCGCCGCGCCGCGGCCTCCGGCGCCTCGTCCGGCTCGTACTCGCCCTTGGGCACCGACCAGCCGCCCGCGTCCTTCTTCGCCCAGAACGGCCCGCCCATATGCCCGAGCAGCACCTCGGCCACCCCGCCCGACCTGCGGAAGAGCAGGATCCCGGCACTCGTCTTACCCGCCATGCCGTCCAGTCTGGCCTTACTCCGACCGGGTGATGTGACCGGCCCGCGAAAAAAGTTTCCGCCCGGATGTCGATTCGCGTCGTGCCCGTCCGACGCGTTGTCAGAAGCCGCCCGACAGACACTCCCGGAAGGACCGGAACCATGACGCAGACCACCGCCCCCGCCCAGACCACCGCCACCACGACCGCCGCCACCCCGCGTGCCGCCAAGGCGCAGGGCGCGATCCAGTCCGCCGTCCGGATCGTCGTCTCGTTCCTCTTCCTCTGCCACGGTTTGCAGGGATTCGGATTCTTCGGTGGCGTCGACGGCGCGGGCGGTTCGGTCGAACTCGGCTCCTGGCCCGGCTGGTACGGCAGTGTGATCGAGCTCGTCGGCGCCGCGTTCGTGCTGGTCGGCCTCTTCACCCGGCCGGTCGCGGTGCTCCTCTCCGGCGTGATGGCGTACGCCTACTTCACCGTGCACGCCCCGGAAGGCCTGCTGCCGCTGCAGAACATGGGCGAGCTGTCGACCCTCTACTGCTGGATCTTCCTGCTGATCGCCGCGATCGGCCCGGGCACCTACGCCCTCGACACCCTGCGCCGCCGCCGCTGAATCGGAAAACACGAGGCCCCTTTCCTGGATTCATTCCAGGAAAGGGGCCTTAACGCGTTTCGGCGTCGTTAAATTCGGACATAACATGGAATTACCCCCCGAAAGAAAGTTCCCCGCAGGTGGGGGTGTCCGGCATCCTCTATCGCATCAATGGTTTAGACCACCTTGAGCCGGAAGGATGCGTCATGACCCAGACAGCCGCCGCCTCGACCACCGAGGTCGGCCCGACCGCCCCCAAGTGGCAGGGACTCGCCCTCTCCGCCGTCCGCGTCGTGGTCTCGTTCCTCTTCCTCTGCCACGGTTTGCAGAAGATGGGCCTCTTCGACAAGCCCGCCGTGCCGTTCGGCACCTGGCCGGGCTGGTACGCCGGGGTGATCGAAACGGCCGGCTCGCTGCTGATCCTGGCGGGCCTGTTCACCCGCCCGGTCGCGGTACTGCTCTCGGGCACGATGGCGTACGCGTACTTCGTCGTGCACCAGCCCGACGCGCTGCTGCCGCTGCAGAACAAAGGCGAGATGGCCGCCCTGTACTCCTGGATCTTCCTGCTGTTCGCGGTGGTCGGCCCGGGCACCTACGCGCTCGACACCCTGCGCCGGCGCCGCAAGTCCTGAAAGTCCGTGAAGGCCTCCTTGAGGGACTCTGGGTCCCTCAAGGAGGCCTTCACGGACAACGGGGTCAGCGGCCTTGAGGCATGCCTGCGGCAAGGTCCGACAGCGCCAGCACGTGCTCCATCAGCACGGTCAGCACCTGCTTCGTCGACTCGCGTTCCCGCGCGTCGCACAGCAGCAGCGGGACGTCCATGCCGACGTCGAGCGCCTGCCGGACCTCCTCGGTGCCGTATCGGTAGGCGTTGTCGAAGCAGTTGACGGCGACGACGAAGGGCAGCCCGCGGCGCTCGAAGAAGTCCACGGCCGCGAAGCAGCTGTCGAGCCGCCGGGTGTCGGCCAGCACGACGGCGCCGAGCGCGCCTTCGGCCAGCTCGTCCCACATGAACCAGAACCGGTCCTGCCCCGGCGTGCCGAACAGGTACAGGATCAGCTCGGGGTTGATGGTGATCCGGCCGAAGTCCAGCGCCACCGTGGTGGTCGTCTTCTTCTCGACACCGGTGAGGTCGTCGACGCCCTCGGACGCCGCGGTGATGACCTCCTCGGTGCGCAGCGGGGGGACCTCGCTGACCGAACCGACCATCGTGGTCTTACCGACCCCGAACCCGCCGGCGACGAGGACCTTGACCGCGTTCGCGGTCAGGGATCGCCGGGGCTCAGAGTTTCCGGATGCCATCAAGAACCGCCTGGAGTACGTGTTTGTTGGGGGTGTCGGTGACCGGGGTCGCGGTGCGGAACAGCACGAGGTTCTGTTCGATGAGGTCGCTCAGCAGCACCTTCACCACCGGCAGCGGCAGGTCTATGCGCGCGGCGACCTCCGCGACGGAAGTCGGTCTCTGGCACAGGTTGAGGATCCGCCCGTACTCCGGCTCGAAGCCCGCCACCTCCTGCGAGGAGCGCATGGCGACCACCAGGGTGATCAGGTCGAGGCCGAGCGTGTCCGAGCGGGTGCGCCCGCCCGTGACGGCGTACGACCGGACCAGCGGCCCGGCCTCCTCCTCGAACCAAGACTCGTGCCGCCCGCTCATGGCGACGTGGGAGTCGCGGCGCGGGGCGCCGAAGTGAGTACCGCGCCGACCCGCTTGACCATCAGGTTCATCTCGTAGGCCACGAGGCCCATGTCCGCGTCCTCCTTCGCCAGCAGCGCGAGGCACGCACCGCGGCCCGCCGCGGTGACGAACAGGAAGGCGTGGTCCATCTCGACCATGGTCTGGCGGACGTTGCCGCCGCCGAAGTGCCGTCCCGTGCCCCGGGCGAGGCTCTGGAACGCCGACGCGACCGCGGACAGGTGCTCGCCGTCCTGCTCCGACAGGTTCCCGGACCGTCCGATGAGCAGGCCGTCGGAGGACAGGACTACCGCCCTGTCGGCACCGGCGACACGCTTGACCAGGTCATCCAGCAACCAGTCGAGTTCACTGACTCCCGCGTTGGCCATCTAGTCACGATCTCCGTACATGTCGAGGTCGGTGTAATCGTCGGTGGGTTCGGTGTCCCGCGCGCGGCGCGTGCCCTGCTGGAACGCGGCGAGCCGGTTCCTCGCCAGCTCGGGGGTGTCCTCGCGGACCTCCTCGCGCTGGGCGGCGGGCCGGTCCTCCATCAGCTGGGGGACCAGGTTCGCCTGGCGGCGGCGCTGCGGCAGCGGTGGCCTGCCGGGCGCCTCAGGGCCGGGCCGCCGGGTCTGCGGCGGGCGGCCGTCCTGCGGCCGGGTGTCGGCGGGCGGCCACGCCGGCGGCTGCACCGGCTGCGGACGTCCCTCGGCACGCACGGGCTCGGGGCGGATCGGCTCGGGCCGCGGCGTCTCCGGCCGGGGCACTCGCGGCGGGCGCGGGGGCAACGGCGGCAACGCGGATCCGGGCTGCTCCGGGGCCTGCTGCTGAGGCTGCGGCTGCGGCGCGACCGGCATCGGCACGGGCAGTTCGGGCCGCTCCGCGGGGATCTCGGTGCGGTGCCGGGCACGACGGCCCGGAAGCAGCGGCGCGGCTTCCGGCACCTCGGTGCTCTCGGGGTCCACCTCGTCCTCCGGCTGATCAGACGGGACCGGCGCGAGCAGGTCGGTGCGGACGAGCACGATGGCCCTGGTGCCGCCGTACGCGGATTCGCGCAGGTGCACGGAGATCCCGTGCCGCGCCGCGAGGCGCGCGACCACGAACAGGCCCAGCCGTGGCTCGGCTGACAGGGCCATGATGCCGAAGTCCGGCGGATCGGCCAACATCGCGTTCAGCTCGGCGGCCTGCTCGGGCTCGATACCGAGGCCCTGGTCCTCGACCTCGATCACGACACCCTTGCCGACCACGTTGCCCCGCAGCTCGACGCGCGACTGCGGCGGCGAGAATGAGGTCGCGTTGTCGATCAGCTCGGCGAGCAGGTGCACGAGGTCGCCGACGACCGGGCCCTGCACCGCCATCGCGGGCATCTTCGCCGTCTTCACCCTGGCGAAATCCTCGGTCTCGGCCGAGGCGCCGCGGGTCAGCTCGGCCAGCGTCACCGGCTTGCGCCACTGACGGCCTGGCTGCCCGCCACCGAGGATGATCAGGTTCTCCGCGTTGCGACGGGCGCGGGTGGAGAGGTGGTCCAGCTGGAAGAGCGTGTCCAGCTGCTCCGGGTCCTCCTGCTTGCGCTCGGCCTGGTCGAGCACCTTGAGCTGGCGGTGCACGATGACCTGGCTGCGGTGCGCGATGTTGAGGAACACCGTCTTGGTGCCCTCACGGGTCCTCGCCTCTTCGACGGCGGCCGCGATGGCGGTCTGCTGCGCCTTGTTGAAGGCCTCGGCGACCTGGCCGATCTCGTCGTCGCCGTGGTCGAGGAAGTGACCCTTGTCGTCGAGGTCGACGGGTTCACCGGCCCGCACGCGGTCCACCAGTTCGGGCAGCCGGATCTCGGCGACGTCGAGGGTGTCCTCGCGCAGCCGCGCCAGCCGTCCGATGAGCCGGTTGGACAGCCGCAGGGCGATGACGAACACGCCGATCGCCACCAGCAGCGCGATGGCCGCGGCGATGGCCGACGTGATCAGCGTCCGGTCGGCCTCGTCGACCGCCTCCGTCGTGGCCGTACCACTCTGCTCGACGAAGCCGCGCATCATCGCGTCGCTGACGCCGCGCGCGGCCTGAAGCCACGTCTGCTCGGGGATGGGGAGCGTGGCCTTGCTGTTCTGCAGGAAGGTGTTCTCGACCGTGGTGACGGCCTTCCACGGATCGCTGGCGACGAGCTGGTCGAACTTCGCCTTGACGTCCGGGATCATCCGCGAGACCGAAGACTCCAGCTGCGAACGGTAGGAACCGACCTCGGTCACGTAGGCGCGGTAGGCCTCGTCGGTGAAGCCGCCGCCCGCGACGGCCGCGGCGGCGAGGGCGTTCGCGCGCTGCATCTGGTCGATGGCGGTGAACAACGGGACCGCGGTGATCCGCTGATAGGCGTTCTCGGCGTTCGGCGCGTCCTGGGCCAGCCCGGTGAGGCCCTCGACGAACTGGTCGAGGATCTGGTTGTAGAAGGTGAAGGCGTCCAGCAGCGGGAGCTGGCCGGAATCGGCCGACTGCCGGATCTGCGGCGCCTTCTGGAGGAGCCCGTTCAGCGTGGCGATGTTGCGCTGCACGCTGTCGGGCGAGTCGCCGACGAACTTCTGCAGATGCGCGGCGACACCCTGGGCGGCGGCGTCGGTCTTGGCGCGCTGCTCGACGAGCGTCGCGTGCTGCGACCGGTCGCCGGCGAGCTCGCGCAGGGTCAGGCGCCGCTCTTCCTGCACCTGGACGAAGAAGGGGAGAGAGGGGGCTTCCGAGTCACGGATTCGCTGCGCGTAGTCACGGCCGTCGACCGCGTCGAAGATCAGGTACCCGCCGATCGCCAGACCGACCAGCATCAGCGCGATGCTCGGAATGAGCGCGATCGTCAGAACGCGCGAACGAATCGAAGAGCCGCGGCCTCGTCGAAGGGAAATCTGCTTCACCGTGGTCCGTTTTCCTTCCGGCAGTTTTTGGTGTCGGGTCGCCGGGGATTCATACCCGCGGGATCCGATAGCCGGATCAACACAGCGTGGTCCGCTCCGCCCGCGAAGACGCTAGGAGACCCAAACGGGTGAGTCAAGTCCAGACGCGAAGGGTAGTCGCGTATGGCCGTGACCTGCTGACAAGAGGCAGCCGGACCAGGAAAGTCCACCACGTGGGACAGGGCCCCCGGCCAAGTGACTCACCAGTAGATCACCTGGCGGTTTACCGCAGGCAGCGGCTTGATCGTCACTCTTCGGATTCGATCAAGTCACACCTCTCGGACCCCGAGTCCGAGCGAAAAAGCCGACGAAAACTACGCGCCGTGACCTCGCTCACGCTTTCGGACCAGCGCTCCACATACCGTTCGGTTTGCGAACGACATCACCGCGGAGCAACGCCGCCGTAACACCCTTCGCGCCACGAAATCGAGAATTTCCGCCGCTCATTACCGGCGATTCGGCGAAATGATCTTCGTCGAACCGGCCGAGCTCGTCGTCGAGGAGCGCGTCGACCCTCCCGGAGGCGTCGCGGAGGATCCGGACGCCCGCCCAGCACAAGGTCGCCACCCCGCAGATCAGGATCACGACGAGCGCGGTCTCGACCGGATACCGGGCACCGAATTCGTTGAGCAGAAATCCGGAGGCGGCACCGGACACGGCGACGACGACATACGTGAACGACATGATTCCCTCCCTCTCCGGCGCCGCGGACCGCGCCTCGCCGACAAGACGGGCGACGCGGGTTTTCCTTACGCCACAGGGGAAGGATCTACGTCACACACGCGGCGGGGCGAAGGTCGAGATTAACAGCGGATTCGCGAAAGAGCGCGCGTTCTCCCCCGCCGGGGCGAGGTGATCACCTATTTGCCATCGATTCCCGAATAAGTTTCACCCCTTTCGCCACACCCGGTATACCGAAATGAGTGGCTTCGAAAATCATCGAAAGCTTCGGAGATCCCGCAGCGTCGTCACGGCGCGAAGCACCTCGCCGTAGGTGGTGTAGAGCGGCGCCAGCCCGAATCGCAGCACGTTGGGCGGGCGGAAGTCGCCGATCACGCCGCGGTCGATCAAGGCCGCCATCGTCTTGGCCGCGTCGTCGTCGATCACCGAGATCTGGTGGCCGCGGTCCGCATCGCGCGGGGTCCGGATCGTCGCGCCGTCGAGGAGCTCGTCCGTGCACCGGAAGAAGAACTCGCCGAGCGCGAGGCCCTTCTCCCTGAGCACTCCGCGGTCCACCCCGTCCCAGACGTCGAGGGCCGCGTCCAGCGCGAGCAGCGACAGAATGTCGGGCGTGCCCGCGCGGCCCCGCGCGATACCCGCGTCCGCCTCGTACGCGCCACGCATCGCGAACGGATCACGGTCGCCCGCCCAGCCCGCCAGCGGCTGCTCGAAGCGGTCCAACCACTTCGTCGCCACGTAAAGGAAAGCGGGCGATCCGGGGCCGCCGTTGAGGAATTTGTAGGTGCAGCCGACGGCTAGGTCCACGCCCGCCGCGTCGAGTTCGACGGGCAGCGCGCCGACGCTGTGGCAGAGGTCCCAGAGCGCCAGCGCACCGGCGCGGTGCAGTGCCCCGGTCAGCTCGGCCATGTCGTGGGCGCGCCCGGTGACGTAGTCGACGTGGTTGATCAGCGCGACGGCCGTCCGCTCGCTCACCTGGGCGGGCATGTCCTCGGCGACGACCCGGCGCACCGTGCGCCCGGTCAGCCGGGCGACCTCGTCGGCGATGTAGCCGTCGGTCGGGAAGGTGTCCGCGTCGACGAGGATCTCGTCGCGGCCGGGCTGGAGGCGGGTCGCGGCGACCAGCGCCTTGAACAGGTTCACGCTGGTCGAATCGGCCACGACGAGCTGCCCCGGCGCGGCGCCCACCAACGGCGCGATCCGTTCGCCGACCCGGACCGGAGCCTCCCACCAGCCCTCCGACCAGGACCGGATGAGCCGCCCGCCCCACTGCTCGCGGACGACCGCGGCGACGCGTCCGGCCACGTGCTTCGGCGGGGCGCCCAGCGAGTTGCCGTCGAAGTAGGCGACACCGGCGTCGAGGTCGAATTCGTTTCGCTTGTGCGCCAAGGGATCGGCCGCGTCCAGCGCCGCGGCCTCGGCTACGAGGTCAGTCACGGCGACCATCGTCGGCGAGAGTGTTCCAGAAGTCCAGTTCGTACGCCTGGAACAGCCGAGCGTGGGTCCGAGCGTCCTTTTCGGACAGAACACCGGCGTCGAGCGCGGCCTGCACGGCTCGGACGGCCAGCTCGTCCAGCTCGGGGGACGGCGTGCCGAAGAAGTCGAAGAAGGCGCACGCCTCGTCGTCGAAGCCGTAGCGCTCGCGCATCGCGGCGGCGATCGCGGCGCAGTACCGGCCGAAGGCGGCGAAGTTCGCGACGATCGCCACGATGACGTCCGCCGGTTCGCCGTTGAGCGCGAGCCAGGCGACGAACGCCGGGTACGCCTGGCATCCCGCGCGCGGCTCGAAGCCGGATGACTCCTCGGCGAGCGCCGCCAGCTTGCCGAGCGCCAGCCCTTCACCCGCAGCCAAGGCCGCGAAGAACTCCCGCGCCGGCTGGTCCTGGGAACGCGACGCGAGATGGAGGAAACTGCGCCAGTCGCTGCGGACGATCCGGTACTCCTCGGCGGCGATCGCGGCGAAGACCTCGCGCGGCGCCTCGCCCGCCTCGACCACCGGGACGAGCCTGTTCTCGTCGTCGCGGGGCGCGAGTTCCGCCTGGACCGCGTCGATCAACTCGCGTGCCGGACCGGTCATCGTCGTAGCTCCTCCTGGTGCGGGACTGACGCGGTGAAAACGGAAAAGGTGGACATTTCGCGGGCCACCACCGTGGCCGCGATTCTCTATCCAGCACTGCCGACAGCCCTTACAGTGTGCCTGATCAGGCAGCATCGAGGAGGCCAGCGTTGACCACCCAGCCGACCGTCGCCGAGCAGATCGAAGGCCAGACCATCCCCGCCCTGCTTCACCGCAACGCCCAGGAGTTCGGTGAGCTGCCGGCGGTCACGTCACTCGACATCGAGGGCAAACCGACCCTCACCTGGGCCGAATTCCGCACCGCCATCGCGGAGGTGTCCCGCGGGCTCGCCGGGCTGGGGCTCGGCGTCCGCGACCGGATGCTGATCATGGCGCCGAGCAGTCCGGACCACCTGATCGCCGATCTCGCCGCCGCTCATCTCGGCGCGATCCCCTGCACCGCGTACGCGACGCTCAGCCCGGAGCAGATCGGGTTCGTCGCCCGGCACAGCGCCGCCGGCGTCGTCGTCCTCGCCGGTGCCGACGAACTCGCCCGCTGGTCGCAGGTCCTCGACGACCTGCCCGCGCTGCGGCACGTCGTCCTGCTCGACGGGTCCGTGGTCCCCAAGGACGACAAGCGGTTCCTGTCGTTCGCCGACCTGCGCGCGGCGGGCGCCGAGGCGCACGCGGCCGACCCGCGGGCGTTCGAGACCGCCTGGGCCGCGATCACTCCGGACGATCCGCTGTCGATGATCTACACCTCCGGCACCACCGGCGACCCCAAGGGTGTCGTGCTGTCGCACCGCAACGCGATCTACCAGGCCGTCGCCGTCCAGAAGCTGCACGACTCCCCGATGCACGCCACGAACATCGCGTACCTGCCGCTCGCGCATATCGCCGAACGCGAACTGTCGATCTACATGCCGATCGTGTGGGCCGGGCACGTGCACACCGTCGCCGACCCGACCGGCGTCGTCGGCGCGCTCGGCCAGGTGCACCCGAAGAGCTTCTTCGGCGTCCCGCGGGTGTGGGAAAAGATGGTGGCCGGCCTCAAGAACCTGCTCGGCTCGCTGCCGGAGGAGAAGCGGAACGGCCTGATCGCCGCGAACGAACTACTGCAGCAGGGCTACAAACTACGCAGCGACGGCAAAGAGGTTCCGCCCGAGCTCGCCGAAAAGATCGCGCAGACCGACGCGGCCGCGCTCGCGCCGGTGCGGGCGATGCTGGGCCTCGACCAGATCGAGGTCGCTTCCAGCGGTGCCGCCGCGCTGCCGGTGGAGATCCTGTACTTCATCGCCGGGCTCGGCGTCGAGATCCAGGAGGTCTGGGGGCTGTCCGAGACCACCGGCGCAGTCACCTCGAACACGCCGTCGGCGTTCAAGGCCGGTTCGGTCGGCCGCCCGCTGGAAGGCATCGAGGTGAAGGTCGCCGAGGACGGCGAACTCCTCGTCCGCGGCGCGATCGTGTTCCTCGGCTACCTGCAGGCGGACGGCACGATCGAACCGGACGTCGACGCCGACGGCTGGCTCGCCACCGGCGACATCGGGACCATCGACGAACGCGGCTTCGTCACGATCACCGACCGCAAGAAGGAACTGATCATCACTTCGAGCGGCAAGAACATCGCGCCGACGAAGATCGAAGGTCTCCTCAAGGAACACCCGCTGATCGGTCAGGCCGTCGCGATCGGCGAGAAACGGCCGTACGTCACGGCGCTGATCGTCGTCGACGACGAGATCGCGCCGGGCTGGGCGACCGCGAACGGCATCCAGCTCGCGGAAGGCGAATCGCTCGCCGACAACGCGGAGGTCCGCGCGGAGATCGAGAAGGCCGTCGAGGCGGCGAACGCCCGGCTGGCCAGGATCGAGCAGATCAAGCGGTACCACGTCATCCCCAAGGCGTGGACGCCGGAATCCGGCGAGGTGACCCCGACCCTGAAGCTGAAGCGGCGGATCATCAACGACCGGTACGCGCCCACGATCGCGGACCTGTACGCGGCGGCTTCGGAACCCGCTCCCGCCGCCGGCTCCTGATCGCGCGTGAAGGCCCCCTTCCCTCGGCTGAGCCGAGGGAAGGGGGCCTTCACGCGCTTCGGCCCGGTCGCGTTGGACGTGCGCCAAGTCGTCACACGCGTGCTTGAAGGCGTAACTCGCGTGTTTCCCGCCGGAAGACCCGGTGCGGCTCCGGCCCCGGCGAGTTACGCCTCCAATCACGCGAGTTACGTCTCTGATCACGCGAGTTCGCCCTCCAAACACGCGAGTTCGCCCCTCAATCACGCGAGTTCGCCCCTCAATCACGCGAGTTCGCCCTTCAAGCACGCGTGTTCGCCCTTCAAGCACGCGGCGAAAGGGGTCGCGACCGGTGAGGGGCCGCTGCTAACTTGCCGCCGTGGATCTCTTCTCCCGCTCCTGGGCGGCACTCCTCGCCGCCGTCGCCGAAATCCCCGACGAAGACTTCGCCAAGCCGTCCGGCTGCGCCGGCTGGCTGGTCCGGGATCTGGTGTGTCACCTGGTGATCGACGCCCAGGACGTCCTGATCACCCTCGCCACTCCCACCGAGACGGAACCCACGCGCGACGCGGTCACCTACTGGGAGATCGCCGAGAAGCCGCCCACCGGCGAGGACGACCTCGACGCGCTGATCGTGCGGCTCGCCGCCGCCTACCAGGAGCCGCGGCTGCTCAAGTTCCATCTCGACGACGTCGGCTCCGCCGCGGGCCGGGCCGCCGGCCTCGCCGACCCGGCGTCGCGGGTCTCCACCCGCGACATCGTCCTGACCGCGGGCGACTTCCTCGCCGCGTACGTCCTGGAGTGGACGCTGCACCACCTCGACCTGGTCGCGTATCTCCCGCACATCGACGGCCCCGCCGCCGACAGCCTCGCCAGGACGCGGCAGATCCTGGAGCAGCGCACCGGCGAAACGTTCCCGGCGTCGTTCTCCGACACGGACGCGCTGCTGGTCGGCACCGGCCGACGTCAGCCGACGGACGCCGAGAAGGCCGAACTCGGCGACCTGGCCGTGAAACTGCCGTTCGTGGTCGGCTGATCCGGACGACACGCGTGATTGCGTGGACGACACGCGTGATTGGACGGACGACACGGCGTTGTTGTCCGTCCAAGCACGCGTGATCACGCGGTCCGGGTCGACTCCGTCCACTTGCGCAGCCTCGGCGGGACACGCTTTTCGAGGCCGTAGTTCTCCAGGTGCGCGCTGAACACCTCGTCGAAGGCGCGCTGCACGGTCTCGGTGTCCCACACCGGCCGCTCGAGAATCGGCTGCTTCAGGTACGGCTGCCCCATGACGTGCAGCTGCGGCCCGTTGCAGCGGATCATCTGCCCGGTGATCCCGTCGGATCCTGGGCCGAGCAAGAAGAGCACGACCGGCGCGATCCGCGACGGCGTCCGGTCCGGCGGGCAGGCCCGCAGCGACCGTTCGGACTTCCACACCATCCGGGTGTGCGCGAGCGGGCAGACCGCGTTCACCCGGATCCCGCTCTCCTCGAGATCGAGCGCCCACGAGTAGGTCAGTGAGGCGACGGCGCCCTTGCTGGCGGCGTACACGCCGAGCTTGCGCTGCCCGAGCGACGCCCCGGACGAGATGTTGACGATCGAGCCCGGCGTGCCCCGCGAAACCATCGCCTTGATCGCGGCGAGCCCGGTGTACATGACGCCGAGGACGTTCACCTCGACCAGCTCGCGGGCCTGTTCGACGTCGTCCTCCCACGGCAGCGCCTCGTAGTTGAGGCCCGCGTTGTTGACCAGCCCGTCGATCGCGCCGAACTCGGCGAGGCACAGGTCGACGATCTCCTGTGCCTGCTTCGGATCAGCGACGCTGTGCCCGCTGGCGACCGCCCTGCCGCCGAACCGGCGGATGTTCTCCGTCGTCCGTTCGGCCAGTTCGGCGTCGATGTCGTTGACCACGACGGCCCCGCCCGCCCTCGCGACGTGCACCGCGAACGCCTCGCCGAGGCCCCGTCCCGCCCCGGTCACGACGACGGCCTTGTCGTCGAGCAAACCGTTCATCGCCTTCACCCCTTTGACCCAGCCGGCCTCCACCTCCAGACCGGTCTCTACTCAGTGTTGGCCCATTCGGCCCAACCGGACCGCCGGCGGCGACGAACGGCGGCCCGGCTGCGCCGAGCGAGGGCGGGGCGATCGGCGCGCAGATACCCGCGGGCGAGTCAGGCCGCCGTCACCCACCGGTCAGACGGCGTAGCCCGATCAGCTCAACAGGCGCAGGATTCGGCGGTCTTCTGTTCGTCTCCCTGTAGCCAGAGGCATACTGAACGTTGTCCGGCGGGACGACAACTGTGACTCCCTCGTCGACCGCGTACCACGGCAGGCAAGAATGCGAGGGACGTAAGTTCACCCGATCGGGGGGAGGTGGTCACGCAGTGAAGACGAACGCGGCGCCGCGGATGACCGCCGCCCTGGCGAACCGCGAGTTCCGCGCACTCTGGCTCGCCGAGGTGCAGTCCCTCATCGGGGACCAGCTCACCATCGTCGCGCTGGCGATCCTCGTCTACGACCGGACAGGTTCCGCGCTGCTTTCCGCGGTGGTCTACTCCCTGACCTTCCTGCCCGCGCTGGCCGGTGGTCTCGGCCTCTCCCAGCTGGCCGACCGGTACCCGAGGCGCACCGTCCTCGTCGTCTCGTCCCTGATCCAGGGCGTGCTGATCGCGATCATGGCGATCCCGGGCACCCCGCTCGCCCTGTTGTGCGGGCTGGTGGTGCTGGCACGGCTCGTGAACGCCCCCGGCAACGCGGCGCAGAACGCGCTCACCCGTGAGGTGTTCACCGACGACGACCTCTATCTCAAGAGCCAGGACATCAGGGGTATCTCGACCAACACCGCCATGCTGCTCGGCCTGGCGGGCGGCGGCCTGCTGGTGTCGCAGGTCGGGGCGAGCTGGGCACTGGCGCTGGACGCCGCGACGTTCCTGCTGAGCGCGGCCGTGGTCCGCTTCTCGGTCTCCCGGCGGGCGGCGGCGTCCGACGGCAGCGGCAGCTGGTTCGGCGCGGTGAGGCAGGTTTTCGGCAACCGGCACCTGCGGGTGCTGGTCTGGTTCTCGTGGCTGGTCGGCCTGGCCGTCGTCCCCGAGGGGCTCGCCGCGCCGCTCGCCGCGGAGATGGGCGTCGGGAAACAGGCCGTCGGCTGGCTGCTGGCCGCCGATCCGCTGGGCTTCGTCATCGGGGCGTACCTGCTGTCCCGGTTCGTCTCGGCGGAACAACGACGGAAGCTGCTCGGCGTGCTGGCGGCACTACCGATGGTCGCCCTGATCGCCTTCGCGCTCCAACCCGGGCTGATCCCGGCATTGCTCCTGCTGGCGGCGGCGGGTGCCGCGGGGGCGTACCTGATCACGGTGAGCGCCACGTTCATCACGTGGGTCCCGAACGAACTCAGGGGCGGTGCGGGTGGGGTGTACCGCACCGGGTTGCGGGTGGCTCAAGGAGTAGGGGCGGGACTCGGCGGGCTCGCCGCCGATCGGCTCGGGGCGGCGACCTCGGCCATCGCCCTCGCGGGCGTGGTCGGCCTGTTGCTGGCCGTACTGGTCGCACTCAGCTGGGGACACATCAACGGATCCAGCCCGGAACCGCTGCTGTCATGAGGAATCCACACTGGACGACCCCTGGGGCGGCACGGCCGCCCGGCGGGTTCGTACTAGGAAATCTCGACACGACACTGCTTCGGCACCTCAGTGAAAAGAAACGGCTTCGGGTCAGAAGTCACGGCTCGACACGGTCATCCACCTCCCGGCCACCTCGTTGCTGCGAACTATTACCTTGTCCGGGCTCAGAAGTCACGACTGGACACTATCCGTCACCCCTTCCGCGTCACGTCTCGAAAAACATTCAGTCGCCAAGATCAGAAATCACGGGACACGATTGGCACCTCCGGTCCGTGTTCGCGGGCACCCTTGCCTGTGTCGGACAACCGATGCGATGGGATGATACCGGCCGTGGAATACGAACGGTGTATCAGTCGGTACCGGTGAGATTACTCAGCCGTGCCGTCCGCGCGGAAAAGAGGTAGCAATTGCCAGCCGAGACCGGTGACCGCCGCCAGCACGGTGACGGCACCGGCGACCTTGACGACGCGACGGCGCCACCCGCCGCCCAGAGCGGTGCACCCGTGACCGAACGCGGGCGGACGAGTCCGGAAGGTGACCAGGCCCCGCCGGAACGCCATCCCTACGATCCCAGGGCGTGGGCGCTGTGGCAGCGGCCGAAGCGATTCATCGCGTTCCTTTTCGCGATGGAGGCCATCGGAATCGCGATCATGGTCCTCGCGACGATGAATTCCACAGATCCGGGAAGAATAGACTGGGTTCGTTTCGCGATTCTCGCGGTCGGCGCCACGGCGCATATTCAGCTCACCCAGCGACAGGAGGAAAGGCGGCGCGACCGAAGCCGCACCGTCCTCATCGACCTCACCGCGGTCTGGACATTTCCGGCCGCGGTGATCCTGCCGCTTTCGCTCACGCTTTCCATCATCGCGATCGTGCGTATCCAGCATTGGTTCATCGCCCGCCGTCCCGCGCACAACTTCGTGTTCTCGTCGGTCACCCACGGCGTTTCGGTGACCCTGGCGTCGCTCACCTTCGCCGCTTTCGGGCCGCATGAATGGGGACGGATCTCCGGCTGGGACACCCTCGGCGAGTTCGGGATCCTGATCGTCGCGGGAATGGTCTTCGAAGCGGTGCAGATCGTCTACATCGGCGGCATCCTCGCCCTCGGCTCGCCGAAGCGGCCGTCGATCTCCACCGTGCTCGGCAATGCGGCGGACAACCTGCTGGAGGCCATCACGATCGGCCTCGGCGCGGTCACCGCGGTGCTGCTGTTGATCATGCCACCGATGGTGATCGTGATGGCCGTGGTGACGGTGGTGTTCAATCGCCTCGCCGAGATCGACCAACTGCAAAACGACGCGCGGACGGACCCGAAAACCGGCGTTCTGAACATGCGCGGATGGTCGGAGTCGGCCGATCGGGCACTCGGAAGGACCGCCCGATCGGACGACAACCTGGCCCTTCTGATGATTGATCTCGACCACTTCAAGTGGATTAACGACACATATGGACATCCGGCGGGTGACGACGTCCTCCGCGATGTGGCCCGGAAATTGGACGAGGTCACCCGGCCCGCCGACGTCATCGGCCGGTTCGGTGGCGAGGAATTCCTCGTACTCCTGCCGGATATCGACGAAACGGCGGCCAAACTCGCCGCCGAGCGAGTGCGCAGCGCCATCGCGGAACTGCATATAGTGACTACCGACAAAAGGGGCAGCCGGGTCACCATCTCGGGCCGCACCACCTCGATCGGGGCGGCCCTGTTCCCTCGTCACGGTGAATCCCTGGAGGAACTCCTGCACGCCTCCGACGCCGCCGTCTACGTGGCCAAGGAGAACGGCCGGAACCAGGTGCGCTTCGCCCAGGACGTGCACCGGCCCGCTCCCCCGCCCGCCGCGGACCCGCATTCAGAGGACTAAACGCGTCACACCTTCGGGGGAGACTCCAAGGAAACCCCGGGGGTTATCCGGATGTCGGCCTTGATCGGCGGATGGCACCCTGGACGCCATGCCAGCGACAGCCGAAGCCGCCGCTCGTCCTGCCCGGATCCGGCGGCCGTGGTCGACTTCGGGCTGGTTGCTGCTGGTCACCGTGCTGGTGTTCGGCTTCGGGCTGATCGCGTCGCGGCCGGCCTCGCCGCCGGACCAGGGGCCACCGACGGGTGACATCCTCGCCGCGCAGAACGCGGTCGACGCGCTGGTGCGGCCGGGCCCGGTCGAGCACGCGATCGCCGAACTACCCGCCGACTTCACCGCGGTCAGCGGGATCACGCCCGGGGTGATGACGGCACGCGACGGCACCGTGCGCGCCGTCCACTCCGACGGTGGGTGCTCGGCACCCTGGGGCGACGACAACACCAAGTGGGACTACGCCGTCCCCTGCAAGGCGCACGACCTGGGCTACGACATCCTCCGCTACGCCGAACGCAAGGGGCACCCGCTCGGCCAGGAGGCCAGGGCCTCGCTCGACGACCGGCTCTCGGCGGACATGCACAACGCCTGCGTCGTCAACCCGATGGACTCGCCCGGCACCTGCGACGTCGTCGCCTCCCTCTATACCGCCGGTCTCGTGCTCAACTCCTGGCATCAGCGCTGGGGGCCGCCGGTCGGTGACCCGCTCGGCCCGATGATCGCCGGCGTCCTGGTGATCGGCGCGCTGCTGGTGTTCCGGCTGCGCGGCTGGGTCCGCAACCGCCGGAACGCCGTCACCCTTCCTGCCGAGCCGCGGCCGGTCGCCCCGGTCGGCCGGTGGGCGCTGCTCGGGGTCGCCGGTGTCGTCCTCATGCTGCTCGGTGAATCCGCCGTCGCGCTCGCGCATTGGGCAGGGGCGCCGGAGCGGTCGTTGTGGCCGTTCACCTGGCTCGCCCAGCTCTGCCCGCTCATCTTCTTCGCGGTCGGCCGGATCAACGAGGCGGGCTGGCGGTCGATCCGCGCGACCGGCGGCCGCTATCCGCAGTACCTCGCCGACCGCGCGAGCCCGTTGCTGCGCCCGGCATTGATCTTCGCCGTCGTCGCGCTGGTCGTTCCCCTGGCACTGGAGGTGCTGGGGATCCCGACCGGCACGAACGCCACCGTCATGCGGATCGCGCTGCATCCGCTCTGGCTGCTCGGTGTCTTCCTGCTGACCGTCGTGCTCGCGCCGGCGCTGCTGACGCTGTATCACCGGACGCGGACCGCCTCCGTCGCCGGGCTGCTGGCGCTGACCTTGGCGAGTGAGGCCGCCGCGCAGTGGTCCGGTTCGGCCGTCCCGCGTTACGCCGAGACGTTGTTCCTCGCCCTGTTCGTCCAGCAACTGGCGTTCGCCCACGCCGGCGGCGTCCGCCTGTCGCGTGGTGCCCTCGTGGCGACGGCGTTCACCGGCGCCGCCGGATTGGGTCTCGCGGTCGCCGTCCGTGGCGAAGGGCCGATGCTGCTCGGCGGGCCGGGCGCCCCGGCCGCACTGTCGGGTCCGCCGTGGGGCGTGCTCCTGCTCGGCCTGGTGCAGCTCGCGTTCCTCGGCCTGCTCGCGCGGCCGCTGGCCCGGCTCGGCGCCCGTCCCGCGGTCGCCGCCATCGCCCGCCTCGTCCTGCGGGCCCCGATGAGCCTGTACCTGGGCTTCCTGTCCGCGATGCTGCTGCTCGTGGCGGTCGTCTACCTGCCGGGACCGTTCGTGGACGGGCTCAGCTGGCTGGCGCGCCCGAGGGTCCTGCTCGCGATGGCCCTGCTGGCCGTGCCCGCCGTGCTCGTCTTCTGGTGGTTCGAACGGCATTCGGGACCGCAGCAGCGGACGGTCGACGAGCCGGGACTGCGGGCCATGGTCTTCTGCCGCGCGGCGGCGACGGTCGGCATGGCGTACGCGATGCTCGGCGTGTTCGGGTTCGCCCTGACCCGCTTCGGTGGCGCGTCCGCCGACGCCGACCTCCTCGGGATCCGGTTCGGCCCGGTCCAGAGCCTGGTCAACCTGCTGCTCGGGGTGTACCTCCTGCACACCGTGCGGAACGGCACCAGCCGGATGACCGGGACCTGGCTCGTCTGTGCGGTCGCGTGCGCGCCGCCGCTGATGACCGCCCTCGACGGCGAGCAGGTGAGCGCCGCGTCCGTCGCGCTGCCGGTCGCGACGATCGTCGTCGCGATGCTCGCGGCGGCCGCCACACTGGTCCCGGCCCGCGCGGCCCGGCGCGTCCTGCCCTGACCCACACAGCGCTGACCAGGCATTCTCCGTACCATTACGAGGAAACCGGTGGTGCGTGCCACATCTTCGGGGGGATGTGTAATCCTGCGACAACCCGCAACAGGCACCATGCGTCCCTTGAAGAGACCGTCGAACCGGTAACGACCAGAAGGAGCAGACCGCGTGGAGTACCCGCCTCGGAATGGGCATGGGGATCGACGTCCCGCCCGGCCTAGGCAGGACGCGCCCGGACGCGTTCCTTCCCGCCCGGCCCCACCCCGGAGTGCCCGCCCGGCCGCGGGCCCGCCGCCCAGGCGCCCGGCCCCCAAACGTGCCCCCCGGCGGTCGTTCCGCGGCCCCAAGATCGCTCTCGGCCTGGTCTCGCTGCTGGTGATGGGCCTGACCGGGTACGCGTGGGCCGCGATGGACGGCCTGACCTTCGCGAACGTCGGCATCGGCGCGGACGAAGGCGAGAAGCCCGCCGACGGCGCCCGCGACATCCTCCTCGTCGGCCTCGACAGCCGCACGGACGCGCAGGGCAACCCGCTGTCCAAGGAGGTCCTGGCCCAGTTGCGCGCCGGACAGGCGGACGGCGAGCTGAACACCGACTCGCTGATCTTCGTGCACATCCCGAACGACGGTTCCAAGGCCGTCGCGATCTCGCTGCCGCGTGACTCCTACGTCGACATCCCCGGCGGCTACGGGAAGCACAAGATCAACTCGGCCTACGCCCGCGCGATGCTCGACGAGCGCAAGAAGCAGCAGGAGAAAGGCGTCTCCGACCCGAAGGAACTCGACCAGAAGGCCAACGAGGCCGGGGCGAAGACCCTGATCAAGACGGTCGAGCAGCTGACCGGCTCGACCATCGACAACTACGCCGCCATCAACCTGCTGGGCTTCAGCGAGATCACGCAGGCCATCGGCGGCGTCGACGTCTGCCTCAACCACGACGTCGACGACCAGTTCTCCGGAGCGAAGTTCACCAAGGGCCCGCACACCATCTCGGGTGTCGAAGCGCTCGGCTTCGTCCGGCAGCGGCACGGGCTGCCGCGCGGCGACCTCGACCGCGTCGTCCGGCAGCAGGTGTTCATGGCCGGGATGGCGCGGAAGGTGCTCTCGGCGGGCACGCTCGCGAACCCCGGCAAGCTCAACGACCTGATCACGGCCATCAAGAAGTCGGTCGTGCTCAACCAGAACTGGGACGTCTTCGGCTTCGCGCAGCAGATGAAGAGCCTGACCGGCGGTCAGCTCGAGTTCCGGACGATCCCGATCGTCAACATCGAGTACAAGACCCCGAACGACGGCGTCGCCATCCAGGTCGACCCGAAACAGGTGAAGAACTTCGTCCAGGGGCTCGCGGGACCGCAGCCGGGCGAACAGCAGCAGGCGCCGCCCGCCGAATCGCCCAACAAGGCGACCACGGTCGACGTCCGCAACTCGACGACCCGCGACGGCCTGGCCTCGTCGGTGCTGAAGCAGCTCGTCGACAAGGGCTTCACCGCGGGCGACACGGCCACCGCGAGCGCGCGCAAGAAGACGGTCGTCTGGGTCGCCAAGGGCGAGAAGGCGAAGGGTCAGGCGGTCGCCGAGGCGCTCGGCGGCGACCCGACCGTCCAGGAGGACAAGAGCGTCGAGGCCGGGCACGTGATGGTCTTCCTCGGCTCGGACTTCAAGGCGCCGAGCGGGGCCGAGGGCTCCGGCTCCTCGCAGAACGCCGTCGGCTCGTCGGCCGCCGCGCCGCCGCCCGAGCAGTCCGACGAGAAGCCGATCACCGCCGAAGGCGTGCCCTGCGTCAACTGACGCTCTCGCAGCACCTCCGGGCAGGCGGGCTCAGGTGTTGCGAAAGCCACTTTCGCAACCTTCAGTGATGCGAAAGTGGCTTTCGCATCGGTTTGCGCTGGCGCTCAGGTGCGGTGCCACCTCCGGCACGTGTCGCGAAAGCCACTTTCAGGACGTCAGGTGTCTCGAAAGTGGCTTTCGCGACACGGCCACCCGCCGGCGTACGGGCCCTGAAGGCCACCGAAACGGCCCCTCCACAAGCCGTTCCTTCACCCATTCGGCCCAGCCAGCCAAAATCGATAGGAAAAGCACCCCCGAAACCGCGTAAGAGCGAGGGCCCTGCCGACTTTCATACACGTGAGCGCGCTCGTCCCGGGTTTTGTCACACCGGGTGGGCGGTGGAGAAGGTTGGCAAGGCAGGGGATGGGGAGTGCTGATCGACGCTGAGAGCTATCAGCGGATACTCGGAGACGAGCTCCGCAAGCTCCGCCGTAAACGTGGCTGGACACGCAAGGAACTGAACCAGCATCTGCAGAGCGAGATCTCGCTCCAGACGCTGGCCACCTACGAGCTGGGCACCCGGCACTGTTCGGTGGTGCGGCTCGTCGAACTGTGCGTCGCGATGGACGAGCTGCCACAGGATCTGCTGGCCAAGGTGCACCGCCGGGTGTTCGTGGACGAACCGGGCCGGGTCCGGGTCGACCTGCGCCAGGTGATCAAGGACGAGCAGCAGGAACTGCTCCCGCTGCGGCGGTGGGCGGACGACCGGCTCAAGCGGTCGAGTGACAACGGCTCCGCCGAAGTCCATCTCGATCTCGCGGCGCTGGAACGGATGGCCGAACTCTGCGGCATCCCCACCGTCGATCTCATCGGAAGGCTTCGCCGGCTCAACCCCTCATGAGCGCGGCGTTCCCCGGTCCGTGAAGGCCATGCCCCCCATCTTGGCTTTCACGGACCTCCCCCTTTTCGCGTGAAGGCCCCCTTCCCTCGGCTGAGCCGAGGGAAGGGGGCCTTCACGCGCGGGCTCAGCCGAGCAGTTCGTAGTCCTCGCGGCGCACCTTGCGGGTGTCGAGCCAGTACCGCCAGGTGAAGCCCGGCCAGATCGTGCGGTTGACGCCCTTCGCGTCGAGATACCAGCTCTTGCAGCCACCCTGGGTCCAGATGCCCTTGGCGAGCTTGCGCTGGATCTCGCCGTTGAAGCGCTCCTGCGCTTCCGGCCGCGGGTCGAGCGCCTTGCCGCGCGCGAGCCGCAGCGCCTGCGCGACGTAGGAGATCTGCGCTTCGATCATGAACACCACGGAGTTGTGCCCCAGCCCGGTGTTCGGACCGAGCAGGAAGAACAGGTTCGGGAACCCCGACACGGTGATGCCCTGATATGTCCGCATCCCCTCGGTCGCCCACTCCTTGCCGAGGTTGCGCCCGTCGCGGCCGATGATCTCCAGATCGTCGAAGGCGTCGGTGACGTGGAACCCGGTGCCGTAGATGATCGCGTCGACCTCGTGCTCGACGCCGGCACCGTCGACGACACTGTGCTCGCGGACCTCCCGCACGCCGTCGGTGACGACGTCGACGTTGTCCCGCGCGAGCGCCGGGTAGTAGTCGTTGGAGACCAGGACCCGCTTGCAGCCCATGGTGTAGTCCGGCGTCAGCTTCCGGCGCAGCTCCGGGTCCTTGACGCTCTTGTGGATGTTGCGCTTCGCGATGCGCTGGCCGATCTTCATCACCCACGGCTGCCCGTTGAAGCCGATCGCGCGGGCTTCGAGGCCCCAGTAGAGGACGTTGCGGAAGGCGCGTTGCAGCAGCGGCACCGAACTGAACGTCTTCCGGAGCGCTTCCGGCATCTCACGGTCCGGCTTCGGCATGATCCACGGCGGAGTCCGCTGGAAGAGCGTCAGTTCGGCGACGTCCTTCGCGATCCGAGGCACGAATTGGATCGCGCTCGCGCCGGTGCCGACCACGGCGACGCGTTTGCCGGCGAGGTCGTAGTCGTGTTCCCATCGCGCGGAGTGGAAGGCGCGGCCCTTGAAGCGCTCGATGCCGGGCAGCTTCGGGATCTGCGGCAGGTGCAGCGCGCCGACCCCGGCGACCAGCGCGGGCGCGACGAACTCGTCGCCCGACTTCGAGGCGACGTGCCAGCGGTTCTCGTCCGCGTCCCAGCGGGCGCCGGTCATCTCCTGGCCGAAGCGGATGAAGCGGTGCAGGTCGTACTTCGCGGCGACGTCGCGCATGTACCGCCAGATCTCCGGCTGCGGCGAGTACGCGCGGGACCAGCCGGGGTTCTGCTCGAACGAGAACGAGTACATATGCGAGGGGATGTCGCAGGCGCAGCCGGGGTAGGTGTTGTCCCGCCACGTGCCGCCCACGTCGTCGGCCTTCTCCAGGATGACGAAGTCCTCGCGACCCTCTTTGCGCAGCTGAATGGCCATGCCCAGCCCGGAGAAGCCGGTTCCGACGATGACGACACCGGTCTCGGTGCGGTTGCCCATGACCCGACCTCTCGTTCGGTTTACCTGTTACCGGGAGTTCACCTTACTCGAAGTAGGTTACCTTCGGTAGAGTGTTGTGGTGACGACGGCGAAGCGCAAACGCATGCCACGAGCAGAGCGAATGCGGCAGATGATCGAAATCGCGGAAGAGGTCTTCGCCGAACGCGGCTACAGCGCGGCGTCGATGGACGACATCGCGGAACGCGTCGGCGTCTCCAAACCGATGCTCTACGAGTACTTCAACTCGAAAGAGGGACTGCTGCTGGCCTGCATCCAGCAGTCCCGGGCGGCCCTGCGCGAGGTCACCGAACGGGCGACCGTCGGCGCGACGTCCGCCGAGGACGCGCTGCGGCGGGGGCTGCTCGCCTTCTTCGTCTTCATCCGGGAACGACGGCAAGCCTGGTCGTTGCTCCGCCACGAGATGGCGCTGATCGGGACCGGCGCCGCCGACGAGATCGAGCAGACCCGGCGCCAGCAGACCGACCTGATCGCCGCGCTGATGGGTGATCACCTCGACGCGGGGGACGACCTCCGCGCCGAGGCGTCCGCGGAGTTCGTCGTCGGCGCGTGCGAACGGCTCGCGATCTGGTGCGAACGACACGAGGACGTCAGCCCCGAAACGGCCACCGGATACGCCATGGACGTCCTCTGGTCAGGCCTGTCCGCGAGGGCCCGCTGAAACGACTGTGAAGATGCTCGTGCATTAGGCCATTCGGTCGTCACTCAGAGCACATTGCCGCCAGTGTCTTGTGACACAGAGTTGTCCTACTGTATCGATGACACTGTAGAAAGTCTGATGGACAGTCGCGACCTCCCTCAGGAGGGGGCGCCACCACCCGAAAGTGGCGTCATGACGGGGGCGTGACCGAGTCCATTGAGTGACGCATGCTCGCGAGGAGAGGGGTGAGGCGGATGACCGAACCGATCACCGCGTCGTACGTCCAGGAGGACGACGACTGGAAGATAACGGTCAGCGGCTCCGGCAAGGAACTGACCGGTCGCGCGCCGGGCATCATCGCGGCACGGGACCGGGCCGACCAGCTGGTCGAGAAGCTGTCCCCGCCGGAACACTCGACGGTGGTGCACCTGCTCAACGGCAGCGCCCTCGAGTTCACCGCCGCCTACATGACGGCGAGGCTCACGCTTCCGGAGATCGAACCGCTCGAGGTTCCTCCGCCGGCGAACGGCAAAGCCAAGGAGAAGGCCGGCGGCAAGCCCCCGGTGCCCCAGGGCAAGGAGCTCCCGAAGGTCGTCGACGAGGCGAAGTCCAAGGAGAAGTCCGAGCCTGCCAAGACACCCGCCAAGGCGGCCCAGACCTCCTGAGGCCTACTTCAGGAGTTTGCGGATCAGCAGCACGCCGATCAGCACCGCCCCGCCGATGAGCGGGTACTTCACCTTGGGCTCGTCCAGCTTCGCGCGCAGACCGGTCTTCGCGGAATCCACCAGCTTCGCGGGGTTCGCCTTCGTGCCCAGCTGGTCGAGCGTGGCGACCAGCGCGTTCCTGGCCTGCTCGATCTCACGCTCGATGGTCTCGGGATCGCGAGCCACGTGTCCTCCTCGCCGCGACGGACTTGCTGGAAGCCCACGTTAGAGGACGCCACCCCCCGACGTGGCACCGGCCACGCCGAGAAACGCGGATCGTGTCGCACGCTACGATTTCGGGGCAGTACTTGGGGGCCCGTAGCCCAATTGGCAGAGGCACACGGTTTAGGTCCGTGCCAGTGAGAGTTCGAGTCTCTCCGGGCCCACCCATCAAGGCCTGACGCGGGAAGAACCCGGCCATGGCGCCACGGCGGATCTTCTGCGTCAGTACGAGTGTTCTCGCACCAGCCCAGTCGAGAGGCGCCGACATCAGACCAGCTCGTACCGGCCGAGCGATCTCAGCGTCGCCTCGCCTTGATGAGCTCATCGGGACCGAACGTCGCGGCCAGCGGTAGACCCTCTTCGACACCAGCGCGGGACACAGCGACCAACGGCGTGGAGTGGTCACGTCCCGGAATCGACATGGAACCCGCGATGAGCTTCTCCAGCTCACGTTTGCCGAAGAGGTCGTTTTCCAGCCACTTGATGGAGCCGGTGAACGCGATGCGAGTCGGTGCCGGCTGCTCTCGGTCGGCACCGACCAAGTCGATCTCCGGGTTGTTCTGGCGGTTCCACCAACCGCCGACGAACTCCGCGCCAGGCAGCCGCTCGTCGGGCAACAGCCGCGCAAGACCGGTACGGACGAGCGGCTCGACGGCACGGCCACGCCAAGACGTCCAAGACCGTTCGATCCGCGCTGCCACCAGGTCGCCACGACCCCGTTCGACCTCGGCGATCCCCCTCTGCAGGAAGGTGAGCCAGAACCGCAGGTAGGAGTCTTCGATCCGGTAGCGCTTGTTCTTGGTGTCGGGGCGAGTGGCCAATGGGTTGTCGACGGCGACGATGCGTTTGGCCGTGAGTGTGGTCAGAATAGGCGCGAGAGTCCCCGACGGGATCGGGTCACCAGCGCCGATCCGGCTGGCGATCGTGCTGAACGTCCGCTCGCCCGTTCCGATGGCTTCAAGGGCCGAGCGGCTGTGCGACGGCTTAGGGACCTCACCGAGCAACGACAACTCTCCTGCCATCAGCAACGGAGAGAGCGGATCCCCGAGCTGGTCTTCCAGGAACGCCTTCCGGTCGGTGCCCGGCTTCCAGCGTTGGACGATCTCGGGAAAGCCTCCGGTGATCAGGAACGCGTCGATCGCTTCAGCAGGCTCGAGCGCGGTCATTTCCTGCACGTCGCCGAGGTCGAGCGGCCGGACGAGCATGCGGGCGGCACGGCCATGGAATGGACGGCCGTACTCCTGGAGGGCCTCCATCGTGGACAGATCACTGCCGACGAGTAGCAAAAGCACAGGCTTCGCCGACAGGTAGCGATCCCACACGGTCTGCAAGGCACCTTCGAACTCGCCGTCCTGCTCGACGAGCCATGGCACCTCGTCGAGAACGACGATGCTCGGTTCGCGTTCCGGGACAGCAACCGCCAGGCTACGCAGCGCTTGGTTCCAATCGGTACCGGCCGCGCCTGCGACGAGGTCGGCGCCAGGCAACGCGGACTGGGCCAGCGCGGCGGTGAAGTCGGCGCGCTCGGCGGCCGGATTGCGGCCGCGGGAGGCTTGAAAAACGACATACGGCACGCCTGAACGGTCGCAGAACTCTTGGACCAGCCTCGACTTTCCCACCCGGCGCCGACCGGTCACGATCACGGCCTGCCCAGGAGTGGTCGCGACCGCGTCACGGACCACCCGCAGCTGCCTGTCCAGCAGGGCGAGATCGGCCGTCCGCCCCTGGAAACTCATCAATGCATTTCCTCACATAAGTATGATTCAATCTTACTTAGACTTCATCTTACTTTATTCGCGCGGCTCAGCGCACCCGGTCATAGACCAGCGCCATCTCCCCCAACTCCCCGACCTCCTGATAAGCCAGCGCCCACTTCGACGCGGGCAGGCCGTCGACGAACAGCCGCTGCCCGCCGCCGGTGATCTCGGGGCAGATCATCAGGTACAGCCGGTCGATCAGGTCGTCCGCGAGCAGGGCCTTGATGACACTGGCGCTGCTGTTGACGAGGATGTCGCCTTCCCCGTTCGCCTTCAGGTCGGCGATGACGTCGCCGGCGGGGGCGTTCACAATGCGGGCGCGGTCCCACGGCGCTTCGGTCAACGTCTTCGAGAAGACGACCTTTTCCGCGTCCGTAAGCCACTTCGCGTAGGCGCGGTCGCGCGGGTCGGCGTTCTCGTCGGCGGCGATGGTGGGCCAGAAGCCCAGGAAGCCTTCGGCGTTCAGCCTGCCGAGCACCGCGGTGGTCGCCTTCTCGTGGATGCGGGCGAGGTGGGCACGGGCGACGTCGGTGGTGGCGTACGAGACGATCGCGCCCATGTCGCCCGGTCCGCCGGGGCCGCTGTAGTGGCCGTCGAGAGTGACGCTGATGTTCGCGGTGACGCGGCGGCCGGTGGGGTTCGTCATGTCGTTCAGTCCTTTTCCTTGGTGAGTTGAGCTGCGAGGTTGTCGAGCACCTGGCCCCAGCCGGTTTCGATACCGGCGATGAAGGGGACCGCCTCGACGGTCGTTTCGGTGATCCGCAGGTCGAGCCGGAGCCGGGTCCCGCCCGGCGCCTCGGCGAACTTCAGGTCGTAGTGGCCGGTGAAGAAGGTGTCCCCCTTGGCGTCCAGCACCGAGAGGTCGAATTCGAGGTGTTCGGGTTCGGTCGCGGCGCGGACCTCGCCCGCGGAGCGGTATCGCCCTTCCGCGTCGCGGTAGTCGAGCACGGCCCGTCCCCCGGCCCGCGGCTCGATGACGCAGTCGGTGACGGTCATCGAAGGCGGCGCCCACCAGGACGCGAGCAGCGCGGGCTCGGTCCAATGCCGCCAGACGGCGTCCGGCGGCGCGGCGAGCAGGCGGTCGAACGTGAACGCCCGGCCGTCCGCCCACCGATCCCGCTTCGCGGAGGCGGTGTCCGCGGAGATCGCGGCCTGATAGCGCGTGAGGACATCTCGCTCGCCCTCGTTCGCCTCGATGGTCGCGATCAGCGCTCGCAGCCGTCCTTCGAAGTCCTTCAGCGGACCTGCTTCGGCCGCATAGACCCGACGCTGACCCAGCGGGAAGACCGTCACGAGGCCGGCGCGGGCGAGGGTCTGCAGGTGCTTGGTGGTCTGCGGCTGCCGCAGGCCGGTCAGCTCGGCGAGTTCGCCGACGGACCGGGGCCGCTCGGCGAGAAGCTCGACGATGCGCCGCCTAGCTCCGTCTCCCAGTGCTGCTGCGATCTGCTCCATGCCCAGAAGTATTCACTCATCAGAATATTCTTGTCAAGGAATATCTTGCGGATGGAACTCCAGCAGGCTTCGCTCCTCGGTCAGCGTGGTGATGGAGGCGAAGACCAGCCCGTGCGAGGCGGCGAGCTCGCGAAGTTCGTCGAGGCGCCGCTCGCGGCCGCCGTAGAGCACGAGCATGACCAGGTCCCACTCGGTCTGGGCCCCGAGTCCGCCGACCGCCTCGATGACGAGCACCCGGCCGCCCGGGCGGACCGCGTCGGCACAGCGGGCCAGGATGCGATGGGCGTGCTCGTCGTCCCAGTCGTGGAGGATGTCGGAGAGCAGATAGGCGTCCGCGCCTGCCGGGAGCGGGTCGAAGAAGCTGCCCGCGGTGACCTCGACGCGGTCTTCCAGGCCCTGCGCGCGCAGTTCCCGTTCCGCGGCCGCCGCGGTCGGCGCGAGATCGACGAGGTGGCCGCGCATCGAGGGGTTGGCCTTCAGGATCGCGGCGAGCAGGCTGCCGTGACCGCCGCCGACGTCGACGAGCGTGCCGAACCGGGACCAGTCGAATCCGGCGACGAATCGCGGCACCTGTGTCAGGAACCGCTGGGTCATCTGCCGGTCGAACGTGTCCCGGAGATGGGGCTGCTCGGCGAGATCGGTCCAGAAGTCCTTGCCGTAGCGGCGGATGTAGCCCGCCTCGCCGGTGGCGATGCTGTGCGCGAGTTCGATGAACGCCAGCTCGCCCCGCCCGCCGGCGGCGTTCATGTCCAGGAGCCCGGCGATCCCGTTTCCGGCGTCGGCGCGGAGTTTCGCTCCGTACTCGGTGGTGCGGTAGCCGTCCGGAGTCGCCTCGACGACGCCGAGGGTCGCGAGATGTCCGAGCAACAGGCCGAGGGCGAGCGGGGATTGGCCCAGCTCCGCCGCCAGATCGTCGACGGCCGCGCCGGGCCCGGACAACCTGTCCGGCAACCCCAAGGTCACCGCGACCCGCAGCGCCATCGGCGTCGCGAGCCCGGCCAGCCGGAGGAATTCCTGTCTGTCCTTGTCATGGGAGGTCACGACTATCCACTGTGGCAGCGTGGTCAAGCGACTTACGGCACCAGCGTGCGCCCGGTGAAGTCCGCGTTCTCCACGGCCTCGACGTAGCTCCGCGCGACGTCGGCCGCCGGGGTGCCGCCTTCCGGTTCGCCGAGCGCGGCGAGGGTCTCGCGCACCCAACCGGGGCTGACGGCGTTGACCCGGAGGCCGCGTGGCAGCTCGCGGGCCGCCGCGGCGACGAACGCTTCGAGACCGGAGTTGGTCAGGACTCCGAAAGCGCTGCCGCGCAACGTCTCCGGGATCCGGCCGGCGGTCAGGGTGACCGAGCCGCCGTCCGGCAGATGCGGGATCGCGTGCCGCAGCAGGAACACCTGTCCGAGCAGTTTTCCTTGCAGCCCCTGGATGAACTCTTCGTCGGTGCCGCCGTCGACCGGCACCAGCGAGCCGCTCCCCGCACAGCACACGACGTGCTCGATACCCGGCTCGGCGGCGAAGAGCGCGTCGAACGTGGCGGGCTGCTCGACGTCCACCTTGATCTCACCGGAGCGGGACGCGGGGAGCACCGTGTGCCCGCGTGCGGTGAGCGCTTCGGTGACCGCGGCCCCGATCGTCCCGGTGGCACCGACCACGAGGATCTTCATCGGCGTCTTTCCCTTCAAGGTCTCGTGAGAGGTTCGGTTTCGTAAGCCCGGTGCAGTGCCTCGACGAACGACGGCGCGTCCGGCAACGGCGCGGAGCCGATCCGGCGCACCGCGATCCCGGGTGTCCACGAGTTCATGACCACCGCGCCGCCGAGCCCCGGCAGATCGGCGAGCGTGACCTCCCGGACTCGTTGCGGCACACCGAGTACCTCCAGCCGCCGCTGGACGATGCCCATCGTGGTCCCCGTCAGCAGGCCGGCGTCCGGCCACACCACCGTACCCTCGTCCCAGAAGGCGAGGTTCCAGATCGTCGCCTCGCTCAGCCTGCCCCGGCGGTCGACGAACGCCGCGTCGTCGAATCCTTCCCCGACGGCCTGCAGCCGGAAGTACGTCTTCGCCATCTCGCCGGTGTGCTTGAAGGCGGGGAGGGCGCGCTCGTGCTCCACGGCCGTCAGCGCCAGCGGCCCCGCCGGACCGGACGACGGTGGCCTGGTCCGCACCAGGACTTCGAGCTCCCCGGGACAGTGGATCGTCACCGTGAGGGAGACGTCGGCGGGGCTGTCCTTGAGCGCCTCCCGCACGAACGAACGGATCCGGTCGTCGGGCAGGGCGTCGCCGAACAGCTCCAGCGAGGCGGTCCGGAGCCGGCCCAGGTGCAGGTCGAGACCGCGCACGCGGCCGTCCCGCACCTGCATGGCCGTGAAATGCGCGAAACCGGCGAAGGCGAGCGGCGCCAGCTCTTCGGCGGTCGCCGTCCGGCCGTTCAGCTGCGCGACATGAGGACTCATGCCCGCACCGTAAACCGGTTGCGGCCGCCCCGTCCCGGCGGAAGGATCCCGCGGGTGTCCGCATCGCGTACCGAGCTGTCGCGCTGGCAGTTCGATCTGACCTGGTCGTTGTTCGACTACCACCTCGCCGATCTCGAACCGGCGGACTTCCGCTGGGAGCCTTCGGCACTGTGCTGGACGATCCGGGCGGACGGCACCCCCGACTGGGCCGACACCGAACCCGACCCCATTCCGGTGCCCACCATCGCCTGGCTCACCTGGCATATCGGCTGGTGGTGGAGTGTCGCACTGGATCACGCGAACGGACGGGCTCCGCGCGAGCGCGAGGAAATCACCTGGCCCGGCGAAGATTCCACCATCGAGTGGCTGCGCGGTCTTCGCGAGGAATGGCTGGCTGTGCTGGATCGGTTGACCGACAACGACCTGGACGCGCCTTCCGCCTATCCGTGGGGCGGGGACGCCGGGCTGACGTTCGCCCACACTGTCGCCTGGGTGAACTCGGAACTGATGAAGAACGTGGCCGAGATCGGGCAGCTCAGGTTGCTGCGGCGCAGCTCGATGTGACGCCGGGGACTTCAGCTCGCCGAGAAGTACCGGACTGACGGCGACCGGGTAGTCGTCGAGCGCGTACACCGTCCCGGCGAGTTCCACGCGGACCGGGGTTTTTCCCTTGTGCGCCAGCAAAGTCCGCGCCCTCGGTCAGCCGCTCGGCGGCCGCGTGCAGGGTCAGCGGCGGCTCCCCGTCGCCCGCCGCCGAACACCGACATCTTGTCCCCGCCCGGACGGACTGCCGGTAGAACTCGAGTACTCGGTATGAACGTGCAGGTGCACGAAGGAGTCCACCGGCCACTCCCCACGGTTGTACGATTCCGGTCCGACGCGGCGATTGGACCGTTGGCACGCCGGTGTTGTCCAACAAGCGACACACGGCGATCGACAACCAGGAGTTGTAGGGAGACACAGTGGAGCTGGACCTGGGCGCGGTGCGCGCGTTCGTCGCGGTGGCCGACGACCGGTACTTCAGCGAGGCCGCGATCCGGCTGGAGATCAGCCAGCAGGCGATCTCCAAACGCGTCGCGAAGCTCGAGGCGGATCTCGGCGTGCGGCTGCTGTCGCGGACGCGCGGCGGGGCAGAGCCGACCGAAGACGGCGAGGAGTTCCTCACCCACGCCCGCGCGCTGATCAGCCTCGCGGACCAGGCCGTCGAGCGCCTCCACGGCAGGCGGCGGGCGCTGCGCGTCGACGTCCTCGGCACACGGCTGGCGACCATGGAGGTCATCCGGGCGTTCCACGCCGACCACGACGACGAACTGGAGCTCGTCACGCCCGGGCTGGGCGCGGTGCGCCGGTCCCTGCTTCCCGAGACCGTCGATGCCGCCTTCGCCCGCGTCAGCACCGTGCCGTCCCCGGGGATCGGCCGCACGCCCGCCTATCTGGAACCGGCGAACCTGCTGGTCGGGCGGCGGCATCCGCTCGCACGGCGGCGCCGGGTCGCGATGGCGGAGCTGGCCGGCCTGACGGCGTGGATGCCCTACAACGCGCGGGCCGGCGAATGGGCGGAGTTCTGGCAGGAACTGTGCCCGGAATTCGGCATCCTGGTCGACACCGACGGCCCGAACTTCGGGCTCGAACACCACGTCGAGGTGCTGAGCGAGTCGACGGACAGGCTGGGTTTCGTCGGCGCGAAGATGCACGTGCCGTGGCATCCGGACATCGTCCAGATCCCGCTCGTCGACCCGGCGCCGGTGTATCCGTTCTCCCTGCTGTGGCGGCACGAGAACCGGCACCCCACCCTGCGGTTGCTGATCGAGCACGTCCGCTCCGCCTATCGGCCGTTCGATCCGGAGCGGCAATGGCTCCCGGTGTCGGACCGGGAGGCGATGAGCGCGGATTGAGTCAATGGTCCGTGAAGGCCTCCTTGCCTACCCTGAGGGTAGTGAAGGAGGCCTTCACGGACATTGGCGGTGAAGTGTCCTTTGTGGCCAGACAGGGCACCGTCTTGACGGGCCACGGATCGGGATCTACTCTTCTCCCTTCAGACAGGCACAGACGAAGAGCCACTGTCAGCGGTCTTCGTCGTGTCTGTTTTTTTGTGTCGGATCGCTGACAGCCAGCGCAGAAAGTTGGCGGTCCATGAGTTCATCGACGCTCAGCCCGACAGGCTCGATTTCGAACGTTTCCCAGGTAGCCGCGCTGATCAACAGTCTTTCGAGGCTGCCGCGCAAGGCGAATCTGCTGTGGTATCTCGTGCTGGGCGGCCTTTTCCTGGACGCCTACTCCAATGCCGCCCTCGGCGCGGGCCTGTCGCCGATGATCAAGGAACTCGGCCTCAGCTCCACCCAGGTCGGCGTGCTGACCGCGACCGCGCCCGCGGTCGCCATCCTGTTCAACCCGATCGGCGGCTGGCTGGCCGCCCGTATCGGACGGGTCAAACCACTCATCGCCGCCAAGGCGATCGCGGCGATCGGCGCGGTCCTGACCGCGACGGCGGGCGGTTTCGGCGAGGTGTGGTTCGGCCGCGGCCTGGTCGGTGTCGCCTACGGCATCGACTTCGCGGTCGCCATGGCCATGCTGGCCGAGTACACCCCCGCGAAACTGCGCGGACGGCTCAACCTCTGGCAGTCCGTCTGGTACGTCGCCACCACCGTGAACCTGGGGCTGACGCTGGTGTTCTTCCACCTCGACGCCGGGGTGGGGATCTGGCGGTGGTCCGTCGGCTCGGCCGGCGTCTTCGCGATCGCGCTGCTGGTCCTGCAGGTGACGTTCCTCGTCGAGAGCCCGTCGTGGCTCGCGGCCAAGGGCAGGCTCGCCGACGCCGCGGTCAGCCTCCGCCGGATCTACGGTTTCCAGGTGACCCCGGGAGCGAAGAGCGGGCCGGATCCCGCCACGGAACAGAAGATCGGGTTCCGGCACGCTGGTGTGCTCTTCCGCAAGCCGTACCTGCCGCGGACCTTCCTGTCCACGGCGATCTCGCTGACCCAGTCGATGCAGTACTTCGCCGTCGGCTGGTACCTGCCGGTGATCAGCCTGGCGATCTTCGGCCAGGCGTTCCAGACCGCGACCCTCGGTTCGATGGTCTTCAACATCGCCGGGATCATCGGCGGCGCGCTCTCGGCTTACGTCGGCAGGAAGATCGGGCTCCGGACGAGTTCCGCCATCGGCTACGCGTTCGCGTTCGCCATCCTGCTGGTGATGGGGCTGGGCTTCGGGAAACTGCCCATCGCCGTCGGCTTCCTGCTCCCGTTCCTGTTCATCTTCTTCCACTCGGCCGGGCCCGGCGCGAACGGCAAGTCGATCGCGGCGCTGTCCTACCGCAGCGACATCCGCACGCTCGGCACCGGGGTGACCGGGATGCTCGGCAGCTTCGGCAGTGTCATCGGGCTGTACGTGTTCCCGCAGATCAAGGAGGCGATGGGGCTGGGCCCGACGATCGCCCTGCTCGCGGTGGTGCCGTTCCTCGGCCTGGTCTCGTGCCTGATCGTCCGCTGGGACCCCACCCGCAGCGGAATCGACCCCGACGACGAGACGATCGACCTCAAGCTCAGGAGCGCCTGATGCGGCGCGGGATCCTGGCCGTCGACGAGGGTTCCACCGGCACCAGGGCGGCCGTCGTCGGCGAGGACGGCCGGTGCGGGCCCTCCTTCTACACCTCCATCGACGTGAGCCACCCCGAACCGGCGCAGGTCGAACAAGACGCCATGCAGCTACTGGACCGGACCGTCGACGTCGCCCGGCAGGCGGTGGCGTGGGCCGCCGGGAACGGCGTGGAGATCGCGGGGATGTCGATCTGCACCCAGCGGGCGACGGCCGTCCTGTGGGACCGGGAGACCGGGCGCCCGGTGGCTCCCGCCGTGGTGTGGCAGGACAGCCGTTACGCCGCGGAGCTGGCGCAGCTCGCTCCGGAGTGGGACCGGTACCTGTGGCCTGCGACCGGCCGTCCGGTGGGGACTCGCGCCCCGTTCCTGTGGGCGGCACGGCAACTCGAGCGGCTCGACGTCCCGGCGGATCGCGTGCTGTTCGGCTCCGTCGACACCTGGCTGGTGTGGCATCTCAGCGGGCGCGAGCGATTCACGATCTCGGCGACCAACGCCGTCGCGTTCGGCGGATACCGGCTACGTGAGCACTCCTGGGACCAGGAATGGCTGGCGGCACTGGGTTTTCCCGCCGAGCTGGCACCACCCCCGCAGGACGACGACGGCGACTACGGCTACACGGACCCGGATCTGCTCGGCATCCGCGTACCGATCGCGGCGGTCATGGGTGATCAGCACGCGTCGCTGATCGCGCTGGGCGCGCTGTCGCCCGGCCAGGGCACCTGCGTCCACGGCACCGGCACCTTCGTCGGCGCGCTGGCCGGCGACGAGCCGCCCGAGGCGGTGGGCGGACTCGACGGCGTACTGTGCCTGGTCGCCTGGCGTAGCCGCGGCCACAGCCGGTTCAGCCTCGAGGCCTACACCTCGACCACCGGCTCCGCCCTGCGCTGGCTCACCGAGGACCTCGGCCTGTTCACGTCGGCGGCCGAGATCAGCGCGCTGGCCGCGACCCAGCCGAGTGGCGAGGCGACCTGGTTCGCGCCGACGCTCGCCGGGCTGCGCACCCCGGTGCTGCGGCCCGAAGCGCGTGGTGTGCTGGCCGGGCTGAGCCTGGCCACCACACGGGAAGTCCTTGCCCGCGCGGTGATCGACGGGATCGCCCACGCGGTGAGTGACACCGTCGACGCGCTGCGGACGACCATGGACCGGCCCCTGACCCATCTGCGGGTGGGCGGCGGTCTGGCGGCGAGTGACGCGTTGCTCCAGAGCCAGGCCGATTTCACCGGTCTCGCCATCGAGCGGGTGGCGGATTCCGCGACCGCCAGCCTGCGCGGCGCCGCCTACCTCGCGGGCACGCGGCTCGGGCTGTGGCCGTCGCTGGCCGACGCGGTGGCCCACCGTCCGCCGGACCGGATCTTCGAACCCGGCCTCGCCGAAACCGACCGGCTGAAGCTGCGGGCGCGCTGGCAAGACGTGCTCGCCGTCTCCCTGTCCTGAATACCCCTTGTTCTGATCGGAAAGGCTTCTCGATGTTCACACTGCCGTCCCGGCGGCCGAACGCCGTCGCCGCGGGAGCGACCCCTTCGGCACCCTTGCGGCTGGACCGTCGCACCGCGTTGACCGGACTCGACACGGGCGAGTTCGACCTGCTCGTGATCGGCGGCGGGATCACCGGCGCCTACACCGCGCTGGACGCCGTCTCCCGCGGCCTTTCGGTCGCACTGGTCGAACGGGACGACTTCGCCTCGGGGACGTCGTCCAAATCGTCCAAAATGGTGCACGGCGGCCTGCGCTACATCGAGCAGGGCAACCTGGATCTGGTCCGGCATTCGCTGCTGGAGCGTCAGCGGTTCCGTCGCAACGCCCCGCATCTGGTGCAGCGCCTGCCTTTTCTGTTCCCGATCCTGGCGAAGGACGGTGTTTTCGACGCCAGGATCGCCCGCGCCTTCGAGAGTCTCTTGTGGACATACGATCTCGCGGGCGGCTGGCGGATCGGCAAACTGCACCAGCGGCTCACGGTCGACGAGGTGCTGGCGCACGCCCCCACCCTGCGCGCGGACCATCTGCGCGGCGGGCTGATGTACTACGACAGCCGCGCCGACGACGCCCGGCTGACCCTCGCGATCGTTCGCAGCGCGGCCCGGCTTGGCGCGGTCGTCGTCAACGGCGCCGGGGTGACCGGCCTCCGCACCACCGGCGGGCGGGTGACCGGTGCGACGGTCGAAGCCGACGGCGAGCGGATCGACGTCCGGGCACGCGTGGTCGTCAACGCGACCGGGGTGTGGGCGGACAGCGTCGACGGCATGGCCTCCTCGGGACATCGGCCTCAGGTGCGCCCGGCGAAGGGCGTCCACATCGTCCTGCCGTGGTCGAAGATCCGTAACGACTGCACGGTGACGGTGCCGATCCCGGGCCGCGCGAGGCGGGCGACGTGCACCCGGTGGGGCGACGTGGTCGTCGTCGGCACCACCGACACCGACTACGACGGCCCGACCGACGACGTGCACTGCACCCGCGACGAGATGGAGTTCCTGCTCGAAGGCGCCACGATCGCCTTCGACACCAAGCTCGGCCCCGAAGACGTGCTGGGCAGTTACGCGGGTCTGCGGCCGCTCGTCGGCGGATCCGAGGGCGCCACGCTCGACATGCGGCGCGATCACCACATCACCGTCGCCTCGGGCATGGTCACCGTGACCGGCGGCAAACTCACCACGAGCAGGCATATGGGTGAGCTCGTAGTCGACAAGGCGCTCGGGCTGCTGGGGCGCAAAGCCCGCTGCCGCACCAAGAACCTGCCCCTGCTCGGCGGTGCCGGATACGACGCCGAGGCCACCGCCGCGACCGGCGGGATCGCCGCGCACCTCGGCGGCCGCTACGGCACCGAAGCCCGTTTCGTGAGCGAGCTCGTCGACGAGGACCCGTCGCTCGGCGAGCCACTCATTCCCGGCCAGCCGCATCTCAAGGCCGAAGTCGTGTTCGCGGCCAGGTCGGAAATGGCGCGTTCGGTGGACGACGTGCTGTCCCGGCGCACCCGGCTGCGCTTGTTCGCGAGGGACGCTTCCGCCGAGGCCGCGCCCCTTGTCGGCGAACTGCTCGGCGCCGAACTCGGGCTGTCGCAGGAAACCGTGGCCGCGCAAGTGGAGGACTATCGGGCGGACGTCGCCCGGGAGAAGTCGATTCTGTTGGGAGACGACGCATGATCAGCAGCCAGGCCATCGCCCACCCGTTCAACCGGGGCAAGTACGTGGTCGGCGCGCCGACGCCGCCGCGCTGGGGCGACCGCACCCCGCCCGGACAGGGGCCGGCGTCGCTGCAGACGACCGCCGTCCCCGTGCCCGCCGCGCTGACCGAGTCGCTGCGGGGTGTCGCGGACGCGGTGCACACCGACCACGACGAGGTCGTACTGCGCACCCGTGACTGGTGGGCCGGTTCGATGATCGGCGAGACCGCGGGGAATCCGGCGACCCCGGACGCGGTGATCGCCGAAGTGAGCACGGTGGAGCAGGTCCAGGCCGTGGTCCGGCTGTGCGGTGAGCACGGCGTGCCGCTGACCGTGTCCGCCGGGCGCAGCAACGTCACCGGCGCCGCGCTGCCGGTGTTCGGCGGGGTGGTGCTGGACGTCTGCGGGCTGAACCGGATCCTGTCCTTCGACGCGGACTCCCAGATCGTCGACGTGCAGGCCGGTATGTTCGGCGACCTGTTCGAAACCGAACTGCAGAAGACGCACGGTGCCACCACGGGACACTGGCCGTCCGCCTTCGCACTGTCCACTGTGGGCGGTTGGGTGGCCTGCCGCGGCGCGGGTCAGCTCTCCACCCGCTACGGGAAGATCGAGGACATGGTGGTCGGCCTCGACGTCGTGCTGGCCGACGGCACGCTCGCCCGGTTCGGCGACTACCCGCGCGCCGCCACCGGCCCCGACCTGCGCCAGCTGTTCGTCGGCTCGGAAGGCACGCTCGGCGTGATCACCTCCGTCCGGCTGCGCACCCATCCGCTGCCCGAGTACGCCAAGGCCGTCGCCTACGGTTTCGAAACCTTCGCCGAGGGGCTGGAGGCGTGCCGTCTGATCATGCAGCGCGGCGCGACCCCGGCCGCGATGCGGCTCTACGACAAGTTGGAGAGCGGGACGCATTTCGGCCTGCCGGACACCAACCTGCTGCTGATCGCCGACGAAGGCGACCCGGTGCTGGTCGACGCGATGCTCCGCGTCAGCTCCGAGGTCTGCGCGGCGACCGGGTCCGAACTGGACGGTCCGGCGCTGTTCGAGCGCTGGCTGGACGAGCGGATGCTGGTCGGCAAGTCGGCCGACGGGTTCACCCCCGGCCCGGGTTTCGTCGCCGACACCCTCGAGATGGCCGGGGCATGGTCGGCGCTGCCCGCGATCTACGACGAGGTCGTGGCCGCGATCAAGGCCGTTCCGGGCACTTTGGCCGCTTCCGCGCACCAATCGCACGCGTACACCGACGGCGCCTGCCTGTACTTCTCGCTGCGCGGTGACGTGGAGCCGGAGAAGCGGCGGCACTGGTACCGCTCGGCGTGGGACGCGGCCAATGCCGTGCTCGTGCGCCACGGGGCCGCGCTGAGCCACCACCACGGTTCCGGTCTGCTTCGCGGACCGTACCTCGCGGACACGCTCGGCACGGGCTTCGACACCTTCGTCGCCGTGAAGCGGACCCTCGACCCGCGGGGCCTGCTCAATCCGGGCAAACTCGGGCTGCCCAGTGACTTCGGGCCGAACCCCCTTGACTCCACGAGCTGATCGACCACTGTGGACCGTATGAACGAGAGGATCACGGCGGCGTTCGCGGACGTCCCGGTCTGCGCGTCGGTGGTCGGCACCGCCAAGGTGGGCGACTTCGCGAACTCGGCGTCCCGCGTCGGCATCCTCGCGGCGGTCCCGGTCGGGCAGCTGGCCAAGATCGTGCCGGTGCTGACGGGACTGGAGAAGGTCCTCTTCGTCAACATCGATTCCTGTCCCGGCCTCGCCACCGACCGCGGCGGTGTGGACTTCCTCCAGGAGATCGGGGCGACCGGGGTGGTCAGCACCCGGGTCGCCCCGATCGAACGGGCGCGCACGTTGTCGATGCTCACGATGCACAAGGTGTTCGTCACCGACCGGTCGAATCTGAACCGCAGCCTGGAAGCGGTGAAACGCAGCCGCCCCGACCTGGTGGAGCTCATGCCCGCGCCGATCATCCCGTGGATGTCGGCGCAGGCCCGCGAAGTCATGTCCCCGTTCGTGGCGGCCGGTTTCGTCACCGACCGGTCCGGGGTGGCGCATTCCCTCGCGATGGGCGCACTGGGCGCCGCGTCGTCCGATTCGGGGCTGTGGTCGCTGACCCGGTCCCAGCTGAGCGCAGGAGAGAAATGAGCTTCGTCGTGGTGGCCCGGTACGTGACCGCGCACCGGGACCGCGTCCTCGGACTACTGGAGCCGATGGCCGCCGCATCCCGGCGTGAGCCCGGATGCCTCCGCTACACCGTCCACTCCGGAACCGAGGACGGAGTGGTGGTGATCGTCGAGGAGTACGAGTCCGAACCGGACTTCACCGCGCACTGCGAGTCGGAGCACTTCCGGCGGATCGTGCTCGGCGAGGTCGTGCCGCTGTTGTCCGAACGCCAGGTCACCACCTGTGTCCCCGCCGGGAGCGAGCGATGATGCGGGTCCGGGGCGCGGTCCTCCGTGAAACCGGCCGCCCGCTGGAGATCGAGACGATGACGCTGGAGCCTCCCGGCCCGGGCGAGCTGCTCGTCCGGGTGCGGGCGGCAGGTCTGTGCCACTCGGATCTGTCGGTGATCGACGGCTCGCGACCCCGGCCGCTGCCGATGGTCCTGGGACACGAGGCCGCGGGCGAGGTGGTCGAGGCGGGGCAGGGCACCGGCTTCACGGCGGGCCGGCATGTCGTGTTGTCGTTCGTGCCCTCCTGCGGCGACTGCCGCCCCTGTCTCACCGGACGGCCCGCCCTGTGCGGTCCGGCGGCCGAGTCGAACCGGAACGGCACCCTGCTCGGCGGCGGTACCCGCTGGTCCTCCCCTGACGGCCGCCCGGGACACCACCTCGGTGTCTCCGCGTTCGCCGAGCACATCGTCGTCTCGGCGCGTTCGGTGGTCGCCGTCGACGACACCCTGCCGTTCGACGTCGCGGCCCTCTTCGGCTGCGCGGTGCTCACCGGCGCCGGCGCCGTCTTCAACGCGACCGACGTACGGCCGGGAGACAGCGTCGCCGTGTTCGGCCTCGGTGGCGTCGGCCTCGCCGCACTCCTCGCCGCGAAGGCCGCCGGCGCGGCCACACTGGTGGCGGTGGACCTCGTCGCCGAAAAGCGCGAACTGGCGCTGTCCCTCGGCGCCACCCACGCACTCGAGGGCGACGTCGAGGCGATCAAGGAACTCACCGACGGCGGCGCCGACCACGCCGTCGACACCACCGGTGTGGTCGCCGCCCTGCACCAGGCGTACCGGGCCACCCGGCCCGGTGGCACCACGGTCACCGTCGGCCTTCCCCACCCCTCCGCCGAGCTCGCGCTGCCCGCGCAAAGCCTGGTGGCCGAGGAAAAGACGCTGCGCGGCAGCTATCTCGGCTCGTGCGTCCCCCGGCGCGACATCCCCCGGTTCATCGCCCTGTACCGGGCCGGGCTGCTGCCCGTGGAGGCGCTGCTGACGCACCGGATCGGGCTGGAGGAGATCAACACGGGATTCGACCGGCTGCGGCGGGGCGCCGCGGTCCGGCAGGTCGTCACGTTCCCTTGATCAAGGTTCGGGAGCGATGTGGCTCCGCATCTCCTTGGCGACTCTGGCCGGGAGAGCGAGCACAACGCCTTCGAGCATTTCCCTCGCCTGCCAGGGATCACCGCAACATTCCCAGACACCGCAGCCTTCGGTGTCGACTCGGAGCCGCCAGTACGGGTTCGCGACGAACTCTCGCCAGAGGCGCAGCGCGGTCCGGGTCGCACCGGGCCCGAGATGGTTCCGGGAGCGTTCGAGCCGGGCGAGCTCGGCGGCGAGCGCCGGCGAGAAGCCCACACCGAATTCGGCCGGGTGTCGCGGCGACAGCTCTCGCCGGACTCGCGCGGGCGATCTACGCGGCATGGGCCTTTCGGAAGTTCGTCATCTGATCATCCTGCCACGGCCCCGATCGGTGACGGCTGTTCCGGGCACCTTCGTTACAGCCTGACGGGTGACGCAGTCGGGAAAAGGTTTGGCGGGCGATAGCCGGCCCGTCCGATTCGCCCTTTCGGGTCGTCCCTCCATGGCTGACGCGGCTCATCCATACCCGTACTGTGACGACATGGCGTCTCGAAGCCCCTTCCGCTGGCTGACCCGATGGGCCGACTGGTTCGAAGAGCGCGGCGTCTATGTCCCTGGCGAGGAAAGCCGCGCGGTCGACCCGATGCGCGATTTCGGCTGGCTGATCGTGGCCTGGGTGTCCGGTCTGGCGATCTTCATCCTGTTCTTCGCCTTCGCCGTCTGACCCCTGGCGATGTGCCACCGAGGTGACGACTGTCACTAGTCGTGTCCTTCCGATCACGGATCGGCCACGGCTGTACACCAGGTGCGCGTCAACCCGGCCTCGCCGCTCCTCTCGGCTGCGGAAGACCGTCAGTCTGGACTCTTCGGCACTAATACCTACCTCGAACGGCCCACCCGCACCGCCGACTGGAGTAACCGCACATGGCGCCCCCGCGCACCCCGAAGCTCTTGATCGCCGCCTGCTCGTTGCTGCTGGCGACCGCGTGCGGGGTTCCGGCACCGGAAAAAGGGGCCGCCGTGCTCGGCGCGGACGCTCCGGCGCAGGGCCTGGCCGCGACGCACGCGGAAGGTGACCTCGCCTTCGGTGCCCCGCACCGGTTCGCGACCGGGGTCACGATCTCCGTGTCGGCGCCGAAAGCGTTCCGCCCCAGCGCGTCGGCGTACCCGCAGAGCCCGCGCGCGGTGGCCTTCGCCATCGAGGTGACGAACGCGGGCGACGGGACCTACCGGCTCTCCGGCCTGTCCGTGACGGGCGAGGTCGACGGAGAGGCCGCCGCGGTCAAACAGGTCGTCGACCCGGTGCAGGGCTACAACGGCATCGCGGACGCGGGCAAGGACGTGGCGCCCGGCCGGTCGGTCCAGCTGAACCTCGCCTTCGCCGTTCCGGACAGGCCGGTGAAGCTGCGCCTTCAGGTGCGGCCGAGCCCTTCGGAGCCTGTCGCGGCCAAGTACTGCGGAAAGGTCTGACGCCGCCGATTCGCTACCGTGTGCGTCATGACCGAGCAGCGACTTTCCCCCGGCGACAAAGCGCCCGACTTCACCCTCCCCGACAGTGAGGGCAACGACGTCAAGCTCAGCGACTTCCGCGGCAAGTCGGTCGTCGTGTACTTCTACCCGAACGCCGGCACGCCGGGCTGCACGAAGCAGGCCTGCGACTTCCGGGACAGCCTCGCGCAGCTCAACGACGCCGGCTACCAGGTGCTCGGCATCTCGCCCGACAAGCCCGCGAAGCTCGCGAAGTTCGTCGAGGCGGAGGGGCTGACCTTCCCGCTGCTGTCCGACACGGAGAAGACCGTTCTCAAGGCGTACAGCGCCTTCGGCGAGAAGAAGAACTACGGCAAGGTCTACGAAGGCGTCATCCGCTCGACGTTCGTCGTCGACCCCGAGGGCAAGATCGCCGTGGCGCAGTACAACGTGCGCGCCACCGGCCACGTCGCGAAGCTGCTGCGGGACCTCGACCTGGCGTCCTGACGATGACGGGACTGGAGGGGCCCGCACTCAAACTGGGCGGCACCATCGCCTCGCACGCGGCGAAGTCGTGGCTGCAACGACGGCGGAAGAAGACCGAGCGCGAGTCGAGCCTCGCCGAACTGGCGGCGGACGAACTCAAAGGTCCGCTGGAGAAACGCAAACTCGAGAACCTGGTCGAGTCGATCGGCCTGCAGGTGGCCGAAGAGCTGAAGCCGGTCCTCACCGCGCGCTTCTCGTCGCTGCCCGAAAACGAGATCGAAGCCGCGTTCCTCGCTGTCGAGGACACGCTCGGCAAGGTCGACCTCTCCGACGAAGCCCTCCTGGCGGACGACGCCGACCCGGAACTCCTGGCCCGGCGCGTCCGCGAACAGTTCCCCGCTCGCTCGGCCCTGCTCGCCGAGCGGGCGGCGGCACTGTACGAACTGGCTTTGGATCAGGCATGCCGTCACCTGGTGATGGTGGTACGGCATCTGCCGTCGTTCCAGCCGACGACGCTGGCCGAGATCTTGGGACGCCTGTCCCGGCAGTCGGACCAGCTGGACCAACTCCTCTCGCGGATCCCGAAGACGAGCCTCACCGCACCGGCGGGAACCGACCACGACGCGGAGTTCAGGGCGGAGTACCTGGGTCTGCTCGCGCGGAAGCTGGACAGGCTCGATCTGCTCGGGCTGACGAAAGACGACCAGCCGACGCTGCCGCTGACAGTCGCCTACCTCAGTCTTTCCGTCTCGTCGGAGAGCTCGCGCGGCGACGACCGGCCGATGGACTGGTTCAAGAAACACACCGCCCGTCCCGACGGGACGACCATGCGGGCGGAAAGCGCGATTGGCGAGGAGCACCGGACGCTGGTCCGCGGCGAGGCGGGTTCCGGCAAGACCACCCTGCTGAACTGGCTCGCGATCGGCGCGGCGGGCAACCGGTTCACCGGGAAGCTGTCGTCGTGGAATGGATTCGTCCCGTTCCCGATCCGGCTGAGGAGCTTCGCCTCCGGAGATCTGCCGGGCGCCGAGCAGTTCGTGGCTCACGCCGCCCCCACTCTCGCCGGGCGGGCGCCCGCGAACTGGGCGGACCGCGTGCTGCGAAGCGGAAAGGCGATGATCCTGGTCGACGGCGTCGACGAGGTCGAAGCGCCACGCCGCCGGAAGGTCAAGGACTGGCTCCACGAACTCGGGCTGACCTATCCGGAAGCGCGTTTCGTCGTCACCTCCCGGAGCGCGGCCGCGGACCAGCGGTGGCTGTATCAGGAAGGGTTCGGTTCCGTTCTGCTGGAACCGATGAACGCGACCGACATCCACGCGCTGGTCGACAAATGGCACGAAGCCGCGGTTTCGGCACGCCCGGAAGACGATCTCGACGACGCCCGGCGGCGATTGCTGAACCAGCTGAACAATCGTCCGCATCTGCGCACGCTGGCGTCGAGCCCGCTCCTCTGCTCGATGCTGTGCGCGCTGAACTGGGCGCACCGTTCGGAACTGCCGCGTGACCGGATGGACCTGTACCGCAAGGCGTTGTCGATGCTGCTGCACCTGCGCGACACCGCGCGCAGCATCACCGTCCTGCTCACCGAACAGCAGAAACTGATCCTGCTCGGACATCTCGCCTGGCGGCTCACCTCCAGCGGCAAGGTCGAACTGCCGAAGGACGAGGTCCTGGAGCACATCGCGTACCGGCTGCGCTGGATACCGCACGTCGACCACGACGCCGAAGAAGTACTGGACCATCTCCTCGAACGCAGCGGCGTGCTGCGGGAGCCGGTGAGCGGCCGGGTGGACTTCGTGCACCGGACCTTCCAGGAGTTCCTCGCCGCGAACGAGGCCACCGAGGCACGCTATCTGGACACCCTGATCGCGAACGCGCATCGGGACACCTGGCGGGAAACCGTGATCATGGCCTGCGGTCACGCGAAGCACCATCAGGCCGACAAGCTGCTCACCGAAATCCTCGATCGCGCCGACGCCGAACAGCAGCACACCCGCCGCCTGCGCCTGCTCGCGGCGGCCTGCCTGGAGACGGTCAGCAACGTCGATCCCGCCGTGATCGAGCGGGTCGAACAGGTCACCCGGGCGCATCTCGTCCCACCGCGCGACCTCCGTGAAACCCAGTCCTTGGCGTCGGTCGGGCCCCGGCTTTTGCGCTATCTCCCCGAAACCACCGACGGACTCAGCGAGGCGGCCGCCGCCGCGACCGTCCGGGCGGCCACCCTCACCGCGGGCGACGACGCTCTGCCGCTTCTGCGCGGCTACGCCCAGGACTCTCGGGAAAAGGTCCAGAAGCAGCTCAGCGAGGCTTGGCAATACTTCGATCCGGAACGCTTCGCCGACGAAGTGCTGGCCGATTCCCCGCTGTGGAACGGCAAATTCGAAGTCAATGCCGGCAGGCTATTGCCTTATGTGAGCCGGCTTCGACATCTTGATGCCTTGTCGGTCATACTCCCCTACTCAGAAGAATTGCCCGGACTCGACCTGCTCTCCGGCGTGCCCGAACTTCAGGCGCTCAACCTGAATTTCGACGAGAACGCCGTGGTGGACGTAACCTCTCTGGCCGATCATCCGGAGTTGAAGGACATCGGTCTGTTCTTCGCCAAGAAGTACACCGGTCTGCAATCGCTCAAAGCCTTGGAGGGACTAGAAGAACTGACCCTCTTCCGGTCCTCGCCGTGGCGCGGACTGGAAGCACTCGGCCGCCTGACACAAGTGCGGGACCTATCGCTCGATCGACTGCAGTCGATCGACAGTCTCGATGCTCTGGCCTCGATGACTTCGCTGGTCAATCTCAATCTGTGGCAATGTTCGCGCCGCGCGCTGGCCGCCACGCCGCCGCTGCCCGGAATCGACAGACTCAGGCTGTTCTGCGCACCGAGTACCGAAATCACCGCACAGCTGATCGCCGAAACCTTCCCAGGCCTGAAGTATCTTTGGGCGAGACATGTCGACACGACGGATTTGACCCCATTTGCCGACCTTCCGCTGACGTCGCTCAGTCTCTGGTCCTGCGAGCTAAACGATCTCAGCCCGCTTGCTTCCCATCCCACGCTGAAGCGCGTCACGATTTCCGCCAACGAGGGGGACACCGTGGACGTCCGGCCATTGGCGGATCTCGACATCAGCCTCCGCGCACGACCGGAAGACCGCATCATCGGACTCGACGAACTCGGGCCCGGCGTGAAGATCCTCTGACGACTCAGCCGGCCAGCTTCCGCAGCTCCCCCACCAGCGCCCGCAACGCCTTCCCCCGGTGCGAAGCTTCGTCCTTTTCGGACGGATCCAGCTCAGCGGAGGTCCGCGTCTCGCCCTCCGGCACGAAGATCGGGTCGTACCCGAAACCGTTGGTGCCACGGCGTTCCCGGATCAACGAGCCGCGCCATTCCCCGCGCACCACGGTTTCGTCGCCACCGGGGACGACCAACGCGGCCGCGCAGACGAAAGCCGCGCCCATGCGCTCGTCGGGGGTGTCGGACAGCTGCGCCAGCACGAGATCCAGGTTCGCCTCGTCGTCGCCGTGCTTTCCCGACCAGCGCGCCGAAAGCACGCCCGGCATGCCGTTGAGCGCGTCGACGGCGATACCCGAATCGTCGGCGATGGCCGGGAGACCGGTCGCGGCGGCCGCGTCCTGGGCCTTCGCGAGCGCGTTGCCTTCGAAGTCCGGAGCAGTCTCGGGCGCTTCGGGGAACTCGGGGACGTCGGCGAGGCCGATGACCTCGACGCCCTCGATCCCTTCGGCGACCAGGATGCGCCGGAGCTCGCCGAGCTTCTTCGCGTTGCGGGTGGCGAGGAGCAGCTTGGTCACTTCGCGCCCTTCTTCTTGTCCGGACGCGGCTCGGGCAGTTCGCCGGGGTACGGCAGCGCGAGCGCCTCCGTCTGCAAACGGGTCAGTTCCTCGCAGCCCGCGAGCGCCATGTCCAGCATGGTGTCCAAAGTGGACCGCGCGAACGTGGCGCCCTCGCCGGTGCCCTGCACCTCGATCAGGGTGCCCGTGTCGGTGGCGACGACGTTCATGTCGACCTCCGCGCGCGAGTCCTCTTCGTAGGGCAGGTCGAGGCGCACCCGGCCGTCGACGACGCCGACGCTCACCGCGGCCACCGAAGACGAAAGCGGCTGCGGGTCGGCGAGGCGGCCCGCCGCGCCGAGCCAGGTGACGGCATCGGCGAGCGCGACGTAACCTCCGGTCACCGCGGCCGTGCGGGTGCCGCCGTCGGCCTGGATGACGTCGCAGTCGATGACGATCGTGTTCTCCCCCAGCGCCGCCAGGTCGATGCAGGCGCGCAGGGACCGGCCGATCAGCCGGGAGATCTCGTGGGTGCGGCCGCCGACGCGGCCCTTGATGGATTCGCGGTCGCTGCGGGTGTTGGTCGCCGACGGCAGCATCGCGTACTCGGCGGTGACCCAGCCGAGGCCGGAACCGGCCCGCCAGCGGGGGACGCCTTCCGTGACGCTCGCCGCGCACAGCACCCGGGTGTCGCCGAATTCGATCAACACCGAGCCCGCGGGCCACCGCTGGAAACCGCGGGTGATCTTGATGTCGCGAAGCTGGTCGTCGTTCCTGCCGTCTTTTCTCGCCACGGCCGCCACTCTAGAACCCCGCGTCAGAGGTCGTAGACGGCGCCCTGCTCGACCAGCTCGGCCTCGGGGAACGCGACGGCCGCCTCGGCGAGGACCGCGTCGCGGTCGGTCCAGGGCGCGACGTGGGTGAGCAGCAGCCGCCCGACCCCGGCCTTGCGTCCCAGCTCCCCCGCTTCCTTGCCGGACAGGTGGACACCGGCGGGCCGGTCGGGTGAGTCGGTCCACGACGCTTCGGACAGCAGGACGTCGGCGCCGCCCGCGAGATCGGTCAAGGTGTCGCAGACGCCGGTGTCCCCGGTGTAGGCGAGGGTCTTGCCGCCGTGCGCGAACCGCAGGCCGAACGCGGGGGTCGGATGGTCGACCGGGACCGCGGTGACCTCGAACGGCCCGATCTTCATGGGCTCGCACCGAAGGGCCTCGAAGGCGAAGACGTCCGTGAGATCGGTGGTCGCCCGCTCGTCCTCGTTCGCCGCGTACGCGTAGGTCAGGCGCTCTCGCACGTCCGACGGCCCGTACACCGGCAACCGCCGCGGCCTCGCCGGGTACGGGAGCGTGGGGTGGTAGCGCCGCAGCACGGTGAGCGCGCTGACATCGGCGCAGTGGTCGGGGTGCAGATGCGAAAGGATCAACGCGTCCAGGTCGAACGGGTCGCGCAGCGCCTGCAGCCTGGCGAGCGTCCCGTTGCCGAGTTCGAGCCCCAGGACGAACCCGTCCGCCTCGATCAGGTAGCCGGACGCGGCGGCGTTGGGCCCGGGGATGCTGCCGGAGCAGCCGAGGATCGTGAGACGCACTGTGACACCTTAAGCACGGAATCGGCGATTTTAGGCGCTGGTGGGAGCCAGCACACCCGGAGCGAAGCCCATGAACCGCTGAGCGAGCCTGGTGAACGGCTCGGCGGATCCGGTGGCGACGAACTCGTGCCGCGGCGGGGTGTCGCGCTCGGCGAGGAGGTCGGCTTCGGTGAGGACACGCACGAGGTCACGCGCGGTCTCCTCGGCGCTGGACACCAGCGTGACGTCCTGGCCCATGACGATCTGCAGCACCCCGGACAGCAACGGGTAGTGCGTGCAGCCCATGACCAGCGTGTCGACCTGGGCGTCCAGCAGCGGTTCGAGATAGCCCTGCGCGAGCCCGAGCACCTGGCGCCCGGTGGTGATCCCGCGTTCGACGAAGTCCACGAACCGCGGGCACGCGACGCTGGTGATCTCGACGTCCTGCGCGGCGTTGAAGGCGTCGTCGTAGGCGCGCGACCGCACGGTGCCTTCGGTGCCGATCACGCCGATACGGCCGGAGCGCGTCGCGGAAACGGCCCGGCGCGCGGCCGGGAGGACGACCTCGATCACGGGGACGTCGTAGCGTTCCCTCGCGTCGCGAAGGCAGGCGGCGGAGGCGGTGTTGCAGGCGATGACCAGCGCCTTCACCCCGCCTTCGACGATTTCGTCCAGCGCTTCCAGCGCGTACTGGCGCGCGGTGGCGATGGGAAGCGGGCCGTACGGGTTGCGGGCGGTGTCGCCGACGTAGCGCAACTGCTCACCGGGCAGCTGTTCCAGGATCGCCCTGGCGACGGTGAGCCCGCCCACTCCGGAATCGAAGACGCCGATGGGGGCGTCGGCGCTCGGCTTGGTCACACGGCGAGGCTACCGGGACCGGTCGCTTTCCTGGCTTGGGACCTGTCCACCCGCGCCATCAACCAGGCGGCGAAGACCCCGGACAACGCACCGAACAGGTGACCCTGCCAGGAGACGCCCGGATCGCCCGGAAGCAGTCCCCAGAGCATCCCGCTCCAGATGCCCAGCAGCACCACAGCCACCAGGATCTGCCCGACGGCGCGGTTGAAAATGCCTCGGACCAGCAGGAACGCGAGCCAGCCGAAAGCGACGCCCGACGCGCCGACGGTCACCGTGCCGCTCGGCGCGATCAGCCACACACCGAGGCCGGAGAGCACCCAGATGATCGCGGTGACCAGCACCCACCGGCCGATACCCGCGGACATCGCGAGGAACGCGAACACCAGCACCGGGACGGTGTTGGAGAACAGATGCCCCCAGCCCGCGTGCAGCAGCGGCGCCCAGAGCACGCCGTCGAGGTCGGAGAGCTCGCGCGCGCCGATGCCACCGCTCTGATCGAGGTCGACGGGCAGTACGACGTCGACCAGCTCGACCAGGTAGAGCAGCGCGGTGAAGGCCAGCGCGACGATCGCGGCGGCCCTCGGGTTCGACGGCAGGACGCGTTTGGCCGGATCGCTACCGGGCTCGCTCGCCGGGACCGGCTGGGAAGGCAAAGTGGTCACCTCCCCAGGCTACGGCGGCGAACGGCGAGATCGCCTCCGTGAGAACCCTGAATTGTCGGTGGGTGCCACTACGGTCGCTCACATGGGGTTCCCTTCTTCCGAGCACTCCGAGCACATCGACGTGCCCGCCTACCTCGCGCGACTCGGCCTCGAGCACGAGCCGCCGAGCCTCGACGCGCTCTTCCGGCTGCACAGGGCCCACGTGGAGCGGGTGCCGTACGAGGATTTCGAAGTCCAGCTGGGCCGGGTGACCTCGCTGGACCCGGCGTTGTCGTTCGCCCGGATCGCCGCCGGCCGCGGCGGCTACTGCTATCACCTCAACGGCGCGTTCTCGGCGCTGCTGCGAGCGCTCGGTTACCAGGTCACCCGGCATCCGGGCGGGGCACAGATGCCGGGCGCGCCGTCCGGGATCCACCTCAATCACCTGGCACTGACGGTGACCGGACTACCGGACGAACCCGCCGCGGGCTGGCTGGTCGACGTCGGTCTCGGGGACGGCATCCACGAGCCGGTCCCGCTGCGTGAGGGCGAGTACAAGCAGGGGCCGCTGGTGTTCCGCATCCGGCCCTCGGAGGTCACCCCCGGCGGCTGGCGGTTCGACCACGATCCGCAGGGCAGTTTCGTCGGGATGGATTTCGCGCCGGAGGCGGCCGTGATGGCCGACTTCGCCGAAAAGCACGTCGAGCTGTCCACGTCCGAGGATTCCGGCTTCGTCCGCACGCTGGTGGTGCAGCGGCGCGACGCGGAGGGAGTGGATTCGCTGCGCGCGCTGACCTTGAGCGGTCTGCCGGGCGGCAAGACCGTGCTGGAATCACCGGCCGAGTGGTGGACGGCGATCGAGGACGTCTTCGGCGTGGCTCGCGGCGGATTCACCGGTGAAGAACTGGACAGGCTGTGGCGGCAGGCCGTCGCCCAGCACGAGCGTCACACCGTGGGAGGGAGTGAGGCCTTGCCCAGCGCGTAGTCCACGGCCGCCTCGGCGTGCAGCCTGGTGGTGGGGAAGGTGGGCACCGGGCTGTCTTCAGGGCCGACGAGCAGTTCGATCTCCGTGCAGCCGTAGATCACGCCTTCCGCGCCCGCTTCGGCGAGCCTCGCGATGACCTCGCGGTATCGCTCACGGGAGTCCTCGGTGACCACGCCGTGGACGAGTTCGTCGTAGATGACCCGGTGCACCGTCTCGCGGTCCTCTTCGCCGGGCACGAGCACGTCGATGCCGTGCGCGGCGAGGCGTTCGCGGTAGAACGGCTGGGCCATGGTGAAACCGGTGCCCAGGAGTCCGGCTCTCTTGATTTGGCGGGCCTTGATCGCGGCGGCCGTGGTGTCGGCGAGGTGCAGGAGCGGCACGCCCAGGCCGTCGGTGAGGTGGTCGGCGACCTTGTGCATCGTGTTGGTGCAGAGGACGACGAAGTCCGCTCCGGCGGCTTCGAGAGCCAGGGCGGCGCGGTTCAGTTCCCGCCCCGCGTCGTCCCAGCGCCCTTCGGCCTGCATCGCTTCGATTTCGGCGAAGTCCACGGAGTACAACACGGTGCGCGCGGAGTGATATCCGCCGCGCAGCTCGCGGACGCGTTCGTTGACCAGGCGGTAGTACTCGGCCGAAGATTCCCAGCTCATCCCGCCCAGCAGGCCGATGGTCTTCATGTCGCCATCGTGCCAGTGCCACTGGGCATCCTGGACGCGGCCGTTTGGGTTTGGTCGAAGGTCCGTGAAGGCCTCCTTGCCTACCCTCAAAGTAGGGAAGGAGGCCTTCACGGACTACGCGATCGCCATCCGAAGCCGGGCAACACCACCTGTCCCAGGAGTCACAGCCGCGGCGCGTGAAGGCCTCCTCCCTCGACACAGCCGAAGAAACTCGACCTTCACACCTCGCCAAGTACGTGAAGGACCCCTTCACTGCGCTAGACGCAATGAAGGGGTCCTTCACGCACCCTTTCGGTGGGGATCACCAAGTCCAGCCCCGCGCGCGAGGGGTCAGGCCCAGAGCTGTCCGTCGAGCCGTTCGGCCGCTTCGTCGAGCGATCCGGAGTACGCGCCCGTCGAGAGGTACTTCCACCCCGCGTCAGCGACCACGAAGGCCACATCGGCGGGCTTCCCCGCCGCGGCGGCCTTCTCGGCGACGGCCAGCGCCGCGTGCAGCACGGCACCCGTCGAGATCCCCGCGAAGATGCCTTCGTGCTCCAGCAGCTCGCGTGTCCGGCGAAGCGCGTCGTACGCGCCGACGGAGTACCGGCCGTTGAGCACGCTCGCGTCGTAGAGCTCCGGGACGAAACCCTCGTCGAGGTTCCGCAGGCCGTACACCAGCTCGCCGTAGCGCGGTTCGGCCGCGATGATCTGCACGTCCGGCTTCGTCTCGTGCAGGTAGCGCCCGACACCGACCAGGGTGCCGGTGGTGCCGAGGCCGCCGACGAAATGCGTCAGGGTCGGCAGGTCCTTGAGCAGTTCGGGCCCGGTGCCGCGGTAGTGCGCGTCGGCGTTCGCCGGGTTGCCGTACTGATAGAGCATCACCCAGTCCGGGTTGGCCTCGGCCAGTTCCTTCGCCCGGCGCACGGCCTCGTTGGACCCGCCGGCGGCCGGGGAGAAGACGATCCGCGCGCCGTACGCCTGCAACAGCTGCTTGCGCTCGGTCGAGGTGTTCTCCGGCATCACGCACACCAGGCCGTAGCCCTTGAGCTTCGCGGCCATCGCGAGCGCGATCCCGGTGTTGCCCGACGTCGGCTCCAGGATCGTGGAGCCGCGCCGGAGCGTGCCTTCGCGCTCGGCGGCCTCGATCATCGCCAGCGCGGGGCGATCCTTGATCGAACCGGTCGGGTTGCGGTCCTCCAGCTTCGCCCACAACCGCACGTCGTGGGTGGGCGAAAGCCGGGGAAGGCCGACCAGCGGCGTGCCGCCGAGCGCGTCGAGCAGTGACTCGAAGCGAGCCATCGATCAGCCACCGGCCACGGCGGGCAGGATGGTCAGGGTGTCGCCGTCCTTGACCTCGGCCTCGAGACCACCGGAGAAACGGACGTCCTCGTCATTGACGTAGACGTTGACGAAGCGGTGCAGCTTCTCTTCCTTGACCAGGCGGGCCTTGAGACCGCCGTGGCGGGACTCGATGTCGTCGATCACCTCGAGCACGGTCTTGCCGGTCGCCTCGACGGACTTCTCGCCGCCGGTGTGCGTACGCAGGATGGTCGGGATGGACACGGTCACGGCCATGGTTTTCTACCTCCGGTGGGTTCTCTGCTACGCAGACGTTCGGGCCGGTCCGGGATATTCCCGGACAGGGTTCAGCCGATGATCTCGACGGGCTCCTCGGTGATCTCCCCGTCCACGATCCGGTACGACCGGAACTGGTGCGAATCGGGGTCCTTGGTGGAAACGAGCACGTAGTGCGCGTCGGGTTCCGAGGCGTAGGAGACATCGGTGCGGGACGGATAGGCGTCGGTCGCGGTGTGCGAGTGGTAGATGACCACCGGGACCTCGTCGTTGGCGTCCATCTCGCGGTAGAGCTTGAGCAGATCGCCCGAGTCGAATTCGTAGAACGTCGGCGAGCGCGCCGCGTTCAGCATGGGGATGTACCGCTCGGGGCTGTCCGATCCCTCGGGACCGGCGATCACCCCGCACGCCTCGTCGGGATGGTCACGACGGGCATGGGCGACGATCTCGTCGACGAGTTCACGGCGGATCCGGAGCACGTCGCCCATCTTAGGTGCTGGACAGAGCCGGTCCACACTCTGAGATCGCCGCCACTCCCCCTCGCGTTTCGTCCTCTGGATGCGGTCCTTGCGCGTGCAAGGACCGCATCCAGAGGACGAAACGCGGGGTCAGGAGAAGGCTTCGGGCCAGACGTCGCGGTACGCGCGCATGTCCCCCGCCGAAGTGGCCGAAAGCACACCGTGCACCATCGCGCGGCCGAAGACCCTCGCGGCCGCCGAGCACAGCGTGTCCAGCACCATCGCGCGTCGCGCCGCCGCGACGGGGCCCGCGCCGCCGGGAAGTTCCCGGTCGCCGGTCGCCAGCGCGAACACCGTGTCACCGTCGAACATCGTGTGCGCCGGCCGCACAGCCCTGGCGAGACCGTCCTGCGCGGCCACCGCGAGCCGCCGCGCCTCCGCCTTGGACAGCGCCGCGTCGACCGCGACCACGCCGATGGTCGTGTTGAGCCCCGCGGCCTTCGCCTCGACGTCGCCCGGCCGCTCGGGCCAGCGGACACCGAACTCGCCGTCGACCTCGTGATCCGCCGCGTACGCGCGGCCCGTCGAGAGATCCACGGCCTCGCCGGCGGCGTTCACGGCGGCGACGACGCCGACGGTGAATTCCCCGACCTTCTCCGAGGCCGTCCCGATCCCGCCTTTGAGTGACCCCGCCTTCGCCCCGGCGCCCGCGCCGACGGTCCCGAGCGTGACCGGACCCCCGACAGCCGCTTCGCAGGCCGCGTAACCGAAGGAGGCGTCCGGACGGTTTCCCCACTCGCTACGCGGCAGGTCGAACAACACCGCGGCGGGCACGATCGGCACCACCTCGTGCGGCTGAGTGCCCACGGGGATGCCCAGGTTCCGCTCGGCCAGCCAGCGCATGACGCCGTCCGCGGCGGCCAGGCCGTACGCGCTCCCGCCGGACAGGCAGATCGCGTTGACGTGCTGGACCAGGTTCTCCGGCTCCAGCAGGTTGGTCTCGCGCGTTCCGGGCGCGCCGCCGCGCTGGTCGACGGCCCCGACCGCGCCGCCGGGGACCAGCACGACCGTCGTCCCGGTCGCCCAGCCGTCGCCGACCCGCTCGTGATGCCCGACCAGTACGCCGGGGACGTCGGTGATCATGACGTCAGCGACTGGATGAGGGTCTCCTGCACCCAGGTCAGCCAATGGTAGACGCCGAGATGCGGAGCGCGGGGATCGTCCTCGGGCAGTTCGTCGGGCATGTCCTCGGTGACGTCGAGCGCGGTGCCCAGCGCCAGCCGGACGTCGTTGAGCGCGCCCAGCCACGCGTCGGCCTGCTCGAAGGTCAGCCGCACGTTCCCGCCGTCACGCGGCAGGGTGTCCAGCACGATCTTGGCGACGCCTACCTTCTTGTCCAGCAGTTCGGGCTCGTGGATCGACCGCATCGCGGCGGCCGAGTCGATGTCCTCGCGGGTCGGGTTGTCCGGGTCCAGCTTGTGGAAGTCCGGCAGCAGCCGGGAAAGCACCGGGTCGTCCGGCGATTCGGTCGGGCCCATCCGGATGCCGGTCAGCTCCGCCAGCTCGTCCTGGGGCGCCTCCTCGGCGCGCGCGGTGAGCATGTCCTCCAGCTGGCTGACCAGGCCGCGCAGCACCGCGGCCTCCTGCTGCTCGAATCCCGCGACGATGGTGTCGCCCTTGCGGCGCCATCCGTTCATGAAGGCTGCTCCATGGTGGCCCAGAGGCCGGCCGCGTGGAGTTTCGCGACGTCGGTCTCCACCTTCTCCTTGGACCCGGACGACACGATCGCCTTGCCCTTCTGATGCACGTCGAGCATCAGCTTCGTCGCGTGGTCCCGGCTGTAACCGAACAGCTTCTGGAACACGTACGTCACGTACGACATGAGGTTCACCGGATCGTTCCAGACGACCGTCCGCCAGGGTTTGTCCTCAGAGACGACCTCTACTCCCTGTGGATCAACCTGCGTCTGCTCGGATGCGACAGGCGTGGACATGCACTCCATGGTGTCACGGGCAGGTTCCGGTACGGGCTGGCAGGTCCGGCCATGTGGGTGAATAGGCTGGTGCCATGGGTTTCCCCGAGGCGGCCACTGGCGCCAGCACCGCGCTGCTCACCGACCACTACGAGCTGACCATGCTGGCCAGCGCCCTGTCCGACGGGACGGCGGACCGGCCGTGCGTCTTCGAGGTCTTCGCACGTCGTCTGCCCGACGGCCGCCGCTACGGTGTCGTCGCGGGCACCGGGCGGGTCCTCGACGCGATCGCCGACTTCCGGTTCACCGACGCCGAGCTGAGCCAGCTGGAAGCGACGGCCGTCGTCGACGACGCCACTCTTTCGTGGCTCGCGGACTACTCCTTCTCGGGGAACATCGACGGTTACCCCGAGGGCGAGCTCTACTTCCCCGGCTCGCCGATCATGACCGTCACCGGCTCCTTCGGCGAAGCCGTCGTGCTGGAGACGCTGATCCTCTCGATCCTCAACCACGACAGCGCGATCGCGTCCGCCGCGGCGCGGATGTCGGGCGCCGCGCACGGCAGGCCGATCATCGAGATGGGCGGGCGCCGCACGCACGAGTACGCCGCCGTCGCCGCCGCGCGGGCCGCGTACCTCGCCGGCTTCGCCACGACCTCCAACCTCGAAGCCGGCCGCCGCTACGGCATCCCGACGCGGGGCACCGTCGCGCACGCCTTCATGTTGCTGCACGACAGCGAGGAACAGGCGTTCCGCGCACAGGTGGACAAGATGGGCACCGACACCACGCTCCTGGTGGACACCTACGACATCACCAAGGGCATCGAGACGGCCGTCCGGGTGGCGGGCACCGAACTCGGCGCGATCCGCATCGACTCCGGTGACGTGGGCCCGCTGGCACGCAAGGCCCGCGAGCAGCTGGACGCCCTCGGTGCCAAGGACACCCGCATCGTGGTTTCGGGCGATCTCGACGAGCACGCGATCGCGGCGCTGCGGGCGGAACCGGTCGACGCGTACGGCGTCGGGACCTCGGTCGTCACCGGTTCCGGCGCGCCGACCGCCGGCATGGTCTACAAGCTCGTGGAGGTCGACGGCAGGCCGGTCGCCAAGCGCAGCGCGCACAAGGAATCCCGCGGCGGCCGGAAATCCGCGCTGCGACGGCACCGGGAGACCGGCACCGCCGTCGAAGAGGTGATCTGGACGGCCGCCTCGACTTCCCAGGTCCCGGAACAGGGACCGAACGACCACGAATTGCAGATTCCGCTGGTCCGGGACGGCCGGACGGTGGATGATTTGCCCACGCTGGACGACGCGCGCCAGCGGCTTCGGCGGGCGCTGGTGAGCCTTCCGTGGGAAGGCCTCAAGCTCTCGCACGGGGAGCCCGCCATCCCGACCGTATTCGTCTAAAGAGAACTCAGGAGCAACACATGGGGACCGCCTTGATCGTGGTCGATGTGCAGAACGACTTCTGCGAAGGCGGGTCGCTCGGCCTGCCCGGTGGCGCCGCCGCCGCCGAAGCGATCTCCAAGCAGGCCGCGGAAGGCGGCTACGCGCACGTCGTCGCCACCCGCGACTACCACATCGACCCGGGCGATCACTTCAGCGAGACGCCGGACTTCAAGGACAGCTGGCCGCGGCACTGCGTCGCGGGCACTTCCGGCGCGTCGTTCCACCCCGCGCTCGACGTGGTCCCGATCCGCGAGGTCTTCTCCAAGGGCGAGTACACCGCCGCGTACTCCGGCTTCGAGGGCAACGCGCGCGACGGCAAGACGCTCGACGCGTGGCTGAAGGAGCACGACGTCACCGAGGTCGACGTCGTCGGTATCGCGACCGACTTCTGCGTCCGCGCGACGGCGCTCGACGCGGCGAAGGCCGGCTTCAAGGTCCGGGTGTTGCTGGACCTCACGGTCGGCGGTTCGCAGCCGACGGTCGACGCCGCGCTCAAGGACTTCGACGAGGCGGGCGTGACCTACACCGGGAAGGCGCCGGTCCCGGCCGCATGATCCAGCACGACCTCCAGGACACCCTGATCGAAAACCGGCTCGTCGCGATCTTGCGGGCCGCGGACGCGAGCCGGTTCGCCGACGCCGCGACGGTGCTGCACGCGGCGGGCGTGCGAGTGCTCGAAGCGGCGTTGACCACGCCGGGCGCCACGGACGCCATCGCGACCATCCGGAAGAAGCTCGGCGACGACGCGTACGTCGGCGCCGGGAGCGTGCGCGAGGTGTCCGATGTGGACAAAGCGGCGGACGCCGGAGCGACGTTCCTGGTCACGCCGACGGTGAATCCGCTGGTCATGGAGCGCGCGCACGAACGCGGGCTGCCGGTGATCTGCGGCGCGCTGACGCCGACCGAGATCGACCAGGCGTGGCGTCTCGGCGCCGCGGCGGTGAAGGTCTTCCCGATCGCGGCCGTCGGCGGGATCGCCTACCTGCGGGCGGTCCGCGCGCCGATGCCGGACATCCCGCTCGTCCCGACGGGCGGCGTGCACCTGGCCGACGTCGCGAAGTACCTCGAGTCGGGCTCGATCGCCGTCGCGGCCGCCACGCCGCTGGTCGGTGACGCGCTCACGTCGAAAGGGTCGCTGACGGATCTGGCCGCCCGCGCGGGCGAGTTCGTCGCGGCGGCCGCCAAGTACGTCTCGCGCACCTGACGCATTTCGTCCTCTGAATGCGGTACTTGCGTGTGCAAGGACCGCATTCAGAGGACGAAACGCCGGGGTTCAGGGGGTCGGCTTCTTGCCGTAGGGGTCACAGCTCGCGGTCCCGAGGTAGATGTCGCCCTTCGCCGGTCCGTCACCCTGCGGGAACAGCTTGATGTGCAGCATGTGCGTCACGAGGCTCCCGTCGGGCGGCGTCGGTGTGACGGTCTCGTTGACCGTGAGCGACGCCAGCGGCGTCCCGGCCTTGCCGCCCGGGATGGTCAGCCGGTAGTTCTGCGGGATGTTCTCGGGCACCGTGAACCCGGTGACGTCGCCGAACTCGATGTAGCCGAGGCTGCCGTCCTCGGTGGTGCTGCATTTCGCCATGAACGAGCGGACCTTGATCACCGGGCCGCCGAAGCGTTTGAGCAGGGTGGTCTCGAACCGCCGCCCGGCCGCCTCGCCGATGGCCACCGCGCCGTTCCGGCCGCAGCGAGACTCACCCCCGCTGAACCGCGCGAAGTCACCGACGGAACCGCCCTGGGTCTTCGCGCTCAACGGACCATCGACGTCACACGGCGCGAGCTCGCCCGTGACCACGTGTTCGTCGCCGATCTCCACGTCGAGCGAACCGACCGACGCGGCCGCCGTCGCGGGGGCGGGACCGGCCGACGCGACCGCCGGACCTCCCGCCACCAGCGCCCCGGTCAGCATCGTCACCGACAACAGCCTCGAAACGGGTTTCCTCATGTCGGGCAGCCTCCACCAACCGCCTGCCCCGTGCAGGGTCATGCCACCCGGTCGAGTGGACGCACGATGACCGTGAGGTGGCCGACATTCGGTCCGCGTCCCGTCTTCTGACGTTAACCTCGGTTCACATTCGTGTACTCATAGGAGGTCTGAGTGTCTTCGCTGTCCGTGACCGGCACCCGTCCGGTTCTCGCCGACCTCGTTCCCGGCGCACTGGTCCGTGACGCGGTCCTGGTCGCCGGTGGTGCCGCCCTGACCGGCGCGGCCGCGCAGATCCTGATCCCGGTCCCCGGCTCCCCGGTGCCGATGACCGGCCAGACGTTCGCCGCCCTGCTGGTCGGCGCCGCGCTCGGCTGGAAGCGCGGCGCGCTGTCGATGGCGCTGTACCTCGCCGTCGGCGCGGCCGGGTTCGGCTGGTTCCAGAACGGTTCTTCCGGCCTGTTCGGCGCCAGCGCCGGCTACATCGTCGGCTTCGTGCTCGCGGGCGCGCTGGTCGGCGCGCTCGCCGGCCGCGGCGGTGACCGCACGCCGTTGCGCACGGCGGGGACGATGGTGCTGGGCAACCTGGCCATCTACTCGGTCGGCGTGCCGTGGCTGATGGCGTCGACCGGCTTCGGCCTGTCGACAGCGCTCGAGAAGGGTGTCGTGCCGTTCCTGATCGGCGACGCGCTGAAGATCGCCGTCGCGGCCGCGCTGCTCCCGGGCACCTGGGCGCTCGTTTCTCGCTTCCGCAAGGAGTCGTGACCGGTCCTTTCACCGCCCCGCGAGCTGCCATGAAAGGTCCCTTCCTCGCGAATTTTGCGAGGAAGGGACCTTTCATCGCACGGGGCGGACGATCTTGACGGTGCCCCCGGCTATCGTCTTGTCCCGTGCCCTCCCGTGCTGATTTCCCCGGTGTCCTCGAACTCCTGACCCACGCGGTCGAGTCCGTGGGCGGTGCCGAGCGCGAGGGCCAGGTCAAGATGGCGGACGCCGTCGGCCGGGCCATCCGCACCGGCGAGCACCTGGCCGTCCAGGCGGGCACGGGCACCGGGAAGTCGTTGGCCTATCTCGTACCCGCGATCCGGCACGCGGTCGAGAAGGAGGCCACGGTGGTGGTCTCCACGGCCACCATCGCGCTGCAGCGCCAGCTCGTCGACAGGGATCTCCCCCGGCTGGCGAAGGCGCTGAAGAAGCCCCTCGGCCGCGAGCCCACCTTCGCGATCCTCAAGGGCCGCCGTAACTACCTCTGCCTCCACCGGCTCGATTCCGGCGCCCCGGACGAGCCGGAGGATCAGCAGCTGTTCGACCCGTTCGCCGTCTCCAGGCTGGGCAAGGAGGTCACCCGGCTGCGGGAATGGTCGTCCGACACCGAAACAGGCGATCGCGACGAGCTGGTCCCCGGCGTTTCGGACCAGGCGTGGCGCCAGGTGTCGGTCACTGCCAAGGAATGCCTTGGCGCTTCACGCTGCCCCATCGGCACGGACTGTTTCGCCGAGCGGTCCCGCGCCGAGGCGGGCAAGGCCGACGTAGTCGTCACCAACCACGCGCTGCTGGCGATCGACGCGCTGCAGGGCTACCAGGTGCTCCCCGAGCACGACCTGGTGATCATCGACGAGGCGCACGACCTCGTGGACCGCGTGACGTCCGTGGCCACCGGCGAGCTGACCAGCGGCATGGTCTCCGCCGCCGCCCGGCGCTGCGGGAAGCTGGTCGACGACGAAGTGGCCGACCAATTGCTGGAAGCGAGCGACGGGCTGGCCCTGATCCTCGACGACCTGCCGTCCGGCCGGATGGATTCGCTGCCGCAGGCCCTCACCGGCGCGATCCCCGCGGTCCGCGACGCCGCGCATCGCTGCCTCACCGCGCTCGGCAAGGATCGCAAGGAGGACGTCGACGAGGCCACCGCCCGCAAGCTGGCGCGGTCGCTGCTCGAAGAGGTCCACGACACCGCGGTCCGGCTGCTCGAGGCCTTCGACGACGACAAGGCCCACCAGCGTGACGTCGTCTGGCTGACCGGGGACCGCTTCTCCACGAACCCGCGCCCGCCCGCGCTGAAGGTCGCCCCGCTGGGTGTCGCCGGTCTGCTGCGCGAGCGTGTCTTCAACCAGCACACGACCGTCCTCACGTCGGCGACGCTGACCCTGGGCGGCACCTTCGACACCATGGCCCGGCAGTGGGGCCTCCCGCCCGGCGGTATGCGCGTCGAGAAGGCACCTGGCGCGGCGACCGACAAGGCCGCTCCAGCCGACAGCGACGACGCAGACGGCCCGAAGTGGACCGGCCTCGACGTCGGATCCCCGTTCGACCACAAACGCAACGGCATCCTCTACCTGGCCAAACACCTGCCTCCGCCGGGCAGGGACGGGTTGCAGCCCTCGACCATGGACGAGCTGGCCGAGCTGATCGAGGCCGCGGGCGGGCGCACGCTCGGCCTGTTCTCCTCGATGCGCGCGGCGAAGCAGGCGACGGAGGAGATGCGGGAGCGGCTCGACCTGCCGATCCTCTGCCAGGGTGACGACGCCACCGGCCTGCTGGTGCAGAAGTTCTCCGAGGACGCGCGCACCTGCCTGTTCGGCACACTGTCGCTGTGGCAGGGCGTCGACGTGCCCGGCCCGTCGCTCCAGCTCGTGGTGGTCGACAGGATCCCGTTCCCCCGCCCGGACGACCCGGTCTCCTCCGCCCGGCAACGGGCGGTGGAAGCCAGGGGCGGCAACGGTTTCCTGACCGTCGCGGCCACGCACGCGGCGCTGCTGCTCGCACAGGGCACCGGGCGGCTGCACCGTTCGGTCAGCGATCGCGGCGTCGTGGCGATCCTGGATTCGCGGCTGGCCACCGCCCGCTACGGCGGATTCCTGCGTGCCTCGCTGCCGCCGTTCTGGCCGACCATGGACCCGAAGGTCGCCCGCGACGCGCTGCGCCGCCTCGACGCCGCCGCCCCGGCCTGAGTGGCCTGGAACACGGCCGAGTACCGTTAACGGAACGCCGAAGACAGGGAGAACCGGTTGTCCCACGAGTCGCCCAACGCACAATCCCGGACCGTCAGCGTCGATGACACCGGAGTGCGGCGCCAGCTCGCGGACGGCAGCGAGGAAGCCGTCACGTGGTCCGAGCTGTCCGCGGTGGTGGTCAGAGTGATCCCTGAAGGCCCGTGGAAGGAAGACGTCTTCTTCATGCTCGCCGGCGCCGACGGGAAGGGCACCGCGATCCCCAGCGGCGACCCCGCCGCCGACGCGCTGATCGAGCGGCTGCAGACGCTGCCCGGCTTCGACAACGAGAAGTTCATCGAGGCCATGACCACCGACGCCGACGAGGCGTACGTGGTCTGGAGCGCCGAAGGCCACCCCGCCAAACACTGAGCTCCAGTGCTACTCGACCGGGAAGCTCTCCGTGACCGGGATGCCCTTCTTCAACGTCCGGCTCACCGTGCACAACCGCTCGATGGCGCGGTCCACCGCCGCCGCAAGAGCCTCGCGCTCCGAAGCGGGCAGCGAGGACACGTCGACGTCGAAAGACACGTGAACGGCGTCGAGCTCCGAAGCGCCTTCGCGCTGGTCCGCGGTCACGCCGACCCGGAACTTCGAGTCCTCCCCGATCCGGCGCGTGATGAGGTTCTCGGCGGTGACGGCCGAGCAGCCCGCCGCCGCGATCTGCAGCAGTTCGGCGGGTGAGAAGGCGCCCTCGGCGCCCTTGCGGCCGATCACGACCTCGGCACCGCGTTCGTTACGGCCGATGAAGCGGTGCTCACCGTCGCGCTGGACTTCCAAAGACACGGTTCTCCCTTTCAGAGTGGCGGCAGCCTGGGGGCGATCTCGCCGGCGAGCCGTTCCGCGGCCGGACACATCTCCGGCGGCTGCTTGACCTTGTCCGCCACGTAGATCTCCACCGTCTCGATCATGGCACGACCGTCGCCGGTGAAGGTCCGGTGCGGGATCTCGGCCTGGCAAGCCTTCCACTCCGGCGCGACCTCCACGAAGGCTTCCCGCGATCCGAGAGCGACCCGTCTGCCGCCGTCCTCGAACGGCGCCCGCTCCCGTTCGAACCGGATCGTCACCTCGGTCTCGCGATGGTTCCAGTAGCACTCCCAGTTGCCGAAGACCGGATCCGGGCTGGCCGGACCGCCGACGATCGCCTCCGGCAGGTCCGCGCCCAGCGCGCAGGCGTCGAGACTCCCGAGCGAACCTGCCGGGAAGGGAGCGGGGCGCCGCTCGACCGGTTCCCGGTTCAGCACGCTCACCGCGTGCGTGGCCACCGGGTCGACGTAATCGCACAGATGCGCGTGCCAGTTCCGGATGTGCCGGGCGTGGACCCACACCTGGTTGCCGTCCGGCAGCGGGATGCCCCGCGCGCATTTGTCCTCGGAGTCGCTCGGGATCTCGCGCACGATCAGTTTCCCCGGCACCGGCTTCTCCAGCAGCGGTGACGTCGGCGTCGTCAGTTCGAGGCGGATGTCGACGATGTCGTCTTCGTCGGGGCTCAGCCGTAGCCGGACACCGCAGGAGTTGAAATTGCCGCCGGCGCTGTCCAGTTCAGGAGACCCGAGGTGGTTGAGCACGACGGGATCCACCAGCGCGCAAGGATCCGCCGTCCGCCGATCACCGATCAGTTCGGACGGCGGGCCGGCCGCGATCGACGCGGGTTCCCTCGTGGCGTAGACCAAGCCCGCGGCCAGCACCAGTACCGCCGCGACGACCGCCATCACGACGGCCCGCCTGGTCACCCGGAAACGTCGTACCCGCGCGGGAACGTCGACGTCCGCGACCTCGGAAAGCAGCTCGGCGGCGCGGACGGCGTCCGGCCGGCCTGCCGGTTTGCGCCGCAGCAGCTCCATCAGCGCGGGCGCCAGCGGTCCCGCCCGGCGAATCGGTTCCAGCGTGTACGACGTCGCCCGCCGGAGCTGGACGAACGGCCCGACGCTCGCGTCTCCCCACACCGACGTGCCCTCGACGGCGGCGAACAGGGTGGCGCCGAGCGAGAACACGTCCGCCGCGGCACCCGCCTGCCGCCCTTCCGCCATCTCCGGCGCGACGTAGCCGGGAGTCCCGACGTCGAGGCCGCCGCCGGTGCGGGTCACCTCCGCCCACTGCGCGATGCCGAGGTCGGTGAGTTTGGCCGTACCGTCGTCGGCCACCAGGACGTTGCCCGGTTTGAGATCGCGGTGGACCATGCCCTTCTCGTGCATCGCCGCGAGCGCGGCGGCGAGCTGGACACCGATCTTGGCCACCTTGCCGGGCGGTAGCGGCCCGTCGGAGTCGATGACGTCGGCGAGGCTGCGCGAGGGCAGGTATTCCATGACGAGCCAGCGGTCGTCGCCGTCGTTCACGGCGTCGAAGACGGTGACCACGTTCGGATGATGCAGACCCGCGCCGATCCGCGCCTCGCGCCGGATCTGGCCGCTGTCCCCGGCCTGCGAGCGTTTGAGGGCGACGACCCGGCCGAGATCCAGATCGGTGGCACGCCAGACCACACCCATGCCCCCGGCGCCGATCCGCTCCTCCAAGCGATAGCGCCCGGCGATCAGCCGGTCACCCATGCGGGGAGTATAGGAGGCTAAGCCCTTTGGGCTATGACCGTGACTGTTCCGGGATCGACTTCGGTGAATCCGGCGTCCCGGACCGCGACGGCACCATCACGGCGCCACGAGCCTTCGGGATCCTCGACCGGGCAAAGCGCCTTCCAGGTCGCGACCGGCGGTGTCCGCACCGAGCACCGGAACCCGGTCTCGGCCCAGGCCGCCCGTTCGGCCTCGTCCAGCAGTGCGGCGAGGATCATCGTCGCATGCCCGACCTGAGCCGCCCCCTTGCCGACGGTCATCGAGACCTCGGGGTTCAGCAGCAGCCGCGGGACACCGTCCGGCGTGGGACCCGGCTCGTCGGCCGGGAGTTCGCTCCCGGAGATCTGCAGCCGCGAGACCTCCTTCGGCGTCTCGACGACGCGGCAGGGAAGCAAGGCCCGCGCCTCGGCGCCGTCGACCTCGATCGTGATCCCCGGCAGTTCCTGGACCGCTCGCCAGTGCGCGCCGCGCGCCCGCCGGGCGACCTTGCGGATCCGGCCGTCGACCCAGGCCTTGAGCGGGTCGTGCCATTCGCCTTCGGGCAAGGCGCGTTCGTCGAGGCAGACTGCGGCCGCGGCGGCCGCGGCGGCCTCCAGCAACCCCGTCCGCGACGGCGGTTCGGCCCGTTCCATCCGCAGGATCACCGGCATGGCCCGGACCTCGGCGGGATCCTCGTCCGAGGTGTCTTCCGTGTCTTCGGCGGGCAGTCCCAGCCAGTACGCGTAGCGCGCGGCCAGCGGATCCAGAACGCTCATGGCCGGGAAAGCTCGAGACCGTCGGCCGCGTCGGCCGCCTCGATCTCGCCCCTGGTGACGCCGAGCAGGAACAGCACGGCGTCGAGGTACGGGTGGGAGAGCGCGGTGTCGGCGACCTCGCGCAGCGCGGGCTTCGCGTTGAAGGCGACACCCATTCCGGCGACCGACAGCATGTCGATGTCGTTCGCCCCGTCGCCGACGGCGACACACTGCTCCAGCGAGATCTCGTACTCCTCGGCGAACCGGCGCAGCGCCGTCGCCTTGCCCGCACGGTCGACGATCTCGCCGACCACCCGGCCGGTGAGCTTGCCGTCGACCACTTCGAGTTCGTTCGCGGCGGCGAAGTCGAGGCCGAGGTCGTCCACGAGGGACTGGATGATCTTGGTGAAACCACCCGAAACGACGCCACAGCGGAAGCCCATGCGCTTCAGCGTGCGAATGGTCGTGCGCGCGCCCGGGGTGAGCTCGATGGACGCGGCGACCTCGTCCAGCACCGTCTCCGGAAGCCCCTCCAGCAGCGCGACCCGGCGCTCCAGCGACTCGCCGAAGTTCAGCTCGCCGCGCATCGCGGCCTCGGTGATCTCACGGACCTGCGGTTCGACGCCGGCGTGCGCGCCGAGCATCTCGATGACCTCGCCTTGGATGAGCGTGGAGTCGACGTCGAAGACGACCAGCCGCTTGGCGCGGCGGGCGAGCCCGGCCCGCTCGACCGAGATGTCGATCCCGGCCTCGACGGCGGCGTCCGCCAGCGCGGTGCGCAGCGCGGCGTCGGCCTCCGGGGTGTCCTGGGCGAGCGAGGCGTACAGCTCCAGCCCGGTCACCGGGTAGTCGGCGACGCTGCGGATCGAGTCGATGTTGACGTCCAGCGCGGCGAGGCGGCGCGCGACATCGGAGAACGCCCGCGCGGTCACCGGGCGGCCGAGCATCAGCAGGACATGCGTCGAGTCCTTCTGCCCGATGGCGAACGGGTCGGCGCCGATGGCCGAGCCGATCTTCACCTCGACCTGCATCCCGACCGAGGCCATCGCCTGCTCGACGTACTCCTGCAGGCCCTCCGGGTCGCGGTACACGCCGGCGAGCACGCCGAGCACCAGCTGACCGCGGATGACGACCTGCTCGACGTCGAGGACGTCGACGTCGTGGCGCGACAGCACGGCGAACAGCACCGAGGACACACCCGGCTTGTCGGGACCGGTCGTGGTGATGAGAACTGGTGTCTGCGTCACGGGGTCAGTCTCCCTCAGCCAGGCAAAAAAATGGCGCGTGCCTTGCCCCTGTGTGAGGCAAGGCACGCGCCGATTCCGCTTATCGGGTCACTTCTCGCTGGAGTTGTCCTTGGAGTGGTCACCCGGCATGGCCGCCTCGGTGAGCACCTGGGACGGCGCGCGGTGGGTGTTGACCTTCTGCTTCCCGAAGAAGCCGATCTCACCCTCCTTGTGGATGCGCTCCACCATATGCGGGTAGTGCAGCTCGAACGCCGGCCGCTCGGACCGGATCCGCGGCAGCTCGGTGAAGTTGTGCCGCGGCGGCGGGCAGGACGTCGCCCATTCGAGCGAGTTGCCGTAGCCCCACGGGTCGTCCACCGTGACGATCTCGCCGTACCGGTAGCTCTTGAAGACGTTCCAGATGAACGGCAGCGTCGAGGCACCGAGGATATACGCGCCGATCGTGGAGATCGTGTTCAACGTGGTGAACCCGTCGGACTGCAGGTAGTCCGCGTACCGGCGCGGCATGCCTTCGGCGCCGAGCCAGTGCTGCACCAGGAACGTGGCGTGGAAGCCGATGAACGTGGTCCAGAAGTGCCACTTGCCGAGCTTCTCGTCCATCATGCGGCCGGTGATCTTCGGGAACCAGAAGTAGATCCCGGCGAACGTGGCGAACACGATCGTGCCGTAGAGCACGTAGTGGAAGTGCGCGACGACGAAGTAACTGTCGGACACGTGGAAGTCGATCGCCGGCGCGGCCAGCATGATGCCGGTCAGACCGCCGAAGAGGAACGTGACGATGAAGCCCATCGAGAAGATCATCGGCGTCTCGAAGGACAGCTGGCCCTTCCACATCGTGCCGATCCAGTTGAAGAACTTCACGCCGGTCGGGACCGCGATCAGGAAGGTCATGAAGGAGAAGAACGGCAGCAGCACGGCGCCGGTCGCGTACATGTGGTGCGCCCACACGGCCACCGACAGCGCGGCGATCGCCAGCGTCGCCCAGACCAGGCCCTTGTACCCGAAGATCGGCTTGCGGCTGAAGACCGGGAAGATCTCCGACACGATCCCGAAGAACGGTAGCGCGACGATATAGACCTCTGGATGGCCGAAGAACCAGAACAGGTGCTGCCAGAGGATCACGCCGCCGTTCGCGGGGTCGAACACGTGCGCCCCGAGATGCCGGTCCGCCAGCAGGCCCATCAGCGCCGCGGTCAGGATCGGGAACGCCAGCAGGATCAGGATGCTGGTGACCAGGATGTTCCAGGTGAAGATCGGCATCCGGTACATCGTCATACCCGGGGCGCGCAGGCAGACCACCGTGGTGATCATGTTGACGCCACCGAGGATGGTGCCGAGACCGGACACGACCAGACCGGAGATCCACAGGTCGGCGCCGACGCCGGGCGAGTGGATGGCGTCCGACAGCGGGGTGTAGGCGAACCAGCCGAAGTCGGCGGCGCCACCCGGGGTCAGGAAGCCGGACATCACGATCAGGCCGCCGAAGAGGTACAGCCAGTACGAGAACGCGTTCAGCCGCGGGAAGGCGACGTCGGGCGAACCGATCTGCAGCGGCAGCACGAAGTTCGCGAAGCCGAACAGGATCGGCGTCGCGTACAGCAGCAGCATGATCGTGCCGTGCATGGTGAACAGCTGGTTGTACTGCTCCTGCGAAAGGAACTGCTGCCCGGGACGCGCCAGCTCGGAGCGGATCAGCATCGCCATCGCGCCGCCCACCATGAAGAAGGCGAACGACGTGACCAGGTACATGATGCCGATTTGCTTGTGGTCCGTCGTGCGGAACAACCGCAGCAGGTACGAACCCTTAACCGACTCGCGCGCGGGATACGGGCGCGTGGCGATCGGCTTGGGGGCTACGGCCGTCACTCCTGCCTCCAACACTCAAACCTTGTGGTGGTCAATTTGCGGTCGCCGGGCGGGTTCGGGACCCACTCCGGCGGCTAGTGGGGATCGTAGCCCTCACTACCGACAGTCGCGCGCACCGGCTGGCAAGATCGCGCCGTGACCGACGAACACACCCGTGCGGGAGTGGCCGCGGCCGTCGCCGTCGGGGCCCGGTACGGGCTGCCGGCCGTCGCTCCCGAAGTCCTGCATTTCAAGTCGAACGTGCTGGTGAGACTGGGTCCGGTGGTGGCGCGGGTGCCCGGCACGACGCGCTTCGCGCGGGCCGCACCCGAGGACTGGCTCAGGCGCGACGTCGAGCTGTCTAAGTACCTCACGGAACGTGGTGTGCTCGTCGTCTCACCCACCACGGATCCCCCGGCAGGACCGCATTTCGCCGACGGCCTCCCGGTCACTCTCTGGCACTACACGCCGCACGAGCCGGGGCACACGCTGTCGCCGCGCGAGGTGGCGCATTCGCTCGCCCGGGTGCACGACGCGCTCGCGGACTACCCCGGTGAACTGCCCGAACTCGGGCCGGTCCGTGAACTCCGGACGTTGCTCGACCGGCACGGTGCCCTCCTGGGCGGCGCGGCACCCCGGTTGTACGACGAACTCGAGCGAGTGGCGGCCGCGCTGCCGGACACCGAACCGCGGCCACTGCACGGTGACGCCCATCGGGGGAACGTCGTCGCGACGGCGGCCGGGCCGTGCTGGCTCGACTTCGAGGACACCTGGCGGGGGCCGCTCGGCTGGGACCTCGGCGTGCTCTTCGCGGAGGCCGGGCACGAGACCTTGGACGCGTACCCGGCCGATGTGGCGCCCTCGTCGCTGGAGCCGTTCATCGCGTTGCGGCGGTTGTTCGAGGTCCCCTGGCGGTTCGTGATCGCCCAGCGCTTCCCGGAGCGGCTCCCCGAGGCCGAAGCCGCCCTGGAGCGCTACTTCTCCCGCATTTAGTCCTCTGAATGCGGTCCTTGCACGCGCAAGTACCGCATCGAGAGGACTAAACGCGGGAGATCAGGAGCTCGGCCGCCACGTCGACGCCGTCCGTCCGCACCTCACCGCCGACCTGACGCGCCCGCTCCTCGACGCCGGGGCGCAGCACCTCGCCCAGAGCGAGCGTCAGTGCCTCGGCGGAGGGCTCACCGGTGATCGACGTCCCCACCCCGAGTTCTCCGACCCGCTGCGCGAAGTAGGGCTGATCGAACATCTGCGGGACGAGCACCTGAGGCACCCCGGCCCGCGTCGCCGCCGTCGTCGTGCCGGCGCCACCGTGGTGCACGACCGCCGCGACCCTCGGGAAGAGCGCCTGCTGGTTGACGTCCCCGATGGCGAGGCAATCGGGTTCGTCGTCGATCAACGCCAGTTCGGTCCAGCCGCGGAACACGATCGCCCGCCGCCCGTGCGCCCGCGCCGACTCGATCATCGCCTTCGCGATCTCCTCCGGGGCACGGATGCTCCCGAACCCGAAGTAGACCGGAGGTTCCCCGTCGTCGAGGAACGCCGCCAACTCCGGGGACAACGGACTGTGGTCCGGCAGGATCCAGGCGCCGGTCTGGTGCACGTCGAGCGCCGACGGACCCCGCCAGGGCGCCAGCACCGGATCGGCGGCCAGCCACGGCGACTCGGTGAAGACATGCCCGCGGACGTCGTCGACCGGCGGGAGACCGAGCCTTTCCCGCTGCGCGTTCAGCACGCCGCCCCAGTGCCCGTTCCACCGTTCCGCGTCGTCGGCCCACAAGGCCGGGATGGCGACATCGGGATTCTTCGGCGCCCAGCCCGGGAAAACGGGCGGCCGATGATGCAGTGAAGGCAGCGTCATCGGGCAATAGGCGGTGAAGAAATAAGGAATCCCTTTTCGCTCGGCCACCGAATGGGCGGCGATGTTCAAGGCCATTCCCGCGACGACGGCGTCACAGTCTTCGGCCACCTCCGGCATCGTCTGGAATTGGCCGACGACCATGGCTTCGGCCATCGCGCGCCGCCCCTCGGGTGTGGCCATCGCCTTGGTCATGGCGGAATCCGGCTTCGCGGTCGACCGGAGTTCCGGCCCCAGCGACGCGAAAGGAATCCCGAGACCTTCGGCCCAGTCACGGAAATCGGGCGGTGCGCAAAGCCGGACTTCCTGGCCGAGTTCCCGCAATCGCACCGCCAAGGCCACCAGCGGCCGCACCTCACCCCTCGTCCCGATAGTGGACAGGAGTACACGCATGGGAATCCCCCTTCGGCAAAACGTGAAGGCACGAATTGTGGCCCGGGAATGGGGGCTTGCCGCAAGCCCCGGGGTCCGCTATACCTTGGAAGGGGCGAGGGAAACGTTTCTTACGCGGGGTACCAGCCCGAAATCGCTTCGACGACTCCGGCCGGATCCTCCAGCGGCGTCAGATGCCCGGCCTCCGGCAATACGACCAACGTCGCGTCCGGCAGCGCTTCCACCAGGGTGTTCGCCTCCGCCAGCGGAGTCAGCCCGTCCTCTTCGCCGACCACGACCAGCGCCGGCACGTCCGCCGAACGCAGCGTTTCGAGCGAATCGGGCCGCGCCGCCATCGCACGCGCGGCCCACGCCACACCGGACGGCGGCTGCGACGTGATCAGTTCGCGAAGCTGTCCGGCCACTTCGGGGCGGGCCTTTTCGGCGAGCAATCCGGGCGTGACGGCTTCGGGCATCCATCCGGTGCCTTCCGCTTCCACCCTGGCCGCGACGTCGTGCCGGGCCCGCGCGGCTTCGGGAGCGTCGGCGGTCGCCTTCGTGTCGATGAACACGAGCCCGCCCACCCGTTCCGGCGCCAGGCGCAACACCGCCATCGTCAGGTAGCCGCCCATCGAGCAGCCGCCGAGGACGACCTTGTCGAGGCCGAGCCGGTCGAGCAGCGCCACGACGTCGCGGGCGGCGTCGGCCAGGTCCGGTTCCCGGTCGGTTTCGGGCAGCGGGCTGCGGCCGAGGCCGCGCTGGTCGGGGGTGATCAGCCGCAGGCGTTCCGAGAGCGGCGCGCGGACCGCGTCCCACATGCGGGCGTCGACGGGGAAGGCGTGCAGCAGTACCAGCGGGAGATCCTTCATGGCGATAATTCTGTCGCACCCTGGCGCTACCGTCAGATCCGTGCTGACAGAGATCAAGACGGAGAGGTTGCTGCTGCGGAGGCTGCGCGAGGCGGACCGCGAGAACATCGTCGCGCTGCAGGCCGATCCGGAGACCAACAAGTTCAACGTCGTGCCGCACACCGTCGAGGGCGCGCGGGAGCTGTACGACGCCTGGATGAAGCAGTGGGCCGAGAACGGGTTCGGTTACCTCGCGGTGTCCGCTCTGGACGATCCCGAGGTGATCGTCGGTTTCGGCGGCGTCCGGTATCACGAATGGAACGGCGAGCGCGTGCTGAACCTCGCGTACCGCTTCTGGCCGTTCGCCTGGGGCAACGGCTACGCGACGGAGATGGCGGCCGCCGTCGTCGAGTGGGCCGAGCGGGAGATCCCCGAGGTCCCGGTGATCGCCAACATCATGGTGTCCAACGAACCGTCGATCCGGGTCGCCGAGCGGCTCGGCTTCAAGATCCACACGGAGGAGGAATTCGAAGGCGCGCCGTCACTGCACATGAGGCGCTGAGTCACCAGCGTCCGGGACGACGCCGGGATCGCGCGCTCCAGCACGCCTTGTGCCAATGACGGCGGTCGGCGACCCCGCCGGTGTCGTCGGCCGGCCAGGCGACCACATGCGGGGTCCCCTGCCGGATCTCGTGGTCGCAACCGGGGCAGCGGTAATCCTTGGTGGCCTGCGCGCCGGGCACGGTGCGCACCAGCCAGTCGCCGTCGGCGGCGGATTCGGAGCGCGCCCAGCCGGTCGACGCGCCGAGGTCGGGGCGTCCACCGCGTTCGGGCCGGTTACGTCGTGGCACGCCCGAAACGGTATACGGCCGGATGCCGGGTGATCCCGCTCGCTCGGCGTCCGGTCGCGTGCCATCGGCGTGTCGTCCGTCTGATCACACGTGTCGTCCGTCCGATCACGTGTGTCGTCCATTCGATCACGTGTGTCGTCCGTCCGATCACGCGTGATCGCAGGCGTAACTCGCGTGATTGGAGGCGTAACTCGCGTGACGGAAGGCGTAACACGCGGGGTCAGCCGCCGAAGTAGGCCCCCGGCGTCACCCCGACCGCCCGGCGGAAGGCGGCGACGAACGCGCTCGGCGAGGAGTAGCCGATCCGGCGGGAGACCGCGGTCAGCGGCATACCCTCCGCCAGCAGCGGCAAGGACGCGCGCAGCCGTGCCTGCACCCGCCACGCACCGAACGTCGTACGGCACTCGGTCAGGAAGAGGCGCGCGAGGGTGCGTTCGCTCGCGCCCGCGTCGCGGGCGAAGTCCGCGAGGCCGCGGCGGTCGGCCGGATCGGCGATCACCGCTCGCGCCACGGTCAGCGCACGTCCGTCGGACGGCATCGGCACGGCGATCGGCACGACGTCCACCGGTTCGAGCAGGTCGAAGGCGACGGCCTCGGCCCGGCGGCGCGCGTCGTCGCCGAGGTCTGCGGCGCCGAGGTGGTCCAGCAGCTCCCGCAGCAGCGGGCGGACGGCGACGAGCGTGGGTTCCGGCCAGCGCACCGGGCATCGGTCGCGGGCGGCGTAGATCCCCCGCAGCACGGTCTGCGCGGTGGCGCCGGTCCGGTGGACGACGCCCGCCGGGATCCAGAGCGCCCGCGTCGGCGGCAGCACCCAGTACCGCTCGCCGACGTTCACGCTCAAGATCCCCCGGGCCGCCCAGGCGAGCTGGTGGCCGTCGTGCTCGTGCCACGGGAGCCAGGTGCCCGCGGGCAGGTCCATCTCGCCGAGCACCATCGCCGTCGACATCGGCGGCAGAAGTCCGATTTGCGACATCACTTGGCAGCCTATCGCCTACCGGTCACGGCTAGCTTCGGATTCATGCCGATGAACCTGGTGCACCGCAAACTCTGCAGTTCCGCGCTGTGGGCGAAGGCCGTCGCCCACGAGATGCCGGGCAACGTCGCCGGCTTCGACCTCGGCGACTCCGTACTGGAGATCGGCCCGGGCTTCGGCGCGACCACCCGCGCGCTCGCCGGGCTCGTCCCCCGGCTCACGGCCGTCGAGATCGACGAAGCGTCGGCGGACCTCCTCAAACGGGAGTTCGACGGCCGGGTGCGGATCGTCCAGGGCGACGGAGCGGCGCTGCCCTTCGAAGACGGCGAGTTCTCGGCGGTCGTCTGTTTCACGATGCTGCACCACGTGCCGACGACGGCGCTGCAGGACTCGATCTTCGCCGAGGCGTTCCGCGTGCTCCGGCCGGGCGGTGTCCTTCGCGCGATCGACAGCCTGGAGAGCCTGCCGTTCCGGCTGCTCCACATCGGCGACACGATGAACGCGCTCGACCCGGTTTCGCTCTGGCCCCGGCTCACCGACGCCGGCTTCGCCGACATCCAGGTCGAGCACGTGCCCAAGCGCTCCGTGAAGTTCTCGGCCAGGAAGCCCTCCTGACGCATTTCGTCCTCTGGATGCGGTAGTTGCACGCGCAAGGACCGCACCCAGAGGACGAAATGCAGAGGGTCAGCCGCGCGCGAGGACCAGCGGGACGAGTTGTTCGGCCGGAGTCAGCGAGCCGTGCTGGCCGACCAGGGAGGACTCGACGGCCTCCGCCAGCTCCCGCACGAGCCCGAACCGTCCCTTCGACGCCACGACGACGTCGCCGATACGCGGGCGCACCCGGTCGGAGACCGGTCCGAACCAGCCGGCCTCGATGGCCTCGTCGCGCGGGAGGATCCACGCCCGCTCACCGATCACTTCGCGCCAGGCCGCCAGGACGTCGGCCTCCGCGCCCGATTCGCTGTAGACGTGCCGCGCCCGGACCTCGCCCCCGATCGCCCGGACGCCACCGAGCAGCGCGGGGGTCTCGTCGATGTCGAGAGCGCCCTCGACGGTCACCATGCCGTGGTCGGCCACCACCGCGAGGAGTGCCCCGGCCGGCAGCCCGTCCACAATGGACTCCACCAGCCGGTCGACCTGCCGCAGCTGCATCCGCCACGGCACCGACCCCGGCCCGTAGACATGGCCCAGCATGTCGAGTTCGCTGTGGTAGCCCCAGCAGAACGCGGGCCGCGCTTCGAGACAGTGCAGGACGCAGGCGGCCAGGTCGCCGAGCGCGTGGACACCCACGTAACGCGCACCGGACTGCGTCGCGCGGGTGAGCGCGGTGTCGGCGAACTTCGCCGAAGACACCACGCTCGTCGTGATCCCGGCGGCCGCCGCGCGTTCGAACGTCGTCGGCAGCGGCTGCACCTCCCGCGGCGGCAGCGCGCCGCGGAGATCGCCGCCGTCCACGTGGCTGCTCCAGCGCAGCGCGTTCAGGACGCCGGTGCCCGGCACCTCGAAGCTGTAGCCGACCAGGCCGTGCTCCCCCGACGCCAGCCCGGTGCCGATCGCGCCGAGACCGGCCGCCGTCGTCGCCGGGAAACCGACCCGTAGCGGTGACTTCGCCAGCTGGGTGAGCACGGGAGCGTCGACGGCGTGTCCGGCCAGCAGTTCCCAGCCGAGACCGTCGATGAGCAGGACGCAGGCACTGGACGCCTCCGCCAGGCTCAGCGAGTTCGCGAACCCGTCGGCGCCGAGGGCGGAAAGCACGGACGGGACCACTTGGCCGAGGTGCGGCACATGCGCCGCGACAGGCAGTTCCACCCGGCCAGCTTGCCATCCCGGCGGCCGGAGGAGATGGGATAATGCCGGAATGCCGACTTACGCCTACCGCTGCCGCGAATGCGCCGGAACCTTCGAACTGCTGCGGCCGATGAGCGAGTCCGGTGCGCCCGCGCCGTGCCCGGAGGGCCACCAGGACACCGTCAAGTTGCTGACGACCGTCGCGCTGACCGGGTCGGCCTCCGGTCCCGCCCCCGTTCCCGCAGGTGGAGGCGGTTGCTGCGGCGGAGGCTGCTGCAGCTGATCCCACCCGTTCGGGTGGCGCAACGTGTGATCGCCCGAATGGCGGGTACCCCCTTCCCACCAGTCTGGAAGCTCCAGTGGTGGGAAGGGAGAAAGTCCAGTGGCCACATCAGCACTGGCGGCCGTCGACTTCGGTCAGGGCGTGTCGAGCGCCTGGAGTTCGGTCGCCACCTTCGTCCCGAAACTGCTCGCGTTCCTGGTCATCCTGTTCATCGGCTGGCTGATCGCCAAGGCGCTCTCGAAGGCCGTGAGCATGGTGCTCGAGAAGGTCGGGTTCAACCGGCTCCTCGAACGCGGGGGCTTCAAACAGATGCTCGCGCGCAGCCAGTTCGACGCTTCGGGCATCATCAGCAAGATCGTCTACTACGCGATCCTGCTGATCGCCCTGCAGTTCGCGTTCGGCGTGTTCGGCCCGAACCCGGTGAGCGCGCTGCTCAACGACATCGTCGCGTGGCTGCCGCGTGCCATCGTCGCGATCGTCATCGTGGTGATCGCCGGTGCGGTCGCCAAGGCGGTCAAGGACCTGATCGGCAACGCCCTCGGCGGCGTCTCCTACGGCAAGGTGCTCGCCACCATCGCCTCGGTGTTCATCTGGGGCCTCGGCGCGATCGCCGCGCTGAACCAGATCGGCGTGGCCACCGCGGTCACGATGCCGGTGCTGATCGCCGTGCTCGCCACGGTCGGCGGTATCGCCGTCGTCGGTGTCGGCGGTGGTCTCATCAAGCCGATGCAGCAGCGCTGGGAGACCTGGCTCGGCCGGGCCGAGGCGGAGATCCCCGCCGCGAAGGCGCAGGCCGAGGCCTACCAGCGCGGACGTGAGGACGCCGGACGCTCGGGCGAGGTGCCCGCGGAGCGGACGACGGTCCACCAGCCGGTGTCCGCCGGGCACCACGCGGCCGACCCGGACAGGATGGGTCAGCAGCCGACGCCGCACCAGCAGTTCCCGCCCAGCCAGGGTCAGGTGCCGCAGCACCAGGATCCCGGCCAGCGGCCCCCTGGTGGAAACATGCCCCCTCCGCCGGAGTACCGCTGACCTTCCACGGGAGCGGGTGGGGCGTCCGGCCGCCCTACCCGTTCCCGGTCGGCTGGGTCCGCCGGTCGTCCATCGAGGCGGCCAGCGAACACACGCCGACCAGCCGCGCGGTCATCCAGTCGCTGGTGGTCCAGGCGGACAGATCGGCCGGGATGCGGAACGTCCACCCCTTGGTCTTCGCCTCGTCGAGCAGCCCGCGCGTGTAGCCGGCAAGAAGGACGACCCCGGCGACCGCCGCCGAACCTTCGACCCCCGCCGCGAGGATGTCCCGCACGGCGGCGGAGTGCTGATCGAAGACGGCCGACAGCCCGGGCACGGCCGCCGCGGCGGCCAGCCCGGCGACACCGATCTGCTGGTGCAGCCGGGAAAGCGTGCTACGAGCCGAAGATTCCACCCAGGACGAGACCAGATCTTTCACCCGACCAGGTTAGCCAGGCCGGACGATTTGTCGACATCCCGGTGATGACGATCGCAGAATTCAGCAGGTCTTGAGGGCCTGATCCAGGTCGTGCCACAGGTCCTCGACGTCCTCCAGCCCCACCGACATGCGGATGAGCCGGTCGGTGACCCCCGCGCCGCGCCGGTCGTCCTCGGCGACGATCCGGTGGCTGATCGAGGCGGGATGCTGGATGAGCGAGTCCACGCTGCCGAGGCTGACGGCAGGCGTGATCAGGCGGACCGCGCCGATGAGCGCGTGCGGATCCCCTTCGACCTCGAACGCGATCAGCGGGCCGCCGACGGCCGGGTAGTGCACGGCGCTCACGTTCGCGTGCCCGCGAAGCCGCTCGACGAGTTCGGCGGCCGTCGCGGACGCGGCGTTCACGCGCAGCGGAAGTGTCGAAAGGCCGCGAAGCAGCATGTACCCGGCAAGCGGGTGCAGCACGCCTCCGGTGGCGAAGCGGATCTGCCGCAACATTCCCGCGTCCGCGGCGTTGCAAGCGACGACACCGCCCATGACGTCGCCGTGGCCGCCGAGGAACTTGGTCGCGCTGTGCAGGACGAACCGGGCTCCGTGCCGTCCCGGCCGCTGGAGCACGGGGGTCGCGAAGGTGTTGTCGACCAGCACCGGGACCTCGCCGGCGGCGCGTACGATCTCGGCGATGTCGACCTCCCGCAGGGTCGGGTTAGCGGGCGTTTCGAGCAGCACCAGCCCGGTGTCGGGCCGGAGCGCCGACTCGACGCCTTCCGGATCGGCCCAGGTCACCTCGGTGCCGAGCAGACCGGACGTGAGCATGTGGTCGGTGCAGCCGTAGACCGGCCGGACGGCGACGACATGCCGCTTGCCCTGCGCGACGGCCGCGAGCAGCGAGGCGGACACCGCCGCCATGCCGGTGGCGAACGCGACGGCGTCTTCGAATCCTTCGAGTTCGGCCAGTGCCTTCTCGAAGCGTTCGACGGTCGGGTTGCTCAGCCGCCCGTAGACCGGGAGCCCGGACAGCGAGCCCGAGGCGGCGAATTCGTCGATGCGGCCCGCCTCCTCGACACTGTCCCGCGACGGGTAGGTCGTGGACAGGTCGAGCGGAGCGGCGTGGACGCCGAGGTCCGTGAGATCGTCACGGCCGGCGTGGACGGCTCGGGTACGCAGCGTTGCGGTCATACCCAGATGGTGCGGTTTTCTCCGGGCTGGCCGCAATATCCTCGGATATCATTCGCCGATGTCGGATTCCGTCGAACTGAGCACGGTTGATCTTCGTATTCTGCGGCTGCTGCAGAACGACGCCCGGATCTCGAACAAGGATCTCGCGGCCGAGGTCGGCGTCGCGCCTTCGACCTGTCTCGACCGCGTCAACCGGCTGCGCGAGCTCGGGGTGATCACCGGTCAGCGCGCCGAGGTGGACGCCGCCAAACTGGGCCGCCCGCTCGAAGCGCTCCTGTTCGTCCAGGTCCGCCCGCACCGGCGGGCGCTGGTCGACTCGTTCGTCGAGCATCTGCTGGGCCTGCCCGAGGTTCGCGCCGTCTACCACCTGACCGGCCCGGACGACTTCCTCGCGCACGTCGCCACCGCGTCGGCGACCGAGCTCCAGCGGCTGGTCCTCGACGAGCTGACCGCCCGCGACGAGGTCGCCAGGGTGCACACGAACCTCGTCTTCCAGCACTGGAGCGGGGGACCTTTGCTACCGCCTAGTCGATCCGGACCTTGAAGGGATGCGTGACGTCGGCGGGGCACGTGAAGACGTTCAGCACCCCCTGACGGCGGAAGGACCAGCCCGCCGCCTCGCCCTCGGCGACCTCGCATCCGCAGCCGACCTCGTGCTCCTCCGAGGCCAGCGCGACCGTCTGGCGCAGCTCGGCGCCGCACTCCCGGCAGCCGAGCTCGTACCGATCGGTCGCGTCCCAAGCGGTCCAGCCGCCGATCTTCGAGTACTGGTCCAGTTCCGGCCAGCCGTCCGGGTCGTCACCCGCTCCCTCGGGAATGCCGAGCGCGGCGCGGGTCTCCGCCGGGAAGTCGCAGAGCCGGGGCAGCTCGTCGATCGAGCACGGTTCGAAGACGCAGGGATCCGGCAGGTAGGCGGCCGTGGCGCCGTCAGGAGCGGGCGGCGGGACCGTGATGTCCGTGATGTCCCGCACCTCACCCGAATCACGCCAGACCAGCCGGACCGCTGCCCCCTGGTGATGCGGGCTGTCGTGCTCCATCGGGCAGAAGAGGATCTGCAGGACGTCGGTGCCCTCGGGGAAGGGCAGCTCCGGGAAGTCGTCGCGGAAGAACTGCGCCGCGCCGACCATCGCCGGCACCGGGCCGTCGAGCCGATGCCCGGCCCGCCATCCGTCGTCGGACGCGTCCGGATCGGGCGGCCAGGTCACCGGGCACTCCGGCCACGGCTCGTCCGACGGCCACAGCAGCGGACCGCCGAAGTGGCTTTCGTCCGGACCGGGGACTCCGGGCGCGGGATGCAGCCGGATGGCCGTCCGGACCAGGTCGTTCAGACCGGGGATGGGCACCCCGTCGTAGGTGAGCTGACGCACTCCCGGGAGCTTAGAGGTCCGGCAACGGATCTTCAGGTTTTGCCCGCATGATCTCGGCATCGGCGGCGTGCACGACCGCGATGTACTCGTCGTCGATCTCGTAGTCGATGCCCTCGAACTTGAACCACGGGACGGTCGACGTGTCGACCGGTCCGATCCGGTGGTTCCGCAGCGTCGTCGAGACGACCCGTTTCGGGGTCTTCCGGCTCAGGTACCCGGTCGTGAGGACCGTGATCGTCTTACGGGTCACCGCGAAGAACACGCTGGGAGTGGCACTGCCGAGGACGTCGGCAGGGAACACGTAGTGGATCTCGTCGTCCGGATCTAGGAGCTCTTTGATCCGCTTCCTGACCCCCGAGGAAACCGGCATGTCCCCCAAGTTACCGGGCCGAGTAGTCCTTGAACCCCTTTCCGGTCTTCCGGCCGAGCCGTCCGGCGGTCACCAGGTGTTCCAGCAGCGGCGCTGGCGCGAAGCCCTCCTCGCGGAACTCGTTGTACAGAGTCCGCTGGATCGCCAGCGAGACGTCCAGCCCGACGACGTCGAGCAGTTCGAACGGGCCCATCGGCAACCCGCAGCCGACCTTCATCGCGGTGTCGATGTCGTCGGCCTCCGCGTAGTGCGCCTCGAGCATCTTCACCGCGTCGTTCAGGTACGGGAACAGCAGCGCGTTGACGATGAACCCGGCCCGGTCGCCGCAGTGCACGGGATGCTTGCCCGCCGCCGCGCAGACGGCGTCGACGGTCGCGATCACGTCGGGCGCGGTGGCGATGGTCGAGACGATCTCGACGAGTTTCATCACCGGCGCCGGATTGAAGAAGTGCACGCCGACCACGTCCGACGGCCGCGAGGTGGCGGCCGCGCATTCGATGACCGGCAGCGAGGACGTGGTCGTCGCCAGGACCGCGCCCGGCTTCACCACGTCGTCGAGCGCGGCGAAGACGGCCTGCTTGACGGCCAGGTCTTCGGCCACCGCCTCGACGACGAGGTCGACGTCGGCGAGTTCCTCGAACTCCACCGCCGGCGAGATCCGGCCGAGCGCGGCGGCGGCGTCCTCCTCGGACAGCTTGCCCTTGACGACGGCCTTGTCCAGCGACTTCTTCACCCGCGCGACCGACGCCGCGGCCTTCTCCGCGCTCCGCGCCCGGAGGATGACCTCGTAACCGCGTTTCGCGAACACCTCGACGATGCCCGTCGCCATGGTGCCGGTCCCGACGACGCCGACCTTGCGCACCTCACGAGGCACCACAGTGTCCGATTTGGACGCTGTGGACTTCGTGACGGCATCGGTCACCGTCGGCGAATCGGGCTCGTCGTAGGTGTAGAAACCCTGGCCGGTCTTCCGGCCGAGCAGCCCGGCGGTGATCATCTGCTTCAGCAGCGGCGCCGGCGCGTGCAGCCGGTTGCGCGATTGGTGGTACATCGTGTCGAGGATCTCGTACGCCGTGTCCAGCCCGATGAGATCGAGCAAAGCCAAGGGCCCCATGGGATATCCGCAGCCGAACCGCATCGCCGCGTCGAGGTCCTCGCGGGTGGCGTAGCGCTGCTCGTACATCCGCACGGCGTGGTTGAGATACCCGAAGAGCAGGGCGTTGGCGATGAATCCGGCGCGGTCGCCGATCACCACCGGGGTCTTGCCGAGGCGTTCGGCGAACGCGACGACGTCGGTGACCACCTCGGGTTCGGTGACCACGGTGCGGACGATCTCGACCAGCTTGAGGATCGGCGCCGGGTTGAAGAAGTGCATCCCGACGACCTTGCCCGGCCGCGCGGTGTGCACGCCGATCTCGGTGATCGACAGCGAGGAGGTGTTCGAGACGAAGATCGTGTCCGGGCCGGTGATCTTGTCCAGCTGGGCGAACACGTCGGATTTCGCTTCGAGGTTCTCCGGGATCGCCTCGATCACCAGGTCCACATCGGACAGTTCGGCCAGCGACGTGGTGTACCGGATCCGGTCCAGCAGCGCGCTCCGGCCGTCGGCGTCGAGTTTGCCGCCGGTCACCGCCCGTTCGGTCGAATGCTCCAGATGACCCCGGCCGCGGTGGACGCCATCGTCGTCGATCTCCACCGCGACCACGGACACGCCGCTCCGCGCGAGCACCTCGGCGATCCCGGCACCCATGGTGCCGAGACCGATGACTCCCACACTCGAGATTTCCCGCGCCACAACCGGCCTCCGGAGGTTACTCGCTGGTAGTTTCTCCGATCGTGCCATGCCGGGGCGGGGAAAGCAGCGGCTGTCACCCTCCGAATCGAGTAAGTGTCACTCGCGGACGAAGGAGCAAGGGACCTTTGCTACCGCCCGGCGGCCGGGGAGAAGTCCGTGAAGGCCTCCTTCCCTACCCTCAAGGTAGGCAAGGAGGCCTTCACGGCATGAGGCCTCAGCTCACTCGCCGAAGTTCTGGTCGACGAGGTCCTTGACCTTGGTGAGGGCCTCCTCTGCCTGCGCGCCCTTCGCGCGGACCTCGATCCGGTCGCCCTGACGGGCACCGAGCGCCATCAGCGCGAGCACGCTGTTGGCGTCCGCGGTCTCGTCGCCGAGCCGCACGGTGACCTGCGCGTCCAGCCCCGCGATGCTCCGGACCAGTACCGCTGCGGGCCGCGCGTGCAGCCCGACGTCGTTCCGCAGCGTGAGTTCGACACTGCTCTCGCCGTCCTGCGCGCCTCCGTCGAACGTCAGGTCCGGCGGCGCGCCCGCCGACGCGGCCGCTTCGGCGACGGCCTTCCGGTCCGCCCCGCCCTGCGCCGCGACGGCGGCGGCGATCGCGCCTTCGACCAGCGGCGCGTCCACGACGACCGCGGCCGACGGGTCGGCGAGCGATTCGACGGCCAGTTCCGCGGTCATCTGCGCGCTGCCGAGGTCGTACAGCAGGACGACGCCCGCGCCCGAATCGGCGCGCTGGGTCGCGGCGACGACCTCGTCGTAGTCCGTCCCGATCCCGCCGTCGGCCAGACCGCCCGCCGCCGCGATGGTGACGTCCGGCGCCATCTGCGCGGCGAGTTCCGCGAGCCCTTCGGCGAGTTTGGCGCTGTGGGAGACGAGCACGATTCCGACGCTCACTTGGCGGCCTCCGCGAAGGCGCGAAGCAGCAATGCCGTCGAACGGGCACCGGGATCCATATGGCCCTTGGCCCGCTCGCCGAGGTACGAGGCCCGGCCCTTGCGCGGCACGAGCTCCACAGTGGACTCGGCGCCCCTGTCCGCGGCGTCCGCCGCCGCGGACAGGATCTCCGCGATGCCGGATCCGGAGGCTTCCTCGGCGGCGGAGACGGCCGGGATCAGGGCGTCGACCATGGTCCCGTCTCCCCCGACGGCCTTGCCGCGCGCCTGCACTCCTTCGAGTGCCGCGCGCAGAGCCTCGACGAGCAGCGGACCGTCCACTTCGGCCGCGTCGCCCAGCTTGACCGACGCGCGCAGGAACGCCGTGCCGTACAACGGGCCCGCCGCGCCACCGACCTTCGAGATCAACGTCGTGGCGGCGAGCTTCGCGACCGCGGCGGGAGTTTCGGGCGTGGCGGTGTCCAAAGCGGACACGATGGCGCCGAACCCCCGGTCCATGTTCTCGCCGTGGTCGGCGTCGCCGATCGCGCGGTCGAGGTCGACCAGCTCGGCTCGGTGCTCGGCGATCACGGCGGCCGCCGCCCGCAAGGCGGCGGCGAGCGTCTCGGCGGTGCAGGCCATCAGACTCCCCACCTCAGGGCCGGGGTGTTCACCGGCGCGTCCCACAACTCGGTCAGCTCGTCGTCCAGTTTCAGCAACGTCAGGCTCATCCCCTGCATCTCGAGGCTGGTGATGTACGGCCCCACCAGCCGCCGTTCGACCACGATGCCACGCTCGGCCAGCAGCCGCTCGGCGATCCCGTGTGCCAGGTACAGCTCGACCAGCGGGGTCCCGCCCATCGAGTTCGTGAACAGCAGGACCTTGTCGCCCTCGGCGAAGGGCAGGTCCGTGACCACCGCTTCCACCATGCGCGCGACGAGTTCGTCGGCCGTCACCACCGCGGTCCGCTCGATACCGGGCTCGCCGTGGATGCCGATGCCGAACTCGATCTCGTCGTCGGCGAGGTCGAAGCTCGGCTCGCCCGCGTGCGGCACGGTCGGCGCGGTGAGCGCGACACCGATCGACCGGACCTGGCCGATCACCTTGCGTGCCAAGGCCTCCACCGCGTCGAGTGTGTCGCCTCGTTCGGCGGCGGCACCGGTGACCTTCTCCAGCAGCACCGTGCCGCCGACCCCGCGACGGCCGGCGGTGTAGGTGGAGTCCTTGACCGCGACGTCGTCGTCGATCACCACGCTGCGCACGTCCAGCCCTTCGGCGGCGGCGAGTTCCGCGGCGGTCTCGAAGTTGAGGACGTCGCCGGTGTAGTTCTTCACGATCAGCAACGCGCCCGCGTCGCCGGTGGTGGCCTTGACCGCGGCCTCCACGGCGTCCGGCGTCGGCGAGGTGAACACCGCGCCCGGGACGGCGGCGGCGAGCATGCCCTGCCCGACGAAGCCACCGTGCAGTGGTTCGTGGCCGGAGCCGCCGCCGGAGATCACCGCGACCTTGCCCGCCACGGGCGCGTCCACCCGCACCACGAGCGCCGGGTCGTCCTCCACGCGCAGGACGTCCGCGTGCGCCGCGGCGAGCCCGCGCAGGGATTCCGCGACCACCGTCTTCGGGTCGTTGATGATCTTCTTCAAGGGTGGCCTCCGGCACGTCGGCGGGTGGGGTGTCCCCTTCCTACCTCGCCCGGCCGGATGCCGCCAGCGTCAGGGCTTCGGGAGCTTGGAGATCACCGATTTGGCGATCTTCGACGCCTTACCGCACGACGCCGCTTCGTCCTTCTTCTCGTCGTAGTTCTTGTAGCTCACGCTGACGATTTCGACCTCGTCGTCCGCCCACGGCTTGTGCTGCCACTCGATCTTGCAGTCGGCGTCGCTGCCGCTGCCGACCTTCTGGTACGCGGTGACGCCGTCGATGTCGACCTTCTTGTTCCCGTCGCGTTCCGCGGGAGGAAGACCGCGGCGGAAATTGATCGAGACCCGCGGGTTGGAGCCCGGCGTCCAGTCGCAGGAGTGGAACGTGGTCAGGGTGCTCGCGCCGTGCGGCACCACCTCGTTGAGGACGGCGTTGTCGGCGGCGGTGCACGGGTCGACACCGGTGAGCGTGCCCGCGACGGCCGGGTATTTCGCCGGTGACGCGTGCAGGCTCTTCACGGCCTTCGCGGCCACCGCGCGGCCTGTCGCGCATGCGTCGCCGCCGTCGTAGGTGACCGAGAAGCTGATCCCGCGCTCGGGCTTGCGCAGCGTCATGATGCCGACGTCGCAGCTCTTCCCGTCCTTGTTCTTCCGCTCGATCTGCGGCAATCCCTCGACCGTCGAAACGGTGACGCCGTTGCTCGAAAGGTAGGTCGACGCGCCGATTTCGACCCGGACCGTGAGCTCCTTGCCACCGGCGTCGACGGCCTTCGTCCGGCAGGTGCCGAACGAGCTGAGATTCGCCGTCGGCTCCTCCGGCGTGCCGAGGCTGCTCAGCGCCTCCTTGCTCACCAGCCCGCACGGGTCGACCGAGCGCAGCACCGCCGGGGTGACCGCGGGATCGTTGATGTCCCCGTCGGGCACCGAACCGCTGCCGGAGCCGGGTTCGGCGGCGACGGTGGTGCGGGCGAAGTTGGACTTGCCGAGGTTCTGACCGCAGGCCGACAGCGCGCCGAGCGCGGCCACCATGGCCACCACGGACGCGATCCGGCGACGTCGAGCGTTGAACAGCACGAAGTGCACGGTAGCCGGAGCTCCTCGCCGGTGTCCGGACAACCCGGCTATTCGCCGGCCTCGCCCTCGGTGCTCGGCGGCACCACGATGGGGCGCAGCTTCGCCCACAGCACGAACAGCGCCGCGAACACCAGCATGCCGATGCCCGCCCACAGGTTGATGTTGACGTCGGCGGCCCTGGTCAGCTCCTCGTCGGTGGTGAACCACAGGCCCATGATCGTGAGCACCAGCCCATAGCCGCCGATGAGCAGCGCGATGATCAGCCGGATGTCGAAGACGCCGGCCTTCTTGGGAGCTTGCGACGCAGCCATCTCCGGCCTCCTAGAAGATGATGTTGAGCACGATGGTCAGGATCAGCACGATGCCCGCGAGCAGTCCCGGCTTGCGGTACCAGCCCGCGTCGTCGCCGGTCTCGTCGTGCTTCAGCGACTCCTTCGGGGTGAGGGAGTACACGAGGCCGACCAGCTGGGCCTCCGGCTTCGGCGCGGTGGCGAGGGAGACCCCGACGCTGACCGCGATGTCGACGACGAACGCGGTACCGGCGGCCACGAAGCTGACGCCCTGCCCGGTGAGGCCGAGGACCCCGGCCTGCGACAGGAGCCACACGGTGACCGCGGACGCAGTACCGGACACGAGCCCGACCCAGCCGGCCGTCGCCGTCATCCGCTTCCAGAACATGCCGAGGATGAAGGTGGCGAACAGCGGCGCGTTGAAGAAGGAGAACAGGTCCTGCAGATAGGTCAGGATGTTCCCGGAGTTCGACGCGATGAACGCGGTGCCGATCGCGAGCACGGTGCCGATCGCGGTGACCAGGCGGCCGAGACGGAGGTAGTAGCCGTCCGACTCGTTCTTCTTCACGTACGACTGCCAGATGTCATAGGTGAAGACGGTGTTGAACGAACTCAGGTTCGCCGCCATACCGGCCATGAAGGACGCGAGGAGACCGGCGATCGCAACGCCGAGCATGCCGTTGGGCAGCAGGTCGCGCATCAGCAGCAGGATCGCGTTGTTGGCGGTGACCCCGCTGGGCGCTTCGCCGCCATCGAGCAGGATCTGCTTGTCCTGGACGTACTCGGACACGGTGACCGCGGCGATCATGCCGGGGATGATCACGATGAACGGGATGAGCATCTTCGGGAAGGCGCCGATGATCGGCGTCCGCCGCGCGGCCGACATGCTCTTCGACGCCATCGCGCGCTGGACCTCGACGAAGTTCGTGGTCCAGTAACCGAAGGACAGCACGAAACCGAGACCGAAAACGAGGCCGAGGATCGAGAGGAAGCTGTTGCCGAAGCCGGTGAGGTTGTCACCCGGCCAAGAGGACAGCTGCGCATCTCCGCCAGGGCCGGCGGAGACCTTGTCGACCAGGCCCTGCCAGCCGCCGACCTTCACCAGGCCGACGATGGTCAGCGGCAACAACGCCGCGACGATCACGAAGAACTGCAGGACCTCGTTGTAGATCGCGGCGGAGAGACCGCCGAGCGCGGTGTAGGAGAGCACGACCGCGGCCGCGACGATGATCGACACCCACAACGGCCAGCCGAGCAGGAGGTTCACGACGCTGGCGAGCAGGAACAGGTTCGCGCCGGCGATGAGGATCTGCGCACTCGCGAAGCTGATGCCGTTGACCAGGTGCGCGGGTTTGCCGAACCGGCGGAGCATGAACTCCGGGACACTGCGCACCTTCGAGCCGTAGTAGAACGGCATCATCACGATGCCGAGGAACAGCATCGCCGGGATCGCGCCGATCCAGAAGTAGTGGAAGGTCGGCAGGCCGTAGAGCACGCCGTTGGCCGACATGCCCATGATCTCGACCGCGCCGAGGTTCGCCGAGATGAAGGCGAGACCGGTGACCCAGGCGGGCAGCGAGCGGCCGGAGAGGAAGAAGTCGAGGCTGCTCGAGACCGACCTTCGCGCCATGTACCCGATGCCGAGCACCAGTGCGAAATAGAAGGCGAGCAGGACGTAGTCGATCGGACTCGCGTCGAGCCGCAGGTTCGCATCGGCCAGCACGTGCAACCGACTCACCTCCACAGTGAAAATGTCCACGAGAAACGCCTGGATCACGTCAATCGCGGACCATACTGCATGGATTCAGGAGCGGCAGTGCGGGTGGGCGATGATCGACCTGATGTGTCTGTTTCGGGACAGTTCCTGACAATTCTTGTCCGGTGATCGGCAGAACTGCCGTCCCGTCACCGCGGCATCCCCGATTCGCTGCCTCGATGGACTGGACCCTCGTCGAACGCGCGTCCTGGATCGCGGGCATCGTCAGCGCGGTGCTGGCCGTCGTCGCGGCATGGATGGCGTACCGGGCGACCAAGGGGACGACGCGCGATCTCGCGATGCTCGTCTCCGCGGCCACGGGCAAACCCGAGTTGCTGGAGCAGGTGGAAGCCGCCGCTCGCGAACGGGTCGAGACCATCCGGCGGCGCGTGCGCGCCGTACTGGCCGCCGCGGCGACGACGGTGGCGTTCCTCGCCGCGGCGGGCATGATCACGCTGGTGCTGGCGGCGATGCCGGACCACGTGCGCACCGAGGCCGTGGGTGGCGACGCGCCCCGGACGGTGCAGGAATGCCCGAACGCGGGGGAAGCGACGGTATGCGCTCCGATGCACATTTACGAACTGTTCCCCGGCGGGAAGGTGGAGACCCTGTTCTCGGGAGTCCATCGGCCGTCGAAACGGGGTACCGGCATCCTTTCCGTCGAACTGCCTGCCTGCGAGGCGGAGGTGCGCTGGCACGTCTCGGTCGGCGGCGCGGTGGTCGCCGACGCCGTGTCGCGCGACAGCCTGGTGCGAGCGGAATTCCCGGTGGCGAGCGACCAGGGGTACACGTTCACCGCGGAACGCCCCGCCGTCAGCGGCTGCCCCACGACCGAGCTTCGGGTGCGGACCGGGATCACCTTCGACCGCTAGACAGCCGGAAAAGGGCCGCCCCGGATCGGGAGCGGCCCTTTCCCGTGACCGGTGGGGGTTTACCGGTCCGTGGGCAGGCCCACTTCGCCGTCCTCTTCGATCAACCTGGCGAGGACGTCGTCCGGCATGTACGTGCGGTGCGGGTAGCCCGAACCCCACGAGTTGAGGAACGGCACGGCGCCGAGTTCGTCGGCACGCGGATTGGCGAGGACCTCGTGCACCTCGTCGACCGTCTTCGCCCAGCGATAGGCGTGGAGGCCGTTCTTGGCGTCGGGCGTGTAGGCGGCCCGCGCGACGTGGTCGTCGTCCGCGTAGGTCTCCGACCACGGGACGTGGCCCAGTTCGAGCAGGACCTCGGCCGCCGCGCGGACGGACGTGCCGTTGTTGTCGCCGGGGTTGGTCTCGCCCCATTCGTCACGGAGCTTCGACTGATCCCACAGCCACCGCGCGGCGTACAGGTCGCCGTTGAACATCGTCATGCAGCGCGACCAGCCGAAGCCGACGCAGGCGCCTTCCTTGCCCTGGTCGTAGAAGGCGTACTGGGTCTCGCCGTCGGTCGATTCACCGGGTTCGAGGCAGACACAGTGTCCGCCGCGGATCCTGGTGAGCGATTTCGCGCCGCCTTTCGCGACGAAGAACTCGCCGGACTTCTCGTCCTTCTCCGGTACGTCGAATTCCTTGTACCAATTGACACCGATGACGACCGGCGACCGGGAGGGCCGGTCCTCGGTGGCCAGCGCGGTCAGCGGATAGCGCTCGACGTGGCGCCAGTCGTCCGGGACGAACCGGCCGAGGCGGCCGTCCGCCGGGTCACTGCCGATCGGGCGATAACGCATGGGATCCTCCTATCCCTCATCCCACCGGAAACACCGCCGGCGAGTTCACTGCGGCACGATCTTTTCCAGAAACCGCCGTGCGGCCTCACGCCCGCTTTCGAAGAGGCGCTTCTTCTCCTCTTCGCCGAGCCCGAAGTCGACGGCGGAAACCCCCGTCGTGTCGACGTACACCGTCCGCCGGTTCACACCTTCCTCGTGCAACCGGTAACGATTCCAGTCCGACAGCAGGGTTTCGAGCGAACCGATGGCGATCCGCAACGCGCTCTTCACCGGTTTGTCCTTGCCGCCCGCGGGTTCCCCGGACAGCTTCACCCCCCAGGTCGGCCACCGCGGCTTCTTCGCGTCGGTCCGGTCGAAGACGGTGATCGGGAAGTTCGACAGCAGGCCGCCGTCGACCCAGGTGACGGTGCCCTCGGGGCGGACGTCGAACTGCACCGGCCGGAAGTAGAGCGGGATCGACATCGACGCCCGGACGGCGTCGACGATCTTCTCCGCACCGGGGTCGCGGCCGTACTGGGAATAATCCCAAGGCAGCCGGACGAGTACCCGGCGGGTCAGGTCGCTGACGTGGACGACGAGGGAATACCGTTGGTACGGAAGCAAAGTACCTTCGGGATCCTCGATGGCGAGATCGGCGAAGGTGCGCACGCCGACCTCTTCCAGCAACGGCGTGAGCCATTCGGCGAGATAGTCACCGGAGTGCATCCCGTCGTGCAGGAGCAGATCGACGCCGTCCCCGATCGGGCCGGTGACCTTGTCGAGCAGGGACCGGTCCTGGAAACGGCGGCAGTCCAGGTCGTTCATCACCGCTTCCAGACCGCCGAGATCCTTACCGGCCTTCTGATACGCGGCGACCAGTGTCGCGACGATCGCACCCGCGCTCGTCCCGGCGATCCGGGGAAACGAATAACCGGCGTCGTGCAACTCCAGTACCGCGCCGAGCAGCCCGATGCCTTTGACGCCGCCGCCTTCCAGCACGAGATCGACGTTCTTCCGAGAATCAGCCATGGCCCATCACCCCTGCGCCCGCGACCGCCGTATGTCGGCGGTACCCCTCGCGGAAATCGAGTGTGACACAGCGCGAGACCGGGCAATCCGGCGTTCACCCGAATGACACAGAAATAGCTGGTTCTTTTGCAGGAGAACGCGAGTTCGTTAATTTCTCGCGCCCTTTCGGGCATTCTGTGGCGCGAGAAAGAATGCAGATACGAATCCGAGGACTCGATTCGATATCGGCTGTTCAGTGCCCGGGGAGGCGGCCGCCGGCACCGGAGGGGGCCGCGGGTTTCGCGTGACCGGACGGACGGCACGCGCGCGGCCGGGTCCCCTCACGAGTCGTCCACCGGATCACGCGTGTCCTCCACCTGATCACGCGTGTCGTCCACCGGATCACGCGTGTCGTCCGCCCGGCGGTAGTTGCACGCGCAACTACCGCATCCAGAGGACTAAACGCGAGAGGGGGAGGCTCAGAAGAGGCGGAACTCGTCCGATTCGATGCCGCGCAACGCGTCGTAGTCCAGCGTGAGGCACCGGATACCCCGGTCCTCGGCCAGCACCCGCGCCTGCGGCTTGATGATCTGCGCCGCGAAGACACCCTGCACCGGCGCCAGCAGGGGGTCGCGGTTGAGCAGTTCGAGGTACCGCGTCAGCTGCTCGACGCCGTCGATCTCGCCGCGCCGTTTGATCTCGACGGCGACACTGGCGCCGTCGGCGTCGCGGGCCATGATGTCGACCGGCCCGATCGCGGTCGGGAACTCCCGCCGCACCAGGGTGTAGCCGTCACCGAGGGTCTTGATGTGCTCGGCGAGCAGTTCCTGCAGGTGCGCCTCGACGCCGTCCTTCTGCAGTCCCGGTTCCGCGCCGAGTTCCTGGGCGTGGTCGTGGAAGATCTCGTCGATCGTGATGACGAGCTTCTCGCCCTGCTTGTTCTCGACGATCCACAGCTTGCCGTCCTCGATCAGCCAGCACGGCGGGCTCATCCAGTTCAGCGGCTTGTAGGCACGGTCGTCCGAGTGCACGGACACCGAGCCGTCGGCCTTCACGAGCAGCAGCCGGGTGGCCATCGGCAGATGGGCGGTCAGACGGCCGGCGTAGTCGACCTGGCAGCGAGCGATCACAAGGCGCACCCCGCGAGGGTAGGACAAGCACGGCGATACTGTGCGCATGGACCCCGTTCAGCGTGTCAGCTCCCGCGAGGTGTACCGGAACAACTGGATGACCCTGCGCGAGGACTCCGTCCGGCGGCTCGATGGTTCCGAGGGGATCTACGCCGTCGTCGACAAACCGGTCTGCGCCGTGGTGATCCCGTTCGACGGCGCCCGGTTTCACCTGGTCGAGCAGTTCCGCTATCCGGTCGGGATGCGGCGCTGGGAGTTCCCCATGGGCACCGCGCCCGAGCAGGCCGACGTCCCGCCGCTCGAACTCGCCGCCCGCGAACTGCGGGAGGAGACCGGGCTGATCGCGGGCACGATGACCGACCTCGGCAGGACCGACGTCGCACCCGGGTTTTCGAGCCAGCGTGGGCACGTGTTCCTCGCCACCGATCTCACGCAGGGTGAAACCCAGCGCGAGGTCGAAGAGCAGGACATGCGGACGGCGTGGTTCGAGCGCGGCGAGTTCGAGAAGATGATCGCTTCGGGAGACATCACCGATTCCCAGACGCTGGCCGCCTACACGCTTCTGCTCATGCGCGAGCGCGTTCTCTGAACTCAGTCGGGCCAGACCGGCGAACGCTTCTCCAGGAAGGCCGCCATCCCCTCACGTGCTCCAGGCAGCTGCGAAGCCGAAGCCATCACCTCCAGCGCCAGCGCGTAGGCGTCGGCCTCGGGCCGGTCCAGCTGCGCGTAGAGGGTCTGCTTGCCCATCGCCTTGCTGGCCCGGCTCCCGCGCGTCGCACGTCCGAGCAGCGAAGCGACGGCTTCGTCCAGCGAGTCGTCCGGTACGACGCGGTTCACCAGGCCCCAGTCCAGCGCGGTGGCGGCGTCGACGACGTCGCCGGTGAGCGCCAGTTCCATCAGGCGTTTCCGCCCGATCGCGCGCGCCACCGGTACCGCGGGCGTGTGACAGAACCACCCGCCCTTGCCACCGGGAAGGGCGAACCCGGCGGACTCCGCGGCGACGGCGAGGTCGCACGAGGCCACCAGCTGGCAGCCCGCGGCGGTCGCGAGCCCGTGCACCCGCGCGACGACGACCTGCGGGACGGACTGCATCGTGCCCATCAGGTCCGTGCACAGCCGCAGCAGCTCGCGTACGCCCATCAGGTCGCGCGCGGCGACGTCGCCGAAGTCGTGTCCCGCCGAGAACACCGGCCCGGCGCCAGCCAGGACGATCCCGGTGGCGTCGGTGTCCCCGGCCTCGCGGAACGCCGCGAGGAGTTCGGCGAGGTGGTCCGCCGACAGCGAGTTGCGCCGCGCGGCGCGGTTCATGGTGATCGTGACGGTGTCCCCGTCCCGCTTCACGAGGATGTGCTCGTACTCGGCCATGCTTCGACGGTAACCGACCGGAACGTCCGGCGATACGAATCGGGCCCGACACCGACGTCGGCACGCAGCCGTCGTCGCAGGTTGGCGGCGGTGCCGAGACCGGACCGCTGCGCGACCCGCTCGACCGGGAGCTCGGTGGTCTCCAGCAGCCGCCGCGCGAGCCGCACCCGCTGCGCGCGCAGCCACCGCCCCGGTGTCACGCCGGTGGCCGCCGCGAACTCGCGATGGAAGGTCCGCTCGCTCAGCCCGGCGTGACCGACGAGGTCGTCGACGCCGATGTCGTCGGCGATCCGCTCCAGCGCCCAGTCCATTGTGGACGATACGCTCGGCCGCGACGGCGTGGGCGGCAACGGGTTGTCGACGTACTGCCGCTGGCCGCCTTCCCTCGCGGGCGGCATCACCAGGCGGCGGGCGAGGGCGGCCGCGACCTCGGCACCGTGATCGCGGCGGACCAGGTGCAGGCAGAGATCCAGGCCGCCGACCACCCCGGCGGAGGTCAGGACGTCACCTTCGTCGGTGAACAGGACGTCCCGCTGGACGACGGCGTCGCGAGCGGCGGCTTCGAGGTCGTCCAGCAGCCGCCAGTGCGTGGTGACGGACCGGCCGTCGAGCAGCCCGGCCGCGGCGAGCGTGAAGGCCCCGGAGCACAGCGACGCCACGGTGATGCCCGCCCGGTGCGCCTTGCGCAGCGCGGCGACGGCGGGCGCGGGCACCTCGGCGTGCGGATCCACCCGGCCGGGCACGAGGACGAGATCGCAGCCCGCCAGCCCGCTCAGCCCATGCGTCGCCTCGACCTGGCCGAACGGATGGACGGCGATCCGGGCCCGGCCGGACGCGCAGAGCCGGACCTCGAACGGGCCGATGCCGCTGTCGGTCCGGTCCACGCCCCAGACCTCACCGATCACGCCGAGGTCGAAGGACCGGCTGCCCGGCAGGAGGAGCACACCCACGGTTCGCATGGCAGGAAAGTACCGTATCGCGCGTCTTCTGCCACTCCCCTCCGGCAGCCGGACGCGGGAAACTCGAAGCCATGACCACAGAAAACAAGGCCCTGCTCGTGATCGACGCTCAGCGCGGCTTCGACAAGCCCGTCTGGGGCCCGCGCAACAACCCCGGCGCGGAGGCCAACATCAAGGCGCTCGTCGACGCCTACCAGGAGCGCGGGCTGCCGATCGTGCTGGTGCACCACGACTCCGTGAAACCCGGCTCGTCGCTGCGGCCGGGACAGGAGGGCAACCACTTCAAGCCCGAACTCGACGGTGTGCGCGCGGACCTGGTGTTCGGCAAGAAGGTCAACTCGGCCTTCCACGGCGACGTCGATCTCGACGGCTGGCTGAAGACCCGCGGCATCACGTCGTTCGTGCTCGCCGGCATCCAGACGAACTTCTGCTGCGAGACCACCGCGCGCGTCGGCGGGAACCTCGGGTACGACGTGACTTTCGCGCTCGACGCCACCTTCACCTTCGACCTCGCCGGGCCCGATGGCGGCGTCCTGACCGCGGACGAGCTGTACCGGGCGACCGCGACGAACCTGCACGGCGGCGGGTTCGCCACGGTCACCTCGACGAAGGAGATCCTCGCGAGCCTTTGAGGCGCGATGGGCTCGCCCGCCGACGTTGCGAAAGCCACTTTCGCAAAGTTGAAGGTTGCGAAAGTGGCTTTCGCAACACGCCACCCTTGCCTCACCCCTAGGCAACACCCCGGGCAGGAGACGGTGTCGCAGCCGAGCCGAGGCGCGAGCCTCAAGCCCGGTCGATGACCGCCTTGAGGAACCGCCGCGTCCGGTCGTGTTCCGGATCGTTGAACAGCTTGTCCGGCGTGGCGTCCTCCAGCACCTGCCCCTGGTCGAACATCATCACCCGGTCCGAGACATCCCGCGCGAACTGCATTTCGTGGGTGACACAGAGGATCGTGATGTCGGTGGACGTCGCGATCTCACGCAGCACCCGCAGGACGTCGGCGACCAGTTCCGGGTCGAGCGCCGAGGTCACCTCGTCCAGCAGTAGCACGTCCGGCCGCATCGCGAGCGCGCGGGCGATCGCGACGCGCTGCTGCTGGCCGCCGGAAAGCCTGGTGGGGTGCTCGTCCTTCTTTTCCGTGAGCCCCACCATTTCCAGCAGTTCGACGGCCCGCGCCTCGGCCTCGTCCCTGGGGACGCCGAGCGAATGGATCGGCGCCTCGGTGATGTTGCGCAGCACGTTCATGTTGGGGAACAGGTTGAACTGCTGGAACACCATGCCGATCCGCTTGCGCGCCTCCCGCAGGTACTTCTCGTCCGCGGGTACCAGCTTCTCGCCGCGTTTCCGATGGCTCAGGTAGTCGCCGCAGACCTCGATGGTGCCGCCGTCGACCTTCTCCAGTGTCATCAGCAGCCGCAGGATCGTCGTCTTCCCGGACCCGCTCGGCCCGATCAGCGAGACGAATTCCCCCGGCGCGACGGTGAAATCGAGGTCCCGCAGCACGACGTGGTCGCCGTAGGACTTGACCACCTGCGAGAACCGGATCATCGGGGAATCAACTGTGGGCGGCACGTCGCTCCAACCTTCTCACCAGAATCGAAGCCGGCAGGCTCACCAGCAGGAACAGCACCCCGGCCAGGGTGTACGGCTCGACGACGCGGAACGTCTCGGCGCCGACCTCCTTCGCCCTCGCCAGGACGTCGACGACGCCGATCGCCAGCAGCAACGGGGTTTCCTTGAACATCGAGATCGTGTAGTTGCCGAGCGCGGGCAGCACCCGCGGCACCGCCTGCGGCAGGACGACCGCGGTCCACACCCGTGACTTCGGCAGGTTCAGCGCGGTCGCGGCCTCCCACTGTCCTCTCGGGACGGCCTCGATCCCGGCACGGTAGACCTCGGCGGCGTAGGTCGCGTAATGCACGCCGAGCGCGATGACGCCGGTGACGAACGGGGACAAGGTCATGCCGCCCACCGGCTGGATCACGTAGTAGAGAACGAACACCTGGATCAGCAGCGGCGTGCTGCGGACGAACTCGATGAACAGCCGGACCGCTTGGGACAGCACGGGAATGCCGGTCCGGTGGATCAGCGCGAACACCAGGCCGAGCACGTACCCGACCACCGAGGCGAGCAGGGTGATCTCGACGGTGACGAGAAGCCCTTCCAGCAGAAGGGGAACCGAATTCGCGGCGGCTTCCCAGCTCCAGTTCATGACACACCTCCCGCGGCGGCCGTCATCTTGGCCGGGGCCCTGCCGAGCCGCCGCGCGGCGAGCCGTTCCAGCAGCCGCATCCCACTGGTGATCAGCAACGCGAGCAGGAGATAAAGCACGAGTTCGGTGCCGTAGATCCAGCCGAGCTCGGCGCCGAACACCGGCCGCAGCAGTTCACCTTGACGCGCCATCTCCGGAACGGCGATGAACGACAGCAGCGCGGTGCTCTTCAGCAACTGGATGAAGAGATTGTTGAACGGTGGCAGCATTTCCGCGAACGCCTGCGGCAGGATCACCCGCCGCATCCGCTGGGCGGGCGTCAGGTTGAGTGCGACGGCGCCCTCGAACTGCGCGCGCGGGACCGAGTTCACCGCGCCGCGGACGATCTCCGCGCCGTAGGCCCCGTGGTTGAGCCCCAGTACCAGGATCCCGGCGAACAGCGGCATCAGCTGGAAGCCGACCAGCACCGGGAGCACGAAGTACAGCCAGAACAGCTGAACCACTTCCGAGGTGCCACGGAAGATCTCGACGTAGACGCGGGAAATCCCCCGCACCACTCTGGACGGCGATCTCAGCGCCAGCCCGGCGGCCAGGGAGAGCACCACGGTGAGGGCGATCCCGCCGAGGGCGGCGGTGACGGTCGCGGTCAGTCCACTGAGGACGGACGTGATGATATGCGATACCGACGACGACATGACGTCAGCCCGCTACACCGCGCAGAGTTTCTCGGTGGTGACTTCGGGCTTCGGCAGGTTGGCCGCCGAGAAGCCGAACGGCGTCACGATCTTGGTCCATTCGCCGCTGTCGTGCAGCTTCTTGAGTTCGGCGTTGAACGCCTCGCGCAGGGGGTTGTCGTCCTTGCGGAAGACGAAGGCGCCGGCGGAGACGACCGGTTTCCCGTCCTTGACCGGGTCGAAGCCAGGCGTGACTTCGGCGGCCGCGCCGGGGCTCTTGCTCAGCACGTCCTTGAGGGAGATGTCGGTGAGCGCGGCGCAGTAGACCCGGCCGTCGGTGACCGCGCGGAGCATGTTGTCCTGCGAATCGAGGGTGACGATCTGGTCCTCGGCGACACCGGCGTCGGTGGCGTACCCCTTCTCCACGGCCGCCGAGAGCACGGCGACCTTGACCTTCTTGGCCGCGATGTCCTCGAACTTCAGTACCTGCTGTGGATTTCCCTTGGGTACCAGCAAAGCGGTCAGCGCCGAGTAGTCGGGGATCGAGAAGGCCGCCGCGTCGCACCGCTCCTTCTTGATGTTCATCCCGGCCGCGACGACGTCGTACTTCCTGGCGTTGAGCCCAGGGATCAGCTGGTCGAAGGAGACCGCTTCGGCTTCCACGTCGTCGATGCCCATGGCCTTGAAGACGGCGCGAGCGACTTCGGGGGCTTCCCCGGTGACCCTGCCGCTCTGATCCGTGAAACCGTAGGGCGCTTCGTTCGCGATACCGATCTTGATCTTCTTCGCGTCCTTGGCCGCCTGCAGTGCGTCCCCGGACGAGGTCGACGTGCACGCGGACAACAGCACCGGACCGCCGATCGTCACCGCTCCCAGCACAGCCGACCGCCGGAAGAACTCTCGCCTCGACCACTCGCCGTGCGTCATCGCCGCACTCCTTTTCGATTAATCGGTTTAATCGAAACGTAGGTGGGTACCTTTGCCCCGGCAATGTGAGCGGCTCACCCACCAGCGGCCGTTACGGTACCGAGATTAACGGTGACGTTAAGTGCTCAGACCGTGGCGCTCCCGCACCAATCCGACAATTCCGTCCATGATGTCGGTGAGTTCGTAGTCCTTCGGCGTGAACACCTTCGCGATTCCCCGCTCCAGCAGGAGCTTCTCGTCGTCGGGCGGGATGATGCCGCCGACGATGACCGGGATGTCGCCCGCGCCCGCGGCCCGCAAACCGTCCACGACCTGCGGTACGACCTCGAGATGCGAACCCGAGAGCACCGAAAGGCCGACGACGTGCACGCCCTCCTGGACGGCGGCCGCGACGATCTGCTCCGGCGTGAGCCGGATGCCCTGGTACACCACTTCGAAACCGACGTCGCGGGCCCGCACGGCCACCTGCTCGGCACCGTTGGAATGCCCGTCGAGACCGGGTTTGCCGACCAGGATCCGCAGCCGTTCGCCGATCTCGGTGTTCGTCGCCTTGACCCGGTCGCGCACGCGGCGGAGCTCCTCGTTGCCCTCGCCCGCGGCCGCCGAAGCGGAAACCCCGGTGGGAGCACGGTATTCGCCGAACACTTCGCGCAGCGCGCCCGACCATTCACCGGTGGTCACCCCGGCGCGGGCACAGTCGACAGTGGCCTCGAACAGGTTCTCCGACGTCTTCGCGATGGCCTTCAGCTTCTCCAGCGCCGACTCGGCGGCCGCGTTGTCGCGCCGCGTCCGCCATTCCTCGATCGCGGTGACGGCCTGCTTTTCGACGGCGGGGTCGATCGTTTCGATCGCCTTCGCACCTTCCGCTTGCAGCGGGGACGGCTCGGTGGTCTCGAACTTGTTGACGCCGACCAGGATCCGCTCGCCGTTCTCCATGCCGCGCCGGTACTCCGCGAGCGAGGCGACGAGCTGGGACTTCATGTAGCCGCTCTCCACGGCCGCGACGGCGCCGCCGAGATCCTGCACGCGCGCGATCTCCTCGCGCGCGCCTGCCATGATCTCGTCGACCTTGGCCTGGATGACGTGCGAGCCGTCGAAGATGTCCTCGTACTCCAGCAGGTCGGTCTCGAACGCGAGCACCTGCTGCATCCGCAGCGCCCACTGCTGGTCCCACGGCCGGGGCAGGCCGAGCGCCTCGTTCCACGCGGGCAGCTGGATCGCGCGGGCCCTGGCACCGCGGGAAAGCGAGACCGCGAGCATCTCCAGCACGATGCGCTGGACGTTGTTCTCGGGCTGCGCCTCGGTCAGGCCCAGCGAGTTGACCTGCACGCCGTAGCGCAACCGCCGTGCCTTGGGATCCGTGACGCCGTACCGATCCCGGGTGATCTCGTCCCACAGCGCGGTGAACGCGCGCATCTTGGACATCTCTTCGACGAACCGCACACCGGCGTTGACGAAGAACGAGATCCGCGCGACGACCTTGGCCATGTCCGCCTGCTCGACCTGGCCGGAGTCGCGGACCGCGTCGAGGACGGCGATGGCGGTGCACAACGCGTACGCGACCTCTTGCGTCGGCGTCGCGCCGGCTTCCTGCAGGTGATAGCTGCAGATGTTGATCGGGTTCCACTTCGGCACGTGGTGCACGGTCCACGCGATCATGTCGGTGATCAGGCGGAGACTCGGACCCGGCGGGAAGATGTAGGTGCCGCGGGAAAGGTATTCCTTGATGATGTCGTTCTGCGTGGTGCCGGTGAGCTTGGCCAGCACCTCGTCCACGTCACGGCCCTCGGTTTCGGCCTGCTCACGCGCCACGGAGACGTAGAGCGCCAGCAGCCACATGGCGGGCGCGTTGATCGTCATCGACGTGTTGGCCTCGGCGAGCGGGATGCCGTCGAAGAGCCGTCGCATGTCGCCGATATGCGAAACCGGGACGCCGACCTTGCCGACCTCGCCCTTGGACAGCTGGTGATCCGGGTCGTAGCCGGTCTGCGTCGGCAGATCGAAGGCGACCGAGAGACCGGTCTGCCCCTTCGCGAGGTTACGGCGGTACAGCTCGTTGGACGCGGCCGCGGACGAGTGGCCCGCGTAGGTCCGCATCACCCAGGGGCGGTCCCGTTCACGGTCCGTGGGATAGGGCACGGTCTACCTCCGGCGCTGGACGACCGTCTGAGTGTACCGGCCGGTAACATCGGCCGCCGAGTTGAATCGGACACAGTCGGGTCATTCTCCGGCCATCGACCCCTGGCGCTGTCGTGCCTCGTCAACGGCTTTCGCGAGCTTCTCGCGCACTTTGGCCACATCACTGACACCCACAAGGATGACCGGTGGCTCGCGGTCCTTCCCGGTACCCGCGCCGAAGTTCGCCGACGCCCACGCCAGCACGCCGAGCCTGCCGAAGGTGATCGTCCCGGTCTTGCCCGGCCCGGGGGTGACGACGGGATCGGCCAGCCCGGCCAGCGCCGCGGATTCCTCCTTGCGCCGGACGAGCGAACTGGTCGCGATGACCCGGCCGTCCGTCACGGCGTACGTGGTCGAGGCGAGCCTGAGATAGCGGATCAGCGGCCTGCCCGCGAGATGGAAGACGCCCGCGGCGGTGAGCACGACCCACGCGGCCATGTGGAACGCCGTGTCGTGGTTGGCGGCGAAGAACAGCGTGACGCCACCGAGCCAGAGCAGGCCGACGGGGACGTTGAACCGGTCGCCGGGATTGAAGAGGGGCCTGCGCACCGGCTGCCCGGCCCAGATGACCCGTTCGCCTGGAAGGAGGTCGATCTGCCCCTCATGCATGCCACGGCACACTACCCGTCCGGGGGACGGGCGAGGAGTGTCCGTTCGTCGGTGAAATTCCGGGCCGAAGGGACCTAGCGGGTGTTCTGCTGGGCGGTCGCGATGAGGTCGCGGACACGCCTGGCATCCTCGATCCCGCTCAGCTCGGGCATCGCCTCGTCGGCGTTCTGGAAGAGCCCGACGACGAATCCCACGCCTTTTCCGAACGTGACGTTCCCGGTTCCGTCGCCGTTCTCCGCCACCCGCGGTGGACCCAACACCTCCAGGTAGGCCGACGTGCTCTCCTTGCCCTTGATCCACACGACCACTCGCCGGTCGGTCACGGCGTACGAAGTGGCCTTCAGCTTCAAGTAGCGCTGGATGGGCTGCCAGAGCCAGCCCAACACGATGAAGCCCGCCACGAGGTACGCGAAGACGGGGATCTCCTCCCCGTCCCGCATGAAGAAGTAGAACCACGCCCCGGCCAGCACCAGACCAGGCACGATCATCAGGTCGCTCTTCGCGAACATCGAGATGCGCTTCGGCGCGCCTGACCAGATCATGCGCTCTCCGGGCAGCAATCCCGTATCCCCCAGGTACATACGCGGACGATAAGCCCGCGTCAGCACGCTGACCAGGGCTTTGCCGGAATCGTGACCGGGCATCTCCGTGCCTGGCGAGCCGTCGCGATCAGGTCCCGGACGAGGCGGGCCCGCTTGCGACGGACAGCGATCCCGGAACCGGGACTGTGACCGAAATCCGCGAGACTCACCCCGTGCCCGGCGTCTAGCGTGGGTGACCGTGACGTGGAGTTCGTACAGCAGCTATCTGGTCATCGTCGTCCTGATCGTCCTCGCGCCGGGGCCGGACACGATGGTGATGCTCAAGAACTCGTTGTCGGGCGGTACCCGCGGCGGCTTCCTCACCACGGCCGGGATCTTCGTGGCCAACGCCGTCCAGGGCACCGCCGCCGCACTCGGCCTCGGCGTCGTCATCGCGCAGTCGCAGCCGGTGTTCGTGACGCTCAAATGGGTCGGCGCCGCGTACCTGGTCTTCCTCGGTATCCAGGCGCTGCGCGGCGCGTGGCGAGGTGACTACTCCGGTGTCACGGCGGAGAAGCAGCAACGGTCGAGTGGCTTCCGCCGCTTCCGTGAGGGCTTCCTCTCCAACATCACCAATCCGAAGGTGCTCGTGCTGTACCTGTCGGTGCTGCCGCAGTTCCTCGACCCCGCGACGACGTCGGCGTGGCACGCGCTGCTGCTCGCCTACACCGTCGCGGTGCTGGGCGCGGTCTGGCTGCTGACACTGCTGTTCTTCGTGCACCGCGTGCGGGCCTGGCTGGAGCGCCGCAAGGTCCGGCGAGCGCTCGACGGCGTCACTGGCACCGCACTGGTCGGTTTCGGCGCGGCGTTGGTGGTCGAATCATGACCTGGGGTGTCTACGGCGGTTTCGCGCTGATGATGCTGGCGCTGGCGCTCGTCCCGGGCCCGGACAACATGGTGGTGCTGAAGAACGCGCTGTCCGGCGGTGTCCGCGGTGGCGGCTGGGCCTGTTTCGGCATCGGCGTCGCGAACCTCGCGCAGGCGACCGCGGCGGCGCTCGGCCTCGGCGCGGTCATCATGAACTCGCGGCCGGTGTTCGAAGCCGTGAAATGGGCGGGCGCGGCCTACCTCTGTTACCTCGGTGTGCGGGCCCTGATCGGCGCCTTCCGCGGCGACTACGGCCGTCTCACCGAGACCGCCGCCACGCGGAGCGGATTCCGCCGCTGGCGGGAGGGTTTCCTCTCCAACTTCACCAATCCGAAGGTCCTCGTGCTGTACCTGTCGGTGCTGCCGCAGTTCCTGACCCCGGGCGTCACCGGCACCGGCGACGCCCTGCTGCTGGCCTACACGATCGCGGCGGCGGGCACCGTCGCCCAGCTCCTCCTGCTGTTCTTCGTGCACCGCGTGCGGGCCTGGCTGGAACGCCGCAAGGTCCGCCGCGCGCTCGACGGCGTCACCGGCACCGCACTGGTCGGTTTCGGCGCCGCCCTCGTACTCGAGTAACCCCTTCGGCCGTTTACGCGATACTCCGGATGTCGCAATGGCGCGGCCTAGGGAGGCTTCCGTGAACAAGAAGACCTACGGCGTCATCGCCGGAGCCGCCTTCTCCCTCCTTCTCCTCGGCGCGGGCCCCGCCGACGCGGGCGAGCGCGGCAACGGCGGCGCTCCTCCCGGCCACGCCAAGGACACCACCAAACCGCAGCCTCCGTCCAAAGCGGACTTCTCCGGGCACGGCGCCAACAAGCACGGGCCCTACGACTCCACACGCGACGGTTCACCGTCGGCCAACGGCAACGGCGGTGGCGAAGCCGCAGGTAAGCCCTGCGCCGGCTGCGTCGGCAAGGCCGACAACAAGAACCCGCCAGGGCAGCTGCCCGGAGGCTCGGACGCCAACGCGGGTTACGAATGCGACCGCAACCACGGCGTCGGGCGTGGCAATCCCGCGCACACCGCCTGCGTGCCGGACCGGACGCCGCCCGCCACGAACCCACCGGCCGGGACTCCCCCGCCCGGGGGACCTCACGCCGAGGCCGTCCCTCCCGCGGTCGTCCCGGCGGCGGCCGTCGCCGCGGCCGCCGCGCCCCGCGCCGCCGTCGCGGTCGCGAGCGCGCCGTCACTGGCCAAGACCGGTTTCGAGCTCGAACCCGTGCTGCTGACCGGGCTGGGTTCGCTGGCCGCGGGTGCCGCGCTGTACGCCGGGGCCCGGCGACGCAGGGACGCGTGACTACTTTCGGCGGATGACTTTCAGGCGCCCACCACGTTGAATTCCGTCTCCGGAAGCACGAGTCGAGGAGGCCGTTCGTGAGGTTCACCTCCGCCGCCACCGTCGCGGCGATGGCAACCGCCCTGCTGCTGGGCGGCGCCACCGCCGCGACCGCGATCAACTCCTACAACGCCACCCCCGCACCGGAGCGCACCGAGGTCGGCGCCCTCGTCGCGACCTGGGACAACGACGGCGACCCCGCCACCCCCGACCGGGTCGACTGGGTGTGCTCCGGCACGATGGTGGACGCCGACACCTTCCTCACCGCCGCGCACTGCACCAGCGACTGGCCCGCCAACGTACGGTTCTTCGTCTCGCTCGACCAGGACGTGCAAGCGGGTCTCGACGCGGCGGCGAAGAAGTACCCCGGTGACCCGGCGGCGATCGCCAAGGCCGTCGCCGTGGAAGGGGTCGCGCACAACGAGCCCGGCTACCCCGGCAACTCGGCCGACTCGCACGACATCGCCGTCGTCCAGGTGCCCGCGAAGCAGATCGCCGCGCGCTGGAGCTTCACCCCCGCCACTCTGCCGAAGGCCGGGCAGCTCGACGCGCTCGGGCCGCAGGCGCTGAACTCGACTCCGTTCGTGGTCGCCGGCTACGGCACGCAGGAAGCCGTGAACGGGCCGGGCGGGCACACCCACCCGGGCGGCGGAGTCCGGATGAAGGCGCCGGTCACCTTCAACGCGCTGAACAACACGTGGGTGCGGCTGGCGATGACGGCGCCCCAGGGCAACGGCGGCGCCTGTTACGGCGACTCCGGCGGGCCGAACTTCGCCACCATCGGCGGCAAGCGCGTCCTGGTGTCGACGACCATCACCGGCGACGGGCCCTGCTACGCCACCAACGTCACCTACCGGCTGGACTCGCCGACGTCGCGGGACTTCCTCGCGCCGTTCGTCGACCTGCCCTGATCGCGCGTGAAGGCCCCCTTCCCTTCGCTCAGCCGAGGGAAGGGGGCCTTCACGCGGGTTTCGATCAGGTCCGGTCGGGCTCGCCCGCCACGCGTTCGATGCGGGCGCCGAGCCGGTTCAGGTTCTCCACGAAGTGCGGGTAACCGCGGTCGATGTGGAAGACGTCCCAGACCTCGGTGACGCCGTCCGCGCACAGCCCGGCCAGCACCAGCCCGGCGCCGGCACGGATGTCCGCGGCCCACACCGGAGCGCTCGAAAGCTTCTCCACGCCCCGTACGACGGCGTGGTGGCCATCGGTGCGCGCGTCGCCGGAAAGCCGCATCATCTCTTCGATGAACCGGAACCGGGCCTCGTAGATGTTCTCCGTGATCATCGAGGTGCCCTCGGAGACCGCGGACAGCGCGACCGCGAACGGCTGCAGGTCGGTCGCGAAACCGGGGTACGGCAGCGTCACCCAGTCGACGGCCTTCGGGCGCTCGTTCTGGACGATGCGGAAACCCTTGCCGTCGAACGTCTCGACCTCGGCACCCGCCAGGCGGAGCTTGTCGAGGACCAGGTCGAGATAGTGCGGGTTGACGCCGCGCACGGTGAGGTCGCCCCGGGTCATCGCGGCGGCGAACGCCCAGGTCGCGCCGACGATCCGGTCCCCGATCACGCGGTGCTCGGTCGGGTGCAGCTTCTCGACGCCCTCGACGGTGAGGGTCGAGGTGCCCGCGCCTTCGACCTTCGCGCCCATCTCGGTCAGCATCGTGCAGATGTCGACGATCTCGGGCTCGCGCGCGGCGTTGTCGATGACCGTGGTGCCCTCGGCGAGCACGGCGGCCATCAGGATGTTCTCGGTGGCGCCGACGCTCGGGAAGTCCAGCCAGATCTGCGCGCCGCGCAGGCCGTCGGCCTTCGCCACGACGCAACCGTGCTCGATGGTGCTGGTGGCGCCCAGCTTGCGCAGCCCGTTCTGGTGCATGTCCAGCGGCCGCGAACCGATGGCGTCACCGCCAGGCAGTGCCACGACGGCCTGCTTGAGCCGTCCGACCAGCGGCCCCAGCACGCACACCGACGCGCGCAGCTTGCCCATCGCGGCCGAATCGGCCCGGTGCGACAACTCGGCCGGCGTGGTGATCTTGGCGGTGTCGCCGTCGATGACGACGTCGCAGCCGACACTGCGCAGGACGTCGCCCATCAGCGGGACGTCCAGGATCTGGGGGCAGTTCGTGATGGTCGTCGTACCCTCGGCCAGCAGGGCCGCGGCCATCAGTTTCAGGACGCTGTTCTTGGCCCCGACCACGTCGACCTCGCCGACCAGCCGTGCTCCGCCGTGCACGTCGAAGTGCTCGCTCATGGGCGCCAATCATGCCCTCTCGCCCGGATTTGCCTTTCGCCGGGCCGGTAGAGTCGGCTTCATGGTCGTTCGCATCAACCGCGTGTACACGAAGGTCGGCGACAACGGCACCACGGCGCTCGGCGACGGCTCCCGCGTGCCGAAGACCTCGCCGCGGCTAGGTGCGTACGCCGACGTCGACGAAGCCAATTCCGTCATCGGGCTCGCGCTCGCGATGGGTGGTCTTTCCGAGGAGATCACGCAGGTGCTGCGTGCGGTGCAGAACGATCTCTTCGACGTCGGCGCGGACCTGTGCGCGCCGATCGTGGAGAACCCGCCGTACGAGCCGCTGCGCATCACCGAGCGGTACATCGAGCGGCTCGAAGGCTGGTGCGACGAGTTCAACGAACGCGTGCCGAAGCTGACGTCGTTCATCCTGCCGGGTGGCACCCCGGGCGCGGCGTTCCTGCACCAGGCCCGCACGGTCGCGCGGCGGGCGGAGCGGTCCGGCTGGGCGCTGTTCGAGGCCGAGCAGGCCACGACGAACCAGCTGGCCATCAAGTACCTGAACCGGCTCTCGGATCTGCTGTTCATCCTGTCGCGGCTGGCGAATCCGGACGGCGACATCCTGTGGCAGCCCGGCGGCGCGAGCTGAAGGGGACTTTCCCGCGTAAGAAGCGGTGAAGGGCGCTTTCCCCGCATCGGATGCGGGGAAAGCGCCCTTCAGCTCACAACCGGCCCTGCTCCTGTGCTGCCCAATAGCGCTCGAGGTCGACGTCGGGCGTGCCGTCCGTGCCCGGGTCGATCGCCTTCATCGTGATCGTGTCCTCCAGGGACACGGGTTCGGGAAGGTGGCTCCAGCGGTTCGTGTCCTCGCTCTGAGTCATAGACCGAGAATAGACGTGCATCACGTCGGAAGGCCGGTAGAAATGCCGCTTCGTGATGATCCCATGTTTCCTTCGGTGCATTTAGAGGACTTAAATGCGCCAGGAGGCCCGGAGCGAAGCCAGAGCGTCGTGGAAGCCGGGGAAGGTCTTCTTCACGCAACCGGGGTCGTCCAGCGTGATCCCCGGCGTCCGCAGCCCCGTGACACTGAACGCCATCGCGATCCGGTGGTCCCGCCGGCACTTCACCAGGGCCCCCGTCGGCACGCCCGGCTGGATCTCGATCCAGTCCCGCCCGGTCTCGACCGAAACGCCCATCGCGCGCAGGTTCTCCTCGCAGGCCGCGAGCCGGTCGCATTCCTTGATCCGCGTGTTGTAGACGTCCTCGATCCGCACCGGTCCGTCCGCGAACGGCGCGATGGCCGCGAGGGTCGGCACGGTGTCGGAGATGTCGCGCATGGTCACCGTGACGCCGCGCAGCCCGCCCGTGCCGGTCACGGTCACGGCGTCCGGGCCGACCTCGACGTCCGCGCCCATCTGCCGCAGGACCTCGACGAAGGCCAGGTCGCCCTGCAGCGCGCCCTCACCCAGGCCCGGCACGGTCACCGAGTTGCCGGTCAGCGCGGCGGCCGCGAAGAAATAGCTGGACGTCGAAGCGTCGGGCTCGATCTCGTAGCGGCAAGCGCGGTACGGCGTGGGCGGCACGACGAACGTGTCACCGTCACGGACGACCTCGACGCCGAACCGCCGCATCATCGCGATGGTGATCTCGACATAGGGCACCGAGACGAGGTCGGTCACGGTGATCCGCAGCCCCTCGGCGGTCAGCGGCCCGACCAGCAGCAACGCCGTCAGGAACTGGGAGGACAGGCCCGCGTCGAGCGTCAGCTCGCCGCCCTTGATCCCGTCGGCCCGCACGACCAGCGGATGGTGCCCAGGCGCCCCTTCGAAGGTCAGGTCGACGCCCAGCTCCTGCAACGCGTCGGTCAGCGGCCCCAGCGGCCGGGCGCGCATCTGCTCGGAGGCGTCGAACCGGAAGGTGCCGTGCCCGGCGGCGGCCAGTGCGGGCAGGAAACGCGCGGTGGTGGCGCCGTCGCGGCAGAAGACGTCGGCGCTGTCGACGGCGGGGCCCTCGGGCCCGCCCTCGATCGTCCACTCGCCGGAGGCGCGGGAGACCTGATAGCCGAGCTTGAGAAGGCCTTCGGCGAAGCCCTCGGAGTCATCCGAACGCAGCGGCCTGCCCAGCGCGGTCGTCCCGTGGGCGGCTGCCGCGAGGAACAGGCCTCGGGCGGTGATCGACTTCGAACCGGGGATGTCGACGATGGTCACGGCGTGAGCATACGGCGTGCGCGAAGAGCGAACTCGCGTGCTTGGACGCGTAACTCGCGTGCTTGAAGGCGTAACTCAGGAGGCGCGTGGGAGGCGGCGGCCCGGCGGGGCCGACTCCAGCCAGGAGAGGAAGCCGGTGAGGGCGCCGGGACCCATCGCGATCTCGATCGCCTCCTGCGTGGCGGACTCACACCGCAGGACGATCGAACCTTCGGGGACGGCGTACGCCTCCGTGCCGGAGGGATCGCGCCGGTCCGCGATCTCCATACTCGCCCGCTGGAAGACCCGGTCCGGGCCGGTCCGCAGGCTCCACACCCGGAACCAGACGAACTCGTCGCCCTCGTAGCGGCCCAGCCCCAGATGCCAGCTGGACCGCGCCTCGTCCGGACGCCACCGCAGGGCGACACTCACGCCACCGCCGCGGCGCATCCGGACCCAACGCAACGAATACCAGGCCACGACGACGGCCAGGACGGTCAGGGCCCCGAGAACACCCACGGCGATTTCCACGGCCCGGCCCCTGCCCGTCGCCCGGTCAGACCGACTGACCGGCCGCGCGAAGCTGGGCGGTCGCCCGAGCCCGCTCTTGCTCGTCTTCGCCGCTCAGCGCCTTCTTGGCCGCGTCGACGTCGATCTCGTCCGAAAGCTCCGCGCTCTCGGCGAGGATGCTCACGCCGGTCGCGGTGACCGACAGGAACCCGCCGTGCACCGCGGCGGTCACGGTCTCGCCGTCCGTGGTCGTCACCTTCACGACGCCACCCTCGACGAGCTGGCCGAGAACCGGCTCGTGACCGGCCATGATGCCGATCTCGCCCTCGGTGGTCTGCGCCACCACGAACGTGGCGGTACCGGACCAGAGACGGCGCTCGACGGCTACCAGCTCGACAGAAATCTCAGCCACGTAGCTTCCCTTCACCTCAGGTGCTGGCACCGAGTGTAATAGTCAAAGTTCCCTGTATGCGAACGACGGGACCAGCGTCCACAGTAGACACTGATCCCGCCGCTCATCGGAACATCACTTCTTGGTGATTTCCTTGTACTTCTTCTCGAGGTCTTCGAGGCCACCGATACCCAGGAACGCCTGCTCCGGGTAGTGGTCGAAGTCGCCCTTGGTGATGCGGTCGAAGGACTCGATGGTCTCCGACAGCGGCACGGTCGAGCCCGGCTGACCGGTGAAGGCCTCGGCGACCAGCATGTTCTGCGACAGGAACCGCTCGATGCGGCGCGCGCGCTGAACGGTCAGCTTGTCCTCTTCCGACAGCTCGTCCATACCGAGGATCGCGATGATGTCCTGCAGCTCCTTGTACTTCTGCAGGATCCGGATGACCTCGGAGGCCACGCGGTAGTGGTCCTCACCGACGATGGCCGGGTCGAGAATGGTCGACGTCGACGCCAGCGGGTCCACCGCCGGGAAGATGCCCTTCTGGAACACGCCACGGGAAAGCTCCGTGGTGGCGTCCAGGTGGGCGAACGTCGTCGCCGGGGCCGGGTCGGTGTAGTCGTCCGCGGGGACGTAGATCGCCTGCATCGAGGTGATCGAACGACCACGGGTCGAGGTGATCCGCTCCTGGAGCTGACCCATCTCGTCGGCCAGCGTCGGCTGGTAACCCACGGCCGAAGGCATACGGCCCAGCAGGGTCGACACCTCGGAACCGGCCTGGGTGAACCGGAAGATGTTGTCGATGAAGAGCAGCACGTCCTGGTTCTGCACATCGCGGAAGTACTCCGCCATGGTCAGCGCGGACAGCGCGACCCGCATACGGGTGCCCGGCGGCTCGTCCATCTGACCGAAGACGAGGGCGGTGTCGTTGATGACGCCGTCCTCGGACATCTCCAGGAAGAGGTCGTTGCCCTCACGGGTGCGCTCGCCGACACCGGCGAACACCGAGGTACCACCGAAGTTCCGGGCGACACGGGTGATCATCTCCTTGATGAGCACCGTCTTGCCGACGCCGGCACCGCCGAACAGGCCGATCTTGCCACCCTGCACGTACGGGGTCAGCAGGTCGACGACCTTGAGGCCGGTCTCCAGCATCTCCGTCTTGCCTTCGAGCTGGTCGAAGGAGGGCGGGTTGCGGTGGATGCCCCAGCGCTCGAGGTCCTCGCCGTAGCCGGGCTCGTCGAGGCACTCGCCGAGCGCGTTGTAGACGTGGCCCTTGACCTTGTCGCCGACCGGCACCGTGATGGGGCCGCCGGTGTCGGTGACCTCGGCGCCACGGACGAGGCCGTCCTGCGGCTGGAGCGAAATGGTGCGGACGAGGTTGTCACCGAGGTGGCTGGCGACCTCGAGCGTCACCGTCTTGCGGAGCTGCTCGAACTCGATTTCGACCTTGAGCGCGTTGAACTGGTCGGGAACGGAACCGCGCGGGAATTCGACGTCGACGACCGGGCCGGTCACCGAGACGATGCGCCCCTTGGCACGGGCTTCAGTACTGGTCATCAGTCATCACTTCCTGCTGCGGTGAGAGCGTTCGCCCCACCGACGATTTCGGAGATCTCCTGGGTGATCTGCGCCTGGCGGGCCTGGTTCGCCTCCCGCGTCAGCGTGTTCACCAGTTCGTTCGCGTTGTCCGACGCCGCCTTCATCGCGGTGCGGCGGGCCGCGAGTTCGGACGCCGCCGACTCGAGCATCGCCGCGAAGAGCCGCGTGTTGATGTACTTCGGCAGCAACGCGGCGAGCAGCTTTTCGGCGCTGGGCTCGAACTCGTAGCTCGGGAGCAGGCTTTCGGGCTTCTCCTCTTCGCCCTCGGTGTACTCGACCTCGAGCGGCGCGACGCGCTTGGCGACCGGACGCTGGGTGAGCATCGAGACGAACTCGGTGTAGACGACGTGGATCTCGTCGACACCCAGGATGCCGTCGGCGTTGCCCGACTCGTCGTCGGCGCCGTTCAGGAACGACTCGACGATGAGCTCGCCGGCCTCCGCGGCGTTGACGTAACCGGGCTGGTCGGAGAAGCCCGTCCAGCTTTCGGCCACCTCGCGGCCACGGAACCGGTAGAAGCTCAGGCCCTTGTTGCCGGTCACGTACAGCACCGGCTCCTTGCCCTGCTCACGCAGCAGCGTGAGGAGCTCCTCGGTCGCCTTCAGCACGTTGGAGTTGTACCCACCGCACTGACCCTTGTCGCTGGTGATCACGAGGACCGCCGCGCGCTTCGGGTTCGGACGCTCGACCAGCAGCGGGTGGTCGAGGTTCGCCGAGGCTCCGGCCAGGGCCGAGAGCACGTTCGTGATCTCGTCCGAGTACGGCCGGGAAGCCGCGACCTTCGCCCGCGCCTTGGTGATGCGCGCGGTGGCGATGAGCTCCATCGCCTTGGTGATCTTGCCGATGGACTTGGTCGCCTTGATACGCGACCGGAGTTCTCGGAGTTGTGCGGCCATGAGCTATCAGCTCACTTCTTCGGGGCGGGCTTGTTGACCTTGACGGTCTCCTGCCCGACCTTCTCGGCGTCCATCGCGTCGGAGACCTCGACCAGGCTCTTGCCCTCGGAGGTGGTGAACTCCTTCTTGAACTCGTTCACCGCGTCGACCAGCCCTTCGGCGGTCTCCTTGGAGAACTTGCCCGACTCGCGGATGTCCTTGAGGAGCTCTCCGTGCTTGCGACGCGCGGAGTCGACGAACTCGTCGCGGAAGCGGCGCACGTCCTCGGTCGGAACGGTGTCGAAGTGACCGTTCGTGCCGAGGTACACCGTGACGACCTGCTCCTCGACCGGGATCGGCGAGTACTGGGGCTGCTTGAGCACCTCGTACAGGCGGGCACCACGCTCGAGCTGCGCCTTCGACGCGTCGTCGAGGTCCGAAGCGAAGGCCGCGAAGGCCTCCAGCTCGCGGTACTGCGACAGGTCGATACGGAGCGAACCCGAAACGTCCTTCATCGCCTTGACCTGCGCGGCACCACCCACGCGGGAGACCGAGATACCCACGTCGATGGCCGGGCGCTGACCGGCGTTGAACAGGTCCGACTGGAAGAAGCACTGACCGTCGGTGATCGAAATGACGTTCGTCGGGATGTAGGCCGACACGTCGTTCGCCTTGGTCTCGATGATCGGGAGACCGGTCAGCGAGCCCGCGCCCAGCTCGTCCGAGAGCTTGGCGCAACGCTCGAGGAGACGGGAGTGCAAGTAGAAGACGTCGCCGGGGAAGGCTTCACGGCCCGGCGGGCGACGCAGCAGCAGGGAGATCGCGCGGTAGGCGTCGGCCTGCTTGGTCAGGTCGTCGAACACGATGAGGACGTGCTTGCCCTCGTACATCCAGTGCTGGCCGATGGCCGAGCCGGTGTACGGCGCGATCCACTTGAAGCCGGCGGAATCCGACGCGGGGGCCGCGACGATGGTGGTGTACTCCATCGCGCCGGCGTCCTCGAGGGACTTCTTCACCGCGGCGATCGTGGAGCCCTTCTGGCCGACCGCGACGTAGATGCAGCGAACCTGCTTCTTCGGGTCGCCGGTCTCCCAGTTGGCCTTCTGGTTGATGATCGTGTCCACCGCGACGGCCGTCTTACCGGTCTTGCGGTCACCGATGATCAGCTGACGCTGGCCACGGCCGATCGGGGTCATCGCGTCGATCGCGGTGATACCGGTCTGCAGCGGCTCGGCCACCGGCTGGCGCTCGACCACCGAAGCGGCCTTGACCTCCAGCGGGCGGCGGTCGGTGGTCTCGATCTCGCCGAGGCCGTCGATCGGGGCGCCCAGCGGGTTCACGACGCGGCCGAGGTAGCCCTCGCCGACCGGAACCGAGAGGACCTGACCGGTCCGCTTGACTTCCTGGCCTTCGACGACGGTCTCGAAGTCACCGAGGATCGCGGCACCGATGGAGCGCGCGTCCAGGTTCAGCGCCACGCCGAGGACCCCGCCGGGGAACTCGAGCAGCTCGTTGGCCATCGCCGAGGGAAGACCCTCGATGTGGGCGATACCGTCACCGGCGTCGACGACGACGCCGACCTCTTCCCGGCTCACGTCCGGGGCGTAACTCGAGACGTAGTTCTCGATCGCGCTACGGATCTCATCCGAGGAGATCGTCAGCTCCGCCATTTCGTTCCCGCTCTCGCTTCGTTCGTGCCAGTGTGCAAAGTCGTTGTTGTGGGTTCAGCCGGCCAACCGGCGACGCAGGGCGTCGATCCGCCCCGCGGTGCTGCCGTCGATGACCTCGTCGCCGACGCGGACCACGAGTCCGCCGCCGAGTGACGGGTCGACCTCGACGTGCAGCGCGAGCTGCCGCCCGTAAAGGGCGTTGAGCTTCTCGCTCAGCCGAGCCTGCTGTTCGTCGGAAAGCGCGCTCGCGCTGGTCACCCGGGCGACCGAGCGCTCACGGCGTTCCGCGGCCAGCTGGACCAGCTCTTCGAGGGCGTTGCCGACCCCACGACCCTTGGCGCGCAGGACGACCTGCTCGACGAGGGTCTTGGTGACCACGTCCACCTTGTCGGCGAACAGGGTGCGGACCAGGGTCCGCTTGGCCTCCGCGGGCGCGGTCAGGTCGGACAGTGCCCGTTCGAGCTCCGGCTCACCCGCGACGATACGACTGACCCGGAACAGCTGGTCTTCGACAGCGTCGATGTTCCCGGACTTCTCCGCACTGGTGAGCAGCGCCGAGCGGCCGAGGGCCTCGAGCCCGTCGGTCAGTTCGCGCGGGCTCGACCAGCGGCTGCCCGCCACGGAGTCGAGCACCTGCAGGGCCGGTTCGGAAACCTTGCCCGCGAGGATCCCGCGGGCGAGGCCGATCCGGGCTTCGGACGAGGCCGAACCGTCGGCGACGGCCCGGCGCAGGCCGATCTCCCGGTCCAGCAGGGCGACGACCGAAAGCAGCTCGTCGCCGAGCGAGGAGGACACCGTCGGGTCCGTACCCGCGGCGGCCAACACCTCGCCGAGACGATTCTCGGCGAGGTCGAGCGCTTCACGGCTCGCAGCATGCAGCGTCATTCTGGTCTACTTTCCCGCTCCGAGACCGGCACCGTTGGCACCGGCGGTCTCCAATTCGGCCAGGAACCGGTCCACGGTGCCGTGGCGGCGCGCGTCGTCCGCGAGCGACTCGCCGACGATGCGGCTGGCCAGCTCGACGGAGTTACGGCCGAGTTCGGCGCGCAGCTCGGCGACGATCTGCGCCTTCTGGGCCTGCAGCTGAGCCTGGCCCTGGGCGACGATGCGCTGGGACTCGGACTCCGCCTCGGCCCGCAGCTCCGCCTTGATCTGCTCGGCTTCGAGCCGGGCGTCGTCGCGGATCTTCGCGGCCTCGGAACGGGCTTCCGCCAGCTGCGCCTTGTACTGCGCAAGGTTTTCTTCGGCTTCGGCCTGCGCCTTCTCGGCCCGCTCGATGCCACCCTCGATCAGCTTGGTGCGCTCCTCGTAGGTCGCCTCGAAACGAGGGACGACGTACTTCTTCAGAACGAACAGCAGCAGAAGGAAGGCGACGAATCCGAGGATGAGCTCGGGAATGTGCGGCAGGATCGGGTTGGGCGCGTCTCCGGCGGCCAACACCAATTCGGTCTTCAGCACAACGTCTCCTTAAAGCGAGATGAGTCGGGAGAACTCAGGCGCCGGAGGCGAGGAAGTAGATGACGATACCGATCAGCGCGAGCACCTCGGTCAGCACGAAGGTCGAGAAGGCGATGCCCTGCAGCTTGCCCTGGGCCTCCGGCTGACGGGCGGTGCCGTTGATGACCGCGGCGAAGATCAGACCCACACCGATACCGGGGCCGATCGCGCCGAGGCCGTAACCGATGGCAGCGAGACCCGGGTTGATGCTGGCGGCGGTCTCGGCGGCCTGCGCAAGAACGATGTTGCTCACGTGCGTTTCCCTTCAAACTCGGTCCGCGCGACTCACGCGGATCGGGGGCTTTTGGTGTTTCTCAGTGCTCCGACGCCAGCGCGGCGCCGATGTACCCTGCGGACAGCAGTGCGAAGATGTACGCCTGCAGGATCTGAATGAAGGCCTCCAGGAACGTCATCGCGATGGCGAAGAGGAACGCCACCGGCGACGCGACCTTCACGATGCCTTCGCCCTCGGTCAGCAGGAAACTCCCGCCGAGCGTGAAGACCATGATGATGAGGTGCCCGGCGAACATCGCCGCGAAGACTCGGATGGCCAGGGTGGCCGGCGCGATGAAGAACTTCTGCGCGAACTCGATGGTGGAGTACAGCGGCAGAACGAATCCGGGAATACCCGACGGCGCCAGTTCCTTCTTCAGGTAACCCTTGAAGCCGTGGCGTTTGAACCCGACGTAGTGGTACACCGGGTAAACGACGAGGAACGCGAGGGCGACCGGGAAACCGACCCGGGCCATGGTCGGGAACTGGAAGAACGGGATGATCCCGAAGAGGTTGTTCACCAGCACGAAGCTGAACAGTCCCAGAATCAACGGGATGAACGGCTTGAAGTCGGCCGAGCCGATCTGCTCACGCGCGATGTTGTTGCGGCCGAAGTTGTAGATGCTTTCGGCCATGAACTGTCCCTTGGAGGGGACGACCTTCAACCGGCGCGACGTCACCATGAAGTAGGTGACGATGATGATCAGGGAGATGACCACCAGCAACATCGGCTTGGTGAAGCTCAACCAATAGCCGGAGCCGAACAACGGCGGTAGGTTGAAGTCTTTGACGCCAGGCGGCGTGAACTCCGCACCCTCGGCTAGTACCAGCGCGCCCACTGGGCTCCTTCCGGTTCTCCCGGCCGGCGTTCACTCCGCCGGGGGAATCGTCACGATCTGGACTTAACGTACCCGACACGTATCGGGCCGTCGGAGGCGGCCACCCCACGATGTGCTGAACACGGTTTCACGTTCCGCACACGAGGATTCTCGATGCAGCGCTCCCGGGAGACAGACGCCTACCAGCGGGTAAGAGGGGACGATTCAACGCCGCCGCCACACTGCTGTTCGGGGTTCGTCATCAGGAGCCGGCAGCCGAGGCCGCCGCCCATACGCGGACCATATCAGCAGGTTCCGACAGGCCGTACAGGCGTACTACATTGCCCCCGATCGGCCGAGGACCTAGGTCCCGCCCCAGGTCAGGACCTCGGTCCCGGGGTCAGCGGGAAGCGGGGATGATCGTCGGGATCTTGGTCTTGCGGAAGGCCGCGAACTCGGCGGCGGCGGACACGAGAATGGCCGCGATCATCGTGATCCCCAGCGACATCGGGTGCAGGTCGGACCATCCGCGCAGCAGGGTCAGCGCCCCGAACAGCACGAGGATCTTGAGGACGTAACCACCGAGAGCGATCACCATCACGAACATCGGGTCCATGCCGGCGCTGAAGCGCATCATGCCCAGGGTCGCGAGGGACGAAAGGATGGCGAGCACGCCGCCGATCACCGACCCGTACAGGCCCGGGAGTCCATTGAGGATGGTGAAGAGCACCACGCAGACCAGGACGACCGGCGGTGTCGCGATCAAGGAGGCCTTCGTCATCGCGTTGGCCGCCTGCAGGACCACCTTGGCGTGGGGGTTCTCCTCCGCCTCGACGGTCTTCTCGGTCTCGCTCACAGAAAACTCCCTGGTCGTCTCAGCCCGCCAGTGTAGGCCCGTGCCGATACGGGCGTTCAGACGGTCCGGTTCCGGGACCGCAGCCGCGGCACGATCGACACCAGGGTCGCCAGCAGGAAGCCGAATCCGACGATCCAGAAGACCGCGGCGCTGTCGAACAGCGTGACCGAAACGGCGCCGAACGCGAGCAGGCCCGCCCACAAGTAGATGAGCAATACCGCTCGGCGCTGGGAATGCCCGATCTCCAGCAGGCGGTGGTGCAGGTGCATCTTGTCGGCGGCGAACGGGCTCTCGCCGCGACGGGTGCGGCGGATGACCGCCATGATCAGGTCGAGCATCGGCACGAACAGCACCGCGGCGACCACGACGAGCGGCGAAAGCAACGCGAGCGCGTCCTTTCCGCTGAACTGCGGGTACGGCACGCGGCCCGAGGCGGAGGTCGTCGCGCCCGCCAGCATGAGGCCGATCATCATCGAACCCGAGTCGCCCATGAAGATCTTCGCGGGCTGGAAGTTGTACGGCAGGAAGCCCAGACAGGCCCCGGCGAGCGTGGCGGCGATGAGGGCGGGCGGGTACGCGCCGACGTCGCCACCCGAGGAATCGAGCAGGCCGAGGGAGAAGGAGCACGTCGCCGCGGCGGCGATGAAGCCGAGACCGCCGGCGAGCCCGTCGAGGCCGTCGACGAAGTTCATCGCGTTGACCATGACGACCACGAGCACCACGGTCAGCAGCGCGCCCTGGTTCTTGTCCAGCACCAGCACCTGGCCGAAGGACTCGCCACCACCGCCCCACGGCACCCAGAACGACACCCACTGCACACCGAAGATCACCAGGATCCCGGCGCACATGACCTGGCCGGCCAGTTTCGTCCAGGCGTCCAGCTCGAACCGGTCGTCGAGGGCGCCGATCAGGGAGATCACCCCGGCGGCGAGCAGGACACCCAGCGAGTCGAAGGAGAAGTCGAAACCGCGGCTCAGCGCGGGCAGCTGGTGCGCGAGCCCCATCGCGGCGGCGACACCGAGGAAGATGCCGATACCGCCCATCCGCGGGATCGGGGTGACGTGGACGTCGCGGGCCCGCGGGTTGGCGATCGCGCCGATCCGGATGGCGACCCGGCGCACGACGCCGGTGAGCAGGAAGGTCACGGCCGCCGCGGTGAGGGCGACGAGGAGGTACTCCCGGATCGGGAGGCCTTGCGTAGGAGGCATGATGCGTTACGCCACCGAGGTCCAAGTCACTCGAACACGCTACCGCGTGCGGGGGATACGGCGGCCGACGGTCCTGCTGTCCCCAGGACCCGCTTCGCGTGTCGTCCGTCCGATCACATGTGTCGTCCGTCCAATCACGCGTGTCGTCCGTCCAATCACGCGTGACGGCTAGGCGAGCGACTCCGCGGGCACGCCCAGCACTTCCGCGACGGCGGCCCGGCTGACCGCGCCCTCCCGCAGGACGACCGGGTCGTCGCCGGTGAGGTCGACCATCGTGGACGGGACGGGTTCCCCGGTGGATCCGCCGTCGAGGTACACCGCGACGCTGTCGCCGAGCTGGTCGACGGCCTCCTGCGCGGTGGAGGCCGGCGGCCGCCCGGAGACGTTGGCGCTAGAGACCGCCATCGGGCCGACGTCACGCAGTAGTTCCAGCGCGACCGGGTGCAGCGGCATCCGCAGCATCACCGTTCCGCGGGACTGCCCCAGATCCCACTGCAGGCTCGGCGCGTGCGGCAGGACGATGGAGAGGTCGCCGGGCCAAAAGGCTTCCATGAGCGCGCGGGCCTGTGGCGGCGTGCCGAGCACGAGTCCGTCCACAGTGGACCAGGAGCCGACCAGGACGCCGACCGGCATGTCCGGGCCCCGGTTCTTGGCCCGGAGCAGGGACTGGACGGCGCCGCTGTCGAAGGCGTCCGCGCCGATGCCGTAGACCGTATCGGTCGGGAGGACGACGAGACGGCTCGACCGCACGGCGCTCGCCGCCGCGGCGAGCCCGTCGGCCCGGGATTCACGCTTGCTGCAGTCGTACACCGCGCTCATGGCCAGTGAGCGTAGCGCTGCCGGATCTCTCGTGAGTGGCAAGGACGGTTAGAACCGTCCTTGCCACTCACGAGGTGGGCTGGATCAGAAGGCGAACGCGGTACAGAACGCCGACGCCGTCTTCGCCGGATCCGCGATCGACGTCGCGGTCAGCTTGATATGCGCGACGTGGTCACCGCCCGCGGCCCGTTTGGCGTGCGCCGTCGCCGAAGACCGCTTGCCGAACGGGACGGTGGACAGCTCGTTCGGCAGCCGCACCTCCCAGCCCTTCGCGTTGGTGGACGCGCTCAGGCGGTAGGTGTCGGTGTCGTACGGCGCCGCCGCGCCCTTCGCGTCGCCGGTGTTGAGCACCGGGAACGAGCAGCTCGCGAGACCCTGCTTGGCGAACGCCGGGGCCGACGGCCACAGCGAAACACCCCTGGCCCGCGAACCCGCGCCGTCGAGCGAAGCCACCGTGACGACGTAGGACAGCACGCCCTTGCGGTCGCGCTCGACGTCCGAGACGAGGAACTTCAGCCTGTTCGCCTCGTCGGTGTACTCGTACTTGCTCGCGGAACCGGTGCCCGCCTTGAACGCCGCGTCGTTGAGCTGGCGGTAGTCGCCGATCGTGATCGGCACCGCGGTGCCGTCCGGTTTCTTGTAGTCGGTCATGCCGATGTCGGCCGGATTCGCGTCGACGATCCATTCGAACGGCGCGTTGTCCTTGTTCTTCGTCTTCGCGATGATGACGCCGGAATCGGGAGCGAAGGAGTCGCTACCCATCCGGTCGACGACCTCGACGGTGTAATTGTCGTACCCGCCACCGTCGCAGAACGGATCCTTGGACCGGTCGCATTTCGGGGAAAGGTCCCCGCCGGTGAGCGCGATGTTCATGCCGCTGTAGGCGCCCTGTCCGGGAAGGACCGAACGCGCCGTGATCCTGGCCGAAGCCGGCCCGGTCCTGGCGAGCTGGTTCCGGTCGAGTTTGAGAACGTCTTCCTGGTCGATGATGTCCAGCTTCATCTTGGTGCGCAGCATGTGATGCGACCCCATCGAGCCGCCCTGCGTCGCCGGGATCTGCCAGCGCGTGTGCGGTCCGCCGGGACCGTTGAAGCTGCCGCGCGACATCATCTCCCACGGACCGGTGTAGGTCCTGGACAGCGGGGTGCCGAACGGGTTGTTGTAATTGTCGCCGATACCGAGAATATGACTCAATTCATGCGCGTAAACCGCCTGGCCCGAGCTTTCGGCCTGAGTCGAGGAGCCGGTGACCGCGTTCGGCCAGATACTCGCCGCCGATTTCCACGACGTCCACGGAACGTACCGGGTGGACGCGGCGTTCGGCATTCCGGCGACACCGGGGCCGAATTCGTCCGGCACGTTCCCCGGCTCGCCGAACTTCATCACGCCGAATTCCTGCCAGGTCGCGCTCTCGTCCTGACCGGCGGAGAGATAGAAGATGAAGTCGAACTGCTTGGAGACGTCACCGACGTCGGCCCGCCAAGCGGCGCCCGCGTCCGCGCGGAGGTCACGCTTGCAGTTCGCGCCCGGCGGACAGGCGTCGGGCTGGAACTCCATGCCGTATTCGAAGGACTTGCCGGGCAGGCGGTACGGCCCGAACGCGGTCAGCTCGACGCCCATCCGGCCGCCGGAGTCCTCCATCCAGTACTCGTTGATGGTGTGACCCTGGTTCAGCGCCTGCGGTTTGTTGAGGAAGTCCTGGTAGAACTTCGCGACGTTCGCGCGGGGGATGTCGCTGGCAGCGGGCCCGGGGTTGCCGAACACCGTCGAATGCGCCGGTTGGGTCACCGCGAATTCCTGGTCCGGGTAGTCCGCGAGCACCACGGCGCCCTTGAACATCCGCTTCGTCGGCTTCAGCGAAGGATCGGCCCAGTTGGTGCCGGGCGGCTTGCGGTAGTCGTCCCACGTCATGTGGTCCTGGTTCTCCCAGGTCGACCCGTCTATCGGGGCGGGCCAGCCCTGCACCGGCACCGCGGCGGACGCGGGTTGGGCGACCAGACCCGGCAGCAGCGTGACGGTGGCGAGGACGGCGAGTGTTCTGAGTGGGGCTCGTCGGAGAGACGATCGCATCGGGGTACACCTCCCAGTCGGACCGCCGAGGAGGCGGCCGTGATCGACGTTAGGAGGCGGGCTTTGTCCTGGGCACCGCCGGAAGTCGTGAGTCTCGCTAACTATCGGCCCGGCCCCTCCCGCATTTCGTCCTCTGGATGCGGTACTTGCGCGTGCAAGTACCGCATCCAGAGGACGAAATGCGGGGAGGAAGGGGTCAGGAGACGCGCAGGGCGGTGACGAAGCGCGGCCGTCCGGCGAGGTCGAGGTGGCCCTGGACGTCGGTCAGCACCCGTCGCGCCCGCACGAGCGCCGGGACGGCGGAACCGTGCGTGTCGTCGTGCTCGATCGCCATCCCGCCGGTGGGGCGCAGCAGGCGCGCGGCCGCGGCGATCGCGTGCCGGATCACCGCCAGCCCGCTCTCCTCCGCGAACACCGCCCGCGGCGGGTCGTGCTCGGCGACCTCGGTCGGCACAGGCGTGCCTTCGGGCACGTAGGGCGGGTTGCACAGGACCAGGTCGACGAGCCCGTCGAGCTCGGCGAACATCGTGCTGTCCGCGACATCGCCGGAGTACAGGCGGATGGGCGTGTCCCCCGCGTCGGCGTGGACGTCCGCGTTGTGCCGGGCCCACGCGAGCGCCTGCGCGTCGATGTCGACCGCGTAGACGACGGCGTCCGGCCGCGCGTGCTGCACGGCCAGCGCCAGCGCGCCCGATCCCGTGCACAGGTCGACCACCACCGGGTACTCGCGCCCGTGCAGCAGTTTGAGGCCCCATTCCAGGAGCAGTTCGGTCTCCGGCCGCGGGACGAACACCCCGGCGCCGACGTTGACCGTGATGTCGCCGAGCGCGGCCCAGCCGGTGAGGTACTGCAGCGGGATCCGCTTGGCCCGCTGGTTCACGAGCTGGCCGATCGCGTCGATGACGGGCGGGTCCACCAGCGGCACCATCGGCAGGCGGCCGCGTTCGACGCCGAGGACATGGGAGGCGATCAGTTCCGCGTCCGAACGCGGTGACGCCACACCGGCCTCGGTGAGGATGCGGGTCGCTTCCATGATGGCGAGGCGCAACGGCTGCCGGTTCACTGGTGTTCCTTCACAGAGTCAAGCCTGACACACGAGGCACGCGTGCCGGGGTCGATACACGCGGGCCCAGGGTATCGATTCCTTTCACCTCACCCGCCACGAGAGCGACGACAACGTCAGCGCCGCTTCGGCCACACGCCGCGCCAGGTCGGTCTGAAGGCTCCTCGTCGCCGAAGCGATCCACTCGTCCACGTTCCGTACACCGACATCGCGGTACTCGACGGCCTGAAGCAACATTTCGAGCTTGTCCGCGTCGCGCGCGTAGAGCGCCTCCGGGCTCTCAGCGGACTCGTACTCGTCGACGGCGTCGCGCACCGAGTCACGCGCTGCGCCGGGAAGCGCCGACGTCTGCGCGGCGGTGATCGCCCGCGGGTCCGGCTTCTCGACGAAACCCTTGATCGTGTGCGGAAGGTCGCCGGTCCGCGTCTCCTGCGTGTCGTGCCAGAGCGCGAGGTACGCCGCCTTCGCCGGGTCGGCGCCGCCCTCGGCCGCGAGCAGACCGGCCAGCTGCGCCACCCTGGCGGTGTGCTCGGCGACCGATTCGGGATCGCGGACCCCCGCCTGCCACCACCCGGCCCGCCGGATCCGCTTGAGCACACCCAGTTCGAACCCGAATCTGGCCAGGGTCTCCACAATTCTCCTACGCGTCGGCGGTGAGATATCCGGCCAGTGTCCCGCGCCGCCGCCGGAGGGTGTCGATGCGGTCGTCCATTTCGGCCAGTTCGCGCCGGATCTCCGCCACGACCGTGGGGCACAGGTCGAGTTCCGGCAGTTCGCCGTTCGCACACGGCAGCACCTTCGCGATGACCTGCGTGCTCAGCCCGGCCGCGAGGAGGGCGCGGATCTGCCGCACCGTGGTGACCGCGTCTTCGCCGAAGCTGCGGTAGCAGTTGGAGTCGCGCCGCGAGACCAGCAGTCCCTGCTCCTCGTAGTAGCGCAGCAGCCGCTGGCTCACACCGGTCCGCCGGGACAGCTCGCCGATCAGCATGTGACCCCCGTCATCCGAGTTTGACCTTCACATCGATGTCAGTACCTAACGTCGCCGGCATGACGAATCATTTCGCGCACGTCGTCCGCGGTTCCGGTCCCGGTCTGCTGCTCGCCCACGGCGGTGGCGGCAGCGTCGAGGGCAACTTCGGGAGCATCCTCGACGACCTCGCCCGCACCCACACCGTCGTCGGACCCGACTACCCCGGCTCGGGGGCCACACCGCGCAGCACCGAACCACTGGACCTCGACGCCGTCGCCGACGAACTGGTCTCCATCGCCGTTCACGCCGGCCTCGAACGCTTCGCGATCCTCGGCTACTCGCTCGGCACCGGAGTCGCCGTCCGCGCCGCGACGCGGCACCCCGATCGGGTCACCGGGCTCGTCCTGACCGCCGGGTTCGCGAAACCGGACAACCGGCTGCTGCTTGCCGTCGACATCTGGCGCGAACTACTGGGCGGCGACCGGAAGCTGCTGGCGAAGTTCCTCACTTTCGCCGCCACCGGCGAGAAGCACCTGAACGCGCTGACGCCGTCGGAGCTCGAAGCCGCCATCGACGGGCTCGCCGGATTCATCCCGGAGGGCAGCCCCGAACACGTGGGCCTGGTCGCGAACGTCGACACCCGTGCCGAACTGGCCGGGATCTCGGTCCCCACCCTCGTCGTCGCCACGACACTGGACGGTCTCGCCCGGCCCGCCCACTCCCGCGAGCTCGCCGCCGGGATCCCCGGCGCCGAACTGGTCGAGATCGAGGCCGGGCACGGTATCGGCACCGAGGCCCGCGACGAATGGCTGGAGGTGATCCGGAAGTTCCTCGCCGTGAGGAGCTAAAGGTCCACCAGGCGTCGCCTTAGCACACAGAGGGTGCCGAATCGATCACTGTGACCGATATTCTATGGTGGCCTGGATGAGGTATCGGGAAATCGGGCTGCCCTTCGGCGTGTTTTCAGCCGCGCTGGGCGTGCTGCTCGTCCGTTTCCTCGTCCCTCGTCCGATCGGCATGGCGGACAACGGCGACGGCTGGCGCATCCTGTGCCGGCTCGGCGCCCGCGAACTCGACAGGCCTTCGGAAAACTTCGTCCGCTTCGCCTACGGCCCCGCCCCGGCCTGCGACAGCGAGTACATCTCCAGCCAGACCTGGATCGACAAGATCGCCAGCGAGCTCGGGCAGTGGCTGGGCTCGTCGGCGATCCTGAACCTGCTGGTGCTGGGCGTACTGGGCTGTGTGCTGGTCGCGGGCGGGATCGCCGCGGTCGTGGCAGGCCTGCGCCTTTCGGCCCGGAACAGCGTCCTCGCCACGGTCGCGCTGCTGCTGGTCGTGGCGGACTCGGCCTTCTTCGGCTACTTCGCATCGGTGCTGAGCGAGGGCGCGGCCTTCCTCGGGATGCTCCTGCTCGCCGGAGGGCTCCTGCTCATGCACCGCACGGGGCCGTGGCGCTACGCCGGAGCCGCCGTCACCGTGCTCGGCGCGATGATCGGGATCAACGCGAAGTCGCAGACGCTGCTGCTGATCCCGGTATTCGTGCTCGCGATGCTGTTCGTCCGGCCGGAAGGCAGCCGTGGCCTGGCCCGATGGGCCCTGCCGCTGGCCGTACTGGCCGTCGTCGGCACGGGCACCGCGCTGGTCCAGAGCGCGGGCGACTCGGCGAACGCCGAGTACCGCGAGATCAACACGTACCACGTCGTGTTCAACGGGATCGTGGACGGGAAACACGACACCGCCGGCGACCTCGCCGCGCTGGGTCTCCCGCCGGAGTTCGCCGCGTACGTCGGCACGGGCTGGTGGAGCACCAACGGGGCATGGTCGTCCCCCGACTACCCGAAGTACCGGGACACGATCAGCCGCCGCAACATCGCCAAGTACTACCTCGAACACCCGGTCCGCGTGGTCCAGATGCTGCACCGCTCCGCGAAGGAGACGCTGACGGCCCGCGTCCCGAACCTCGGGAGCTTCGGGGAGCACGCCGGACAGCCGCCGTTGGCCAAGGAGTACCGGGTCCCCATCCTGTCCGGGATCACCCGCTGGATCACGCCCCTGGGATTGTTCGCCTTGCTGCCGATCTGGCTGCTCATCGGCTGGGCGGGGATCCGTGCCTTCCGCAACCGCGCCGGGCGGCGCGACGTGGGTGTCGTGGTGCTCACGCTCCTGCTGTTCGCGATGGGCCAGTTCCTGGTCGCCGGCCTCGCGGAAGGTATCGAGAACATCAAGCACCAGCAGCTGACGATCTTCCCGACCTTGCTCGCCGGCGCCTTCGCCACGCTCTCGTTCCTTCCGCGGCGAAACAACGAATCGGACCTCGAAAAGCCATCCGAGACCAAGGAAACGGCGAACGCGGTCTCCTGAACCGACGGTATCCGGACGAAACCCCAGCCGGCCCGATCCTGTGCCGCTCACCGGGCAATGGCACCCCGGTCACGCCTTGTCAAGCGATCCCTGTAGGAATTCAGTCATGACCGACACGATCACGGCGGGCCCGACCAGGGTGCCCGCGGCGTCGAGCGAGCGAAGAACCGCCCGCGAGCGGGTATTCGGCTGGTTCGCCGGCGACTACGGCAAGGTCCTCCTCGTCGTCCTGGCCTGGAACGCCGCGCTGACCGCCGTGGCGTGGCTGTTCGGCCCGTCCACCCCGGCGAGCGAGGGCATCCCCAAGACCGGCATCGGTTCGACGCTGAGCCTGCTCTCCCACACCTACCGCTGGGACGCGGGCAACTACGGCGAGATCGCCGAACACGCGTACACGGGCAGTTACATACCGGTACGGGCGTTCTATCCGGTGTTCCCGATCTGCGTATGGCTGGTCAAGACCCTCAGCTTCGGCACCCTCGGCCTGCTCACGGCCGGGTTCATCGTGAACCTGATCGCGACCTGGCTGGCAGGCGTCGCCCTGCTCAAGATCGCCCGGTTCTTCCTCAGCTCGCCTCGCTCGCACTGGCTGGTCGTCGTCGCGTTCCTGACCGCGCCCGCCGCCTTCTTCCTGCACTCGTTCTACAGCGAAGCGGTGTTCTGCGCGCTCGGCTTCTGGGCGTATCTGTTCGCGTTACGCCGCCAATGGCTGTGGATGGGACTGTGCCTGATCCCGCTCACCGCGTCGCGGATCACCGCCGCGGTGTTCATCGGACTGTGCTTCCTGGAGTTCTGGCGGTCCGCCGGCTGGAAGCCGCGCGGCCTGCTGTCCTGGCCCATCCTCTGGTTCCCCGCCGCGTACCTCGGCCTCGGCGCGCACATGCTCTACATGAAGCTCGAGACCGGCAGCGCGACGTCGAGCTTCACCGCGCTCCAAAGCGCGAGCACCTGGTCGTACCACAAGTTCAACACGAACATCGTGGACACGACCCTCACGGAACTCAAGATCACCGTCAAGGCGCTGATCGGCGCGAGGCCGATGGACGCGTGGACACTGCTGAGTCACGCGCTGCCCATGCTCGGTCTGCTCCTGCTCGTGGCGGCTTCGGTCTACTTCTTCGTCGCGCTGCGGTCGAAAGGCCTGCCGCTCGCGCTGTTCGGGCTCGCCTCCTTCGTGATGCTGACGCTCAACAGCAACGTCGTCTCGGTACACCGGTACCTGCTCCCCTGCCTGGTCATGTACCTCGCGCTGGTACTGCTGGCCGAACGGCGCCCGAACCTGCGCGGCGTGGTGTACGCGACGATGTACCTCAACTCGCTGATCTGCGGCGCGATCTTCCTCCGTTTCGTCGCCGGTCATTGGTCCGGCTGACCACCCGGAAGAAGGGCATCCGCCCGACCTTCTAGAATCACCTCACCCTGGCCGTGAACCCATTCACCGCCTTGTCCAGAAATCGCAACGGGGGTTTCCAGTGCCCGCGGACCACGACAGACGCCGGATCGCGTTCATCTTTCCCATTTACAACGAGGAAGAGAACATCGAGCTCCTCCACCGCACGGTGGACGAGACGGTGGCGCCGATCGCCGACAAGTACGACTTCAGCTTCATCTACGTCGACGACGGCAGCCGCGATCGGTCGATGGACCTGCTCACGGCGCTGAGCAGGCGCGACACGCGGGTCACCGTGATCGAACTTTCCCGCAACTTCGGCCACCAGATGGCGGTCACCGCCGGGCTCGACCTGGTGGACGCGGACGCCGCGATCATCATGGACAGCGACCTGCAGGACCCGCCGAGGGTGGCGCTGGAATTGATCGCGAAATGGGAAGAAGGCTTCGACGTCGTCTACGCGCAGCGCCGCTCGCGCCAGGATTCGATGTTCAAGAAGCTCACCGCCGGCGCCTACTACTGGTTCCTCCGGAAGATGGCGTCCGTCGAAATTCCCCGTAACACCGGTGACTTCCGGCTGATCGACCGCAAGGTCGTCGACGAACTGCGCAAGTATCGCGAACAGGACCGGTTCCTGCGCGGGCTGGTCAGCTACATCGGCTTCAAGCAGACGGCCGTCCTGTTCGACCGTGACAAGCGGCACGCGGGGGTGACCGGTTATCCCCTGCGCAAGATGCTCCGCTTCGCCGCGGACGGCATCCTCGGCTTCTCCGTCGCGCCACTGCGGATGATCACCCGGCTCGGTTACCTGATCTCGCTGCTCAGCTTCCTCGGCATCCTGTACGTGCTCGGGGTCAAGCTCTTCGCACCGACGACCGCCGTTCCGGGCTGGGCCTTCATCACCGCCGCCATGTTCTTCCTCGGCGGTATCCAGATCATCATGCTCGGGGTGCTCGGCAGCTACATCGGCCGGACCTATTCGCAGGTGCAGAACCGCCCGCTCTACGGCATCGCGTCGGTCCGCTCCGGTTCGCCCGTCGACGCCGGGCAAGTCGCCCGGTGAAGCCGATCAGCGGCACCCAAGTGCGCTTCGGTGTCGTCGGGGTGCTCAACACCGCGGTCGACGCGCTCGGCTACGCCCTGCTGGCGACGCTCGGCGTCCCGATGTTCGTCGCGAACTTCATCTCGACCACGGCGGGCATGCTCCTGAGTTTCACCCTCAACCGGAACTTCACCTTCCGCGCGAAGGACGGCGACGTCCGCCGTCAGGCCGTTCTCTTCTTCGCCGTGACGGCCTTCGGCCTGTGGGTCGTTCACGCCGCGGTGATCTTCGCGGTCACCAAGCTCTTCCCCGGGATCAACGTGCTCATCCCGAAATTGGGCGCGATCGCGGTCGGCATGGTGTGGAACTACGTCCTGTACAAGAAGGTCGTCTTCCGGCAGGCGGCAGCCGAATCCGCCCCGGTGGTTCAGCCCGGTTCACCGGGCTGAACCACTCAGGACCCGGGGGCTAGGACTTTTCCGGAAGCGGCGTCTATGGCTACATGCATCGACGAGCACGGCGACCACCCCCTAGGTTCTTTCGGTTTCCCGCCTCTTGACCGAGTTTTCCGGCTCGAACTCCGACCAGGAATTCACGAGAAGGCGAAGACTCGAATTGATCTTTTGCCACATCGGGACGCGAGCACGACCAGCATTCCCCGAGACGAGCGGCTGATCAATTCGATCGACCACGCGCCCGAGGGGGCGGTCGACGACGAGGCCGATCCGGCCGGCCTCTCTCCGCACCCGTAGGCTGAGAGCCACCTGTACGCGCCGAAGGGCTCACCGAAAAGTCATGGATCTCCGGGAAACGGCAGTCGTCACGCGGATATCCGCGAATATCGAAACCGAGGACTTCGCCGCGGCCGCCGCGCTGGGCGACCGTCTCATCGGCGATTTCGACGCCACCGAGCTGGAGATCTGCCGGGCCGACCCGGAAGGCGGCTGGACCGGATACCTGGTCTCGGTCGGCTATCGCACACCTCCGGCCGACGGCGAAGAGCCCGACGAAACACTGCATCGAGCCGCGGTGCCCGCACTATTCCACTTCGGCCTGAACGCGCAATTCTTCGAAATCCACGGCACGCCGGAGACCGGCCAATACGGAAGCTACGACGCCTACGACACGCAAGCGGACGGATTCACGCTCTATTCGCTGATGGCGTCGGTCGGCGGCACCGATCCGCGTGAACCCGCGTATGTCCCCCGGCACGATTTCTCCCCGCGCGCGGAAACCGATGTCATTTCGCGGGTGCATCTCTATGTCCCCACCGGTGACCTGCGGCTGGCCGTGGACCTGTGCGGCCGTCCCGCGGCCGACCTTTCGGCGTCGCTGGTCCGGATCAGCACGGACGCGGGTCCTTGCGAAGCGGTGTTGCTGTCGGCTTTCCCGTCTCTCGCAGGGGAAAGCGGCGACGAGGCGCTCGGCCGGGTCACGCGCGAGGTGACCGACAGGCTTTCGCGCGTGAGCATGTCCGTCCGGGCCATCCATACCGGCCTGGAGGACGATCCGTTCTACACCGAGCCGGGCTGATGTCCCGAAAGTGGCGCTCGCGACATGGTCGCCGGGCGGCAGTCGCGAGGATCAGCCCGCGTGGGCGGACAGCCGCTCTTCGCGGTCCGCGGTGATGAGCGCGTCCAGCACGCCGTCGAGGTCGCCGTCGAGAACCTGATCCAGGTTGTACGCCTTGTAGTTCACCCGGTGGTCGGCGATGCGGTTCTCGGCGAAGTTGTAGGTGCGCACCCGCTCGGAGCGGTCGACGGTGCGGACCTGCGAGCGGCGCGCGTCCGACGCCTTCGCGGCGGCCTCCTCCTCCGCGATCGCCTGGAGGCGGGCCTGCAGCACCTGCAGGGCGCGGGCTCGGTTCTGGATCTGCGACTTCTCGTTCTGGCACGAGACGACCACGCCGGTCGGGAGGTGGGTGATCCGCACCGCCGAGTCGGTCGTGTTGACGCTCTGGCCGCCGGGGCCGGACGAGCGGTAGACGTCGATCCGCAGGTCGTTCGGGTCGATCTCGACCTCGACGTCCTCGGGTTCGGGGTAGATGAGCACGCCGGACGCGGAGGTGTGGATACGGCCCTGCGATTCGGTGGCGGGCACGCGCTGCACGCGGTGCACCCCGCCCTCGAACTTCAGGCGCGCCCAGACGCCGTCGGCCTCGGCGGAACGGCTCTTGATGGACACGGTGACGTCCTTGAAGCCGCCGAGGTCCGAGTCGACCGAGTCGAGCACCTCGGCCTTCCAGCCGTGACGCTCGGCGTAGCGCAGGTACATGCGCAGGAGGTCGCCGGCGAACAGCGCCGACTCCTCGCCGCCTTCACCCGACTTGATCTCCATGACCACGTCGGAGCCGTCGTACGGGTCGCGCGGCAGGAGCAGTTCGGTGAGCTTGGCTTCGAGCACGGGGATCTTGGCGGAGATCTCCTCGGCCTCGGCCGCGAAGGCCGAGTCTTCCGCCGCCAGTTCCTTCGCCGTTTCGAGGTCGTCACGGGCGGTGTCGAGCTCGCGGACCGTCTTGACGACGGGGCTCAGCTCCGCGTACCGGCGGCCGAGCTTGCGAGCGCGCGCCTGGTCGGCGTGCACGGACGGGTCGGCCAGCTGCTCTTCCAGCTGGGCGTGCTCTTCGAGCAGACCCTTCAGCGAACTCGAATCCACCACTCCACCTCTCAACGACCCGGGCAAAAAGAACCATGAAAAACGGCGCCTACCCGGACATGCGGGTAGGCGCCGTCGTTCAAGCTACTTGGCGTCTTCGGCCTTCTTGCGCTTGCCGTAGCGAGCCTCGAAGCGCGCGACGCGGCCGCCGGTGTCCATGAGCTTCTGCTTGCCGGTGTAGAACGGGTGGCAGTTCGAGCAGATCTCGACGTGGAGGTTGCCGGAGGTCTTGGTGCTGCGCGTGGTGAATTCGTTGCCACAGTCACAGTTCACGTGCGTGACGACGTACTCGGGGTGAATACCGCTTTTCATGGTGTCCTCTCTCGTTGGCCCCGGGTCCCCGTGCGGGGTGAACCGGTGCCGGACTTCAGCGGATGATTTTGCCAGATGTGCTGGCAGTGGCGTCAACGCACCCCTCCCCCGGCATATTCCATTACGTTGAGTTATCAACTATCGACACCCGGTTGTACGAAATTTGTACTTGATCACGCGAAGCTCATCTTGTTGGTGATTCCTCAACAGGAGGTACTGATCATGCGCACCATCCTCGCCAAGGTGGCGAAGCCGGCCTCCGTCGCCGCGCTGGCCATCGCGGCCCTCGCCATGGCTCCGGTCGCGGGAGCCGCTCCGGCCGCCCCCGCGGGCGCCACCATCACCGCCGCCGACATCAACCCGGCCGCGGGGACGTTCACCACCCTGTCCGACAGCGACCTGGCCATCCAGGGCGCCGGCGACGGCACGCCCGCCGGTGCCGTCCAGTGGTTCAAGAACCGCATGGGCTCCACCGCGTACCAGGGCCTCTGCGAGAAGGCCGTCGAAAACGCGTACGGGACCACCGGCGTCTGGGCCTCGGCCAACGCGCATTGGAACGGCGCGAGCCCGAAGCACACGACCGGGACGCCGCCGAAGGGCTCCTTCGTGTACTGGAACATCAGCCAGTGGGGCCACGTCGGCATCGCCGACGGCTCCGGCGGGATCTACGCCACCAGCATCGGCGGCAAGATCGGCCACGCGTCGAGCGTGCACTACTTCAACAACTACCGCGGCTGGACTCCTGCGGCGGTTCCGCACCGCTGAGCCCTTGGGTCTCGTGAGCTGACGCCCCGACAGCGCGTGAAGGCCCCCTTCACTCGGCTGAGCCGAGTGAAGGGGGCCTTCACGCGCGTAACGGGCTATGGATGGGAACTGGACACCGAGGCAGGGGTTGCGAAAGCCACTTTCGCAACGTTGAACGTTGCGAAAGTGGCTTTCGCAACGTCACCGGCCCGCCGTCACCCGGGCGTCATCGGCCACCACTCACGCGGGCAAGCCAGCGTTCAGTTGCGCGCGGCGAGGTCAGATGCACCACCGGCACCGCCGGATCCTCGACCCAGCCGCGAATAGTGCGCCGTTTGCGCGCGAACGAGCGAAAGTGCCACAAGATGATCGAGTCGCCGGAGAGCATGCCCCGCAGCGTCTCGACGTTGCCGTTGCAGATCCGGCGACGGGTGACGCAGCGCACCACGGTCCGGCGCACGAGACGGCTCAGCGAAACCCGGCGCGGATAGTCCAGCGCGACGATCAGCTCGGCGCGGGGCAACGCGATGTCACGCCATTTGGCGAACATCCCGTCGATGATCCAGCGCTCCCCCGCGACCAGCACGCCGATCCGGCGTCGTTGCTCGTCGTCGGGAACGGGCACCCAACCCGGCTGCCAGGCGAGATCGTCGTCGACCGAATGGCACGGCAGCCCGGTCCGCTCGGCCAGCTTTCGCGCCAGCGTCGACTTGCCCGAACCGGTGACCCCGTACACGACGATCCGGCCCGGCACAGGTGTTGCGAAAGCCACTTTCGCAACCTACAACGTTGCGAAAGTGGCTTTCGCAACAGCACGTCGCGGCCTAAGCCGAGCCGCTCGCGACCACCCCGCGCGAGAGGACCAGGCGCACGTTCCGGAGCGCGGAGAGAT
>NZ_JBVHDI010000016.1:0-28938 GCF_055563465.1 Amycolatopsis sp. NPDC000009
GGAACCTCAAACGAGGTTCAAATACATAAGCTCTACTGGCTTAGTTCACTAGCACACTGTTGAGTTCTCAAGCAACACACCCCAGATCGCACCGCCATCACAGCGGCCTTATCCGAAGCAGTCATTCCTAGCAGTTTTTGGTGAGACACCCACTCAATCGCCCTGAGCGAGAGCTTGGTTCGTGTCCCGGTCGGCCACCCGGTTTCCCTGGCGACTTGGAGAACTTTACACGCCCCGGAAGGGCCCGAAACAGGGGGGTACCTTAACTGCGTTTCCGCAGGTCAGAGCCCCTGTTTCGAGCCTGGGCCGCGGTCAGCCCCCGACGCGCACGCCGGCGACGTTGCGCTTGCCCTTGCGGACCACGAGCCAGCGGCCGTGCAGAGCGTCTTCCGCGGACGGCTTCCACTCCTCGTCGGCGATCTTCGTGTTGTTGACGTACGCGCCGCCTTCCTTCACGGTGCGGCGCGCGGCGCCCTTGCTGTCGACGAGCCCGGCCGCGATCAGCAGGTCGACGATGGTCGACTCGCCGTTCGGGTCGACCTTGCCGTTCGGCACCTCGGCCATGGCGGCGTCGAGGGTGGACGAGTCGAGCTCACGCAGCTCCCCCCTGCCGAACAGCGCCTGGCTCGCGGCGATGACCTGACGGGTCGCTTCCTCACCGTGCACCAGGGTCGTGAAGTCCTCCGCCAGCTTCCGCTGCGCGGACCGCAGGTGGGGGCGTTGTTCGGTGTCCTCGGCCAGCGCCGCGATCTCCTCCTGCCCGAGGAAGGAGAACATCCGCAGGTAGCGGATGACGTCGGAGTCGGCGACGTTCACGAAGTACTGGAACCACGCGTACGGGGAGGTCATCTCCGGGTCGAGCCAGACGCTGCCGCCGCCGGTGGACTTCCCGAACTTGCGTCCCTCGGTGTCGGTGACCAGCGGCGCGGTCAGCGCGTGTGTATGGCCACCGTCGGTCCGGCGGATCAGGTCGACACCGCCGACGAGGTTGCCCCACTGGTCCGAGCCGCCGATCTGCAGCTTGCAGCCGTACTCGCGGTGCAGGTGCAGGTAGTCCTGCGACTGCAGAAGCAGGTAGCTGAACTCGGTGTACGACATGCCGTCGGCCTCGAGACGCCGCTTCACCGTCTCGCGGTTCAGCATCATGTTGACCGGGAAGTGCTTGCCGACGTCGCGCAGGAACTCGACCACGGTCTGCTTGCCGGTCCAGTTCAGGTTGTTCTCGATGACCGCGCCGGTCGGCGAATCGTCGAAGTCGACGAAGCGCTCCAGCTGCCCGCGGATCCGGTCCGCCCATTCGGCGACGGTGTCCAGCGTGTTGAGGGTGCGCTCACCGGTGTCGCGCGGGTCGCCGATCATCCCGGTCGCGACGCCCGCCAGCACGATCGGCCGGTGACCGGCGCGCTGGAAGCGGGAGAGCATCAGCAGCGGGACCAGGTTGCCGGCGTGCAGGCTGGGCGCGGTCGGGTCGAATCCGCAATAGAGCGTGAGAGGTCCTTGGTCGAGGTCTCGCCGCAGTGCTTCGAGGTCGGTGGATTGCGCGATCAGGCCGCGCCAGGTCAGCTCGTCAAGGATGTGCTCGCTCACGCCTGTAGATCCTCCCGCACCAGGTCAACCGGCTATCGGCCGGGGGCGGCCGCCCGTCGCTTGCCGCCCCGGCGGTAGGTGGAGACCGCGGGCGATCCGTCGATCCAGAACCGCCACGGCGTGTCCATCGCCATCGCGACGCCGACACGCGGCCCCGTGCGGATGTCCGCTTCGGGAACGCGTTCGCCGGGGAACAACCGGACGGGTGATGCCGGGTCGGTCAGGTCGACGCCGTTCTCGGCGCGGTCGATGCCGAGCACCGACGTGAGGATGGCCGGCCCTTTGGCGAGCTCGCCGTTGCCTCGTGCCGACGGCCTGCGCGCCTTTGCGATGTCCGCACCGGACACCACCTCCCCGGCACGCAGCAGCACGGCGCCCGGCTGCCCGTCTTCCGTGCCGACGACGTTCGCGCAGAAGTGCATGCCGTAGACGAAGTACACGTACAGGTGCCCCGCGGGTCCCCACATGACCGCGTTGCGCGGCGTCTTGCCGCGATAACAGTGCGACGCGGGGTCGTCGAGCCCCCGATAGGCCTCGACCTCCACCAGGCGGACGGCGACGGTGCCGTCCGGACCGGTCGCTTCGATCACCGCGCCGAGCAGGAGTGTGGACAGCTCCACCGGATCCAGCGCCAGCTCGCGGCGGGTGAACTGCCTGCCGGTCTCCACGTTCCGCACTCCCCTTTACGTCGCGTTCTCCCAGGCCGACCTTAACGGGCGAGGTATTGAGCGATCGCTCAAACATGCTCTACAGTGCTTTTGAGCGGACGCTCAAAACGAGGGGGATCCATGAGTCGAAGAGCGCTTTACGTCGAAACGGTGATCCGCACCGACCTCGACACGCTGTGGCGGTACACGCAGGACCCGCGTCTGCACGCGCGCTGGGATCTCCGCTTCTCGCAGATCGAGCCGGTCGCGGGTTCGCCGGGACGGTTCCGGTACACGACCGAATTCCTGGGGCTCGTCGTCAGCGGGACCGGAGCACACGCCGGGGAGAGCACGCGGCCGGACTGCGGCCGGACGTCCGCGTTGCGGTTCGCCTCCGCGGATCCGCTGTCGCTCATCAAGTCCGGCTCGGGGTACTGGCGCTACACCCCGGTCGACGGCGGCGTCCGGTTCGTCACCGGCTTCGACTACATCACTCGAGGGGGTGTGGCCGGCAGATTCGCCGATCTGTTGTTCCGGCCGCTCTTCGGCTGGCTGACGGCGTGGTCGTTCGACAGGCTCCGCCTGTGGCTCGAGACCGGCGCGCCACCCGAAGAACTCCCGTTGCTCTCGCCCTCGGCGGGGCGCTGCCGCCGGAGTCCGCGGCCGGGCAAGGACGGCATCGCACCTCGCCTCCTCGACACCCTGGAGCAGGCATGATCTTCCGAAAGGCACTGGGCGCCGGCTTCGAGTCCCTGCATCCGCGGATGCGCGAACGACTGTCGCTGGGCACTGAGAACGGCGTCGGGATGATCGGCGTCGGCGTGATGGACGAGATCTGGCGCGGCTCCGCGTTCGCGACGCCGTTCCTGCGGCTCGGCGCGTCGAGGCACATCCTGTTCCCGGAACGGGGCCGCAACGTCCCCTTCACCATCGAGAACTATCCGTACGTCGACTCGCTCGGCAGGGAGACGGTGTCGTTCGTCCGCACCTTCGAACTGCCGGAACGACGGCGCCGGTTCGACGCGCAGATGATCTACAGCCCCGATCGCGGGAAGATCGTCGACTATCTGGGGACACATCAGCACCTTGCCGTCGATCTCGACATGACGGTGCGGCCGGACGGCGGCTTCCACATCCGGTCGGAGCAGTTCCGTATCAGCGAAGGTCCGCTTCGGTGTGTGGTGCCACAATCCGTCGTCGGTGTGGCCGAGGTCGACGAGTGGTTCGACGACGAGAGTGGGCTCTTCCGCATCGAGATCCGGGTGACGAACCGGCGGTTCGGGCCGCTGTTCGGCTACCGGGGCGCTTTCGAGGCACGATTCGTCGATCTGCGGCCGGGGGTGAGCGGCGCGGTGAAGCCACTGCGTGAGAAAGTCCTGGACTGATGAACGGGCCCAGCACGAAACAGCGGTTGATCGACGGAGCGCTGGAGACGATCCGCACCAGCGGGATCACCGCCGTTTCGGCCAGGACCGTCGCCGCCGCGGCGGGTACCAATCAGGCGCTGATCTTCTACCACTTCGGCAGTGTCGAGGAGCTGATCGCGCAGGCCTGCGTGACGGCGACCGAAAGCCGCGTCGCCCACTTCCGTGATCGGTTCGCCGCCGTGACCACGCTCGGCGAACTGCTGGATCTGGGCCGGATCATCCACACGGAGGAACGCGCCGAGGGGAACATGACGGTCCTCGCACAGGCGCTCGCCGGCGCACAGGGCGGCGGACGGCTGGCCGAGGCGACACGGCAGGCACTGGACAACTGGGTGCGCGAAGTCCGGGTCACCCTCGACCGTGTGCTGACCGATTCGCCGGTGCTGGAGTTCGCGGAGACCGAGGGGCTCGCCCACGCGGTCTCCGCCGGTTTCCTCGGCCTGACGTTGTTCGAGTCGGTCAATCCCGAGGGCAGCGAACAGGCATTGGCGGCGTTGGAGCAGCTTGCCGTCCTGGTCGACGTCTTCGAAGGGCTCGGCCCGGTCGCCACCCGTGCGGTGCGGGCGAAGCTCCGGAAGACCACGAAGCGATCTTGAAGCGCGTGAAGGCCCCCTTCACTCGGCTGAGCCGAGGGAAGGGGGCCTTCACGCGAGAGGTCAGCTCAACCAGGCGCGGTGTTCGGCGACCCGCGCGACCAGCCGGTCCCGCTGTTCGGCGACCCGCTCCGGAGCGGTACCGCCGCGGGCGTTGCGCGAACTCACCGAGCCTTCGACGGTCAGCACCTCGCGCACCGCGGGCGTCAGGGCGGGGTTGATCTTCTCGAACTCCTCGTCGGTCAGTTCGTCCAGGCCGACGCCGCGGGCCTCGGCGACGCGGACGCTCTCCCCCGCCGCTTCGTGCGCGACACGGAACGGAACGCCCTGGCGCACCAGCCATTCGGCGATGTCCGTGGCGAGGGTGAACCCGGCGGGCGCCAGTTCGGCGAGCCGATCGGTGTGGAAGGTCAGCGTCTCGAGCATGCCCGCGATCGCCGGGAACAGCAGTTCCAGCTGCTCGACGGAGTCGAAGACCGGCTCCTTGTCCTCCTGCAGGTCACGGTTGTACGCGAGCGGCTGCGCCTTGAGCGTCGCGAGCAGACCGGTCAGGTTGCCGATGAGCCGTCCGGCCTTGCCGCGGGTCAGCTCGGCGACGTCGGGGTTCTTCTTCTGCGGCATGATCGAACTGCCGGTCGCCCAGGCGTCGTCGAGGGTGACGTAGCCGAATTCGGCGGTGTTCCAGATGATCACCTCTTCGGCGATCCTGGACAGGTTGACCGCGAGCATCGCGACGTCGAAGGCGAACTCGGCGACGAAGTCCCGCGAGGCGGTACCGTCGATCGAGTTCTCGACGCTGGTGTCGAAGCCCAGTTCCTCGGCGACGGCCTCCGGGTCGAGGCCGAGCGAGGACCCCGCGAGCGCGCCGGAGCCGTAGGGCGATTCGGCGGTGCGAGCGTCCCAGTCACGCAGCCGGGTGACGTCGCGCAGCAGCGACTGGCCGTGTGCGAGCAGGTGGTGCGCCAGCAGGACTGGCTGGGCGTGCTGCAGGTGGGTGCGGCCGGGGAGGATCGCGTCCGGGTGCCGCTTCGCCTGCGAAACCAGCGCGTCGACGACGCCGAGGGTGCCCGCGACCACTCGCCGGGCGGCATCCCGCAGCCACATCCGGAACAGCGTCGCGACCTGGTCGTTGCGCGAACGGCCGGCCCGCAGCTTGCCACCGAGTTCGGTGCCCGCCCGCTCCAGCAGACCGCGTTCGAGCGCGGTGTGGACGTCCTCGTCGGCGACGGTCGGGGTGAACGCGCCCGACTCGACGTCCTGCGCGAGGGTGTCCAGCGCGGCGAGCATGCCGGTCAGCTCGTCTTCGGTGAGCAGCCCCGCCTTCCGCAGCACTCGCGCGTGGGCGCGCGACCCGGCGATGTCGTACGGCGCCAGCCGCCAGTCGAAATGGGTCGACGCGCTCAGCGCCGCCATCGCCTCCGCCGGCCCGCTGGCGAACCGGCCACCCCACAGCTGCACCGGCTGCTCATTCCCGCTCACGACACTCCTCGAATTCTTTCGGTTCTCTTCAGGCGACTGACCGGTCGAAGGTAGCGCCTGTGGTGAAGTCGTACAGCGCGCGCTCGTCGCGCGCGGAGTTCACGACCGCGTTTCCGCGGTGCAGGACCAGCCGCACCTCGCCGGACACCCGCCCGGTACTGACCTTTTGCAGTTCCTCGTGCGCGGTGACCAGTGCGATCGCGGCCGGTCCCTCGTAGATCTCGCGTCCCTTGAGCCCGAAGGCGCCGACACGCAGGTTCAGCTGCTGGAAGGCTTCCAGCAGTGTCACGGTCTCCCCGTCGATGGCCACCGGCACACCTTCGTCGAAGGTGACGACCAGCTTCTCCGGGTCGTCCGGGAAGGCGAACCCGTCAGGCGTCACCTTCGGTCTCCTCACCGCCGTCCACTGTGGACGACCGTCGGGCCAGCGCCATGAAGCGCTCGGCCAGGTCTTTGCCGGACAGCGGTTCCCTCGCGATCACCGCGACCGTGTCGTCGCCGGCGATGGAACCGACGACCTCCTCCAGCGCCGCCCTGTCGATGGCGCTGGCCAGGAACTGCGCCGCGCCCGGCGGGGTGCGCAGTACCGTCAGGTTGCCCGACGAGTCCGCCGAAACGAGCAGTTCGGCGAGCAACCGCGAAAGGCGCGACGTGCCGCCTTGCACCCCGCGCACCGGACTGCCGTCCTCGGGGATGACATACACCGGTGCGCCGGAATCGGCACCCCGGAGCTTCACCGCGCCCAGTTCGTCGAGGTCCCGCGAAAGCGTCGCCTGTGTGACGTCGATACCCTCCGCGGCCAGGAGCTTCGCGAGCTCGGTCTGGCTGCGGATGGCCATCGTGGACACGAGTTCGGTGATCCGGGCCTGCCGGGTGACTCGGCTGCCGGTCATCGTCGCTTCTCTGTGCCAGTGCGGGACACCCACACCCGGTCGGCATGCGCGAGCGAGGCTTCGCCAGTGTGGCTCACGATGCCTCCTTGCCAAGCAGCCACACCAGCAGCGCCTTTTGCGCGTGCAGCCGGTTCTCGGCCTCGTCCCAGACCGCGCTCGCCGGGCCGTCGATGACCTCGTCGGTGATCTCCCAGCCGCGGTGCGCGGGCAGGCAGTGCAACACGATCGCCTCGTCCGCGGCGCGACGCATCAGCGCCGAGTTGACCTGCAGCTCGCGGAACGGGCCGACGCGGTCGAGACCGTCGTTCTCCTGGCCCATGGAGGTCCAGGTGTCGGTGACGACGACGTCCGCGCCTTCGACTGCCGCGTACGGATCGGTGAAGACCGTGGTGCTGCCGCCGGTCTCCGTCGACCGGTGCTTCGCGTCGAGCATGACCTGCTGATCCGGCTGGAAGCCCTCCGGCGAGACGACGCGGACGTGCATCCCGGCCGTCGTCCCGCCCAGCAGCAGCGAATGCGCCATGTTGTTGGCGCCGTCGCCGAGGTACACCAGGGTGAGCCCGGCGAGCTTGCCCTTGCGCTCGCGGATGGTCATCAGGTCGGTGAGCACCTGGCACGGGTGGAACTCGTCGGTGAGCGCGTTGATCACCGGGATGCTCGCCGCCGACGCCATCGCGTCGATGCGCTTCTGGGCGAAGGTCCGCCAGACGATCGCGTCCAGATACCGCGAAAGCACCCGTGAGGTGTCTTCGATGGTCTCTTCACGGCCGAGCTGCATGGAGCGGCCGTCGACGATGACCGGGTTCCCGCCGAGCTGGGCGATGCCCACCTCGAAGGAGAACCGGGTCCGGGTGGAGTTCTTCTCGAAGATCGCCGCTACGGACTTGCCCTCCAGCGCGCGGGAGCTCAGCGGCTCGGCTTTCAGCTGGTCGGCGAGGTCCAGGATCTCGGCCTGTTCGGCGGGGCTGAGATCGTCGTCACGGAGGAAGTTGCGGAGCATGCGTTTCGTCTCTGTCCTAGGTGGTGGTGGAATCGAGCGCCCCGGGAAGGGCTTCGAGGAATCCCGTGGCCTCTTCGGCGCTCAGGATCAGTGGCGGTGCCAGCCGGATGGTGTCGGGTGCGATCGGGTTGACCAGGTAGCCCGCGTCCTGCGCGGCCTTGGCGACTGTCGCCGAGACCGGTTCTCGCAACGCGATGCCGAGCAGCAGCCCCGCACCGCGGACCCCGGACACCAGCGGGTGACCGAGCTCCTCCACCCGGGAAGCGATGTCCTTGCCCAGCGCGGAGACGTGGTCGTTCAGGTTGTCCTTGGCGATGGTCTTGAGCACGGCGAGCCCGGCGGCGCAGCAGACCGGGTTGCCGCCGAAGGTGGTGCCGTGCTGGCCCGGCTTCATCAGCTCCCCCGCCTCGCCGATGCCGATGACCGCGCCGATCGGCAGCCCGCCACCGAGACCCTTGGCCAGCGTGATGACGTCCGGGACGATGCCGGTGTGCTGGAAGGCGAACCACGCGCCGGTGCGGCCGATGCCGGTCTGCACCTCGTCGAGGACCAGCAGGGTGCCGGTCGCCTTGGTGATCTCCCGGGCGGCCTGGAGATAGCCGTCCGGCGCCGGGACGACACCTGCCTCACCGAGGATCGGCTCGAGGAACACCGCCGCGGTTTCGTTGTCCACCGCGGCGCGAAGTGCGGCGACGTCACCGTAGGGAACGTGGGTGACGCCCGGGACCAGCGGCGCGAAGGCGTCTCGCTTCGACGGCTGACCGGTGAGCGAGAGGGCGCCCATGGTGCGCCCGTGGAACGCCCCTTCGCAGGCGACGATCTTGGTCCGGCCGGTCAGCCTGCTGATCTTCAGCGCGGCTTCGTTGGCCTCCGCGCCGGAGTTGACGAACAGCACTTTCGCGTTGCCGGACAGACCAGCGACGTCCAGGAGGGTTTCGGCCAGTTCTACGGCGACGGGGTTCACGTAGAGGTTCGAGGTGTGCCCGAGCTTCGCGACCTGCTCGGTGACGGCGGCGACCACGGCGGGGTGCGCGTGGCCGAGCGCGTTCACCGCGATGCCGCCCAGCAGGTCGACGTACGGTTTGCCGTCTGCGTCCCAGATCTTCGCGCCTTCACCGCGGACCAGGGTCAGCGCCGGGGTGCCGTAGTTGTCCATGAGGGACGACTTCCAGTGCTCCTGGCCGTCTACATTGGACTGGTACGTGGTCACGGGAGCTCCGTTTCGGGGAAGACCATGGTACCGATACCGCGGGAGGTGAAGACCTCCAGCAATACCGAATGGGCGATGCGGCCGTCGATCACGTGCGCCCGGCGGACGCCGCCGCGGATGGCGCGCACGCAGGCCTCCATCTTCGGGATCATGCCGCTGGCGAGGCCGGGCAGCAGGGTTTCGAGACGGTCCACGCGGATCCGGTCGACCAGCGAACCGCGGTCCGGCCAGTTGGCGTACAGGCCCTCGACGTCGGTGAGCACGACGAGTTTCTCCGCGCCGAGCGCCGCAGCCAGCGCACCGGCGGCGGTGTCGGCGTTGATGTTGTGCACGACGCCGTCGACGTCCGGGGCCACGGTGGACACGACCGGGATCCGGCCGGCGTTGACGATGTCGAGCACCGCGTCCGGGTTGACCTCGGAGACCTCGCCGACGAGCCCGATGTCGACCGGCACACCGTCCACAGTGGCCTGTTTGCGCTCGGCGGTGAACAGCCGCGCGTCCTCGCCGGAGATGCCGACCGCGTACGGGCCGTGCGCGTTGATCAGGCCGACCAGTTCACGGCTGACCTGACCGGTCAGCACCATGCGGACGATGTCCATCGTCTCGGGTGTGGTGACACGCAGGCCGCCCTTGAACTCGCCTTCCACGCCGAGCCGGTTGAGCATCGCGGTGATCTGCGGGCCACCGCCGTGCACCACCACCGGCCGCAGCCCGGCCATGCGCAGGAAGACCATGTCCTCGGCGAAGGCCTGTTTGAGGCTCTCGTCGATCATGGCGTTGCCGCCGTACTTGACCACGACGGTGGCGCCGTGGAAACGCTGCAGCCAGGGCAGCGCCTCGATGAGAATCGACGCCTTCTCGGCGGCGGTGGCGAGCCGCTCGTCCGCGGGGACGGTGGATTCGGAAGGGCTCATGACGAGTACGCGCTGTTCTCTTCGACGTACGCGTGCGAGAGGTCGGTCGTGTAGATCGTCGCCCCGCCTTCGCCGAGTCCGAGGTCGACGACGATCTGGATGTCCCGCCCGGAGAGATCCGCCTCGGAGCGGTCCGCCGCGGTGGTGCCGTTGGCGAAGAGGGTGACGCCGTTGATCGCGATGGCGACCTTCTCCGGGTCGATCTTCGCGGGCACCCGGCCCAGCGCCATGGCGATGCGGCCCCAGTTCGGGTCCGAACCGAACAGCGCGGTCTTGACCAGGTTGTCCTCGGCGATCGTCCGGCCGACGGCGATGGCGTCCGCCTCGCTCGCCGCGCCGGTGACCGTGACGTCGACGTACTTGGTCGCGCCTTCGGAGTCCGCCCGCAGTTGCAGGACGAGGTCGAGACTGACGGCGGTGAGGAGCTTGGTCAGTTCGGCCTCGGTCGGTTCGACGCCGCTGGCGCCGGACGCGAGGACGAGCACCGTGTCGTTGGTGGACGTACCGCCGTCGACGTCGAGCCGGTCGAAGGTCACGCCGGTGGCGGCGCGCAGGGCCTTGTCCAGGACTTCGGGCGTGACGACCGCGTCGGTGGTGAGGACCGACAACATCGTCGCGAGGTTCGGGGCGAGCATGCCGGCGCCCTTGGCGAACCCGCCGACACTCCAGCCGCTGTCGTGCTTCGCGACCGCCTGCTTCGGCTTGGTGTCGGTGGTCATGATCGCGGTGGCCGCGGCGAGGTCTGCCTCGGCACCAGTGCCGAGGCTCCCGAAGGCGGTGTCCACGCCGGAAAGCAGCGCGTCCATCGGCAGCCGTTCGCCGATCAGGCCGGTCGAGCAGACCGCGACCTCGATCGCGCCCGCTTCGAGGAGCTCGGCGACCTTCTCGGCGGTCTTGTGAGTGTCCTGGAAACCGCCGGGGCCGGTCGCGGCGTTCGCGCCGCCGGAGTTGAGGACGACGGCCTTGAGCCGCTGTTGCTTGAGTACTTCCTGCGACCACAGGACGGGCGCGGCCTTGATCACGTTTCGGGTGAAGACGCCGGCCGCGACCTGCAGCGGCCCGTCGTTGACGACGAGCGCGAGGTCGAGCTTGCCCTCGGCCTTGATCCCGGCGGCGACGCCCGTGGCACGGAATCCCTTCGGCTGGGTGACGGTCACGGAGCGACTCCTACGGTCGGTAGTCCGGTGGTTTCCGGGAGGCCCAGTGCGATGTTCATCGACTGGACGGCACCTCCCGCGGTGCCCTTGGTCAGGTTGTCGATGGCCGCGACCACGATCAGGCGCCGCGTGTCGGCGTCGACGGTGACCTGCAGCTGGACGTTGTTCGAGCCGACGACCGAGGCCGAGGACGGCCACTGGCCCGCGGGGAGCAGCTGGACGAACGGCTCGGTGGCGTACGCCTTTTCGTAGACCTCGCGAGCGCCGTCGGCGTCCAGGTCCGTCTTCAGCGGAGCGCTCGCGGTGGTGAGGATCCCGCGCGGCATCGGGGCGAGCACTGGGGTGAACGAGACCTTGACCCGCTCACCCGACACCGCGGAAAGGTTCTGCGCGAACTCGGGAGTGTGCCGGTGGGCCCCGCCGACGCCGTACGCGGTGGCCGAACCCATCACCTCGGAACCGAGGAGGTTCGGCTTCAGGCTCTTGCCCGCGCCCGAGGTCCCGGTGACGGCCACGACGTTGACCTCCGGCTCGACCAGGCCCGCGGCCAGCGCCGGGGCGAGGGCGATCGAACCGCCGGTCGGGAAGCAGCCGGGGACCGCGATGCGTTTGGTCCCGGCGAGGCGCTCGCGGGCGCCGGGCAGTTCGGGGAGCCCGTACGGCCATTGCCCCGCGTGGTCGCCGCCGTACCAGCGCTGCCAGTCGGCCGCGTCCGTGAGGCGGTGGTCCGCGCCGAGGTCGATCACCAGGACGTCCGGGCCCAGCTGCGCGGCGATGGCGCCCGAGTGGCCGTGCGGCAGGGCGAGGAAGACGACGTCGTGCCCGGCCAGGGTCTCCGGGGTCGTCTCCAGCAGGACTCGGTCCGCCAGTGGCGCGAGGTGCGGCTGATGCTGGACGAGCGGCGTCCCCGCGGAACTGGCCGCGGTGAGCGCGCCGATCTGGACTTCGGGATGGGTCAGCAGCAGGCGCAGGAGTTCGCCACCCGCGTACCCGCTGGCTCCGGCCACCGCGATCTTCACCGTCATACGCATGATTATGCACTCCCATGCAAGTTCAATCAAACAAAGTCGTGTGGCTCACCCGATACGGGACTCAGTGGTTGCCTTCGGGGTATTCGGCGGACTTCCGATGGTGACTGCTTGGTATCGGCATCCTTGAGCGCATGACCGACACGCCCGCCCGGCTGCTGAGCCTGCTGTCACTCCTGCAAACCCCTCGCGAGTGGCCTGGTAGCGAGCTCGCCGAGCGGCTGGAAGTCAGTCCGCGGACCATCCGGCGCGATATCGACCGCTTGCGTGAGCTCGGTTACCCCGTCGAAGCGTCACGGGGTTCCGAAGGCGGCTACCGGCTGGGCGCCGGCACGGCGATGCCGCCGCTGCTGCTCGACGACGAGGAGGCCGTCGCGATCGCGGTCGGCCTCCGGAGCGCCGCCGGGCAGGCGATCTCGGGAATCGAGGAGTCTTCGGTGCGGGCGTTGGCCAAACTCGAGCAGGTGTTGCCGTCGCGGCTGCGGTATCGCGTCGGCGCGCTGGGCGCCGCGACCGTGCCGATCCCGGGCACCGGATCCGCCGTGGACCCGGAACACCTCACGGTCTTCGCGGGCGCGATCGCCAACACCGAACGGACCCGGTTCGCCTATCGCACCGGCGACGGGACCGAATCGCGGCGGCACGTGGAACCGCACCGGCTCGTCTCCGCCGGACGCCGGTGGTACCTGCTCGGCTACGACCTCGACCGGGACGACTGGCGAATCTTCCGCGCTGACCGGATCTCGGAACCGCGGGCGACCGGTGGCCGGGCGACGCCGAGGCAGCCACCCGCGAAGGACGTGGCGGCCTATGTCACCGACAAGATGTACAGCCTCCTTCCCACCTACAGCGCACGCGTGACCCTGCACGCACCGATCGGCCAGGTCTCCCCCGCGATAGGCGAGGGATCCGGCGAACTGGAATCGATCGACGACGAGACCTGCGTTTTCCACGCGGGCACGGACACCCTCGACTGGCTCGCGTTCCGGATTCTCGGGCTCGGCTGCGAATTCACCGTGCACGAACCACCGGAACTGATCGGTCACCTCAGGGAGATGGCGGCCAGGGCTCAGCGCGGAACGATGTCCACAGTGGACTGACGGCGGCCGCGAAGGCTTGCCCGCCCTCGCGACCGCCCTGGTTCAGCCGAGTTCACCTACCTCTCGCCTGCTCGGCGGGATCGGGAGATACGCACCCCGGCGCTCCGGGTCGCAGCCGACCCTGGGCAACCGGGCACGGATCCCGCCCGGTGTCCGCTCGAACCGCCGTGCGATCTCCTCGACACTTTCCCCGGCCAGCCAACGGCTTTCCAGTTCCGCGTCGAGCTCGTCGGACCACGGCGAGCCCTGATGGGCGGGACGGTCCGCCGATCTTCGGCGGCCACTCCTGCCGTTGCCCCGCCCGGCGAACGCCAGGAGGGTGTCCGAAAGGACGGTCGCCAAGGCCGGTACGGCTTCGGCGTCGATATCGAGCCTGCCTTCGGCGACAGGCTCCTCCTGCGGTCCGGCTCCGCCGACCATGACGGTCACCCAGCGGTCTTCCCCGGCCGCGCCGCCACCCTCACGGGCGGCGACCTCGATGCGATAAACGGTGTCCTGCACTCGGATCTCGGTCCGGTGCTCTTCGACGATGGTCATGCCGGGGACGCTAACGGGCGGCCCCGACAGTTTCCCGGCGTGGCGAGGGGATTCGGTGCATGACCGGAACTTTCACCGCATTCGGGGACGAGAGGATGCCGGTCACGCACTATCGGCCACCCCTGTTGCCGCACCTAAGTGATCCTGACCGCGGTCACCCGCGCGTTAGCTTTGCTCATCGGTTGTCTTACGAAGGGGAGGAAACATGAGGACCAAAGCAAATCGGTTGTCGCTTTTCGTGACAATGCTCGTGCTCACGATCGGGACCGTCTTCGCCACGCCCGCCTCGGCCGGGACGACGGGGTCCACCACCGTGCAGGCCACCTGCACCGGAGCGGATTCCTGCTGGTTCACCTGGGGTCGCATCCAGGCGGGCGACTGCACGATGGACAACGCGAAATGGACGCTCAGACGCAACGGCAGCGCTTCGTTCGAAGCGACGATCGTCAGCAGCGACAGCAACGACGCCTGGCTGATGTGGGTGAACACCCTGGACAGCAACGGTATCGTCCTCGGGCCCATCCATCACGGCGGTGACACCAAGTTCGTCAAGGGCACCGTCAAGAACGTGTGGCACTGGTGGTTCGCCGAGGGGTCGTTCGACGCCGGGTTCTTCGACCGCATCCACAGCATGCGGATCACGAGCCACTGCTGAGGGGCTGACGAACCAAACCTCGACGGCCATGCCGCGAAAGCCACTTTCGGGACATCTGAGGTCGCGAAAGTGGCTTTCGCGACACGCCCTCGACAGGTCGGGCCAACCACCCACGACCACCGCCGCCGCACGTTGCGAAAGCCACTTTCGCAACGTCGAAGGTTGCGAAAGTGGCTTTCGCAACATCCGGCGCGGCGGTCCGGCCACAAGAAGAACGCCCCGGTCCGAAAACCCGGACCGGGGCGTTTCCGCGGCGAAAAGGCTCAGAAAGGCAGCGCCTGAGCCAGCGCCTCCTTCTTCACCTCGGTGACCGACGAAGGCACATCGGACTTGGCGGCCGCCGAAGCACCGGCGGGAACCGGCGCCGGGACCGGCGAGCACTGCACGTCCGAACCGTTGCCCGGCTTGCGCACCGGCAGCTTCCCGGTCAGCAGGTAGTCCGCGATCTTGTCGTCCACACAGGACACACCGGACAACGAACCCGAGTGCGTCGTGCCGCCCGGAGCGCTGATCAGGCTGGAGTTCGGGTAGCGCTTGCGGACCTCGAGGCTGCCGGGGTACGGCGTCGCGGCGTCGTTCTCCTCGTTGACCAGCAGGATGCCGGGGACCTTGCTCCCGTCGATCTCCACCGGCTTGCCCGGTTTGGCCGGCCAGTCGAGGCACGGCGCGTTGAACCACGCGTTGCCCCACGTCTCGAACGGCGCCCGGAAGTGCGTGACCCAGTTGTCGAACTTCCAGCGGGGCCAGCTCTGCGGCCACGCCACGTCGGTGCACTGCACGGCCGCGTACACCGCGTAACCGTTGTCCTGGCCCGGCGGGTTGGAGTCGTCGTACAGGCCCTTCAAGGTCTGCCAGTCACCCTTGTGCACCCAGCCGGAGAAGGCATTCGCCATGTCTTCCCAGCCGAACACGTAGTAGCCGGCCTGCAGGAAGATGTCCGTCCACTCGGAGCCGCCGATGACGCCGCCCGCGGGCTTGTCGTACAGCTTCTTCTGCTCGGCGTACCACAGCTTCTCGACCGCAACCGCGGTCTTGCCGAGGTGGTAGACGTCGTCGTACTTCGCGAGCCAGCCGAAGTAGATCTTGATGTTCTTGTCGAAGGCGACGTCCTGGTTCAGGTTCGCCTTGTACCAGACGTCGCGGGGGTCGACGGTGCCGTCGAACACCATCCGCCGCACGTTCTGCGGGAACAGCGTGCTGTAGACCTGCCCGAGGTAGGTGCCGTAGGAGAAGCCGTAGTAGTTGATCTGCTTCTCGCCCAGCGCCTTGCGCAGGCTGTCGACGTCCTTCGCCACATCGATGGTCTTGATGTGGTCGAGGATCGCGCCGTTCTTGGCGCACGCCTTCGCGTAGCCCTTCGCCTTCTCACGCCACGCCGTCTCGATGGCGCGCGTGGTCGGCACGTACTGCGGGCGGTTGTAGGAGGCGTAGTTCCCGTCGCAGGTCAGGGACGGCTTGCTCTCCCCAACGCCGCGCGGGTCGAAGCCGATCCAGTCGTACTCCTCACCCGCCTTCTTCGGGACCGCCCTGCCGAGGGTCGAGAGGCCGAGGCCGGAACCGCCGGGCCCGCCCGGGTTGACCAGCATGACACCCTGCGACTTGGCGGCCTTGTGCTTCACGCGCGAGACGGCGATCGAGATCTTCTCGCCGCCGGGTTTCGCGTAATCCAACGGGACCTCGAGGAAACCGCATTCCGCGCCGGCCTTGACCAGGCTCGGGCGAGTACAGGCTCCCCAGGAGATGGGCTTCGGATCGAAGTCCGACGCCGAGGCGGCCGTGGCGGAGGGAGCGAGCGCCATGGTGCCGACGCCGATCCCCGCGACCGCCAGGGCGGCAACGAATTTCTTCACTGTGTTCCTTTTCGTCCGCGTTCGACCCGGTCGGGCCGAAGCTACCGAGAACCGGCTTCAATCTCGCTGACCGACACGTTGACCGCCATCCCTCTTTAGTCGGTATCCGATCCTCGATCCGGGCATATCAGTCTTGTCGGTCCCCTGTCGTACGCTCGCGGCGCCCACTGGGGAAAGGAGAACGCGTGGACGAGGTGAAAAGCCTGGTTTCGGCGGTTCGCAACGGTTTGGCCGGGCTGGCCGATCCGGAAAAGGCTCCGTCGATGCGGGCGTACATGAAGTCGGAGATGTCGTTCCTCGGTGTGGCGTCCCCGCCTCGGGCGGCCCTGCTGAAGCGGGTTTACGCCGAGCATCCGCTACCCGATCGAGTGAGTTTCTCGACGGCAGTTCTCACCTTGTGGCGCGAAGCGGAATTCCGCGAGGAGCGCTATGCGGCGATCGCCCTGTCCGGCCATCGTGCCTACGCCCGCTGGCAGGACGGCGATCTGCTCGGCCTCTACGAGGAGATGATCGTGACGGGCGCCTGGTGGGACTACGTGGACGAAGTCGCGATCCGCCGGGTCGGCCCGATCCTGCGGGCGGAGCCGGAGACGATGACCACGCTGATGCTGACCTGGGCATACGACGAGGACAGGTGGCGTCGCCGCACCTCGGTCATCTGCCAGATCGGCGCCAAGGGCGGAACGGACACCGACCTGCTCACCCGTGCCGTCGAAGCCAACATCGACGACAAGGACTTCTTCCTGCGCAAAGGGATCGGCTGGGCCCTGCGCGAGTACGCGAAGACCGAGCCGGACTGGGTGCGTGCCTTCGTCACCGCGCATCCCGCACTGTCCACTTTGTCCAGAAGGGAGGCGCTCAAGCACCTGGGAGGTTGAGCACCGGCCTGGGGATGAGGGCGATGAGATCCTCGATCACTCCGCCGAGTTCGGGCATCAGCACTCGTAGCGCCTTGAGATCGTGAAGCAGCTCCAAGCGCGTTTCCTGTGGCGCGCCCTTCTCGAGAAGGGCCTTGAGGTCACGGGTCATTTCTTCCTCGCGCCCGAGCACGAGGAGGTAGAACAGCGGCTGGAGCTGGACGTCCCAGTCGAAGGCGCCGGTCGCGATCCGGGCGTTGGCCTTGTCGAGGCCTTCGTTCAGCGCTCGGTGGGCTTTCTCCGTTTGCCCGGTCTTCAGCCAGACGAGCGTGAGGAGGTTGTGCGCCCAGCCGAATTCCGGTGCGAGTGGGGCCAGAAGCGTCTCTGCCTCGTCGGTCTCCCCCGCGAACAGCAGGGCCTCCCCGAGGCTCTCGCGGTATTCGGTGTCCTCCGGATCCGTGGCGACCAGTTCGCGCAGCTCCCGGATGGCCTCCTCGTACTCACCGGCCCGGCGGCGGATCTCCGCGCGGAGGGCGCGGGCGCTCTCGTCATGCCCTGCTTCCAGCGCGCTTTCCGCATCGGACAACGCGCCTTCCTGATCACCGAAAAGAAGGCGGTGCCGGGCGCGCCGGTACAAGGCGTACCCGCCGTCCTGTCCCAGCCGCGCTCCTTCGTCCAGTGCTGCCCGGGCTTCGTCATGCCGGTCGAGGTCGCCGAGGATGTCACCGCGGGTGGTGTGGAAGAAGGCCATCTCCGGATTCGCCGACACGGCGACGTCGATGTCGGCGAGGGCCGCCGGAGAATCGCCGGAGCGCTGATGGGCCAGCGCACGCCAGGTGTGTGCCCACTCGTTGCCGGGGTCGAGTTCGATCGCGCGGCTCAAGGAGTTCACCGCGGCACCGTTCTCTTTGAGCCTGCTGAGCATCACCCCACGCTGGAGATGGTTCTCGGCGTCGTCGGGGGCCAGCTCGATGGCCCGTTCGAAGTCGGCGAGTGCCGTGCGGTGCTCGTCCAGATTGTGGTGCGCCTGACCGCGCATGTAGTACGCCCACTCGTAGTCCGGGTCGAGCCGCAGCGCGGCGGTGAAACCGTCGACGGCGAGCCGGTACCGCTCAGCGCGGTGGTGGAACGCGGCCCGGATCGCGTGGGCCCTGGCGCTGCCGGGGTCCGCCGCGACGATCGCGTCGAAGGCCGCCGACGCGGCGTCCCCGTCTTCCGTCCGCTCCAGGAACAACGCCAGCTCGGTCAGGTAGTAGACGTCTTTGGGGCGGAGGGCGGCGGCCGCGCGGTGTCCGGCGAGCGCTTCGTCGTCGTCTCCCAGCTCGGCGAACAGCGTGGCCCGGTAGTGAACGGCCCAGGCGTAGTCGGGGTCGAGCCGGATCGCGATGTCTATCTCGTCGATCGCCTTCCGGATATCGCCGCGTTTGAAGTGCACCTCGCTCCGGATCGAGTAGGCCCACCTGTGGTCGGGCTGGAGACGGACGGCCTCGTCGAGATCCGCCATCGCGCCGTCGAGGTCGCCGAGTTCGGCACGGGCGGAACCACGTCCGCGCCACGAATAGGCGTAGGTGGGGTCGAGCTCGATCGCCCGGTTCAGATCCGACAGCGCCCGTTCCCAGTCACCCTCGTTGCGGAACAGGTTGCCCCGATCGCTCCACGGGTAAGGATCGGCGGGGTTCAGATCGAGAGCCCGGTCGAAGTCCCGCTTCGCCGCGGCGACGTCATCTTGCCCTTCGTAGGCCCACGCACGGCGCCGGATCACCGTGGAGAGCCGGGCCGCGTCGAGTTCGCCGGCGCCGGCGAGCGCGTCGAGCACCGCTATCTCGCCATCACCGACGGCGGCGGTCAGCCGTTGGCCCCAGCCCAGTACCGAGGGCGCGTCCGCGTCGGCACCCGCCTGCTCCATCATGCGCGCCCAAGTGCGTGCGGGGGCGGTGCCGCTGGTGATCATCTCGGCCGCGCCGAGCAGCGCGTCCGGCAGGGCTTCGGCCGGGGCGCCACAGAGCCGGTGGTAGGTCTGTTCGAGCTTCCTCTTCTGCCAGCGCTCGTCGCTCCACGCGTCGCGGTGGTGGCTCAGGCCGAGTTCGGCACAGCGGCCTTCGTAGTACTCGCTGAGCCGAAGGTGGCGTTCGGCGAATTCGGCGGGCGAACGACCGCGTTCCATGCGCACCATCGGGCCGCGGACCACCGGGTGATAGCGCACCGGGAGCTCACGGCGCCCGACGAACGGCAGTTCCCGCAGCCAGCGGAAGATCTCGCCCGCGCTCTCCTTCCCGGTCAGCACACCGATGACGTCTTCGTCCAGGAAGCGGGGCAGCGACGCCGTGGCCGCGATGTCCTTCCTGGCCTTTTCGGGAACCCAGTGCAGGAAGCGTTTGACCGCGTCGTCGCTCGGGTCACCGACGGCATCCGCCTCGGCGGGGTTCCCGCGAGCCAGCATGGCGACCAGGACGGGCAGGCCGTCCGTCAGCCGCAGCACGATCTCGACGACCTTTTCGTCGGTGATCCCGTGCTCGGCGAGCAGGCGGCGTGCCTCCGGCTCGGTGAACGGCCGGAGTTCGATTTCGCGCACCAGCGGCGCGTGCCGGTTCCATTTCGCCTCGTCCAGCGGGAACTGACCGGCGACGGTGAGCACCAGGTTCTGCGGCAGATCGCCGTACAGCCCGGAGAACAGGTCGAGCAACCACGTCTCCAGCACGGGTGCGGTGCGCTCGAAGGTGTCGAAGAACAGCGCGATCTGCTTGTTCTCCGGAATACGCCACAGATCCTCGATGAACGGTTTGGTGAGCTCCCCGGCCGGCTCCAGGAGAAGCTGGACATCGGCCTTCCGCTTGAATTTCGCGGCGAGGTAGACCTGGAGTTGCTCCAGCTGTTTGGCCGTCGCGTCCGCGTCGATGGCGTCGGCGGCGATACTCCCACCCGGAAGGGACTTCGCGACCCCGAGGCCGGCCTTGACGACGGTCTTCGTCACCAGTTCGCGCCCGGCGGCCGGAGCCTGCGGATCACTGTGCAGCCGTTCCCTCGCCTTGAGATAGGTCTCGTAGCGCTTCTCGAAGCGGCGCATCTCGTAGCCGCCGCGCGCGAGATCCTTCGCCAGCTTGACCAGGGTCGCGGGCAGATCCTGCTGCCGGTCGTCGGCGAACCCGACGGCGGCACGGGTTTCCTCGGCGATACCGCGAAGCTGGTCGAGAAGGAAGGATTTGCCCACCCCCGCGAGACCGTGCACCGCGAACAGATACCGGCGGCGCCGGTCATCCCCCGGCAGCCCCAGATTGACCCGGAAGTCCTCGCGTTCCCCGACCCTGCCGACGAAACCGTCGCTCAGCCGGGCGCGGGCGATGTCTTGGATACTGGACCGACCGTCTGGACGTGACACAAGTCCTCACTTTGCCACATCCGTAGCGCGTGAAGGCCCCCTTCCCTCGGCTGAGCTGAGGGAAGGGGGCCTTCACGGGACTACAGGGTCAGGCGCGCAGGCTCGCACCGAAGCGTTCACCCGCGACCGCGACGGCGGCGTCACGGGCCTTGGTGGCCTCGTCGACGGTCAGCGTGCGATCCGCGGCGCGGAAGCGCAGCTTGTACGCCACCGAGCGCTTGCCCTCGCCCAGCTGCTCACCCTGGTACGAGTCGAACAGCGTGATGTCCTCGAGCAGTTCGCCCGCGCCTTCGCGCAGCGCATCGGCCAGGTCGGCCGACGGGACGCTCGCCTCGGCGACGAGGGCGACGTCGAGCAGCACCGGCGGGTACGCCGAGATCCGCGGCGCCGGACGGCCGTCCGGGATCGGGATCGCGTCCAGGTCGAGCTCCATCGCGACGGTGCGCGGCGGCAACCCGAGCGCCTCGACGACCTTGGGGTGCAGCTCACCGGCGTAACCGACGGGCCACTGCCCCACCCGCAGCTGCGCGCAGCGGCCGGGGTGCCACGGCGGCTGATCCGCCGCGGCCGTGGTCAGCTCGACACCGGCGGCCTGCGCCACCAGCCGGGCGGCCTGCACCGCGTCGGCCCAGTTCGCCTGCTCGCCCGCACCCCACCAGCCGGCCCGGGCGCGCTGGCCCGCGAGCACGACGGCTACGTGCAGCGGCTGCGGCGGAACCGCCGCCTCCAGCACCGCGAGCTCCTCGTCGGTCGGACGCCGGTCCACCCCGAGCGAAGGCATCGGGATGGGGTTCGGCCCGGGCAGCACGACCTGTCCGATGTGGAACAGCGAGACATCCTTGAAACCACGGGAAATGTTGCGCTGCAAGGTATCCAGCAGCCCCGGCAGCAAGGTGCTCGCCATCCGGTCCTTGTCCGCCTCCAGCGGATTGCGGACCTTCACGGTGCTGCGGCGGACGTCGTCCTCGGGCAGCCCGAACGCGTCCCAGACCGAGTCCGAGATGAACGGGAAGGGCAGCACCTCGACGTAGCCGTTCTCCGCCAGCGCACGCGCGACCGAACGACGGCGGCGCTGCGTGTCGGTGAGACCGCGGCCGGCCGGGGCTTCGGGGAGCACCGACGGGATGCTGTCGTATCCCTCCAGCCGGAGCACCTCCTCGACCAGGTCGGCGGGCTGCACCAGGTCACCGCGCCAGCTCGGCGGCACGGCGGTCACCAGCGCGGTGCCGTCCTCGGCCGTGCCCACGTTGACCTTGCAGCCGATCTGCGAGAGCCGCTTGACCGTGACACCGCGCTCGTAGCGCACCCCGGCCACCTGGTCGGGCAGGCTGATCGGCATGGTCACCGGCGCGTTCGGCTCGACGCCGCCCTCGTCGGTGCGGCCGGGCAGGATCGAACCCTCGCCGTACTGACGCAGGAGGCGTGCCGCGAGTTCGACGGCCACCGCGCACAGCTGCGGGTCGGTGTAGCGCTCGAACCGCTTGGCCGCCTCGGAGAACAGCTTGTGACGGCGGGCCGTCCGGCTGATCGACGACGGATCCCAGTGCGCCGCTTCGAGCAGCACGTCGGTGCTCTCCGGCGTGATCTCGGTCGACGCGCCACCCATCGTGCCCGCCAGCGAGATGACGCCGCTGTCGTCGGCGATCACCACGTCGTCCGCGTCGAGCGTGCGCTCGACATCGTCCAAAGTGGTCAGTTTCTCGCCCGGCTTCGCCTTGCGCACCACCAGATCGCCCTTGACCGAACCGGTCGCGAAGGCGTGCAGCGGATGCCCGAGTTCGAGCATGACGTAGTTGGTCACGTCGACCGCGAGCGAGATCGAGCGGATACCCGCCAGCATCAGGCGGCGGCGCATCCACCACGGCGTCGGCGCGGTGGCGTCGAGGTTCTTGACCCGGCGCAGCACGAACCGCTTGCAGCCCTCGGTGTCTTCGAGGTGCACCGGCCAGACGTCGCTCTCGGCCTCGGGGACCTCGATGGACGCCGGGTCGCCGAACGGGACGTCGAGCGCGTTGGACAGCTCGCGGGCCAGCCCGCGGACCGACAGCGTGTACCCGCGGTCCGGGGTCGGCGTGACCTCGAGGACGGTGTCTTCGAGGCCGAGCAGCTTGTTCGCGTCCTCGCCGGGGCTCGCCGTGCTCGGCGGCAGCACCAGGATGCCGGAGTGGTCGTCACCGATGCCGAGTTCGCTCGCGGAGCAGATCATGCCGTCGCTGAGGCGGCCGTAGGTCTTGCGCGAACCGATTTCGAAACCGCCGGGCAGCACGGTGCCGGGCAGCGCGACGACGACCAGGTCGCCCTCGGCGAAGTTCGTGGCACCGCAGATGATCCCGCGGGTCTTGATCCCCGTGGGGCCCTCGTCCTCGTAAGGACCTTCGTCGTCGTCCTCGTCATCGTCGAGGTTCTCGTCGGGCTTGACTGAGTCTTCGGCGGTGTCGTTCTCGGATTCGCCGACGTCGACCCGGCAGAACCGGACCGGCTTCTTGAACTCGGTGAGCTCCTCGATCTCGGCGACACGGCCGACCACGAGCGGGCCGGTGACCGGTTCGAGTTTCCGGACGTCGTCGACCTCGATGCCGATGCGCACGAAGGCGTCGGCCAGATCCTGGGCCGTGACCTCCTCGTCGACGTCGAGGTGTTCGGTCAGCCAGCTGGCTGGGACCTTCACTCAGGCCTCCGTTCCGAAGGGCAGGGTGAACCTGATGTCGCCCTCCACCATGTCGCGCATGTCCGGGATTCCGTTGCGGAACTGCAGGGTGCGCTCGATACCCATGCCGAAGGCGAAGCCCGAGTAGACCTCGGGGTCGACGCCGCAGGCACGCAGGACGTTGGGGTTGACCATGCCGCAGCCGCCCCATTCGACCCAGCCGGGGCCACCCTTCTTCTCCTCGAACCAGACGTCGACCTCGGCCGACGGCTCGGTGAACGGGAAGAAGTGCGGGCGCAGGCGGGTCTTCGAGGTACCGCCGAACATCGCGCGGGCGAAGGCGTCGAGGGTGCCCTTGAGGTGCGCCATCGTCAGGCCCTTGTCCACCGCGAGTCCTTCGACCTGCGAGAACACCGGGGTGTGCGTGGCGTCGAGCTCGTCGGTCCGGTACGTGCGGCCGGGGCAGACGACGTACACGGGCAGGTCACGATGCAGCAGCGTGCGGGCCTGCACCGGCGAGGTGTGCGTCCGCAGCACCAGGCCGGAGTCCTCCTCGCCGAGGTAGAACGTGTCCTGCAGCTGGCGCGCGGGGTGGTCCTTGCCGAAGTTCAGCGCGTCGAAGTTGAACCACTCGGCTTCGAGTTCCGGGCCTTCGGCGATTTCGTAGCCCATCGCGACGAAAGCGTCGGCGATCCGATCCGACAGCGTCGCGATCGGGTGCCGGGCGCCACGGGGCACGCGGTCCCAAGGGAGCGTGACGTCGACGGCCTCCTCGCGGAGCACCTTCTCGTCACGTTCGGCTTGGAGGACGGCTCGGCGCGCGTCGAAGGCGGCCTGGATGCCCTGGCGCGCTTCGTTGACCCGCTTGCCGGCCTCGGCCTTCTCCTGCTTCGGCAGCGCACCGATCTCGCGGCGGGCGAGCAGCAGCGGAGACTGGTCCCCGAGGTGGGCGGGTTTGACCGCGGCCAGCGCGTCGAGATCCGCCGCGGCCGCGAAATCGGTCTCGGCCTGTTTGACGGCGGCCGTCAACGTTTCCGGCGCGAGCGTTCCCGCCTGGGGGTCCTGCTTGTCGTTGGCTTCGGACATAACTCCTCGGCGTCCGCTGGGACTGGTCCGGTGCACGCGAGCGCACACATGGGTTTAGCAGCTGCTGAATTCTATGGGACAGCGGACGGCGGCCCCCGATCACCCTCGGGCTGGGCACACCGTCACTCGGACGTGCGAAAAACGCGCTCTACGCCGTAAACAAGGTGCTGGAACGAACACTGCGTTCCATGAGAGCTCCCTTGGTGTCGTGATGCGACGGCGTGCTGCCCGCGACTCTACGTGGTGGCGGCCCGCGAAGCCATCGCATTCGTGTACACGCAGATCGCGGCGGCCGTCGCGAGGTTCAGGCTCTCCGCCCGGCCGTACATCGGGATCTTGACCGCGAGATCCACCGTTTCCAGGACCGCCTGCGGCAGTCCGTGCGCCTCGTTGCCGAAGACCCACGCGGTGGGCTCGTCGAAGGTCACCTGATCGAGCTCGGTGTCGGCGTAGCCGTGCGCGCCGAAGGTGCGGAGTCCGGCGGCGGAGCAGGCCTTCAAGGCCGCGTCGACGTCGCGGATCCGGGTGATGGCGGGGTGGAACAGGCTGCCGGCGGCCGCGCGGACGCATTTGCCGTTGTGCGGGTCGACGCTGTCGCCGGCGAGGACGACCGCGTCGGCGCCGGCGGCGTCCGCGACCCGGATCACGGTGCCCGCGTTACCGGGATCCGCGACGTCGACGAGGACGACGACCAGCTTCGCGCCCGGCTTCAGGACCGTCTCTTGTGGACGGTCGACGAGCGCGCAGACCGCGACGATGCCTTGCGGCGTCACGGTCTCGGACAACCCGTCGGCGGCACGATCGGTGATCGGCGAGACGGGGACGCCCGCCTCGCGCGCGGCGGCGAGCAGACGTTCGTGCTGCGCGGCGGCGCGTTCGGTCACGAACAGCTCGTAGACCTTGCCGCCGTGGTCGAGCGCGGCTTCGACCGCGTTCGCGCCCTCGGCAAGGAACCGGCCGGTCTTCTCACGCTCGGCCCGGCGGGTGAGCTTGCGCGCAGCAACGACCCGGGGCGTCCGTTCGGTGAACGGAGCCGCCCCGGGTCGTGGAAGAGCGCTGTCGCCGGTCAGGCCGACTTCTTCTCTTCGGTGTTCACGTTCGCCTTGGCCAGCTCGGCCAGCGCGGTGAAGGCGGCGGCGTCGTTGACCGCGAGGTCCGCGAGGATCTTGCGGTCGACCTCGACACCCGCGGCCTTGAGGCCCTGGATGAACCGGTTGTAGGTCACGCCGTTGGCGCGGGCCGCCGCGTTGATGCGGGTGATCCACAGCTGGCGGAAGTCACCCTTGCGGGCACGACGGTCCCGGTAGGCGTAGTTCAGCGAGTGAAGCGTCTGCTCCTTCGCCTTGCGGTACAGCCGCGAACGCTGGCCGCGGTAGCCGCTGGCGAGCTCGAGAGTCGCGCGACGCTTCTTCTGGGCGTTGACAGCCCTCTTGACGCGTGCCACTGGGTCCATCCTGTCGATCTGGGGGCGCGCTGGCGCGCCCGGCGTTTACAAAGTGCGGGGTGTCAGCGGCCGAGAAGGCGCTTGACGCGGCCGACGTCGTTCTTGGCGATCTCGGTCGTGCCTTCGAGGCGGCGGGTGAGCCTGTTGGACTTCTTCTCCATCAGGTGGCGGCGGCCGGCCTTCTGGCGGCGCAGCTTGCCCGAACCCGTGACGCGGACACGCTTGGACGTCCCGCTGTGCGTCTTCATCTTCGGCATTACGTTGTCCTCTTCCGTGCGGCGGCACACCGGCAGTTCCCGGTGTGCCGCTGACATGTGCTGGTCGGCGCTACGCGTCGGCGGGCGGCTCGGACGACTCGTCCTTGGCTGCCTTCGCGGCCTTCTGCGGCTTCACGTTCTTGTGCGGGGCCAACACCATGATCATGTTGCGACCGTCCTGCTTCGGCGACGACTCGACGAAACCGAGCTCGGTCACCTCGTCGGCGAGCTTCTGCAGCAGGCGGAACCCGAGTTCCGGCCGGGACTGCTCGCGACCGCGGAACATGATCGTGACCTTGACCTTGTTGCCTGCCGCAAGGAAGCGCGACACGTGACCCTTCTTGGTCTCGTAGTCGTGCTGGTCGATCTTCGGCCGCAGCTTCTGCTCTTTGATGACGGTGAGCTGCTGGTTGCGGCGGGACTCGCGGGCCTTCTGCGCGCTCTCGTACTTGAACTTGCCGAAGTCCATGAGCTTGCATACGGGCGGGCGTGCCTGCGGGGCGACCTCGACGAGATCGAGATCGTTCTCCTGTGCCAGCCGCAGCGCATCTTCGATCCGGACGATGCCGACCTGTTCACCGGCCGGCCCGACGAGGCGGACCTCCGGTACCCGGATTCGGTCGTTGATGCGTGTCTCGGAGCTGATGGGGCCTCCCTGGTTCGAGGTAAATTCTTCTACCGTTTCGACCTGGTGCCCACATACCTAAGGCCCCGGTACCGTGCGGTACGCGGGGCCCACTCTTTCCGATCGTGTTCGATCTCCAGAACCGAACACACCGCCTCGACGCCCGAAATCGTCTTGGCGAGACCGGACCCGGACACCTGGTGTTGCGGCAGTGACGCGGGTGGGAGCGGGGCTCCACTTGCCGCCCCCGATCGCTCGGGGGCTGGTCGCTCGTGGAAGGGTACCAGACGTGTCAGATGAACCCGTTCAGCAGCCCCCGTATTCCCCGGACGTCCGCGACCTGGAGGACATCCCGAGCGTCGAGGTGATCAGCAGGGCGGCCGTCATGCTGCTCTCCGCCGGCGCCGAACGCCTCGGCCTCGCGGACGAGGACCCGGCCAGCTCACCGCACCGCGACCTCGACGAGGCCCGCCGCCTGATCACCGCCCTCGCCGGGCTGGTCACCGCGTCGGCAGAGTACCTCGGCCTGCACGCGGGCCCGTTGCGCGACGGCCTCCAGTCGCTGCAGAAGGCGTTCCGCGAGGCTTCGGCCGTGCCGGACGCGCCGGGCCAGGGGCCGGGCGAGAAGTACACGGGGCCGGTCTACTAGCCCTCCGAAGTACATGAAGGCCCCCTTCCTTGCGCCTGGGCACAGGAAGGGGGCCTTCATGTACTTCCGCTCCGGCGTCGACTAACATTTCAGATGTGAGTGGGTTAGCGAAGGTTTCGAGGTCCCTCCTAAGGGACGAGGCCTACGAGAGCATCCGGCGGGCGATCATCGACGGGACGTTGCCGCCGGGGACGAACCTGCGCGACGGCGATCTCGCCGACCAGCTGGGGCTGTCCAGGGCGCCGGTGCGCCAAGCGCTGCTGCGACTGGTCGAGGACGGTCTCGTCGAGTCGAAGCCGCAGAGCTACACGCGCGTCGCGGGGTTCGTTCCCGACGACGTCCGTGACGCCCTGCAGCTCGTGCGCGCGCTGCACGAGGTCGCCGTCCGGGCGGGTGCCCCGCGGATGGGCCCGGCCGAGGTCGCCGCGATGCGCGCGGCCAACGCCCGGTTCGCCGGCGCGATCGCCGCCGGGGACATCGCGGCCGCGATCGCCGCCGACGACGAACTCCACGACGTCCCGGTGGCCGCCGCGCGCAACCGGGCGATCGCCGCGACGCTTGCCCGCTACACGCCCCTGCTGCGACGTCTCGAATACGCCCGCTTCGGCTCCCTGCCCGCCCACCGGTCGGTCCAGCGCCACACGGAACTGGCCGACGCCATCGAAGCGGGCGACGTCGACGCGGCCTGTGCCATCACCGCCACGATCTGGACCGAACTCGAAGACCTCCTGGAGACGCCATGACCCTCGCCGATTTCCCCCGCTACCCGTTGCTGTTCGGCCCCTCCCCCGTTCATCCGCTGGAGCGGCTCACCGCTCATCTCGGCGGCGCGAAGGTCTGGGCGAAACGCGAGGACGTCAACTCCGGGATCGCGTTCGGCGGCAACAAGACCCGGAAGCTCGAATACCTGGTCGCCGACGCGCTCGCCTCGGGCGCCGACACGCTGATCTCGATCGGCGGTGTGCAGTCGAACCACACCCGCCAGGTCGCCGCGGCCGCCGCGCGGGCCGGGCTCAAGGCCGTGCTGGTGCAGGAGAGCTGGGTCGACTGGAACGACCCGATGTACGACAAGGTCGGCAACATCCAGCTTTCGCGCATCCTCGGCGCGGACATCCGGATGGTCGAGGCCGGGTTCGGCGTCGGCTTCAAGGAGAGCTGGGAGAACGCCGTCAAGGAGATCGAAGCCGACGGTGGGAAGCCGTACGCGATCCCGGCGGGCGGCTCGGACCACCGTCTCGGCGGGCTCGGCTTCGCGAACTGGATGGTCGAACTCGAAGCGCAGGAGGCGGAACTCGGCGTCTTCTTCGACACCGTGATCGTCTGCTCGGTGACCGGCAGCACGCAGGCGGGGATGGTCGCCGGGGCCGCGCTTTCCGGGAAGCCGCGCCGGATCCTCGGTATCGACGGGTCGGCGAAACCGGCCGAGACCCGCGATCAGATCACCCGCATCGCCCAGGCGACCGCGGAGCTGATCGGCGCGGGCGAGATCGGCGAGGTCGAACTGGACGAGCGCTACCACGCCGGGATCTACGGTATCCCGGACGAGTCCACTTTGGACGCGATCCGGACGCTGGCGCGGCTGGAGGGGGTGCTCACCGATCCGGTGTACGAGGGCAAGTCCATGGCGGGGCTGATCGACCTCGTCGGCCGCGGCGAGATCTCGCGGGACTCGAACGTGCTCTTCGCGCACCTGGGTGGGCAACCCGCGCTGAACGGGTACACGAGCGTCCTCTAGCCCTCGTGAGTGGTAAGGACGGTTACAGCCGAGGGCGTCTTAGGTACCTACTGGCTTCCGGTCGCTGGTGGTCCCGGGCCCGGCCACGGCCGGGGGGGGGGGGGGGGGGGGGGGGGGGGGGGGGGGGGGGGAGGGGGGGGGGGGGGGGGGGGGGGGACCACCCCACCACCCCCCCCCCCCCC
>NZ_JBVHDI010000016.1:28948-195297 GCF_055563465.1 Amycolatopsis sp. NPDC000009
GTTGCGAAAGCCACTTTCGCAACCTTCAACGTTGCGAAAGTGGCTTTCGCAACCCCCCGGCCAAGCCCAGCACCCAGCAGCACCCCGGTACCGAGTGGGTCTGGTCTCGTGAGTGGTAAGGACGGTTAGAACCGTCCTTACCACTCACGAGGCGCCGGGTCAGTCCGTGACGGCCAGGACGTCGATCTCCACCAGCAGCCCGGCGGGCAGGCCGACGTACACGGTCGTGCGGGCGGGGTGCGGCGCCTCGCCGATCAGCTTGTTGTAGACCTCGTTGAACGCGCCGAAGTGGTCGACGTCGGTCAGGTACACGCGCACCATCATCGCGTCGGCCAGGCTCGAACCGGCGGCCTCGAGCACCGCTTCGATGTTCTTGAAGGTCTGCTCGGTCTGCTCACCGACGGTCTCGCCGACGATGGCGCCGGTGGCCGGGTCGAAGGCGACCTGGCCGGCCACCTGCAGGATGTTGCCCTTGCGGACCGCCTGCGAGAACGCGGCCACCGGCTTCGGCGCGTTCTCCGTGCTGATCGCGGTCTTGCTCATTCCAACTTCCCCTTTCGGTTCCCCGTCCATCCACTGTGGACGGAAGCTTCTTCGGCGGCGGCGAGTAGCTCCGGCACGAGCGCCATCAGGCCGTCGTAGTCCAGCAGTACCTTCGGCACCGACACCGACGCGGCGGCGAGCACCACGCCGCCCGGGCCGCGAACGGGCGCGGCGACGCAGTGGATGAAGTCCTCGTGCTCGGCGTTGTCCACCGCGTAGCCGCGGTCGGCGACGAGCGCGAGTTCCTTCTGGTAGGCCTCGGGCGTGGTGATCGTGTTCGGCGTCCGGACGAAGAAGTCGATCCGCGAGACCACGTCCGTCTGCTTCTCCGGCGTCATCGCCGCGACGAGCACCTTGCCGACGGCGGTGCAGTGCAGGGGCGCGCGTTTCCCGATGCGGGAGTACATCCGCACCGAGTGCCTGCCCTCGAACTTGTCGATGTAGACGACCTCTCCGTCCTCATAGGACGCGAGGTGCACGGTGTGCCCGGTGCGCGCGTTGAGCCCGGCGAGCGCGGATTGCGCGGTGCGGCGGACGTCGCGGTCCTCCAGCGCCTGTTGCGCGAGGTCGAAGAGCGCGCTGCCCAGCCGGTAGTACCGCTGTCCCTCCCTGCGCACGAAGTGGTGCGCCTCCAGGGTGCGCAGCAGCCGCAGCACGGTCGACTTGTGCACGCCGATCTCCTCGGCGAGCTGGTCCAGCGTCTTCGGCTCGCGGGCGAGCCCGCTCAGCAGTGTGAGCGCCCTGTCCAGGCTCTGGCTCATCCGCCCACCATTCCCTTGTCCGTCAGCTTGGCTGCCGCCCATGCTGCCTCATCCGCCCCGAGGAGCGTTTCGACGACGGACGCGGGCAGCGGCTGCCCCACGTCGTCGTGGGTCAGCAGCGTGGCCGCGGCCTGCAGATGGCCGCGCCGCAGCCGGGTCGCGGGGTCGTCACCGCGCAGGGTCGCGGCGAGGAATCCGGCCGCGAACGCGTCACCCGCGCCGACCGGCTCCACGACGTCGACCTGGAGCGCGGGGGAAAACAGCGGTGCTTCGTCACCTTCGATCAACGTGACCCCGCGTGCCCCGTGCTTGACGACCAGCGTCTTCGGTCCGGGCACGGCGGCGCGCAGCCGCGCCGGGTCGCCGGTCCCCCACACCCGCTCGGCCTCGTCCTCACCCGCGAGCACGATGTCGGCGCGGGCGGCCAGCCCGGCCAGGACCGACGGGTCGCGCCCGGCCCACAGCGCGGGCCGGAAGTTCACGTCGAACGACACGAGCGTGTCGCCACGCGGCCGCTCCATCAGCGCCCGCACCAGGTCGAGACACCCGTCCGACAGCGCGGGAGTGATCCCCGAAAGGTGGATGACGCGCACCCCGTCGAGTTCGAGTTTCCCCAGGAGCCCGGCGTCCATTCCGGACGCGGCGGAGCCCTTGCGGTAGTAGCGCACGGGGCTCCCGTCCGCTCCGCTCTCCTTGATGTAGAGCCCGGTCGGGCGCGTCGGGTCGACCACGACCGCGCTGACGTCCACCCCCGCCGCGCCGATCTCACGCGCCAGCGCGCGGCCGAACGGATCGTCGCCGACGGCGCTCACCCAGGCACTGGTGAAACCCAGCGCGGGGAGATGGCAGGCGACGTTCGATTCGGCCCCGCCGATGCTTCGCACCCACTTGCGTACCTCGTCGGGCGGCCCGGATTCGGCCGGCACGAACAAGGCCATCGACTCCCCGATGCACAAAACGTGGGGCGCGCTTGTCACCTTCGCGTCTCCTAGTCGTCACGCCGTTGACCTCCAGCGGACCGGATGCTACACCTATCCCACGCAATATGCGCAACGTCCGTTGCAACATACGCAACCGAGGTGAACCTCATGTTCGAAGCCGGCACCATCGATTCCGCCGCGGTCGCGGCCGTCCGGGAGGAGCACGTCGACTGGCGCTTCCGCTCGGTCGCGCCCTCGCTGTCCGGCCTCACGATCGGCGAGGCCGCCGCCCGCGGCGCGAAGCTGTTCGACGACGGCTTCCTCGGGCCGTTCGTCGTTCTCGACGAAGAGGCCGTCGAACACAACCTCCGCACGATGGCGGCCTGGTGCGCCGAACGCGGGGTCGCGCTGGCCCCGCACGGCAAGACGACGATGGCGCCGCAGCTGTTCGAGCGGCAGCTGCGGCACGGCTCGTGGGGCATCACCTGCGCGAACGCCGGCCACCTGCGGATCTACCGCGCGTTCGGCGTTTCCCGGATCCTGCTGGCGAACCAGCTGCTCGACCCGTCGGGCTTGAAGTGGCTCGCCGCCGAGCTGGACGCCGACGACGACTTCGAGTTCGTCTGCTGGGTCGACTCGGTCCGCGGTGTCGAGCTGATGACCGAAGCCCTGCGTGGCGCCCGCCGCAAGGTGGACGTCCTGGTCGAACTCGGCGCCGAGGGCGGCCGCACCGGTGTCCGCGACACGGAGACCGCGCTCGCCGTCGCCGAGGCCGCGCATGCGAGCCCGGCCCTGCGGCTGCGCGGATCCGGCGGTTACGAAGGCGCGCTTTCCCACCACACCGACGAGAAGTCGCTCCAGTTGATCAGTTCCTATGTGGACGGTCTGCGGGAACTCGTCTTCGCCTTCCACGCCAAGGGCCTGCTCGACGACGCCAGCCAGATCATCGTCACCGGCGGCGGCAGCGCGTACTTCGACCGCGTCGCCGACGAGCTCACCAAGGACTGGGGCGGCCTGGACGTCCTGCCGATCCTGCGCAGCGGCGCCTACGTGACCCACGACGACGGCTTCTACCGGGTGATCTCGCCGCTGGGCGAACACCCGCGCATCGGTGGCGTCGCCTCGTTCCGTTCGGCGCTGCGCGCCTGGGCCCAGGTGACGTCGAAGCCGACGGACGAACTCGCGCTGCTCACCATCGGCAAACGGGACGCTTCGTTCGACGAGGGCATGCCCGAGCCGCGCCTGATCCGCAAGGGCGACGGACCGCCGTCCGCGCTCGAAGGTCATTCCATCCAGAAGATGAACGACCAGCACGCCTTTCTCACGCTGCCCGCGTCGTCGCCGGTCGAGGTCGGCGACTGGGTCGCCCTCGGCCTGTCGCATCCGTGCACCGTTTTCGACAAATGGCCCCTGATCCCGGTCGTCGGCCCCGACGGCGAGACCGTGCTCGATTTCGTCCGCACCCATTTCTGATCCGTCCTCCACCGCCGCAGAGGAAGAATCACCATGGACATCGTCGTCCGTTCCGCACTGGTCGCCGACGGCACCGGGGATCCGCTCACCAGGCACGACGTGGGCATCTCCGACGGCCGGATCGCCAGTGTCGCCGAACCCGGCTCGCTCGCGGGCCGCCGCACCATCGACGCCGAAGGACTCGTGCTCGCGCCCGGGTTCATCGACATGCATTCGCATTCCGACCTCCAGTTGCTCGCCAATCCGGATCACCTCGCGAAGCTCTCCCAGGGCGTCACGACCGAGGTGCTCGGGCAGGACGGGCTCTCCTACGCGCCGGTGAACGACGAGGTCCTCGCGGCACTGCGCCAGCAGCTCGCCGGGTGGAACGACGATCCGGCGGGCTTCGACTGGAACTGGCGTTCCGTCGGCGAGTACCTCGACCGGCTCGACGCGGGGGTCGCGGTCAACGCGGCCTACCTCGTGCCGCAGGGCACCGTCCGCATGCTCACCGTCGGGTGGGAGGACCGGCCCGCGACCGAAGCCGAGATGAACGCGATGAAGGAGCTCATCGCGACCGGGCTGGCCGAGGGCGCGATGGGTATGTCGTCAGGGCTCACCTACACGCCGGGCATGTACGCGACCACCGAAGAACTCGTCGAGCTGTGCCAGGTGGTCGGCGAGCGCGGTGGCTTCTACAGCCCGCACCATCGCAGCTACGGCAAGGGCGCGCTGGAGGCGTTCGGCGAGATGGTCGACGTCTCCCGCCGCTCGGGCTGCCCGCTGCATCTCGCGCACGCCACGATGAACTTCTCGGTGAACAAGGGCAAGGCGCCGGATCTGCTGGAGCTGCTCGACCGGGCGCTCGACGACGGCTGCGACATCACGCTGGACACCTACCCGTACCTCCCTGGCGCCACTTACCTTTCCGCGCTGCTGCCGAGCTGGGCGACCGAAGGCGGGCTGGACGCCACGCTCGCCCGGTTGTCCGATGTGGACACCCGCGAGCGGATCCGCGCCGAGATCGAGGAGACCGGCTCCGACGGCGCCCACGGGGTGCCGATCGACTGGGAGGCCATCGAGATCAACGGAGTCCGCCGGGACGAGAACGCCCACCTCGTCGGGCATTCCGTCGCCGCTTCGGCGCAGCGAGCCGCGAAGCCGGCCGCGGAGCTGTACTTCGACGTCCTGCTCTCGGAAAAACTCGGCACGTCCTGCCTGATGCACGTCGGGCACGAGGAGAACGTCCAGGCGATCATGCGGCACCGCACGCACACCGGCGGCAGCGACGGGCTGCTCGTCGGCGCGCGGCCACATCCCCGCGCCTGGGGCACCTTCCCGCGCTACCTCGCACGCTACGTCCGCGAACTCGGTGTCCTCGGCCTCGCCGAATGCGTCGCCCACCTCACCGGCCGCGCGGCGCACCGCCTGCGGCTCACCGACCGGGGTCTCGTCCGCGCCGGATACGCGGCCGACCTCGTTCTGTTCGACCCGGAAACCGTCGCCGACACCGCAACGTTCGACGAACCGCGGCAGCAGGCCGCCGGTATCCCCTATGTCTTCGTCAACGGTGTCGCCGCCATCGACGATGGTCAACCGACCGGCGCCCTCGCCGGCCATTCACTGCGGAACCCCGGGAGTGCCCGATGATCGACTGGCTCCAACACACGACGGGAGGGCTCCTGACCCTCGCCGCCGTCTCGATCGCGGTGTTGTTGTTCCTCATCATCAAAGTCAAACTCGAGCCCTTCATCGCGCTGATCGTGGTCGGCCTGCTGACCGCGCTGGCCGCGGGCCTGCCGGTGGTCCAGATCGTCGGCTCCGCGCAGAAGGCGTCGGATTCCCTGCTGGAGAAGGGTTTCGGCGGGATCCTCGGCCATATCGCCGCGATCATCGGGCTCGGCACCATCCTCGGGTCCATTTTGGAGCGTTCGGGCGGGGCGAAGGTGCTCACCGGCGCGCTGCTGCGGGCCATCGGTGAGAAGCGGGCCCCGCTGGCGATGGGTCTCGCGGGCTTCGTCTTCGGCATCCCGGTCTTCTTCGACATCGGCATCTTCGTGCTGGCGCCGCTGGTCTACGTCGCCGCCAAACAGGGCGGACGTTCGCTCGTGCTGTACGCATTGCCGTTGCTCGCCGGGCTTTCGATCACGCACGCTTTCCTCCCGCCGCACCCCGGCCCGGTGGCCGCGGCCGGGCTGCTGCACGTGGAACTCGGCTGGATCATCCTGATGGGCCTGGTGTGCGGCATCCCCGCGTTCCTCGTCGGCGGCGTGCTGTATTCGACGTGGATCGGCAAGCGCGTCGACGTTGAGGTCCCCGCGGAATTCCTGGTCGCCGAGGAGGAAGGCGAAAAGGAGACGAACCCGCCGTCGCTGGGGCTCGTACTGGCGATCATCGCCGTTCCGCTCGTGCTGATCCTCGCCGGGACGTTCGGCAGCATCTGGCTTCCCAAGGCCTCCGCGGCCGCCGGTGTCGCCGCGTTCATCGGTACGCCGGCCGTCGCGCTGACGGTCTCGGTGCTGCTCGCGTCCTGGCTGCTGGGACTGCGCCGCGGCTTGACGGGCAAGGATCTGAGCGAGCTTTCGGCGAAGTCGCTGCGCCCGGTCGCGATGATCCTCCTGGTGGTCGGCGCGGGCGCGTTCTTCGGCGCCGTGCTGTCCGCCACCGGGATCGGCAAGGCCGTCGCGGGATCGCTCGACAACGCCGGTCTCCCGGTCATTCTCGCCGCTTACGTCATCAGTTGCGGGATGCGCATCGCACAGGGTTCGGCGACGGTCGCGATCGTGACCACGAGCGGCATCGTCGCACCGACGGTCGCGACACTGGGCTATTCGCAGATGCAGCTCGCCCTGCTGGTCGTCGCGATTTCTGCGGGCTCGATCATCGCCTCCCACGTCAACGACGGCGGTTTCTGGATCATCTCGCGGTACTTCAACATGACCGTGCCGGAGACCCTCAAAACCTGGACCGTGTTGGAAACCGTCCTTTCCGTTTCCGGTTTCGGCGTGGCAGCATTGCTCATGGCAGTGGTTTAAACCACCCGACGACTGGGAGAGATCACGATGACCGGACTGGATCGACGCACCTTCCTCGGCGCCGTCGGAGCGGCTGGACTCACCACCGTTCTCGGTTCCCACCTCGCGAACGCCTCCGAACAATCCTGCGGACCGAAGGGAACCGGGGCCATTTACGTCAGCAGCTACACCAGTTCCGGGCACGGACTCGATGTCGCTCACCGGGACGCGACCACCGGCGCGGTGGTCGTCGACCGGACGATCCCGGGAGTCAGCAACGCTTCCTGGTTCGACCTCAGCGCCGACCGCAAAACGCTCTACGTGACCAATGAGGACGAGAACGGCCAGATCTCCTCGTTCAGCCTCGCCGACCCGGCGAAACCCAAGCTGCTCAACAAGAAGTCGGCCAAGGGACAGCACCCGACCCATCTGAGCGTCCACTCGAGCCAGAAGTACGTGCTGGCCGCGAACTACAGCAGCGGCAGCGTCGTCGTCCTCCCGATCCTCGCGGGCGGGAAGCTCGGCGACGTCGTCGATCTGGCCCAGCACAAGGGTGCCGAGCGTCAGGCGCACGCGCACCAGGTCGTCAACGATCCGACCGGCAAGTGGGTCCTCGCGGTCGACCTCGGCGCGGATTCGGTCTACGTCTACAAACTCGACACCTCGACCGGGAAGCTCAGGCTGAACCAGCAGCTGAAGCTCCCGTCGGGTGCCGGGCCGCGGCACCTGGCGTTCCACCCGAACGGCAAGTACGCGTACATCCTCGGCGAGCTGCGTGCCGAGGTGACCGTCGCGGCGTGGAATCCGGCGACCGGGAAACTCACCGCCGGACAGGTCGTCCCGGCCGTTCCCGCTGGCACCCCCGGCGAGCAGTACCCGGGCGAGATCACCACGTCCAAGGACGGGAAGTTCGTCTACGCCTCCGTCCGCGGCTCCGACACGATCGCGTCGTTCGGCGTCAGCGAGGACGGAAAGTCCTTGAAGCTGCTGAACAACGCGCCCGTCGGCGGGGTGTACCCGCGTCACTTCACGCTCGACCCGACCGAACGCTGGTTCTACGTCTCGAGCGACAAGTCCGGCACGCTCAGCTGGCTGCCGCGCGATCCCGGTACCGGTCTTCCGGGGGCCGTCGCCGGAAAACTGGCGCTCCCCCAGGTCAATTCCGTCTTTTTCGCCTAAGGAGAAAACCCATGAGAACTCGCGTCCTCATCGCGGGCCTCGCGGCCGTCGGCCTCGTGGCCGGCTGCGCGCCGGCCCAGAACACCCCAGCCGCGAGCGGCGGTGACGAGAAGACCGGAACGATCCGGGTCTGGCTCTTCGACGAGGCCAACCGCGCGCCCAAGGAGGCGGCGGTCAAGGAGGCGATCACCGAGTTCAAGGCGGCGCACTCGGGTGTCGAGGTCGACGTCCAGTGGATTCCGGTGGAGGGCCGCGCGGACAAGTTCTCCGGCGCCTTCAACGATCCGGCGAGCGCGCCGGACGTCGCCGAGTTCGGCAACACCGACGTCTCCAGCTACGCCGCCACCGGCGCGCTGGCCGACCTGACCGGCGATCTCTCGTCGTGGAAGGAAGGGGCCGACATCCTGCCCGCGGTACTGGAGACCGCGAAGTCCGGTGGCAAGACCTACGGGCTTCCCTGGTTCACCGGGGTCCGCGCGTTGTACTACCGGACGGACATCTTCGCCGAACTCGGCCTCAAGCCGCCGACGACGCTGGCGGAGCTGACCGAGACCGCGAAGACGATCCGCGCCAAGAAGCCGGAGTTGTACGGCATCTCCGTCGGCGGCAAGTACACCTACGCGATGCTGCCGTTCCTGTGGGCGCACGGCGGCGAGATCGCCAAGCAGGACGGCGGCAAGTGGAAGTCCACTGTGGACTCCGAGCAGGCCAAGGCGGGCGTCGCGGCGTACGCGAACCTGATGAAGGCGGACATCTGCCCGCCCGAGCAGTGCGCCAACCTCACCGGCACGCAGAGCATCACGGCGTTCGCCGGCGGCAAGGCCGGGATGTCCATCGGTGGTGACTTCAACCGCAAGGCCGTCGAGGCGGGCCAGGTGAAGGGCAAGTACGCGATCATCCCGATCCCGGGTACCGAGGCGGGCAAGATCGCCCCGGCGTTCGCGGGCGGCAACCTGCTGGGCGTGTTCAACGCGACCAAGCGCAAGAGCCTCGCGGTCGAATTCACCCAGCTCCTCGGTGGCGCGAAGTACCAGGAGAAGATGTACGTCGCCATGGGCAACCTGCCGACCCTCGGCAGCGTCCAGCAGAAGGTCGCCGCGAGCGACCCGTCGGTCAAGCCGTTCGTCGACACGCTCACCGCGGGCACGAAGTTCGTCCCCGCCACCGCGGCGTGGTCGAAGATCGACGCGCAGAACGTCCTGCCCACCGCGATCCAGCAGATCGCGACCGGCGGCAAGGACCCCGCGGCCGCGCTGACCGCCGCGGCCGCCGAGATGAACAAGGCGTTCGGCTAACCCGGACCCCGCCCCACCACCACCCTCAACGGACAGACTGCGTCTGACTGAGAGAATTATGACTCAGGAAATCCCCCGCACCACGGCTCCGGCCGTCCCGGCACGGCGGTCGCCCCGCCGTCGCCGGGACGGGCGCGCGGCCCTGCTCTACCTGGCGCCCGGCGGCATCCTGCTGCTGGCGATGCTGGTGTACCCGATCTACCAGCTCGTCCTGATCTCGTTCTACGACTACGGCCAGCCGCAGGCGGTCGGCAACGCCCCGTTGGTGTTCCTCGGCTTCGGCAACTACGTCGAGCTGCTGGAGAACCTGCAGTTCTGGGAGGTGCTGGCCAAGACCCTCGGCTTCACCGCGGTCTGCGTCGTCGGCAGCCTGGCGCTCGGGACGGGGCTCGCCGTGCTGGCGACCCGGGTCCGCGCGTGGGCGCGGGTCCCGCTGTTCCTGGCGGCGCTGGCCGCGTGGGCGACGCCGGCGATGGCGGGCTCGTACGTCTGGCTGTTCCTGTTCGACGCGGACTTCGGCCTGGTCAACGAGGTGCTCTCGGGCATCGGCTTCACCGGGATGGCGAACCACTCCTGGACCTTCGACACCTACAGCACGTTCGGGCTGGTGGCGGCCGAGGTCATCTGGTGCTCGTTCCCGTTCGTCATGGTGACGATGTACGCGGGGCTCAAGGGCGTACCGGAGGAGGTCGTCGAGGCCGCGTATCTCGACGGCGCGTCGACCTGGCGCACCACGTGGTCGATCACGCTGCCGATGGTGCGGCCGCTGCTGACCATCGCCACCATTCAGTCGATCATCTGGGATTTCAAGATCTTCACCCAGATCTACGTGATGACCAACGGCGGCGGCGTGGCCGGGCGCAACCTCGTGCTCAACGTCTTCGCCTATCAACAGGCCTTCGCCGGACAGGAATACGGTCTCGGCGCGGCGCTCGGAGTCGTGATGACCTTGCTGCTGCTGTCCATCACCGGGCTGTACGTCCGGTCGCAACGCCGGAGCGCGGGATGGGTGTGACGACGGCGCCGAAGAACCGCCGGGTGAAGCGCCCTGGCAGGCTGATCGCCGAGATCATCTGCGTGCTGATCGCGGGCATGGTCGCCTTCCCGGTGTATTGGATGGTGCTGTCGGCCTTCAAACCCACCGGGCAGATCCAGGCGGAGAACCCCCGCCCGTGGACGCTCACGCCGACGCTCGAACACTTCGAACGGGTGCTGAGCGGCGAAGGTTTCGCGATGTTCTTCCTGAACAGCGTGATCGTGGCCGTCGTGGTGGTGGCGTTGTCGCTGCTGCTCTCGTTCCTTTCGGCGGTCGCGCTGACGCGGTTCAACTTCAAGGGCCGGACCGTGCTGCTGGTAATGGTGCTGGTCGCGCAGATGGTGCCGGTCGAGGCGCTGACCATTCCGCTGTTCTTCCTGATGCGCTCGGTCGGCGACGTCGCGCCGGCGTTCGGCACCAACCACCTCGGCTCGCTGATCCTGGTGCACCTGGCGTTCAGCCTGCCGTTCGCGATCTGGATGCTTCGCGGATTCGTCGCCGCGGTGCCGCAGGAGCTGGAAGAGGCGTCGAAGATCGACGGGGCGAGCCGCATGCGGTTCACCTGGCAGATCCTCTTCCCACTGGTGGCGCCCGGTCTGGTGGCGATCAGCGTGCTGGCGTTCATCCACGCCTGGAACGACTTCCTGTTCGCGAAGACGTTCATCATCTCCAACACCGAGAACCAGACGCTCCCGCTGGCGATCCTGGTGTTCTTCAAACCGGAGGACACCGACTGGGGCGCGGTGATGGCGGGTTCGACGCTGATGACCATCCCGGTGCTGGTGTTCTTCATTCTCGTGCAACGACGACTCGTGTCCGTCATGGGCGGCGCGGTGAAGGGCTGACATGCCTGGCTTCGAAACCTTGCTCCCCCGTCCCGTCTCGGTGGAACCGTTGCCGGGACATTGCCCAGTACCATCCGAAGTGGACGTGCGCCGCGACGATCTCCTGCCCGCCGAGGGTTACCGGCTGGAGATCGATCCGTCCGGCGTGACACTGCACGCGGCCGACGCGGCAGGCGAGTTCTACGGCCGTCAGACGCTCCGGCAGCTGATCTGGCCGGACGCGTTCCGGGCCGCACCGATCCACAGTGGACAGCAGACCATTCCGTGCGGCGTGATCACCGACCACCCCCGGTTCGGCTGGCGCGGCTGTTTACTGGACGTGGCAAGGCACTTCCGGACCAAGGCCGAGGTGTTGCGGTTCATCGACCTGATCGCCGCACACAAGCTCAACGTGCTCAACCTGCACTTGACCGACGATCAGGGCTGGCGGATCGAGATCCCCGAGTTCCCCAGGCTGACCGAGGTCGGTGCCTGGCGGAAGTCGTCCATGGTCGGGCGGCACGACGGTCCGGAGCGCGACGGGCGGCCGCACGGCGGCTTCTACACGGCCGACGACCTCCGCGAGATCGTCGCGTACGCCGCCGCGCGTTCGGTGACGGTGGTCCCGGAGGTCGACATCCCCGGCCACGCGCGGGCTGCGATCACCGCGTACCCCGAGCTCGGCCCGGAGACCGACGAGCCGTGGGAGGTGTGGACGAGCTGGGGTATCAGCACGTCCTTGCTGAACACCGAGAAGTCCACAGTGGACTTCTTCAAACGCGTCTTCGACCACGTGCTGGAGATCTTCCCGTCCGAGGTCATCGCGCTCGGCGGTGACGAAGTCCCCGGTGCGACCGAGGAGCACGGCCGGTTCGTCCGTGAGATCGCGCAGCACCTGGTCGATCGGGGGCGTCGTCCGCTCGGCTGGGACGAAGTGCTCGAAGCGGGCGACCTGCCGCCGATGGTCATCGGCTCGTGGCAGAGCGAAGCGGCCGGCGCCCGCGCGGCGGCCGCCGGGCACGACGTCGTCATGTGCCCCGAGGAGCACGTGTACCTGGACCACCGGCAGTCCGACCACCCGGACGAACCGATCCCCGTCGGGTACCTGAGCACCCTGGAGGACTTTTACGGCTACGAGCCGGTGCCCGCCGATTTCCCCGAGGGGAAGTCGATCCTCGGCGCGCAGGCGCAGGTGTGGTCGGAGCATCTCGACACCGTGCGTCGCGTGGATTACGTCGCCTTCCCGCGTCTGTGCGCCTTCGCGGAGGTGGCGTGGAGCGATCCGGGCGGGCGGGATTACGCGGAGTTCCTGCCACGATTGCGGGACCATCACCTGCCGCGGCTGGACGCGCTGGGCGTCGAGTATCGGCCGCTCGACGGGCCGCATCCCTGGCAGACGCGGCCGGGCGTCCCGGGGCGGCCTCGGCAACGGTGAACGGTCCGTGACGGCCCCCTTCCTTGCGCTCGGCGCCGGGAAGGGGGCCATCATGGGGTGATGAGTGATCAGTGGGTCGACGCCTCCCAGCTGCCTGAAGAACTCGTAGCGCTCATCGACACCCTCCGCCCCGGCGAGAACGTGCTCATCACCCGGAACGGCGAGACCATCGCGACGATTTCCGGCGCTGTCCGCGAAGAACCGGCGCGTTCGGCGGACTCCGACGACATCACGGTGGTGGCCACCGCCATGAAACTCTCCGCGTCGGCGCGGGACTTGTTGTCCGAGCGGCTCGGCCCCGGCTACCTAGTGCTGGACCTGCGTTCGGCTCCCCCGAGCGTCGACGTCCTGCTGGTCCCGCCGGGCAGCCCGCAGTTGATCGGCAATTTCCGGGCGCTGTACCCGAAGGCCCGGATCGTGATCACGGAGATCGAGGACGCCGAGCTCGGCGTCAAGTACGAGGGCCCGGTTCGCCGTCTCCTCGACGCCGGCGCCGAGGCCTATCTCCCGTCGAGCACGATCCCACGGCTGGCGGAGCAGCTGGACCGGACCATGACACAGCTGAACCAGCTCACCGGTGACTCGTCGGTCCCCCTGACCATCGAAGCGGGCCTCGCACGCGAGTGATCAGCGAGAGCCGAAGTCGCCGACGTTCAACCAGCCGACGTGCTCGTCCCAGCTGTCCCAAAAGATCAGCTTCTCGGCGGCCCGGTAGTGATGCCGGTATCCCATCAGCTCGCCGCAATCGAAGCTCTCCTCGACGAGATCGGGCGTGCCGAACACGTCGAGAAACTCGTCACGGGAACGCAGGTACCCGAAGTGGGCGAGAAGGCCGCGCTCGCCGCCGTACATCGCGAAACCGACGACCGTCCCGCCGACGATCCGGTGGCTGAACTTGCCGGAAAAGTGAACGATTCCCTCGGTTTCGAGGACGCTCTCGACCACTTCTTCACGCGAGAGGGGCTCACCGTTCGCGCCGAAGTACTCCGTTTCCCGGCCGCTTCCGGCGATCACGCGGTGGACGATCGGCGAGAGCGTGACCTCGATGACGCTGTCGCGGGCGACGGTATCGACGGCTTTCGATCCGCAGCGGGCACCCGCGAGGCTCAGGCCGCGCGAGCCGGCATCCCGCCGGGTGAGCACGTCCAGATCGTCGAGTATCTCGATCACCCGATGAAGCGTAGTACCGGTGGCCAGGCGACCTCGACGAACCGCGGCCGGTAGATCCGCGCGTCCTCGAAGTTGTCGCCGTGGTCCAGACTGTTCACGTTGTACGACACCGTGAGCTTCCCGGGACGGCTCAACTGCGGATGCGCTGTCGCGTCGTAGACGATCCGCCGGTCGTTGGCTTCGGGGGCCCGGTGGAGAACGACGGGATCGCCGAACGGGCCGGTCGGCGAGTTCGCGGTGTAGGCGAGCATCACGGGGCTGAAGCCGGGACCGGTGTCCATGGTGATCAGCACGTACTCGCCCCCGACGCGGGTCACCGAAAACGCCGTCCCGACCCCGGGCAGCATCCGGGCCGAGTCCTCCTCGCGGGACGACCAACCGGCGCCGGTCCAGAACTGCCAAGGTCCGCGAAGGCCCCTGGCGGGCACCCTGGCGAGGCTCAGATGGCCTTGTCCGGCGCCGTAGATGTAGGTGTACCCGCCGTCTTCGAGCAGTTCCGATCCCCATGCGACCTTGTCGCTCACCGGGATCACCAGTAGCTCGGACGGCGTCAGCGCGGGCAGCCGGAAGGTGGCCAGCGACGTGCCGGTGTTCCGGAAGTCGAGACCGCCGGGCCCTGTCGTCTCGTACCGGTTGTAGAGCACTCGCAGGACGTCGCCCTGGACGACCCCGTCACCGACCCAGTAGTGCTCGCCGGAACCCGCGAGCCCGATCAGCGCCTCCGGCTCGTCCGGGGTGCCGCCGTGCAGCGTCTCGCCCAGCGTGCCGTCGGGCCGCTGGACGACCAGGGTGTTGCGGGCGATCGGGCTGTCCCGGGGGCGGCTGTGGTCGGGATTCACCGTGCCGAGGAACGTGTCCGAGAACAGCCACGCGGTGCGGCCGTCGGGCAGCGGGACCGACACCGTGCGATCCCCGCCGGTCCAGTGGCCGCCCTGATCGCCGTAGTCGTTCCAGAGCTCGTTCAGCCCGGCGACGGGCGCCTCCGGCGGCGGCGCGGACGCGATCCCGCTGCTCGCCACCACGGCGCTGAACAACAGCGCGGCCGGTACGAGAATCCTCGACGCCCGGCGCATCGGATCATGCTAAAGGCGACGGGGACTTTGTACGACCCTTGTGCGCCAGGTGATTACCGTCCACGGGATCGCCAGGGCCGCGGCCGGGCCGGCACCGAATGGGGCAAGTCTCGTGAGTGTTTAGGACGGTTAGAACCGTCCTAAACACTCACGAGACCAGATCCGCTCGGTACCGGGGTTCTGCTGGGTGCTGGGCATGGCCGGCGGGTTACGAAAGCCACTTTCGCAACGTTGAAGGTTGCGAAAGTGGCTTTCGCAACGTCGACCGCGGCCGGGCCCTGCACCGTCCCGGTGAGCATGTCGCGAAAGCCACTTTCGAGACCTCTGCTGTCCCGAAAGTGGCTTCCGCGACACCGGCTCCAGACCCACAGACCCTGACGAACCGGGCCCGGCATCAGGGCGACCGGAGCCAGCAGATACCTGAGACACCCTCGGCCAGAACCGTCCTTACCACTCACGAGAGACCAAAAGCGTCAGTTGTAGATGCGCTGCATGGCGCCCGCCGCGAGGAGCCCGTTGGCCCACAGCGAGTTCACCCGCGAGATCTCCTGGGCGTTCGGCTTCGCGTTGGTGCAGGACGGGCCGGGGCCGCCGCCGGACATCAGTTCGGAGCACGGACCCTGGTAGTTGTCCGGCAGGCCGAGCGCGTGGCCGGTCTCGTGCGCGGCGATCCGAGTCTGGTCGTACTCCCGCGCCTGCGTGTAGTCGATGAAGATGGTGCCGCGGCCGTGGCCGTCGGTCTCGGCGTACGAACCCGAAGGGTCGTTGCCTTCGGTGTAGCGCAGGGTGGCGCCCGACGAGCTCTCCTGCAGCTTCACGTTGGACACCGAGTTGTTCCAATTGGCCACGCCCGCCTGGATGGCGGCGCGGAAGCTCGGCGCGCCCGAGGCGTCGTAGTAGACCGTGGTCGCCGCCACGGTCTGCTGAGCAGGCTGGACCGCCGCCGTGGCCTGGCCCGCGGTGACCGGGACGGCCAGCAGCGCCAAGCTCACCGACGCGGAGACGAAGAACTTCCTTGCCATGAACCCACTCCTTGTGAGGACGACGGAATGGTTCGTGAATTTAGAAGTCCCGGCCGAGGTCTGGCACCAACTTTCGTCGCTTCCGCCAGCTGGTGATTTACCAACACTTTCGCCCTATTGACATGCACACGTTCGCATACGACCATGTCGCGCTCAAGGCCGTAGCACCAGCTTTCCCGACGTCGCCCGCGCCTCGAGTTCCGCGAGCGCCTTCGGCCCGTCCGCGAGGTCGTACACCGTCGGCGTCCCTGGCACGCAGACCCCGGCCGCGATCAGGGCACGCAGTTCGTCCATCAGCTCCGCGAAGATCTCGGGCGCGTGCTCGATCAGGACGCCGAGATGCAGTCCGATCACGTGGATCTGCTGCCGGAAGTTCAAGTCCCGGTTGGTGATCGAGACCTCTCCCCCGGCGACGCCGTAGACCACGACCCGTCCGGTGACCCGCTTGGCCGCGGCGAGACCGGCGGCGAAAGCCGCCCCGCCCACCGATTCGAGCACGAGGTCCACTTCCCCCGCCCCCTCGCCGTAACCGATCACGCGGTCAGCGCCCAGCGCCCGCACCGAGTCGTGCTTGCCGGGCGAGGCGGCGCCGATGACGGTCGCCCCGTAGTGCTTGGCCAACCGGACCGCGGCCTGGCCGACCCCGCCTGCCGCCGCGTGCACCAGCACGGTCTCACCGGCGGCGAGCCTGCCCAGCGGTTTGAGCGCGGCGAGCGCCGTGACCCAGTTCAGGATCAGCCCGATCGCCCGCTCGTCCGGCCAGCCCTCGGGCACCGGGACCGCGCCGGAGGCGGACAGCACCATGTACTCGGCGAAAGCCCCGCCGCCGGTCCCGACGACGTGGTCGCCGACCGCGGGCGCGGTCACCCCTTCCCCCAGGGCCACGACCTCGCCTGCCGCCTCGAACCCGGCGACGTACGGAGCTTCCGGGCCGCCTTCGTACGTGCCCCGCGTCTGCATGACGTCGGCGAAGTTGACCCCCGCCGCGGTGACCTTCACCAGAATTTCGCCTGGTCCCGCCACCGGAACGGGTGCGTCGGCGACCAAGTGGAGATCTTCAGGACCGTTCGCGGAGTCCTGTCGCAGCGCGCGCATCGAAGTCATGTCCGCACGCTAAAACCCTCACGTTTGCGTGAGGGTCAAGTCCCGGAGGTACGCGTCGAGGGCGTCGCGGTTGCGGGTCATGAGCGCGATCCGGCGATCGAGCACCTCCCGCTGCCGCGCGACCTCGCCGATCATGTACTCGCACGGCACCTTCGGCCGGACCTGGTCCGGCCCGTCGAGGTACGGCAGGACTTCGCGGATCAGCCGCACCGGCAGCCCGGCGTCCAGCATCCCGCGGATCTGCAGGACCGCCTCGACCGAGCCTTCGCAGAAGTCGCGGTACCCATTGCCTTCGCGGCCCGGGCTGATCAAGCCCTCTTCCTCGTAATAGCGCAGCGCGCGGACGCTGACCCCGGTCCTCCGCGCGAGTTCGCCGATCTTCACGATCCCAAGGTAGCCCGCGGGCCGCGGTATAGGTCGTTATACGGTTTTCGGTTTGTACCAGACCTCGGGGCGGCCGACCTGGCCGTAGCGGGGCTCGCGCTGAGCGAGGCCGTTGTCGGCGAGGTATTCGAGGTAGCGGCGTGCGGTGACGCGGGAGGCGCCGATCGCGGTCGCGGCCGCCCCGGCGGACAGGCCGTCGGCGGCCGAGGCGAGGACCTCGGTGATCGCCTCCAGGGTCTGCGCGCTCATCCCCTTGGGCAGGACCTGCCGCTCGGTGGTGCGCAGGGTGCCGAGCGCGCGGTCGATCTCGGCCTGGCCGGTGACTTCGCCCGAAGCGCCGTGGAACTCGGCGTAGCGCTCGAGTTTCTCCCGCAGGGAGGCGAAAGTGAACGGTTTCAGCAGGTACTGCACCACGCCGACCGACACGGCGGCCTTCACGAGCGCCAGATCCCGCGCCGAGGTCACCGCGATGACGTCGATCGGGAGCCCGGCCGCGCGCAGCGACCGGCACACGGCGAGGCCGTGCGTGTCCGGGAGATAGAAGTCCAGCAGTACCAGGTCGACCGGTTCGCGTTCACAGAATCGCAGGGCGTCGCCGCCGGAATGGACGACGCCGGCCACGGTGAAGCCGGGCATCCGCTCGACGTACACCCGATGCGCGTCGGCGGCCACCGGTTCGTCCTCGACGACCAGCACCTTGATCATCGCGCGGACTCCTTCGGCGGCAAACACACGGTGAACACCGCGCCCTCGGCGCGGCCGACGTCGATCGTCCCACTGTGCCGCCGCACCGCCTGACCCACCAGTGCCAGGCCGAGTCCGTGCCCATCCTCGGGCTTGGTGGACCAGCCGCGCCGGAACACCTCTTCGACGTCCTCGACGCCAGGTCCGGTGTCGGCGACCCGCAGCAGCAACCCGTCGGCGTCCGCGCGGACGGTGACCTCGACGCCGGGCCGCCCGCCGTCGCCGGCGTTCCCCGCCGCCGCGTCGATGCCGTTGTCGATCAGGTTGCCGAGGATGGTGACCAGGTCCCGCGGCGGGACGCCGGTGTCCGCGTCCTCCATGACGGTGTCCGGCGTGATCGTGAACTCGACGCCGCGTTCGCTCGCCTCCGCCGCCTTGCCGAGCAGCAGCGCCGCGAGCACCGGTTCGGCGACCGCGCCGACCACGCGGTCGGTGAGTTCCTGCGCCAGCGCGAGTTCTTCGGTCGCGAACTCGACGGCCTGTTCGGGGCGACCGATCTCGACCAGCGAAACGACGGTGTGGAGCCGGTTCGCCGCCTCGTGCGCCTGCGACCGCAGCGCTTCGGCCAGGCCGCGCACGGTGGTCAGTTCCCCGGTCAGCGCCTGGAGTTCCGTGTGGTCGCGCAGGATCACCACGGTGCCCATCGCCTTCCCGCCCGAGCGCACCGGCGACGTGCTGACGACGAGCACCCTGGCTTCCGTGAGATGGAGCTCGTCGGTGCGCTCCTCCCCCGAGGTGAACGCTTCGACGAGATCCTCTGGGATGTCCAATGCGGACAGTTCGCGGCCCACCGGATCATCGGTGACCTCCAGCAGCGCACGGGCTCCGTCGTTGCACAGCACCACCCGGCCGTCACCGCCGACGAGCAGCAGCCCCTCGCGCACGGAATGCAGGACGGCCTCGTGGTACTCGAACAGGTTGCTCAGTTCTTCGGGCGCGATCCCCCTGGTCTGCCGCCGGAGCCGGGCGCTGACGAGATAGCTGCCGATCCCGCCGACCACCAGCACCGCGACCGCGACCCCGATCAGCGGCCACAGGCGTTCCCTCAGTTCGGCGTCGATCGCTTCCACGGTGATACCGACAGACACCAGCGCGACGACCTGTCCGGCGGCACCGTGCACCGGGACCACGACTCGTTCGGACGGCCCGAGTGAGCCCGCGTAGGTCTCGAGCACCCTGCCACCGCGTTGCGCTTCGCCGATGTTGCCGATGAACGGCTGCCCGATCAGATCCGGATTCGGATGCGTGTAGCGGATCCCGTTCCTGTCCATGATGGTCACGAAATCCACTTCCGTGTCCGCGCGGACACGCTGCGCGAACGGCTGCAGCGTGTCCGTGGGCTCCGATGTGGACAGTGCGGCCAGCACCCCTGGCGCGTCCGCCACCGCCTCGGCCACCGCGATCACCTTGTCCTCCGCCCGGTCTTCGGTGGCCCGGACGGAATCGAGGTAGGCGAAGGTCACCCCCGCCGCGACGAGGACGACGAGCACCACGAGCTGGAGAACCAGCAGCTGGCGGGCGAGACTGCCGCGCCTGGTCCGGATCCGCGTCGTCGAGGGCACCCGCTCATACCAGCACACCGGTCCCGGGGCCGCTCGGCGCGCCCGGCCGGAATTCCCCGGAAACCACTCGCGCGAACTCAATGAACACAACCGTGACCCAGCTCACCTGGCCGGGTGATAGTGACCGGCAATCCACGGACACCCCCCTGAGCTGGAGGCAAAGGTGCCTACAACGCCGGAAGCGGCGCCGCGACGTCGCGACAAGATGCACTACCTGTACCTGGCCGTGATCGCGGCGGTGGTCCTCGGCGTCATCGTCGGGTTCGCCGCGCCGGGTCTGGCCAAGGAACTCAAGCCGCTCGGCACGGGTTTCGTCAATCTGATCAAGATGATGATCTCCCCCATCATCTTCTGCACCATCGTCCTCGGCATCGGATCGGTGGCGAAGGCCGCGAAGGTCGGCAAGGTCGGGCTGCTGTCGCTCGGCTATTTCCTGATGATGTCGACGTTCGCGCTCGCGATCGGGCTCGTCGTCGGCAACCTCCTGCACCCGGGCGAGGGCCTGCATCTCGACCCCGCCGCCGCCGCGAAGGCGCACAAACAGGCCGAGGGTGGTGAAGGCACCATCGACTTCCTGATGGGCATCATCCCCACCAGTTTCGGTTCCGCGTTCACCGAAGGCCAGGTGCTGCAGACGCTGCTGGTCGCGCTGCTCGCCGGATTCGCCGTGCAGAAGCTGGGCACCAAGGGCGAACCGATCCGCCGCGGTATCGAGCACATCCAGCGGCTGGTGTTCCGGATCCTCGCCATGATCATGTGGGCCGCTCCGGTCGGCGCGTTCGGCGCGATCGCCGCGGTGGTCGGGGAAACCGGCTGGGGCGCGCTGCGCAGCCTCGCCGTCATCATGATCGGCTTCTACCTGACGTGTGTGGTGTTCGTGTTCGGCGTGCTCGGCGCGGTCCTGTGGATCGGCGCGCGGGTCAACATCTTCACCCTGCTGCGCTACCTGGGTCGCGAGTTCCTGCTGATCCTGTCGACCTCGTCGTCCGAATCGGCGCTGCCCCGCCTGATCGCGAAGATGGAGCACCTCGGGGTGTCCAAACCGGTCGTCGGTATCACCGTGCCCACCGGCTACTCGTTCAACCTCGACGGCACGGCCATCTACCTGACGATGGCGACGCTGTTCATCGCCAGCGCGCAGGACCAGCCGCTGGGCGTCGGCGAACAGATCTCCTTGCTGCTGTTCATGATCATCGCGTCGAAGGGCGCGGCGGGCGTGAGCGGCGCCGGGATCGCCACTCTCGCCGGCGGCCTCCAGTCGCACCGGCCGGAACTGGTCGACGGCGTCGGCTTCATCCTCGGCATCGACCGGTTCATGTCCGAGGCCCGCGCGCTGACCAACTTCGCGGGCAACGCCGTCGCGACCGTCCTGGTCGGCACGTGGACCAAGGAATTCGACCGTGACCAGGCCAACCGGGTCTTCAGCGGCCAGGCACCGTTCGACGAAGCCACCCTGATCGACGATCACGCCTCGGATCCCCCCGAGGACCGTGACGGCGATCGGGAGAAGGCCGTGGTCAACGCGTAGCCACGGTGAGAACGAACCGCGGTGCGAGGGTCCCCCGTCCTCGCACCGCGGTTCTCCGCTTTCTGGGAAACTCACCGGCATGCCGGACGCCATCGACCGTTACGTGGTCTCGCGGTACTCCAAGCTGCTGCACGGCAACTTCGCCGGGATGATGAGCGACCCCGAACGCGAGGCTTTCCTGCGCGACCTGGTCGAGGACGCGCGGAGCGTCACCGACGACGAACTCGGCGACCTGCTCGCGGCGGACTGGCGGCCGCGTATCACGGCGGCCTGGCTGATCGGCGTCGACCGTCGTACCGCCTGGCGCGGACGTATCCGCGAACTGCTGCTGGAGAGCGGCCTGGTCTTCGCCGGGCAGGGCTACTGTTTCGCGCTCGCCCGGTTCGGCACGATCGCCGACGCCGAGATCCTCGTGTCCTATCTGGACCATTACCTCGCGCGGCCGGATCTGCGCTACGACCAGGAATGGGCGCTCGCGGCGCTACACCACATCGACGCCGACCTCACGACCGCGTACACGTCACGCTATCTGCGGCCGGACGGCCTCTGGGGAAGCTGGTCCGCGAACAACGGCACGGACCTGCCGTTCCAGAAGATGTACTTCGACCTCCTGTGCTCGCACGTCCAGCGTGCCGTGCACACGGCGGACGTCAGGCGCTGACCTTCTCGTCGTAAACGACGCGGGACGCGGCGATCGAGTCGCGATGGCGCTCGGCCCAGCTCAGCAGGCCGCTGAGTGACGCATAGAGTTCTTTCGCCATCGGCGTGGCCTCGTACTCCACCTTCGGCGGCACCGTCGGGTACACGGTGCGCACGAGCAGGCCGTCGCGTTCGAGGTTCCGCAGCGTCAGCGTGAGCATCCGCCTGCTGATCCCCTCCACCGAGCGTTCCAGTTCGGTGAACCGCACCGGCCCGCGCGTGGCCTCCAGCAGGATGCCGATCGCCCACTTGCCACTGATCCGGTTGATCACCTCGAGCACGGTGCACACCTCGAGTTTTTCCGGATCGACCACCCTGGCCTGCGCGGTCACATCGGTGTTCCCCTGGGACATGAAAGTGCCTCCTTCCGGCGAGGAACAGAGTCACACAAGATGGGCGCTGTTACAAGTGATGCACCAAAGCATCACCTGGGGAAACCTCGAAGGATCACCATGCGCGCTCTCATCCTTGCCGTCCTTTGCGCCGTCTCCCTGATGGTCGTCCTCGACGGCTCGATCGTCGCCGTCGCGCTGCCCGCGATCCAGAACGACCTCGGCTTCACGCCGTCCACCCTGGCCTGGGTGGTCAACGCCTACCTGATCGCGTTCGCCGGGCTGCTCCTGTTGTCCGGCAGGCTGGGCGACCTGATCGGCCGGAAACGGGTCTTCCTGGCCGGGCTCGGCCTGTTCACCCTCGCCTCGCTGCTCTGCGGAATCGCCCAGGACCAGACGCAGCTCATCGGGTTCCGCTTCCTGCAGGGTGCCGGTGGCGCGCTGGCATCGGCCGTCGTACTCGGCATGATCACCACGCTCTACCCGGAACCGCGGGCACGGGCGAAAGCCATCGGTGTCTACAGCTTCACCCAGGCCGCCGGATCGTCGATCGGGCTCATCGCGGGCGGGACGCTCACCCAGCTGCTCGACTGGCACTGGACGTTCTTCGTCAACCTGCCGATCGGCGCGGTCGCGCTGCTGCTGGCCGTCCGGCTGCTCGCCGACGATCGGGGCCCCGGCCTGCGCGGCGGCACCGACGTCACCGGCGCCGGACTGGTCACCGGCGGGCTGATGCTGCTGATCTACACGATCGTCAAGGCCGAGGAATACACCTGGGCCGACGCCCGCACGCTCGGGCTGCTCTCGGTGTCGCTACTTCTTGTCGCCGGATTCGTGCTCCGGCAAGCGAAGGCTCGCCGACCGCTGCTGCCGCTGCGGATCTTCCGCCTCCGCGCGGTGTCCGGGGCGAACACGGTGATGGTCCTGATGGTCGCCGGACTGTTCGGCTTCCAGTTCATCACCGCGCTCTACCTGCAGCGAGTGCTCGAACTCGACGCGTTGAGCACCGGGTTCGCCTTCCTGCCCGCCCCGCTGTCGATCGCGGTGACGTCCCTGGTCTTCGCCGAACGGCTGAACCACCGCTTCGGGGCACGAACCGTACTCGTCACCGGGCTTTCCCTGGTCACGCTGGCGCTCGGCTTCCTCGCCACCGTCGAGGCGGACGGCGACTACGCGACGGACGTCCTGCCCGCGCTCGTCCTGATGGGCATCGGGTTCGGCGCGGCGATGCCGGCGCTGATGGGACAGGCGATGTCCGGCGTCGCCCCCGCCGACACCGGGGTCGCTTCGGGGCTGATCAACACCACGCAGCAGATCGGCGCGGCCATCGGGACCGCCGTGCTCGCGACCGCCGCCGCGTCCCGCACTGGCTCGCTCCTGGCCGAGGGCACCGCGATGCCCGAAGCCCTCACCAGCGGCTACCGGACGGCGTACGCGTTGAGCGCCGGACTGCTCGCGCTCGCCGTCTTCTCCGCGACGGTGTTCCTTCGCACCCGGAAGGTTCAAGAAGCGATCGTCGCGTAGGCCCATTCGGAGACCTCGCCGCCGAGCCGCACCTCGGCGGCGCCTCCGGGTTTCCAGACCCCGCTGCCGCCGAACGCGGCCATCCCGCCGGTCTTGCCGGAATACTGGGAGAGCACGACCCACATCCCATGCCCGGCCGCGACGCCGACCTGGTCGAGCAGCCGCTGTTCCTGGCCCTCGCTGAAGAGCGCGCTGAGGACGTAGACCTCGGCACCCGCCTCGGCAAGCTCCCGCGCATGGTCCGGATTCGCCGCGTCGAGGCAGATCGCGAGGCCGAGACGCCTGCCACCGACCTCGACGATCACCTGCCGCGTGCCCGGTTCGAAGAGCTCTTCCTCGCTGTTGTGCAGATTCCGTTTCGCATAGGTGGCAACGGTTTCCCCGTCGGCACCCAGGACAAGCGAGCCGATGTACCGATGGCCGTCCTCCACCAGCGGCAGCCCGATGACGGCGTGGACGGCGCTCGCCCGGCAAGCTTCCCGGAGCGGTTCGAGGCGGGGATCGTCCGGGGACAGCCAGCGTCCCGGATCGGCGGCGAGTGCCTCGAACTCCAAGCCGGTCAAGGAAAGTTCGGGGAAGACGCAGAGATCGGCCTCCGCGATCCGGAGGAGCCTCGCGTGTTCGGCGATGTTCGCGGAAAGATCAGCGGGGACGGTGAACGGCTGCACGGTGGCGACACGCATCACGGGAGCCTAACCCGCGGACGCCCGCAGATACCCCCGTAGTCCGTCGTGCCCCCGCCTCATCATGAGCGCGTGGTTGATCCGGAACACCGGCCGCGCGATGCGATCGAGCTTGCGTAGCAACGGTTTCCGCGCCTCGACCTCCTGCGTGATCTCCAGCCTGGTGCCACTCCCCACCGCCATCAGCGCGCCGGCCAGCGTCCCTTCGAGATCGCCGCTGAGCAGGACCCGCACCCGGCCCTCGCGCTCGTCCTGCCGGTCCCGGTGCATCCGTACGGTCAGCGCGTACGGCAGCCTGGACCGGCAGACGAGTTCGGCGGTGTCTTCGTCCACCTGACTGACCGATCGGACGTCGCGCCACCACAGCGGATACGCGGCCAGGTCGACGACGGCGTCGAAAACCGCCTTGGGCGTGGCCGGGAGCACCCACGTGTCGCGGAAGCGGTACCAACCGCCTCCGCGATCCGTGAGCGAATCCGTCATACCCGCGCCGACACCAGATTCCGGCCGTCCATGGTCACGACGTCGACCGAAGCCACATCGTCGGGGGCGACCAGTGCCGAACCGTCGACCCCGGTGCCCGCGCGCTGCCCCTTCTCCGAAACGAGCCAGCTGCCCGCGTTGACCCGCTCTCCGCTCTTGGTCACCACGACGAGCGTGCACTTCTCGCCTTCGCGGAGCCCGGTCGCCTTCGCGTGCAGCCGCACCCAGCCCGCTGCCGGGGCCACCCGGACCGCCAGTTGCACGCCCGTGTCCCGGTTCGTCGCCGCGAGGTCGCGGGTGCCGGGAACCGGGGTCGCCGACGCCGGCACAGGCAAGGCCACCGTCGACGGTTCAGGCGACGTCTGCCGTCCGACCAGCACGCCCGCGCCCAGCGCCACGACGACCAGTACGGCCGCACCGGCCACGGCGAGGAGCCGCCGCGGCTTGCGCTCCTGAGTGCCTTCTTCTTCGCGAACCTGACGCAGCGTGCGCTGCAACAGCAGATCTCCGCCGTCAGGAGGTCCTTCGAGGAACGCCTCCGGCGGTACCTCGTCGAGGTGATACCGCAGTTCCGACAGCTCGCGCACCTCACGACGGCACGTGGGGCAGTTCGCCAGATGTGTCTCGAACGTGGCCGCTTCCGCCGCGGTGAGCCCGCCGAGGACGTAGGCGGCGAGCTGGCCCTGGTCGTGTCCCACCGCACTCATCGCGCTACCTCCCTTCCAGGTCCCGCCATCACGGCTCTGAGCGCCCGTAACGCGTAATAAGATCTCGACTTAACGGTACCCGGGGCCACGCCGAGGGACTGTGCCGCTTCGGCCACCGTCCGGCCCCGGTAGTAGATCTCCACCAGCACCTCACGATGTTCCGGGGAAAGGCCGTCCATCGCCCCGAGCACGGCCATCGAGTCCACGACGCTCTGCGCGTGATCCCGCTCCACCGCCGGGGTGGGCACGCCTTCCTCCGGCTCCGCCACTTCCGGTGGCCGCGCCGCCCTGGCCCGCGCGCGGTCGGTGACGATGTTGCGGGCCACCGTGAGCAGCCAGCCCCGCACAGATCCCTTCGCGTCGTTCTCCAGGTCTTCGGCGTGCTTCCAGGCCCGGACCAGGGTTTCCTGCACGACGTCCTCCGCGGCCGCGCGGTCCCCGGTCAGCCTCGTCGCGTACGCCAGCAGGCTTCGCCCGTGTTCGGCGTACAAGTGCCGGACCAAGTCCTCGCCTTTGGCCTTTTTGGGCCGCCAGCCTCCGATCGCCACTCGCGTCCTCCCGACGGTCTTCTGGGTCGGCGAGGACAGTACTGCAACCCGCAGGGGCAGAGTGGATCGTTCGGCGCGCGCCGCGATCGAGCTGTGCATCGGCACCGGCCTCTCCTCGGTTCTCCATGGCCGCCTCCTCTTGCCTTCCACACGGACGGCACCGGAACGCGGTTCAACCGAGGTCTTGTCGATCACCGGACGCGCTCGTATGCTGACGCCTCCGGATTCCGCCGCCGCCTGATTCCCGGGAGGGTCTGGGCGTGCCAAGGAAACTCGTGGCCGTTCTGCTGCTGGTGTTCGCTTTCGTGTCGGGATGCGGCGAGGAGCCGCGATTCACCGCGACACTGGCCGATCCGGTGAACGTCGACCTGAGCTGGCCCGACGACGACCCGGCCGCCGCGGGGCGCGTCGTCGAGTACACGACCGATCCGCACGGTGAATACACGATCCTGCGGTTCGTGCCACCGCGGCAGACGACCTTCCGGCATCCGGACCTGATGCCGGAAACACGGTTCTACTACCGGATCCGGCCGTTCTACGGCGCCGTTTCGGACGCCGTGACGGTCTCCGGCCCCGCGACTCCCGCCGCTTCCGGACCCGTCGTGCCGCTGCGGTCGGGTGACCGCTCGGCCGCCCCGGCGTCGTTCCGGGCCGAGCCCGCGCCGGAGGAGATGGTGCGGTTCAGCTGGGCGGATCGGTCCAGCGACGAAGACGGTTTCCTCGTGGAGATCAAGAAACCCGGCGCCGCCGGGTTCGTGCCGATCGAGGTCTCCGATCCGGGGACGACGTCGGCCGGGCTCGCCACGATGCCGGGCGAAGAAGGCGCCTCGTACCGGCTGCGCGCCTTCTACTACGGGCCGGCTTCGCCGGTGCTGGACCTCGTGAGTGGTAAGGACGGTTAGAACCGTCCTTACCACTCACGAGACCTCACGCGAGAACGGTCTTCAAGAACTGCCCGGTGTAGCTGTCCTCCACCGAGGCGACGTGCTCCGGCGTGCCCTCCGCGATCACGGTGCCACCGCCGGAACCCCCCTCGGGGCCCATGTCGATGATCCAGTCCGAGGTCTTGATGACGTCGAGGTTGTGCTCGATGACGATCACCGTGTTGCCCTTGTCCACCAGCCCGTTGATCACGCCGATCAGTTTGCTGATGTCCTCGAAGTGCAGACCGGTGGTCGGCTCGTCGAGGATGTAGACCGTCTTGCCGGTGGACCGCTTCTGCAGTTCGCTGGCGAGCTTGACGCGCTGCGCCTCACCGCCCGACAGCGTCGGCGCGGGCTGCCCGAGCCGGACGTAGCCGAGGCCGACGTCGACGAGGGTCGCCAGGTGCCGGTGGATCGCCTTGATCGGCTCGAAGAACTCGGCCGCCTCCTCGATCGGCATGTTCAGCACGTCGGAGACGGTCTTGCCCTTGTAGTGCACCTCGAGGGTCTCGCGGTTGTACCGGTCGCCCTTGCAGACCTCGCACGGGACGTAGACGTCCGGCAGGAAGTTCATCTCGATCTTGATCGTGCCGTCACCGGCGCAGGCCTCGCACCGGCCGCCCTTGACGTTGAACGAGAACCGGCCCTGCTGGTAGCCCCGTACCTTCGCCTCGGTGGTCGCGGCGAACAGCTTGCGCACGTGGTCCCACACGCCGGTGTACGTCGCCGGATTGGACCGCGGGGTGCGGCCGATCGGCGACTGGTCCACGCGGACCAGCTTGTCCACGCCGGCCAGTCCGTTCACGCGGGTGTGGCGGCCAGGTACCTGACGAGCGCCATTGAGCTTGTTCGCCAGCACGGTCGCGAGGATGTCGTTGACCAGCGTGGACTTCCCGGAACCCGACACACCGGTCACCGACACGAGGCACCCGAGCGGGAACGAAACGTCGAGACCGCGCAGGTTGTGCTCGCGCGCGCCGACGACGGTCAGCTGCCGCTTCTTGTCGATCGGGCGGCGGATCGCCGGAACCTCGATCTTGGTGCGGCCCGACAGGTACGCGCCGGTGATCGATTCCTTGTTCCGCAGGATCTTCTTGTACGGTCCACTGTGGACGATGTGGCCACCGTGCTCACCGGCGCCGGGGCCGATGTCGACCACCCAGTCGCTGGAGCGGATGGTGTCCTCGTCGTGCTCGACGACGATCAGCGTGTTGCCGAGATCCCGCAGGCGGACCAGCGTCTCGATCAGGCGGTGGTTGTCGCGCTGGTGCAGCCCGATCGACGGCTCGTCCAGCACGTACAGCACGCCGACCAGGCCGGAGCCGATCTGTGTGGCGAGCCGGATGCGCTGCGCCTCGCCACCGGACAGGGTCCCGGAAGCGCGGTCGAGCGAGAGGTAGTTGAGGCCGACGTCGAGCAGGAAGCGCAGCCGCGCCTGGATCTCCTTGAGCACCGCGCCGGCGATCACCTGCTCGCGCTTGCCGAGCTCCAGTTCGTCGAGGAACTGCGACGCCTCCGCGATCGAAAGGGCGCAGACCTCGGCGATCGACCGGTCGCCCTGCGTCTTGTGCTCCAGGGTGACGGCGAGGATCTCCGGCTTGAGCCGCGTGCCCTGACAGGCCGGGCACGGCACCTCGCGCATGTAGCCCTCGTACCGCTCACGCATGTACTCGGACTCGGTCTGCTCCTGGCGCCGCTCGAGGAACGGGATGACGCCCTCGAAGCTCGCGTAGTACGACCGCTGGCGGCCGTAGCGGTTCTTGTAGCGGACGTGGACCTGCTCGTCGACACCGTGCAGAACGGCCTTCTGCACCTTCGCCGGCAGCTTGCGCCACGGCGTGTCCATCCGGAAGCCGATGGTCTCCGAAAGCGACTCGAGCAGGCGGATGAAGTAGTCCGCGCTCTGACCGCCCGCCCACGGCGCGATGGCACCCTTGCCGAGGGACATCTCGTCGTCCGGGACCACGAGCTCCGGGTCGACCTCCTTGCGGACGCCGATACCGGTGCAGTCCGGGCAGGCGCCGTACGGGGCGTTGAACGAGAACGACCGCGGCTCGAGGTCTTCGATCGCGAGCGGGTGGCCGTTCGGACAGGCCAGGTTCTCGGAGAAACCGCGCACGCGATGCGGGTCGTTCTCCGGCAGGTCGACGAATTCCAGCTCGATCAGGCCGTCGGCCAGCCGGAGCGCCGTCTCGACGGAGTCGGTGAGCCGCTGCCGCGAGCTGGTCTTCACCGAGAGCCTGTCGATGATGACGGCGATCTGGTGCTTTTCCTGCTTCTTCAGCTTCGGCGGGTCGGTGAGCGGGTGGACCGTCCCGTCGACCACGACCCGGGCGTAGCCCTGCTGCTGCAGGTTCTCGAAAAGGTCGAGGTACTCGCCCTTGCGGCCGCGCACGACCGGCGCGAGCACCTGGAAGCGGGTGCCCTCCTCCATCGCGAGGACCTGGTCGACGATCTGCTGCGGGGTCTGCTTGCTGATCGCCTCGCCGCACTGCGGGCAGTGCGCCTTGCCGGCGCGGGCGTAGAGCAGGCGCAGGTAGTCGTAGACCTCGGTGATGGTGCCGACGGTCGAACGCGGGTTGCGCGAGGTGGACTTCTGGTCGATCGACACCGCGGGCGAAAGGCCCTCGATGAAGTCGACGTCCGGCTTGTCCATCTGGCCGAGGAACTGGCGCGCGTACGCCGACAGCGACTCGACGTAGCGACGCTGCCCTTCGGCGAAGATGGTGTCGAAGGCGAGGCTCGACTTCCCGGACCCGGACAGACCGGTGAACACGATCAGGCTGTCGCGGGGCAGGTCGAGATCCACACCGCGGAGGTTGTGCTCGCGGGCGCCGCGAACAACGAGGCGATCAGCCACGCCAGGGTCCCTTCAGGTTTCATTCTCAGCTGCGGTCGCCGGCCCGGTCGATAGCTGCACGGGCGGCCGCTTCCATGCTACGAGGCACCACCGACAGAAACCGGTTCCGAGTCTTTGACCTGCGGTTTTCCTGGCTTTTCGCGTCGATCCCGGCGAGCTGTGAGCCACCGGTGGACCGGTCGTTCAACGCCAGCGGTGATCGCCCAGCCCCCGAACACGGCGGCGGCCAGCACGAGGGGGAGCCGCAGCCAGCCGGGGACACCGGCGTTCAGCAGGGCACGGGCCAGGATGTAACCGAGTTCCTGGTGCACCAGATAAAGACCATACGAGATGCCCGCGAGCCAGGTGACAGCCGGGGCGGCCCTGGAGAGGCCGGGCAACCGCCAGTCCGGTCCGCGGGCAGCCAGGCACACCAGCAGCAGCATGATCGCGAACCCGATGGCCGACGGCCAGCGCTCGGGATCGTTCGGCAGGGCCTGGTGGAACGGGAAGACCTGCAGGTCCTGCGCGGCGCAGGCGGCGAGCACGAACAGCGCGAGATGCCAGTGCGCCAGCCGTCGTTTCGACCACAGCCAGATCGCGATGCCGATGGCGAAGACGTGCACGCGATGCAGACCGAGGCCGTAGTAGAAGGTCTCCACGAGCTTCGGCGTGGAAAGCGGGTCGAACACGACGAACCGGAGGAAAAGCGGCACCAGGATCAGCGCCCAGAGCAGACCGACGGTGAGCCGGTGGGTGCGCCACCGGCGCGGCCACAGCAGGGCGGCGGCGGTGAAGGCGGCGATCTGGACCGGCAGCGTCCAGTAGGCGCCGTCGAGATAGTAGAAGAGCTCGTACCGCCAGCCCCATTCCTGGACCATGCCCAGGTTGGCGAGCAGATCGGCGCCGGTGGGGACGTACCAGGGCGACGGATCGGACGGCGGGCCCTGCGGAACGCCGAACAGGAACCCGGAGAGGCCGGGCGGGAACGGCAGGCCGCTGAACCGGATCGTCGCGTACCGGGCGACGACGTAGGTGACGGTCACCGCCACCAGGTACGCGGGCACCAGCCGTGCCACTCGGTTCCACAGCCACCGCCCGGGCCGTCCCTTGCGCAGGCTCGCGCAAACGAAGAAGGCGGAGATCACCAGAAGGATGGCCGCGCCGAACTGAGCGGTTACCCGAAAGGGGTACCCCACCAGTTCGGGATGCAGAAGCGCCCCCTGATGGGTGACATGCCCGAGCATGACCGCGAAGACGGCCACAACGCGAAGGACGTCCCAGCTGATCTTGCGCGAGGCGCGTGGCGAGGCGTCGGGCACGAGCGTCCTGTGGTTCGGCTGGCGGGGCGACGCGAGCCTACGTCCTGCACCTGTGCGCCGCCTGTGCGGGTGGAACCGATTGCAGGCGAACGACTACCGTGTGCGGCGTGAACATCGTCGAGACCTACACCGGGCATGTCGACCCCGGCGGCGACGCCGCCCGCCGCACCCTGGACGCGATCACCATCACGAAGCTGTCGGTCGGCCCGATGGACAACAACGCGTATCTGCTCGTCTGCCGCGCCGAGAACGAAGCGCTGCTGATCGACGCCGCGAACGACCCGGAGCGGATCTCCGACCTCATCGGCCACGGTCCCGACCGGCCCGCACTGAAGACCGTCGTGACCACCCACCAGCACCAGGACCACTGGCAGGCGCTCGGCGCCGTCGCCGGCGCGAACGGCGCGAACACCGCCGCCCACCCGCTGGACGCCGAACCGCTGCCGATCCCGCCGGACTTCCTCGTCGAACACGGCGACACGGTGAAGGTCGGGCAGATCACCCTCGAGGTGATCCACCTGCGCGGCCACACCCCCGGCTCCATCGCGCTGCTGTACCGCGACCCGAACGGGCACCCGCACCTGTTCACCGGCGACTCGCTGTTCCCCGGCGGCGTCGGAAAGACCGGCTCCCCGGAGGACTTCAAGTCGCTGCTGGACGATGTGTCTTCCCGCATCTTTGACGAACTGCCGGATGAGACGTGGTTCTACCCGGGGCATGGGGACGACTCGACGCTTGGTGAGCAGCGGCCGCAGCTGGCGGAGTGGCGCGAACGCGGCTGGTGAGCTGACGACGTTCTCGAACGGGGCTGTCTACCTGGTAGGCCGCCCCGTTTCGTATTGCACCGGGAACGGACGGGCCTGACGGCGCCGGTCGAGTTCGGAATGCTCGCTGAAGGCGCTCCCGTCGATCTGGGCATCGAACAGCAGGGACCAGCCCCACGAATCCAGGACCGGGCGACACACCCACACGGCCCACGGACAAAAACTCCGGTCCGCCCAGCGTCCCCAAGCCGCCGGACTTTCCGGACCCACCATCGAAGCGGTAGCCGTGGCCAAGAAACGACGACGACGCTTCCCGCATAGCTGCCTTGTCTGAGGCCAGATGGGACACACGGTCTTCTGCGGGGAGGCTGGAAGTCGTCCGCCGAAACAGCCGACCGGGTAGCGCCTATCCGTCCACCCGGTTCCATTGCCGCCAAGCCCGCCGGAAAAGGACGACGAGGTCTAGAATCGGTTCATGCGCACAGCCCGAGAAATGAGCAGGCTGACGGCGGTGTTCCTCGCAGGAGGCGCCGAAGCCCGCTTCTACGCGGGGGACCTCCGGCGCGAAGCTGCCCTCAGTCATCGGCGGCTGTCCGAGATGCTGGACGTGATGCGCGACCTCGGCTGGATTGCCCATGAGTTCGACAAGAACACAGCAGACGGGCGGCCGTACTACATGCTCACCGACATCGGTCGTCGCGAATTGAACCGGCCGTAACCTCACCCAGCCGCGGCGGGATCGTGGATCCAGCAAAGCTCCCCCGTCGCCGCCTCCTCCCCCAGCGTCTTGACCTCGCACGCCAGCCGAGACAGAACGGCGTCCTTCGACCCCGGCCAAGCCACGAAGTCGCGATCCGCACCCACCAGATCGCCGGGGACCGCGCCCCGGTCCATCAACGCGCCCACCACCGAGAGCAACACTGCGGTTCTCTCCGCGAAGGTCGCGCCTTCGCCTGCCATCTCTCCCGCCACGGCGACCACGACCGAGAGCCCGACCCGGCCCTCTCGCACGTAGTCGAGCAGCGGCTCCAAGCCCACGTCTCCGGCCATGTTCACTCCCCATCAGCGAAAAGCGATGCCGTACTGCTCCCGCGGGCGGCAAGGCCCCGCGAACGTGTGCTCGACGACGCCGCGCCGGATCTCGAGCAGACGCCGATCTCCGGCGGGCGGCCGGATCACGCGCTCGCACTCGTTCTGCTCCGCGTACCACCAGCAGGCTTCGGGAACGCGGTCGTCGAACGTGATGCTGACGTTCAGCCCTCCGAGCACCTTGCCCTCACCGTCGACGGCACCGGGCGCGATCCCGTGATGGTCGACGTCGACATTGATCCACTGTCTCTCGTCATCCAGATCCTCGTCGCATACGAGAGAGACGAACTCGTGCCGTTCTCCTTTGCGCAACGGCTTCGGGAAGCGCAGCACCGAGGTCTCGGCGTGGCAGCCGATGATCGCTTTGACGGGGACCGAGTCCCGGTAGCCGTCGACGCCGTGTTCGCAGGCGATGACGGTTCGCACGGCCAGACGGCGATGGACCTGCCCTCGCCGCATTTCCACGTCCAGCAACAGGCGCTCCAGGAACACGGGCTGCGCCCCCACTCGTGACGACAAGAAACTCCTCCTGACCGTGAAAGATCAGAACCGGCGAAGGCTTTCACCGGTCGTCGCGCCCAAGGTGTACTAGTACACCACAAATGAGCGTAACGTTCGACCACCCCGGTCCGAACCACAGCGCGATGCCGTACTACGGATACGACCCCGGCACCGCGGTCGCCATCGGCGGCCATCTGCTCGCGCCTGGAATCCCCCGCCACGGCGGATACGGCGAGTTCAGCGGGCCGGGTTGGCGTCCCCCGCCGGTCCGCGTGGTCCGTCCAGGTGACAGGGCCGCGCGACCGATCCGCCGGGCGGTCTGGTCGTTCTGGAGCGTCCCGTACCGGCGCCGGTACGGACGACATTGGCCGAGCGACTTCTTCCACGCGTTGTCGTGGGTCCTGTCGTTCCGGCTCGCGTCCCGTCTCTTCCCCACGACGGCGTTGGTGACCGACGAAGGTGGGCACGAACTGCTCGTCGGACGGCTACGGCTGCCCTTCGACGACATTTCCCTGACACTGAACGGACTCGCCGGGCAGGACCCGTCGTGGTGGGCGCTCGGGAAGTTGCACGCGTACCGCGAGCAGCGCGAGCCGTTCCTGCACATCGACAACGACGTGTTCCTCTGGCCCGGATTCCCTGTGGAAGGGCTCGACGGCGAGGTCGTCGCACAGAATCCCGAGCACGCACCGGCTTCCGACGTGGGCTACTACCGCCCGTCGGCCGCCGCCACGGCGATCCGGGGCACGGGCGGCTTCCTGCCGAAGGAATTCAGCGACTACACCGGGGAAGCCGCGCTGTGCACGGGAATCGTCGGAGGCACGGCTGTTCCGCTTCTCCGCCGCTACGCCGATCTCGCCATCCGCATGGTGGAGTCGGCGGAGAACCGGACGGCCTGGCAACGCCTCGCACCACTCGAGGACTACAACCTCGTCGTCGAGCAGTACCTCCTTGGCGCTCTCTGCTGGGGCAGTGACACCACCGACGTCCAATGCGTCTTCGCCTCGCAGGACGACAGCTATCGCGAAGATGATCGGAGATTCACCCATCTCATCGCTTCCGCGAAAAGCGATCTCCGCTACCTGCACCGGCTCGCGGAGCGAGTGAGAAACCATTTCCCCGCCGACTTCGAGATCGTTCGACAAGAATTCGGCGATCGGTAACGATAGGGCGAAGAATACAACCTCCCTGGACCAGGGGCGTCTTTCGGAGAAACAACTCTCCGGCAGGAGGTCATCCCATGACCGTCACCCTTCGAGGCGCGCTCGCCGCCACCCTCCTGATGTTGACCGGCGCCATCGCCGCGGTCGTCCCGGCTTCCGCCGCGGCACCGCAGATCCCCACCATGACCGGGATCCGCACCGGCCAGAACACCGGCTTCGACCGGGTCGTGCTCGACCTGACCGCCGGCCCGGCTCCCGCCGTCCGGTACGACCTCGTCGACGAGTTGATCGCCGACGGTTCCGGCGAGATCGTCTGGCTGACCGGGGAATATTTCATCGCGGTCACCGCGTCCCCGGCCGCGGCACACGACGACGCCGGGAATCCGACCTATCCCGGCCCACAGAAATTCCGGACCCGGAATCTGCGCAACGTCATGGCGGTCGCGGTCACCGGCGACTACGAGGGCACGTTGTCCATCGGCCTCGGTGTCCGGTCGAGAACACCGGTCAGCGTGTTCACCCTGACCTCGCCGAACCGTGTCGTCATCGACGTCCGCCATTGATCACGAACGGGAATTCGTGAAGGCTTTTCGGCGACCCTCTCGTTTTCGGTGAGCAAAATCCTTTTCGGATTCCCGCGGTGAAAATCACGTTCTGCCCCAAGGGGCGAATTTTCGGAAAATCAGGTATCTGCCGCCCCGGTTCGCGTTCCTTCCTTCCGTCAGCATCACCGCCGCTGCGAAGGAGAACCTCATGCCGACCCCACGCAATCCCGACACCCCGTCCTTGGGCCCGGGTGGCGACAACCTCGAAGCAGGCCCGGGCAGTTCGGGCCTCGGAAGCTTTTCGAACAGCGAAATCGGCGAACTGGTCACCCAGGCCGCCGAAACCATGGCCGCGTCCGGCGAGGACGCCGAGCGCAATTACCAGCGGAGCCTCGACCGGCTTCGAGAGCGTGCGGACGACGTCGTCCCGGCGCTCGGAGCGCAGTACGACGCCTTGTCCGAGGAGCAGTACCTGGAGCGCTGGGGCCTGGTCCAGCTGCTCACCGATCTGAGGCACCCGGCTGCCGTTCCGCCGCTGGAAAACGTGCTGCGCCAGCCGATCCCGCCGGAGCGTTCCGACGACCCCGCACATGGGATCAGCACCGTCGGCGAAGAGGTGATCATCCGCACCACCGCCGTGGAAGCGTTGGCGCGCTTGGCATCCGCCGGGGACGACGCGGCCAGGGAACTGCTGCTGCGCCAGATCCGGCATGAGGTGTTCACGGTACGGCGCGCGGCGGTCCAGGCCATCGCCGAGACCGGGGACACCGAGCTCACCGCCCGAATGCGCGAGGAGCTCAGCGGCACCGAGGACGAGCGCCTGCTGAACATCCGGCGGGTCGACGTCCGCGGTGTCCCCCAGGCCGTCGGCGGCCGGCACGTGAAGGACTCACGGGCCGACGACGTGCCGCCGCCGGAGCCCCCGCGCTCCTGAACCGAACCCATTCCTTCTACAGACAGGTGATCTCCGATGGCCACTTGCAGCTACACCGTGCCCGACAAGAACGTGACCGGGGACAATTTCTACGGCGCCTCGATCTGCAATCAGACCTACATCGACTATTTCTGGAACACCTACGGTTTCGCGGGCAACAAGGACTACTGGGACGACGGCTTCGGCTGGGAAGACGCGTGCAACACCGACAAGCCGCTCGCCCGGACGTTCAACGCGTGCTACCTGCTGACCTATTCGGCACAGGACTACCAGAACGACGCCTATTCCGGGGCGATGCTGAACTGGGCGCGCCGGTACGTCCGCGACAACTGCGACGACCTCCGCGCGCTTTGCGGCGACGGCAGCGCCATCGCGCGGTCGTTCAGCGGGGCGTTCGTCGACGACCGGATCGAGGTGTACCTCGGTTTCTGGTACTCCAAGGACGTCCCCGGACGCGCCGAAACGCTGATCCACGAATCCCGGCACCAGGGCGGGAAGCCGCACAACGCGAACTTCCCGGCGGGTTCGGTGTTCGGCGCCGGCAAGAGCGGCGCCGACTCCACCTGGGGCTACGAAGGCGCCTGGATGTACGGCGCGCTCTATCTGTGGTGGTTCTACGCCCAGGGCGCCCGCACGACGTCGGCATTGCGTGAACGTGCCCGCCAGCGCGGGAACCTCGTGATCGACAACGCCTTCGCGACCCATCCGGGTTTCAACATCTGAAGCACGCCGGACAGTGCCTTCTCGTACTGCAGACGAGAGGGCACTGCCTTCTATCGCGCAATACCTCTGATGACTTGAGCCATGTCCCGCTCATCGGGGCTTGACCACCGACATTTCTGCCGCAATCATCGGATCTCTCGGGAGCCCACGCCTTGAATGAGAGCGGATGGTCATGAGAGTTCGAGCGCATCGCACCGCCTGGCTCACCGTAGTTCTCGCCCTGCTGGCGAGCCTGCTCACCACGACGGCCGCGAGCGCGGAGGTGCACCATCCCCGGCAGAAGTGGTTGCGCGAAGCCACCGCCGGCCTCTTCCTCCATTGGGGCATGTTCACCGCGCCACGCCACACCGACTGCGCGGCTTGGGAACGCGCCGTCACCGACGGCGGCTGGAGCGCGGACTACTGGGTGGACGAGGCCCGCAAGCTGGGCGCCTCCTACATCGTGCTCGCCACCTTCCACAGCAGGCTGGGCTACGCGCGTCCGTGGCCGTCGGCGATCCCGGGCAGCTGCTCCACACGCCGCGACCTCCTCGGCGAACTCGTCGAAGCGGGCAATGCCAAAGGCGTCCGGACGATCCTCTACATGACCGACGATCCCCAGTGGCACAAGGAGACCGGTGTCGAGTCGCTGGATTCCGCCGCGTACTCCGCTTACAAGGGCAAGCAGGTCGACCTGACGACGCGTCCCGGCTTCGGCGAGTACAGCTACGACCTCTTCCACGAGGTCATGGACCGCTACGCGGACCTCGCCGGGTTCTGGATCGACAACGACAACGACTACTGGGAGAAGAACCGGCTCTACGAACAGATCCGCGAGAAGCGGCCGTCCTGGTTGCTGAGCAACAACAACGAGGACACCCCGATCATGGACACCGTCAGCAACGAACAGAAGACCGGCATCACCCCGCCGTACGACTATCCGCAGGCCGCCTTCACCCCGATGCCGAGGCTCACCGAGGCCGACTACAAGCTGCCGACCAACGGCGCCTGGTGGTACGACGGCACCGATCAGGCCGTCGACTTCCGGCTGTCCACCGGGCGCTACATCACCAACGCGGGTTCGTCGATGAAGTCGCTGATGGCCGAAACCCCGATGGTGAACGGGAAGTTCCCGCCGCGACAGGAGGCGTACAACAACTTCATGGCGAGCTGGGTGCCGCCGATCAGGTCCTCCCTGCAGGGCAAGGAGGGTGGCGGGTACATGTACGGCGGGATGCAGCCCGGGTTCTGGAACGACGGCGCGCACGGTGTCATCACCGTCGAGCCCGGCGCGGCAACGCAGTACCTGCACGTGGTCACGCGGCCGCGCAACAACCTGCTCCGCTTGCGCGACAACGGATACAAGGTGGCCGGAGTGTCCGACGTGCGCACGGGGAAGCCGCTGCGCTTCAGCCAATCCGGCGGTTATCTGACCATTGTGGACATCAAGGACTGGGACGCCTACGACACGGTGTTCAAGGTGGAAACGGCCGGGCAAAGGTACTTCCACGACTCCCGCACGATCAAGGCGACGGCTTCGTCCTCACGCGCCGGACACCCCGCGTCCAACCTGGTCGACGGGAACTTCGAGAACTACTGGGACGCCGACGGCAGGCAACCGGTCTCGCTGACCTTGGACCTCGGCAGGCGACGGACCGCCACCTACCTCGCGGTGAACCAGCGCGAGATGTCGCCGACGCACGCGCGCGAGTCGTTCGGCAGGCCGGAGGACTCGGCGCGGATCAAGGACTATCGCGTCTACGTCAGCGACGACGGGCGGAACTGGGGTGAACCGGTCCGCACCGGCGCGATGCCGAGCGCCCGCGGTGTGCAGTTCATCGATTTCGGCGAGCGGCAGACCCGGTTCGTCAAGCTCGAGGTGTTGAACACCTGGTCCGGGCCGCAGGCGAAGCCCTTCTACAAGCAGCTGGCGATCGACGAGATCAAGGTGGCGTACGGCTACCCGGGTTCGGCGGCCGGCACGCGGGTTCCGCTGGAGGCGGAGTCGTTCCGCAACGACCACGACGGCCGCGCCCGGCTCGGCCATTGCTCGTCCTGTTCCGGATCGTTCCAGGTCACCGGACTCGGTGGCGGCCCGCGCAACTCGGTCACCTACCCGGACGTGACGGCCACCGAAGCCGGAAGCCACCGGCTTCAGCTCGACACCATGGGCGGTCCCGCGACGTCGGTCGCGGTGAGTGTCAACGGCGGCGCCCCCGTCGAGACCGCGATCGACGCCGGAACACCGGGAGTCGTGTCTTCGACGGCGCTCCCCGTCGAGCTGAAGGCCGGCGCCAACACCGTCAAGGTGTTCAGCAACGCGACCTCGGGGCCGGGCCTCGACCGGATCGGGATCGCTCCCCTGCCGCCGTCGTCCTACACGCCGAAAACGACGCTGACCGTCGAACCGGGTGGCGTCCAATGGCTCGCGCCGGGACGACAGTCCCTTCAGGTGACCGCGAAGCTGCGGCTCGACGCCGACGACGCGATCAAGCAGGTCAGCCTCGCACCCGTAGTCCCGGCGGGCTGGACCTTGCAGGGTGCTCCGGTCACGGCGGCATCGATGCGGGTCGGGAACGAACTCGAAGGATCCTGGACCCTGCTCTCCCCCGAAGGTGTCACCGCGGCCGACGTCCCGGTCACCGCGTCGTTCGACCTGCTCGGCCGGGTTCGATCGGTGAGCAAACCCGTGCGGGTGAGCCCGCGGCCCGCGGACCGGGTCTTCATGCGGGAGGCCGAAGCCTCGGCGAACGACGTCGGCGACGCGGGCGTCACGAACTGCGGAGTGTGCTCGGGCGGGCAGAAGGTCCGGAACATCGGCGGCGACCCGGACTCGTTCGTGCGGTTCGACGACGTCACCGTGCCCGAGACCAGGCGCTACACCCTCCACATCGACTTCACCGTCAACGGGCCGCGCTCGTACTTCGTCACGGTCAACGGCGGTTCGCCGATCGAGGTGAAGGTCGACGGCGCAGGCAACAACACCCAGCTCACGACGTCGTTGCCGATCGAACTGAAGGCGGGGGCGAACACGATCAAACTGCACAACGACCACGCGGCCGCCCCGGATCTCGATCGGCTGTCACTGGGGTGAGGTACCGGCTTGACCCTCTCCCCGGGAGAGGGTTCAGGCTGGTCCCATGACGACCTTGATGCCGATCGGCGTGTTCGCGCACGCCACCAGGCTGTCGGTCCGCGCGTTGCGGAACTACGACCGGATCGGACTGCTGGTCCCCGCCAGGATCGACCCCGGCACCGGATACCGCCGGTATTCGCTCGAACAGTTCGCTCGTGCGGGCCTGATCCGGCGGCTGCGGGAGCTGGAGGTGCCGCTGGCGGAGATCGCCGCCATCCTGGACGCGGGTGACCCGGACGAGGTGAGGGCCGCGATCAAACGACATCACGACCGGGTGGCGGCGCGGGCCGCGGAACTCGCGGCGATCACCGACGGGCTCGACTCCGTGCTCGCCGAACCGGCGCGGTGGCTGCATGTCTACGAGCGTGTGCGCGCACCGCAGCCGATCGCGCGCCTGTCGATCCGGACCCCGCTGAGCGGCCTGGCGGAGCGGATCGGTCCCGCGTACGCCCGGCTGTTCGCGGCGCTCGGCTCACAAGGGGTGGCACCGTCCGGACCGCCCGGGACCCGTTACCTCACGGACGATCCCGACGAGCTGACCGTCGAACTGTTCGTCCCCGTCGACGGGCCGGTGCGGGAAGACGGAGAGATCGGCCCCGGTGAGCTTCCCGGGGGCCGGCTCGTGGCGGCGATCCACGAAGGTGGCTACGAAGACGTCGAGACCGCATACCGATCGCTCGGCCGCTGGATCGCCGAACGTGACCGCAACCCGGCGGGCCCCGCTGAGGAGCTGTACCTGGTGGCGCCCGGCCCGGGGGTCGCGCCCGAGGCATACCGCACCGAAATCGCCTGGCCGGTGACCTCGTGATCATCGAGGGAATCGCGGCCGCGGGCGGGGAGCACTGCGAGACCAGCACGCTCGGCGTCCTCCTGCGGCACGCCGGGATCGAGCTGTCCGAGCCGATGCTGTTCGGGCTCGGCGAAGGCCTGGGCTTCGTCTACTGGGACGGGAAGAACCTGCCGTTCCCGTTCCTCGGCGGACGCAGCAAGCCCTTCGAGATCACGCGGAAGCTGACCGACCGGCTCGGACTGTCCTTGCGGGTCAAGGAAACGACGTCGGCACGCACAGCGTGGCGGAACGTGGCCGAGGAGATCGACGCCGGTGTGCCGGTTGGTCTGCAACTCGACTCGTACCACCTGGAGTACTTCACGTCGAAGGTCCATTTCGGAGGGCACATCGCCGCCTTGTACGGCCATGACGACGAGCGCGCTTTCCTTGTCGACACGGCCCAGCAGGGCGGAGCCGTGTCGACATCGCTGGAGAGCCTCGAACGCGCCCGCGGGGAGAAGGGCCCGATGACGGCGAAGAACCGATCTTTCACCCTCGGTGTCGACGCGCCTCTCGTTCCGCTCGCCGACGCCATCCGCACGGCGGTCCGGGCCAACGCGGCGGAGTTTCTCAACCCGCCCATCGTGAACCTCGGGTATCGCGGAATCGGCAAGGCCGCCGCCGAGGTGCGGAAATGGCTGGAGCGCAGCAGTGATCCGGCACGCGACCTTCCTCAGGCCGCCATGCTGATGGAGCGGGCTGGGACCGGCGGCGCGCTCTTCCGCCGGATCTACCGCGACTTCCTCGGAGAATGCGCAACCCTGGTCGAGGACACCGGTCTCCGCACCGCGTATGAGAAATACCGCGAGATCACTCCACTATGGACAGAGGTCGCGGAGTTGTTCACACAGGCGGGGGAATCCGGTGACGTCGGAAAGCTGAACGAAGCGTCCGCCATCCTGTCCGAGCTGGCCCGGCGCGAACAGGAGGCGATGACGGCGCTCGCGACCGTTCAGTGTGAGCGCTCGTAGGGCAGCTTCTCCCCCGCTTCCACCGCGAACGGCAGGTCGTTGCCCGCCGGCGGCAGCGGGCACGTCGCGAAGTCGGTGAACGCGCACGGCAGATTCGTCGCGCGGGTGAAATCGAGGACGACCGACCCGTCCTCGGCGGGAGGTGGCACCGCGAGCGACCGGTTCGCCGCGTAGGTGGTGACGCCGCTCGTGGCATCGGTGAACAGGATGAGCAAGCCGTCCTTCTTGCCGTTGAACGCGGTAAGTGTGTGCTCGACGCCGTCGTACTCGAAACGCACGATGCCCGGCGAGACGTAGACGTGGCTGAGCCCTTCGACGACCGCTCCGACCGTGGTCGGCCGCGGCTCGTCGAAGGGCTCGAAAGTCCCGGACAGCACCCAGGCCGCGTCGGGCTCGTACGCCGGGACACCGCGGAAAGCGTTCAGCACCGGGGCCTTCGGGTCGTGCGTCCGGATCAGGTACCCGCCGCGGCGCGCCACCTCGATCTCGGTTTCGCCGGCGACGACCCTGGTGGTCGCACCGCTGTTGACCAGCTCGAAGCGACGGACACCGGTGATCCGCTCGCCGTCATACGAGAGATCCGCGCCTTGAGGGTCGAGGTACGCCGCGTCGGCGTCCTGCCACCACAGGCCGGGCAGGCCTTCGTACGCACGGGGCTTGTCTTCGAGCCAGTCGAGGGATACGAGGGCGAGCCAGCCGAGCGGGTCGGCGAGATCGCGCTCGCGCTGGGTCTTCCAGACCTGCCAGTCGTGCGTGAACGTGTCCAGGCTTGTGCTCATCGCCGATCCCTTCCGTGACCTTGCTCTTCCCCAGGTCAACGGGCTGGCAGCGCCGATATTTCCCGTCCCGGCATGTGGGCTATGCCCGGAAATCCCCGGTGGTGCCCTCCTCCGCGGAGATCAACTCGGCGATGGGCGCGAAGAACGCCTTGATCCCCGGCAGGTTCGCCCCCTTCTCCCGCGACGCGGCGAAGTCCTCCGAGGAGCGCCACCACACGACGTCGAGCCAGGTCTCGTCGTCGACCCGGATCAGCTGGGCGTCGAGGAACCCTTCGCGGTCGGCCCGGAAGTCGGCGAGCATCGCGGGCCGGGCCTGGAGCAGTTCGTCCGCGCGGTCGGCCGGGACCTTGAAGCGGGTCAGTTCCACTGTCGTCATGGTGCCTGTCGTCATGGTGCCGATGCTAGGCGACGGCGTTCGCGCCGAGTCGGTCACCTGCTTCGCACGCATTCAGCCGACTAATTGCGGCACGCTTTCAATGCGCAGCTTCAGGCTGGACGCCGGGCGCATTTAGTCGGCTAAATGCGACGCGGTTTCCTTGCGTGATCTCCGGGCGAGTCGGAATCACCCTTCAGTGTTGTTCGCGCGTTTCACTGGTTGCTTAAAATTACGAACACGTGTTCGATGAATCTTGGTATTCTGGAGGCGTGTCCGAGACCTTTCTCCCCGAGTTGCCGCAGGAGTTGTGGCGCGCTGGCAAGGTGGAGCTTGCGCATGGTGTGCAGCAGTCTTTGCGGGTGATTCGGATGGCCACTGCCGGTTTGGGGCAGCTTTTGGCGGAGATCGAGAATCGGGGCCCCAAAGACTTGTACGGGTATGGCCGTACGGATAAGTGGTTCGCGGATATGGCGGGGTTGTCGGTGGGTGAGGCGCGTGCGGTGGTGAACCGGGCGCTCGCGTTGAATCCGACGCGGGCTTTGGATGGCACGGAGGTTCCGCCGGTTGCTCCCGCGACGGCTGCGGTCGCGGCGGAGGGGTTGGTCGGGGATGAGCGGATCGATCAGATCCTGGAGATCTTGAAGAACCTTCCTGCCGACACCACGGCTGAGGATCGGGCGGAGGCGGACAGGATCCTCGCCGAGCTTGCCCCCGATGCCGGACCGCGACGACTCGCGAAGGCCGAGGCGAAACTCCTGGGCTGGCTCGACCCCGACGGCAACGAACCGAAAGATCCCGAACCCAAGGAACCACGCCGCGAGATCACCCTGGAACGCCGCAAGGACGGCTTCTGGAAGCTGACCGGTCTGCTTGACGATGAGACCGGTGCCCGGACCGCCGCCGCACTGGAGGCACACGCTCAGCCGCGCCCGGTGGACGAGTTCGGGCAAGCGGATCTGCGGATGAAGTGCGAACGCCTGGGAGACGCCTGGGTCGATCTGCTCGATCTGGCGATCGCCTGCCCGGATCAACCGGGCACCAGCGGCTACCGCACGCTTGTTCATGTCACCATCGGGCTGGAGGAACTCAAATCCGGCCTCGGGACCGCGTGCCTGGACTTCGTCGGGACGATGACCGCGCGAGAAGCCCGGCTCGCCGCCTGCGACTGCCTGATGCTCCCGGTCGTGATGAGCGCCTCGGGTGAACCGCTGGATATGGGGCGCCTGAGACGGTTCGTCACCCCGGGCCAGAGACGTGCGTTGAACATCCGCGACGGAGGCTGCGCCTTCCCCGGCTGCCACCGGAAACCCAAGAACTGCCACGCCCATCACATCGAACACTGGGTCGACGGCGGACCGACAGATCTTCGGAATCTCGTGCTGCTATGCGGATTCCACCACCGGTTGATCCATCACGGTGACTGGGCAGTACGGATGGCCACCGACGGGCTACCCGAGTTCATCCCGCCCCAGTACAGGGATCCGCTCCGACAACCCCGCCGCAACACCCTGCACCACCGCTGAACCCCGAGGAGCCCGTCGGCCACACCGGCGACGGGCCCCTCGTCATGCCTGGAACTGTTCAGCACCGGCGGAAACCCGAAGATCGCTTGCGCCGTTCGGGCGTATTAGCGCACGAGTCCTCGATTATTCCGTAAAACCCGGAGCAAGATCGGCCGTTCCGGACTTGGGAGGGGACGGAGTGCATCATGGTTGATCAACCACGTGGCCCGGACGGCCGATGGATCAAATACAAGTACGGCGCGGGCGCGATGGCCACGGCAGGAGTGGTCGTCGCCGCCACCAACGGTATCGGCGGAGGCACCGCCGCCTCCCTGGATTCCGCCGCGAGCCAAGCCGTCAAAGGCAAAAGCTCCAGCAAGAAATCCGCGCAGAAGGGCCGCCATTCCGAAACATGGCAACGCTTGGACTGGCGCCAGCTGAAGAAGACCGCCAAACGTGAACTCATATGCGGACCGCATTCCTTCGGCGAGGTTCAGCGCTTCTTCCTGCGCCATCCTTGCGTGGATCTCGAGCGCATGATGGTCATCGTCGACGACGGCACGGGGAACACCATCACCGTGTCCGTCGCGTGGGTGAAGATGCCGCGGACGGGCGAGGCGAGCGACCTGAAACGGCTTGTCGACAAGGACGGCACCGGCAACGTCGTTCTCTTCGGCGAGGCACCGCCGGGAAGCCGCTTCACCGGCGAGAACTACGACTCCCGCCTGGCCAAGAAGCTGGTCGTCATCGCCGAATCCGCGCCGGCCTCCGGACGTCCGGGCAAAGCGACGCTTGAGACGGCGGTCGATGTCGCCGTCGAGTTCCCCGCGCCCTGACTCCGCACCGGCGATCCACAATGGAGGTGACGAGGCCGGACACCGGCCGAAGAGGACATCCCGGCATCGGCAAACCGGCGACGCGCGCCTTCACCGGCGCCACCGAAGCCGAACTCGCGAGCTTGCACGGCGTCGGCCACAAGCGCTCCGCCAGACGCTGGAAACACGAGGTCAGACATTCAAACCCACCGACTAAATTTTTTGTCTTGACAACTTCAGCCGTCGGACGGTTAGCTGGACGCAGCACGCCGATCGAAGGAGTACGAGTCATGGCCAAGTTCGCGAACGTCGACGACTACATCGCCGCCCTGCCCGAGAATCTGCGCGAAGTCGCCACCGCGGTGCGCCCGATCGTCAACGCCGCCCTGCCGGGCTCGATCGAGGCGATGTACCACGGTTCCCCGACCTGGAGCGCAGGCGAAGCCGTCGGAAAGAACCTCGTCTGCTTGCTGAAGGCCTACTCGTCGTACGTCACCTTCGCCTTGTGGAAGGGGCAGCTCGTCGACGACGAGTCCGGCAGGCTGGAGGCGAGCGCGCGGGAGATGGCGCACGTCAAGCTGCGCTCCGTCGAGGACGTCGACGCCGCCCTGTTCACCGGCTGGCTCAAACAGGCGCGAGACCTCGAAATCACCGCGGCGGCGCGATGACACAATCGGCGGCGTGCCTGTGATCACCGACGAGTCCCGTTGCCCCTGCGGCCTTGGCGAGCCCTATGGCGCTTGTTGCGGCCGCTTCCACCGGGGAGCCGCGACCGCGCCGACCGCCGAACTCCTCATGCGGTCGCGGTTCAGCGCGTTCGCCGTCGGCGACACCGAGTACCTCACGAAGACCTGGCATCCGAAGACCAGGCCCGCCGAGCTCGACCTCGATCCCGGGCAGCGTTGGACGTTCCTGGAGATCCTCGGCAAGACGGGCGGCGGACTGCTGGAAAAGGAGGGCACCGTGGAATTCCGGGCCCACTACCGGCAGGATCGCCGGGCGGACAGCATGCACGAGAACAGCCACTTCGTCCGCGTCGACGGACAGTGGAGCTACGTGGCGCCCGTCAGCTGACGAACCCGGCGCAAGGGTCTGTTCTCCGCGTGCGGTGGCGGCTACTATCTCCCCCAACATTGTTAGGGAACTTTCTTAACGATTTCGCCAAGGTCCGCCGCCGTGTGCCCGAGGAGGCGCGCTCGTGAGTTTTCGGCAGAAGAGAACCCGGATCCCCTTACTGGCCTTGACCGTCACCGCGCTGGCCGCCGCGGTCTGCGGGGTGACCACCGCCCCCGTCGCCACCGGCGCGGAGGTGGCCGTCGCGGGTAACGCCACCCCGATCCCCGGCTACGTGATCCAGTCTTCGGCACAGGTCAGCGACGACTCGGCGGTGTCGAAGCCGGGCTTCCCCACCACCGGCTGGTACCCGGTGTCGTCACGGTCGACGGTCTACGCCGGCTTGCTGCAGAACGGCAAGTACGCCGACCCGTTCTACTCGACGAACATGAAGAATGTCCCGACCGCGCAGTTCTCGGTGCCGTGGTGGTACCGGACAGACCTGAACGTCGAGGACACCTCGAAGCGCACCTACCTCGACTTCAGCGGCGTGCTCTCCAAGGCCGACGTCTGGGTCAACGGCACCAGGATCGCGACGAAGGACCAGGTCAACGGCGCCTACACCCGCCACGATCTGGACATCACCGCGCACGTGCGCCAGGGCGTCAACAGCGTCGCCTTCAAGGTCTACCCCAACGATCCCAACAACGACCTCTCGATGGGCTGGATCGACTGGGCGCAGACCCCGCCGGACCAGAACATGGGCATCGTGCGTGATGTCCTCGTCCGGCGCAGCGGCGACGTCGCCCTGCGCAGCGCCCACGTGGTCCAGAAGCTGAACTCCTCGCTGGACCACGCCGACCTGACGGTGAAGGCCGACGTCCGCAACGACTCGGCGAACGCGGTGCAGGCCACCGTCGCCGGCACGGTCGCGGGCAAGCCGGTCACCCAGACGGTCTCGCTGGCCGCCAAGGAACGCAAGACCGTGACGTTCCCGGTGGTCGGCCTCGACAAGCCGAACCTCTGGTGGCCCGCCGGGATGGGCGGCCAGCACCGGTACGAACTCGACCTGACCGCGAGTGTCGGCGGCACGCCGTCCGACACCTCGAAGTCGAAGTTCGGCGTCCGCGACGTCAAGGCGCCGCTGAACTCCAGCGGCGGGCGGCAGTACAGCGTCAACGGCAAACCGCTGCTGATCCGCGGCGGCGGCTACACGCCGGACCTGTTCCTGCGCTGGAACGAGACCGCGGCGGCCGACAAGCTCAAGTACGTGCTGAACCTCGGGCTCAACACGGTCCGGCTGGAAGGCCACATCGAGCCGGACGAGTTCTTCGACCTCGCCGACGACCTCGGCGTGCTGACCATGCCCGGCTGGGAATGCTGCGACAAATGGGAAGGCCACGTCAACGGCGAGGAGAAGGGCGAGCCGTGGGTCGAGTCGGACTACCCGATCGCCAAGGCGTCGATGTTCTCCGAGGCCGAGCGCCTGCGTGACCACCCGAGCGTCATCTCGTTCCACATCGGCAGCGACTTCGCGCCGGACCGGCGGATCGAGCAGGGCTACCTCGACGCGATGAAGGCCGCCGACTTCACCCTCCCGGTGATCCCGTCGGCGTCGAAGAGGCCGTCCCCGATCACCGGCGCGTCCGGGATGAAGATGAACGGTCCGTACGACTACGTCCCGCCCGTCTATTGGTACGACAAGTCGCAGAAGGACCGCGGTGGCGCCTGGAGCTTCAACTCCGAGACCAGCGCGGGCGTCGACATCCCGACGATGGACACGTTGAAGCGGATGATGTCGGCCAGTGAGCTGGAAACGATGTGGAAGGACCCGTCGGCACCCCAGTACCACCGTTCTTCGTCGACGACGTTCGCGAATCTGAAGCTGTTCGCCAACGCGCTCACCAAGCGCTACGGCGCGCCCGCCGACCTGACCGACTTCGTCCGGAAGGCGCAGCTCGTGCAGTACGAGAACGTCCGCGCGGAGTTCGAGTCGCACTCGCGCAACTACACCGACTCGACCAACCCGTCGACCGGGTTGATCTACTGGATGCTCAACAGCCCGTGGACCTCGCTGCACTGGCAGCTGTTCGACGCCTACATGGACCAGAACGGCGCCTACTACGGGGCGAAGAAGGCCAACGAGCCGCTGCACATCCAGTACTCGCACGACAACCGGTCGGTCGTGGTGATCAACCAGACGTCGAACGCGGTGAGCGGGCTGACGGCGACCACGAAGCTGTACAACCTCGACGGCACCGAGAAGTACAGCAACACCAAGACCGGGCTGTCGGTCGGCGCGCTGGGCGCCAAGGCCACCGCGGTCACCGTCCCGGCGGTGAGCGGGCTGTCGACGACCTACCTGGCGAAGCTGGTGCTCACCGACTCGTCGGGCAAGGAGGTCAGCCGGAACGTGTACTGGCTCTCCACCAAGGCCGACACGCTGAACTGGGGTGGCAGCGACTGGTACTACACACCCCAGTCGGGTTACGCCGACCTGACCGGGCTGAAGAACCTCGGGCAGTCCGCGGTCAGCGCGACGGCGAAATCGGTCGCCGGCGGCGACGGCACCACCACGACCACCGTGACGCTGAAGAACACCTCGGGCGGCAAGCTCCCGGCGTTCTACGTCGACTCGAAGGTCGTGGACGCCGCGGGCAAGCCGGTGCTGCCGGTGGAGTGGAACGACAACGCGGTGAGCCTCTGGCCGGGTGAGACGACCACGCTGACCGCGAAGTACCGCACGGCCGACCTCAAGGGCTCCAAGCCTTCGGTGCGGGTCTCGGGCTGGAACACCGGCACGCAGACCGTTCCCGCCGACGGTTCGGGCCCCGGTAACCCGGTCGATTACCAGGCGGAGGACGCCACGATCCACCAGGGCGCGGTGGAGTCGAACCACGCCGGGTTCACCGGCACCGGATTCGTCAACTACGACAACGTCGCGGGCAGCTCGGTCGAGTGGACGGTGAACGTGCCGTCCGCGGGTACCTACGACGTCGTCGTCCGGTACGCCAACGGGACGGCGACGAGCCGGCCTCTGGACTTCTCCGTCAACGGCTCGATCAGCGCGTCCGGTGTCGGCTTCGGCGGCACCGGGGCCTGGCCGAACTGGACGACCAGAACCGTCAAGGTCACGCTGGCGGCGGGAGTGAACAAGATCAAGGCGGTCGCCACCACGGCGAACGGCGGCCCCAACATCGACAAGATCACCCTTTAGAGCGGGAGTCGCCGAGGCCCCCTTCGCCACCCGGCGAGGGGGGCCTCTCCGTGCGGGCGTGGGTTACGCTTTCCGGGTGACCGGCAAACCCGACCCGCGCCTGCGGGACCTGGCGATGCTGCGCCGTGTCCGCGACCGGATCGACCGTGACTACGCGCAGCCCTTGGACGTCGAAGCGCTGGCGCGCGGCGTGCACGTCTCCGCCGGGCACCTCAGCCGCGAGTTCCGCGCCGCGTACGGCGAATCGCCGTACAGCTACCTGATGACCCGCCGGATCGAGCGGGCCATGATGCTGCTGCGGCGCGGGGACATGTCGGTCACCGAAGTGTGCTTCGACGTCGGTTTCTCGTCGCTGGGCACGTTCAGCACACGCTTCTCCGAACTGGTCGGCATCTCGCCGAGCGCGTACCGCAAACAGGCGGCGGAAGACGGCCGGGGCATGCCCGGCTGCGTCGTCAAACAGGTCATGCGACCGATCAGGAATCGAGAAGCGGCGCCGCCGCGCGCCGACCTACCTTGAGTCGTATGACCCTCACGATTCAGGCGTCCTACCTTCCCGCGGACGATCTCGAGGCTTCACTTTCCTTTTATCGCGACATCCTCGGCTTCGAAGTGCGTGACCGGGGCCCGCTCCGGGCCACGGTCGGCCCGCCGGGGCAGCCGGAGACGTCGCTCGTGCTCCACCCGCCCGCCGCCGATCCGGAGACCACCGACGAGGAACGCGCCACGATCGCCGAACTGATGGCCAAGGGCGTCCACGGGATCATCGTGCTGTCCACGCCGGATCTGGTCGGTACCTTCGACCGGATCCAGGCGGCGGGCGCGGACGTCGTCCAGGAACCGGTCCGGCAGTCCTACGGCGCCTTCGACTGCTCTTTCCGCGATCCGGCGGGCAACCTGGTGCGGTTCGAGGAGCGGTAGCCGGGCCTCGGTGCGCGCGTACTGACGCGCCCGGGTGATGATGAGCGGCGTGGAGATCGCGGTAGAGCTGGTGGCACTGGTGGTGGCCGTCCTCCTGGTCACCGCCGCGGCGCGGAAACTCGACTGGTCGGCGCCCCTGTGCCTGATCGCGGTCGGGATCGCCGCCTCGTACGTGCCAGGCGTCCCGGAGTACGAACTGGATCCGGAGGTCGTGCTCCTGGGGCTGCTGCCCCCGCTGCTGTACGCGACGGCGATCCGCACTTCGCTCATCGACTTCCGCCGCAACCGCGGCCCGATCCTGCTGCTGTCGGTGGGGCTCGTCATCTTCACCACGGCCGCGGTCGGGGTCGTGGCGTGGCTGGTGATCCCCGGTCTGCCGCTGGCCGCGGGGCTGGCGATCGGCGCGGTGGTCGCACCGCCGGACGCGGTCGCGGCCACCGCCGTCGCCCGTAAGGTCGGGATGCCGCGCAAGCTGACCAGGCTGCTGGAAGGCGAAAGCCTGTTCAACGACGCGGCCGCGCTGGTCGCGTTGCGGACGGCCATCGCCGCCATCGCGGGCTCGGTGAGCCTGCTGCAGGTCGGCGGGGATTTCCTGCTGGCCGCGGGCGGCGGGCTGGCGATCGGGTTCGCCGTCGGCGCGCTCGCCGCGCTGATCCGCACCCGCCTCGAAGACCCGGTCACCGACACCGCGCTTTCGCTGGTGGTCCCGTTCGTGGCCTATCTGGGCGCCGAGGCGATCCACGGTTCCGGGGTGATCGCCGTGGTCGTCGCGGGGCTGATCCTCGGGCACAAGGCGCCGAGCATGCTCTCGGGCCGCTCCCGGCTGGCCAGCAAGCTGAACTGGCAGACCATCCAGTTCCTGCTGGAGAACATCGTCTTCCTGCTGATCGGCCTGCAGGTCCGCCGGATCATGACCGAGGTCGGCGACAGCGGGCTGACCGCGCTCGAGCTGGTCCTGATCTGCGCCGCCACCCTGGCCGCGACCATCCTCACCCGGATCGTCTGGATGGCGGGCATCGGCCTGGCCCGGCGGGTGTTCCGCCGTCACGCCTGGCCGTGGCGGTACTCGGCCGTGATCGCCTGGGCGGGGATGCGCGGGGTCGTCACGCTCGCGGCGGCGTTCGTGCTGCCGGCGGACACCCCGCAACGCGCCGTGCTGGTGCTGGTCGCGTTCGTCGTGGTGGCGGGAACGCTGCTGCTGCACGGGACGACGCTGCCGGTGCTGGTCCGCCGCCTGAAGCTGCCGCCGCCCGACCCGGCCGAGGACGCCCTGCAGGAGGCGGCCGTGCTCCACGACATGACCAGGGCCGCGCTCGATGAGCTGGAGAAGATCCGGACCCCCGAGGACCCCGACGACATCGTGGAACGCCTGCGCAGCAGGCTCCAGCACCGCTCGGACTCGGCTTGGGAGGAACTCGGCAGGCAGAGCGCGCTGACCGAGACCCCGAGCGACGCGTACCGGCGCCTGCGGCTGCGACTGCTCGAAGTCGAACGGGAGAAGTTCCTGGAGGCGCGTGACTCCGGAATGGCCGATGATGACGTCCTGCGCCGGATCCTCGACCGCCTAGACATCGAGGAATCCATGCTGGACAGGGAGGAGGAGGCCGTGCCGGACTCCGATCGGGAACTGCGCACCCCCGCCGCGACGGCGGGATCCTGCAAACATCTGACCAAGGAGTGGCCCGCGGTCGAACCCAGCTCCCCGGACGTGTGCGCCGTATGCGTCGAAAACGGGATGACCTGGGTGCATCTGCGCGAATGCGTCAAATGCGGGAACGTCGCCTGCTGCGACTCCTCACCGGGCAAGCACGCGACCGAGCACTTCCACGACTCCCTGCACCCGGTGATGCGCAGCCACGAACCCGGCGAGACCTGGCGCTGGTGTTTCGTGGACAAACAGCTTGGTTAGCTCGGTAGGGTCCGAAGCATGAGCACCCCTGAGCAGGAAGTCGAATACCGCCAGCACCGGTTCTCACCGCCGCCCGGCGCGACCGAGATCTTCCTTGTCCGCCACGGCGAATCGGCCCCGGCGAGGGGCAGCGCACCGTTCGACCTCGTCGACGGCCAGGCTGATCCGGACCTCGCGCCGGAAGGCAGGGAGCACGCCGAGCGGGTGGGGCGCCGTCTGGCGGACGAGCGGATCTCCGCGCTGTACGTGACGACACTGCGCCGGACGCCGCAGACCGCGGCACCCCTCGCGGCGAAGCTGGGGCTCACGCCGGAGGTCGAGCCTGACCTGAGGGAGATCCACCTCGGCGACTGGGAGAACGGGCTTTTCCGGCGCTACACCTACGAAGGTCACCCGATCGTCGAACAGCTGTGGCGCGAACAGCGCTGGGACGTCATCCCGGGCGCGGAGACGATGGAGTCGTTCGGCGGGCGGATCAGGGCGGCCATCGGCAGGCTCGCGGCGGCCAACCCGGACCGGAGGATCGCCGTGTTCACCCACGGCGGTGTCATCGGCGAGGTCTTCGCGCAGGCGAGCGGCGCGAAGAACCGGTTCGCGTTCCTGGGCGCGGACAACGGGTCGATCTCGCATCTGGTGGTGTCGGGCGAAAACTGGATGGTGCGGCGGTTCAACGACACGTCGCATCTTCACCCGCCTTTCGGCTGATCCGGCCCGCCGCGACCAGGTGCACGACGACCAGGACCGCGACCGCCTCGGCGGCCAGCAGCCCGATCAGCACGAGCACCTGTGTCACCCCGGCCTGCACCGGCCCGGCGCCACCGAGGAGGACACCGACGTAGGCGCCGGGCAAGGTCACCAGGCCGACGGTCCGGGTCTGGTCGAGAGCGGGGATCAGCGCGTGCCCCGCCGAAGGACGGCAGATCTCCAGCGCGGCCGGGCGGGGTAGGAAGCCCAGCGCCAGCGCGGCTTCGTATTCGCCGTGCCGGGAAACGAGTTCGTCCAGCGCTCGTCTCGCCGCCTGGGAGGTCGCGGACATCGCGCCGCCGATGACGATTCCGGCGATCGGCACGATCGCGATGGGCCGCCACGGGACCACCCCGGTCGCGAGCACGAGCGTCAGCACCGGCACCACACCGGACGCGATGGCGAGCGCGACCCACGCCAGATCCTTCGCCACGCCGATCCGGCGCGCCGAGGTGACCGCCGCGATCGTGAACATCAGCAGCACGAAACCGCCGGTCAGCCAGCCTGATTTCAGGATCCCGACGATGACCAGCGACACGGCGGCGAGCTGCACGACGGCGCGCCCGGCCGCGAACAGCACCGCCTTGCCCTGCCCCAGCCGCCCGAACTGCACCACCGCCGCGCCGAAGATCGCCAGTACGGCCAGGACCACGGCGAGCACCGGGCCGAACGCGATCGCACCATCCGTCACGCGGATGATCCTGCCCTAGGACGTACAGGTCACCGGTGCGCCCGGGGCGGGAGCGGTTCGGTCGCTGACGACCTCGCCGTCGACGACGATCCGGCACCGCAGCGCACCACGGCCCGACCCCTGCGCGGACAGGCTGTAGAACTCGTCACGGCCTTCCGCGCTCCTGCGCTCGAAGGTGGTGCTCCATGGCGTCGTCACGTCGGTCTTCTGCATGAGTTCCGAACCCTGCGCGACGTAGGTGACGTTCTGGGCGCCCTCCGCGCCGGAAAGCTCATAGACGACGGAATGCAGCACGGTGCGCACGGCGGCCGCGGCTTGTTCGACCTGTTCGGCCTGCGGCGCGGGCGGGTTCTGCACCGGCTTGGAGGCCTTAGGCAGCACGTAACTGGTCAGGGTGACGGCGACGGCCATCACACCCAGCACGACCACGACGGTCCCCAGCGGCTTCAGCCTGCCGGGGGCACCCTGCCCCGGCGCCGATGCCGGAGGGGTCGCGGTGGGAACACCCATGGAGAGGTCTTCTCTCGTCCGAGCGCACTTCCGTCGAGTGCGTCGACTATTTCTCGCTCGAAGGTGACTCCGCGTTAGCCGTTATCGGGAAGAAACCCGATATTCACCCTTTTGGGTGTCCCAGTGAGTGGATAGGACCTGGTCATGAGGCGATCGGCGTAAGCAGAGTGAGCCGAACAGCTCACTTTGAGTGACACCGCCTAATCGACGAGACCCGCGTCGGCGAGCAGCCCGAGCAGCCGCTGTCCAGCCGGAGGGCAGAGGTGCGCGTCGGCCGACGACAGCCAGGCGGACTCCGCGATCTCACGGCCGGGCGCGGGCTCCCCGCGATGGTCGGCGGTGTAACAGGTCATGCGGACCCGGCGGCCGTCCGCGTAACCGTCGGCCTGCTCGTTCAGCACCGCGAAGAACCGAAAGCTGTGCGGCTCGAGCTCGATGCCGAGTTCCTCCCTGATCTCCCGGCACAGCCCGGCGACGTCGCCCTCGCCGGGTTCGCGCTTGCCTCCAGGCAGGTAGAACTTGGCCTTTCCCTCGGTCCGCACCGACAGCAGACGGCGGTCGCGGACGTGGATCCAGGCCAGTGAATCGATCTCTGCTTCGGGCACGGCCTGATTCTGTCGTAGGCCGGGGGCATCATGGCAACCGTGTATCGGGAGACGAGGGCACCCGGCGGGACGGCCGGCGTGGTGCGCTGCCTGTGGGAGGACACCGGCACGGTGGCGAAGCGGATCGTGCCCGACGGCTGCGTGGACCTGGTGGAGTGCGGCGGCGAGGTCTTCGTCGCCGGGCCGGACACCGCGGCCTGGACCTGGGAAACCAGCGAACGAGCACGGGGTGTCCGGTTCGCCCCCGGCAGAGCGGGCCACATCCTGGGCCTGGGCGCCGACGAGCTACGCGATCAGCGTGTCCCCCTCGGCGACCTGTGGGGCCGGGAAGGCGAGCTGCTGGCCGAACGCGTGCTCTCCGGCGCCGCTTCGCTGATCGACGTCGTCGAGCGGCGCGGAGCCGAACGGGCGGACCGGGAGGTCTCGGCGCTGATCGCCAGGCTCGACGGCGGCGTACCCCGGGTTTCGGCCGCGCTGGACAGATTCACCACCGGCGAACGGCAGTTGCGACGGCGGTTCACCCTCGCGGTCGGCTACGGCCCGGCCACGTACCTGCGGGTCTCCCGGTTCCAGCGCGCCATCGGCCTCGCGGGAACGGCACCGGATCTCGCCTCGCTGGCGTTTTCGGCGGGTTACGCCGATCAGGCTCACCTGAGCCGGGATTGCCGGGAGCTCTCCGGCCTGAAAGCGAGCGAGTTCTTCCGCGCCAGGAAGTGAGCGATGTCCACAGTGGACCGGTACAGGTCACGGTAATGCGGATAGAACTCGTCGTAGACGTCGGCGTCCGCGCCGGGGCGGACGATCCCGGCGACCGGGTTCCAGGCTTCGATATCCGGTTCCCTCCCCAGGGCGACCGAGCCGAGAACGGCGTCTCCGAACGCGGCGCCGATGGTTTCCGTGGGAATCTCCTGGTCGATCCGCGCCACGTCACTGACGATCCGCGTCCACACCCCGCCCTGTGTCCCGCCACCGACGGCGACGAACCGGCCGATGCCGCCACCGGCCTCACGCATGGCTTCGAGGTTGTGCCGCACGCCGTACGCCGTTCCTTCCAGTGCCGCGCGGTACAGATCCGCGCGATCGTGGGAAGTGGTGAGCCCGGCGATGATGCCCCTCGCGTCCGGGTCCGGCACCGGTGTCCGTTCTCCCGCGAAATACGGCAGCATCAGCAAACCGCGGCTACCCGCCGGGACCTCGGCCGCCGCCGCGGCCAGTTCCCCGAATTCGCCGCCGGCGAGCTCCCGCAGCCAGTCGGTGATCGCGCCGGAGGTCGCCATCCCCGCCGCGAGCGAATAAGTACCGGGAAAGGCGCCGCGGGTCGTCCACAACCCCTGTCCGGGGCGGGGATCGGAGAGCATCTGGACCAGGAACATCGTGGTGCCGTACATGAGCATGGTGTCCCCGGGCGCGGTGACCCCGACACTGGTCGCCTCGGCCCAGGCGTCCACTGTTCCGGCCGTCACCGGGATCCCTTGCGGCAGGCCGGTTTCCGCGGCCGCCTCGGCGGTGACCGAACCGGCCACCTCGGTCGGCCACGCGAGCCTGGGCAGCTCGACGCCGGGGGCGATCTCGGCGACCCGGTCGGTCGCCCAGCGAGCCTCGCGCAGGTCGTACATCGGATCGCATTGGCTCGCGGAATGATGGTCGAGGACGTACTCACCGGTCAGTCGCAGCACGAGGAACGAACTCGCCATCAGGAAGAGTTCCGCCCGCTCGAATACGTCCCGCTCGTTCTTGGCCAGCCAGCGCCATTTCGGCCCGACAGCCTGTGAGCCGAGCGCGCTCCCGCCGCGTTCCACAATGAATTCTTCGCCGAATTCGCGGTTCAATTCCCGGATTTCGTCAGATGCACGGGTGTCGACGCCGTAAAGGATCGCCGGGCGCAAGGGTTTCCCCAAGGCGTCGGCGGGCAACAGCACCGGGCCGATCCCGCTGACCGACACTCCGATGATGGGATGATCCCCGGCGCCCGCCGAGAGTTCCCTCGCCAGCGCCACGAAGTCTTGCCACCACACGGTTTCCGCGTCGTGCTCGAACCAGCCTGGACGCGGCCGGGAGGTTTCGTGCGGCCGGGACGAACGCGCCACCACGGCGCCCCGGGAATCGACGAGGACACCTTTGGAACTAGAAGTGCCGATGTCGATGCCGAGCACCAGGCCCGGTTCCCCCACGACCCCTCCGAACTCCTCCGCGCGAGTAGCGCGATCAGCGGATGGTAACGATTGTCGGCCAAGCTATTCTTCCCGTGCGAAGGTGTCAATACACCTGCAGAAGGGGAGGTCACGGTGGCCACCATCAACGACGTGGCGGCGAAGGCCGGGGTTTCGACGGCGACCGTGTCGAGAACGCTCAACGGGAAGTCCACTGTGGACCCGGTGCTCGCGGCACGGGTGCAGGCCGCCGCGGCCGAATTGGGATACCACCCGAACGGGCTCGCGAGGAATCTGCGCCGTCAGGAGACCGCGGTCCTCGCGCTCATCATCTCCGACGTGGAGAACCCCTTCTTCACCGCGATCGCCCGAGGCGTGGAGGACATCGCGCAGACGGCGGGCTATTCGGTGGTGCTGTGCAACGCCGACGACAACGAGGAGAAGGAGCGGCGCTACATAGACGTGGCGCTCCAGGAGCGGGTCGCCGGCGTGGTGCTCTCCCCCACCGGCCGGGCCACCAACGTCGACCGGCTGACCGAACGCGGCACCCCCGTGGTCGCCGTCGACCGGCCGCTGCTGAAGAACACCGGCGACCAGGTGCTGGTCGACACCCGGCTCGCCGCCCGCGACGCCACCCGGCACCTGCTCGACGGCGGATACCGGCGGGTCGCCTGCGTCAGCGGGCCGCCCGGGGTTCGCACGGCCGAAGACCGGCTGGCCGGTTACACCGACGCGGTCGGCGAGGAGAACGCGCTCACCCGGCGGGCCGAGTTCCGCGCCGAGGGCGGCAGGCTCGCCGCGCTCAGCCTCCTCGACGAGCCCGAGCCGCCGGACGCGCTCCTGGTCGGCAACAGCACGATGACGATCGGTGTCCTGGAGGCCTTGGCCGCGCGCGGCCTGCGCTCGGGACAGGACGTGGGGATCGTGTCGTTCGACGACGCGCCGTGGACGACGCTGATCGACCCGCCGCTGACGGTGGTCGCCCAGCCCGCGAACGAGGTGGGCAGGGTCGCCGCCGAGCTGCTGCTCGCCCGGATCGGCGACAGCACACGCAAGGCCACGACGACCACGCTTCAGGCGAATCTGATCGTGCGCCGGAGTTCACGGCGCGACTGACACCCGGGAGAACCCCTGCCGCACGACGTGCCTGGGCGACCGGTTCGCACCGGCCGCCCAGGAACGCCCCACCCCCTTGTTCCCCCAAGCCGGCCCCACACCAGCCGGGTTCTCCGAAGCGGTGGGAAGAAATCGTTTACCTTTCGGAAGGTAAGTTCCCGTTTACCACCTGTCAAGCCGAAGTCCTGGACAAGCTCGCCCGATCCGGGCAGACTGTGGCGACATTGCCTACTGCGCGTGTTTGATTCCGTGCACTCTGTGTTCATCTCTGGTGAATTCCCCCACGAAATCGAGATGAGACCGCACGAACCCGCACAGACGAGTTACTCTAGGCGCTATGTCCATAGCGCTCGAGAACGTTCTCGCCAAGGCGGGCCTGAAGGTCGACGCCAACGAGTTCCTGAACCTCGTCGAGGACGCGGCGCGGAGACTGACCCCACCGAACCCCGATCCGTCGCATTATTTCTCGGCGGACCAGCGGGCCGCGCTGACCGACGTCGGACTCGACCTCTCCCCCCGGAGCGAGGACGAGCCGGACTTCCGTGCCCGCACGGTCGCCGCGCACGCCGTACTAGCCGATTCCGCGCTGAGCGTGCTGGAAGCGGCGAAGGCACTGGGTGTCGACGACAGCCGGATCCGGCACCGTCTGAAGGAGGGCAGGCTCACCGGCTGGAAGGACCAGGGCTGGCGGCTGCCCGCCTGGCAGTTCGCCGGTTCCGGGGTACTGCCCGGCCTGGAGGTCGTGCTGCGAGCCGTCCCCGAGGACCAGCCCGCGCTCGTCGTCGCCGCTTTCATGAGTACCCCGCAGGCCGATCTGGTGATCAACGACCACCCGGCCACCCCGCGCCAATGGCTCCTGTCCGGCGGCGATCCCGAGCACGTCGCGAGACTGGTGGCCACGCTGGGTTCGCCGTTCTGAGATCCTTGCCCGACGACGCAATTTCAGTCGGGGGTAGGCCGTAGGCTGACCCCACCGAGCAAGATCACCCGACAAGGACGGACGACTCCCGAGGTATGGCCCGGCTTCCCCTGCCGCCCGCACGCTCTGTCCTGGTCAAGGAGCTGCACCGCACCAACGACGTGGTGACGGTGCACCCCGGCACCAGGCTGGTCAGGATCTTCACCGCGCACGGCAACCACCCCCAGCAGTGGAATTCGTTCCGCTACAGCGGCCCGCTCCCGCACGGCCGGTTCGACCCGCAGACCCCCGGTCGCGGCGGTCGCCCGGTCACCGACCCCGGGAACGGCGTCCTGTACTTCGGCCTCACCGTGCGCACCAGCATCGCGGAGGTCTTCCAGACCACGTCGACGGTCGACCGCAAGTCCCGCAGCCCGCGCCTGGTCGTCGTCCGGCCGACCCGCACGCTGCGGCTGCTCGACCTCGCCGGCCTGTGGCCGACCCGGGTCGGTGCCTCGCAGGAGATCTCCAGCGGCCCGAAGAAGATCACCCAGGCCTGGGCCCGTGCCATCCGCGCCGCCTTCGGTGACCTCGACGGCGTCTGGTACCGGTCCTCAATGGATTCCGGCGGCCCCGCGCTCGCGCTGTGGGACCCACCCGCCGGGAACTCGCTGCCGGTCGCGCCGGACGTGCTGCTCCCGCTGGACCATCCGGGGCTCGACGTCCCGTTGGGCCGGGTCTGCGAAGAGCTGAACTACACGCTTCTCAGCTGAGCTCCGGCCTCGTGAGTGGTCAGGACGGCTCTAGCCGAGGGTGTCGCTTCCGGCCGTTGGTGATGCTGGGCCCGGCCCATGAAGGCCTGAGGGGCATGGAGCCGGTGTCGCGAAAGCCACTTTCGGGACATCAGAGGTCTCGAAAGTGGCTTTCGCGACATGATCACCAGGACAGTGCCGGGCCCGGCCACGGCCGACGTTGCGAAAGCCACTTTCGCAACCATCAACGTTGCGAAAGTGGCTTTCGCAACCCCCGGCCGAGCCACTGCCCTCGTGAGTGGTGAGGACGGTTAGAACCGTCCTCACCACTCACGAGGTTCAGAGGTGACGGCCCCACCACTCCAGCACGGCGTCGAACCGCTGCACCCGGTGGCGCGGCAAGCCGGATCGCGTGAGTTCGTGCCCCTCGCCGGGGAACAGGAGGAATTCGGCCGCGACACCGTTCTGCCGCAATGCCACGTACATCCGCTGCGCCTGCTCCAGCGGGCACCGCCAGTCCTGTTCGGAATGCACGACCATGAACGGGATGTCGATCTTCCCCGCGTACGTCAGCGGGCTGCGCTTGCGCTGCTCTTCGATGTCGTCGCCGGCGTAGCCCCCGGCGAAGAACCAGCCGATGTCAGAACTGCCGACGAACGAGTCCCAGGCGTTGACCGCGCGCTCGCTCCACGCGGCGCGGAACCGGCCGCCGTGGTGCGCGGCGAGCCAGCTCGTCATGAACCCGCCGTACGAGCCGCCCATCACGCCGACCCGGTCACCGTCCAGGTTCGGCAGCTTGAGCGCTTCGTCCAGCAGTGCCAGCAGATCGTCCGCGTCCACGGTGCCGAGACCGTGGACGATGCTCCGGCCGTGGCTTTCGCCGTAGCCCGCGGAACCGCGCGGGTTGCCGAGAACGACGGCGTAACCCGCGGCGGCGAGCACCTGCGCCTCGTCGAAGACCTTCCATTCGTACGCCGCGAACGGTCCACCGTGGACCATCAGGACCACGGGATGCGGCCCGTCCCCTTCGGGCCGGACGACCCAGCCGTGGGCCGGATAGCCGTCCGGTGCGGTCGCGTTCAGCTCCTCCAGCGGCAGGATCCCGGTGTCCCGCAACGCCTTCGAGTAGTCGGTGAGCAGGCGCGGTTCCCCGCCGGCGAGCAGCACGACGTCACCGGAACTCTCGGGCGTCCCGATCACCGCGACGATCCGTTCGCCGTCGACGGCGAACGACTTCACCGCGGTGCGTTCACCAGCGAGCCGGCGCAGGGACTTCAGCTCGGCGAGCTCGGCGTCGAGGGGAACGGCACGCAGCTCCGCGGCACCGCGGTTGCTGGCCACGACGAGGACCTCGTCGCCGACGACGACCGGACGGCTGGCCGCGTGATCGCAGTCCACCGTTTCGACGTCGGTCAGCCGGCGCGGTGACGAGGGCTCGTCACCGGAGGGCCACGGCGCCTGCCAGAGCCCGGTGTTGCGGGCGACGTCTTCCATGCCAGGGAATTCGTTGCCGTAGAACAGGATCGAACCGTCCGGGGCGACAACCGGCCGGGCCGCGGTGCCCAGCGTCCGGACCAGCAGCCGGGGCTCGCCACCGTCCGCGGGCACGGCGTAGACATCCGAACGGATGGTGTCCTCGGCGGCCCATTCACGCGGGCCGCTGAACAGGACCTGCTCGCCGTCGACCGTCCACGAGGGATGGTCGACGTCGGCGCGGTCGTCGGTCAGCGGCGTGAGCTCGGCGGGCGATTCCTCGTCCAGCGCGACGACGGCGTCCACGACGAACAGACGCTGTGGACGGTCGTTGAGGAAGCCGACGTCGTCGACGCGGTAGAAGAGGTTCTTGATGTGCCGCGGCGCTTCTTCGCCCGGCTCCGGCGTTTCGCCGTCCGCGTTCTCGGTGCCGTAGCGGCCCGGCTCGGGCACGCGCGCGACGAAGGCGATCCGCCGGGAATCGGGCGCCCAGACCGGGGCACCCGCGCCCAGGGGCAGGTCGGTGATCCGCTTCGCGTCGCCGCCGTCCGCAGGCAGCACGTGCACCTGCGGTTTGGCCGCGCGCCCGGAGCCCTCGCCCGCCCGGAGGAACGCGACCCATCGGCCGTCCGGCGAGATGGCGGGGGCGGAGTCCTTGGCCCCATGGGTCCAGGCCGCTTCCCCGCCGCCACCCAGGTCGATCCTGCGCAGGGCTCCGCGGTAGCCGTTCGTCTTCAGATCAGGCCTGCTCACCGCGGTGAGCAGCAGGTCGCCGCGCAGCGCGAGGATGCCGGGGACCGTCAGGGCTTCGATGTCAACGGGACGCACGGCCCCGACGGTACCCGATCCTTAGCAGTTCTAACTACTGATCGAAGATTCCCGCTCAGCGGCTTCCAGCTTCTTCGCCTTCGCGAGGCTGGCGACCGTCGTCACGGTCAGGACCACGACGATGACGCCCAGGGAGACCCAGTTGTTGATGTCCAGCCAGTCCGGGACGACGTGGTACTCGTGCAGCGCGTGCAGGAACAGCTTGGCGCCGATGAAGGCGAGGATCACCGCGAGGCCGTAGGACAGATACACCAGCTTGGTGACCAGGCCACCGAGCAGGAAGTACAGCTGGCGCAGACCCATCAGCGCGAACGCGTTGGCGGTGAAGACCAGGAAGGCCTCCTGCGTGATACCGAAGATCGCGGGGATCGAGTCGACCGCGAACAGCAGGTCCGCGCTGCCGATCGCGACGATGACCAGGAACATCGGGGTGATCCAGCGCTTGCCGTCCTTCTTCACGAAGGACTTGTGCCCGTGCCACTCTTCGGTGACCGGGAAGAGCTTGCGCACCCAGCGGGTGAGCGCGTTCTCCTCGTATTCCTCTTCTTCGTCCTTGTTGCGGACCATGCTGACCGCGGTCCAGACGAGGACGGCGCCGAACAGGAAGAAGACCCAGACGAACTGCGCGATCAGCGCGGCGCCCACGGCGATGAACACGCTGCGCATGGCGAGCGCGAGCAGGATGCCGATCAGCAGTACCCGGTGCTGGTGGATCGCGGGCACCTTGAACGACGTCATGATGATCATGAAGATGAACAGGTTGTCGACGCTCAGCGAGTACTCGGTGATGTACCCGGTGAAGAACTGGACACCGAAGTCGTGTCCGGCGAGGACCCAGACACCGACGCCGAACGCGACGGCCACGGCGATGTAGAAGACGACCCACCGGGCGGCTTCGCCGGTGGTGACCTCATGCGGCTTGCGATCGACGATGACCAGGTCCAGCGCGATGAGCGCGAGCAGGCCACCGACCGTGGCGATCCACAGCCACAGGGGAACAGACATGTATCCAACCCTCCGGATAGTGCACAGCAGCAACTAACCGGAGGTCTCTTCCGCCGGTGCGAAACCGGCCGACGGTGCCGGGGGCCCGCGAAGACCACCGTGCTGACGACACCGCCGCGAAGGAATACTCCCCTCACAGCTGGTCCAGTTTGACCTGTCTGTACGCATGACGCCAGTTAAGGTTGCCCTTGTCACCAAGAAGATGGCGTAACTCCCGTCACACCCACCTCTTCTCCCCCTCCGGGTACCCGCTCCCGTGGCGGCCTAACGTCACGCTTGTGTGGTCCGTGTGTGCCGGGGAAGCGATTCTCAGCTTCGGTGAAATACGGTCATCCCGTGCCCCGAATCCCGCTCCCTCGCACGCGAAGCGCGAAACTCACCGCGCTCGCCGCGGTCGTGGTGGTCCTGGCCGCCGCGGCCGTCGTGTGGACGAACAGCGAACCCGCGCCGTCCGCGGTCGAAACCCAGGACGCGACCCTCGACCTGCCCGAAACCCCGGGCTCGTCCGAAGTCGTGAAGATCGACACGACCACGTACCTGCCTGAACAGACCCCGGCTCCGGCCGTCCTGCTCGCCCACGGTTTCGGCGGTGACAAGAACAGTGTCGCCGCCGAAGCCCGCGAACTGGCCGAGAAGGGTTTCGTCGTGCTGACCTGGTCCGCGCGCGGTTTCGGCCGCAGCACCGGGAAGATCGCGCTGAACGACCCCGACCGCGAGGTCGCCGACGCCAAGAAGCTGATCGACGGACTGGCCGCCCGTCCCGAAGTCCTCAGTGAGAACGGCGACCCGAAGGTGGCCGTGTCCGGCGCTTCGTACGGTGGCGCGCTTTCCCTGCTGCTCGCCGGGACCGACAAACGGGTCGACGCGATCGCGCCGGTGATCACCTACAACGATCTCGCGCAGGGCCTCTTCCCGAACGCCGCCGCCCCGGCCGCGCCGAACGCCACCACTCCGGCCGCCGGCGCGTTCACCGCGGACGGCGTCTTCAAGAAGTCGTGGGCGGGCATCTTCTTCTCCGCCGGTTCCGGCGCGGCGCAGAGCGGCTCCCCCGCCAACGACGCGCCCGAAGCGGGTGACGAGACGAGTGAATCCGGTGCGGCACAGGGTACGGGCGCGGCGGGTGCCGCGGCGCAGTCACTGCCGCTCGGCGGTCAGAACGGGCAGCGGCCACCGGCAGGCCCGGCCGACCCTTGTGGACGGTTCACCGCCGACGTCTGCCAGGCCTACACCGAGCTCGCCACCACGGGGAAGGCGAGCCAGAAGACCGTCGATCTGCTCCGCCGGGTCTCCCCCGCGTCGGTGACGGACAAGATCACCGTGCCGACCCTGCTGGTACAGGGCGAAAGCGACACGCTGTTCGGATTGGACCAGTCCGACGCGACGGCGCGCCAGATCACCGCGGCGGGCGGCAAGGTCCGCACGATCTGGTACACCGGCGGCCACGACGGCGGGAAGCCAGGGCAGAAACTGCGCGCGCAGATCGCCGACTTCCTCAAGTTCTCCCTCACCGGGCAGGGCACCGATCCCGGCACCGGGTTCAGTTACGACATCCAGGGCACGCTGCGGGCCAACGGCGCCCCGTCGGTCCGGACCGTCACCGCACCGGCGTATCCGGGAGCGACGGGGGACGCCACCGAGCGGCGACAGTTCACCCTGGCGGGGCCGGCCCAGCCGGTCGTGCGGCCCGCGGGCGGTAATCCCGCCGCGGTGAGCGGGATCCCCGGTTTGAACGGAGCGGTGGCGGGCTCGTCCCGCCTTTCCGGACTGTTCAGCCTGGACCCGCCGGGGCAGGCCGCGCAGTTCGCGACACCGCCGCTCGACACGCAGACGATCGCGGCCGGTTCGTCGACGGTTCGCCTCCAGGTCTCGGCCGATCCGTCGGCCGCGGCTCCTCAGAGGGAAGCCGTCCTGTTCGCGAAGCTCTACGACGTCAACTCGGAAGGTGTCCGCACGCTTCCGGCCAACGCCGTCGCCCCCTTCCGGGTTTCCGGTCTGCCCGCCGACGGCAGCCCGGTCGAGGTGACGGTGACCCTGCCGGGCATCGTGCGGCCGCTGGAGGCCGGGCACACGCTGCGGCTGGTCGTCGCCACGACGGACCAGGCGTTCGCGACGCCGGTCGAGCCCGCCGTGTTCCGCATCGGGCTCGCTGACGGCGGGCGGCTCGCAGTGCCGGTCGTCCCCGGCAACTCGGTCGGGGCGGGCGCGCCCGTCGCCCAGCTGCTCGGGATCGCCGGGACACTGCTCGCGGGTATCGCGATCACGGTGATCGCCGCGTTCCGCCGCCGCCGCGCACACGACGTCGACGAGAGCCTGGCGAAGACGCCGCTCGTGATCGAAGGTCTGCGCAAGGCGTACGCGGGCGGGTTCGTCGCGGTGAAGGATCTGTCGTTCCGCGTCGAACCCGGTCAGGTGCTCGGCCTGCTCGGGCCGAACGGCGCGGGCAAGACGACCACCCTGCGCATGCTGATGGGGCTCATCACGCCGACCGCGGGCACCATCCGCGTGTTCGGCCACCTGATCGCGCCGGGCGCGCCGGTGCTGTCCCGGATCGGGTCCTTTGTGGAGGGTTCGGGCTTCCTGCCGCATCTGTCCGGCAAGGAGAACCTGGAGCTGTACTGGGCGAGCACGGGCCGTCCGAGGGACAAGGCGCATTTCGCCGAGGCGCTGGAGATCGCCGGGCTCGGCGACGCGGTGAACCGGCGGGTCCGTACCTACAGCCAGGGCATGCGGCAACGCCTCGCGATCGCACAGGCGATGCTCGGCCTGCCGGAGCTCATGGTGCTCGACGAACCGACCAACGGGCTCGACCCGCCACAGATCCACCAGATGCGCGAGGTGCTCCAGCGCTACGCGGCGACCGGGCGCACCGTGGTGGTCTCGAGCCACCTCCTGGCCGAGGTCGAGCAGACCTGTACGCACGTGGTCGTGATGCACCGCGGCATGCTGGTCGCCTCGGGTGAGGTCGGCGAACTGGCCGCGTCCAGCGGCGAGGCGACGTTCCGCGTCGACAAGCCCGCCGAAGCGGCCGAAGCGCTGCGGAAGGTCGGGGGCGTTTCCGGCGTCGACGTCGACGGCGAACTGGTCCACGCGGATCTCGACGGTCTCGCGCGCGCCGAGGCGGTCGCCGCCCTGGTGCGGGCCGGGGTCGCGGTCGAGCAGGCCGGACCGCGGCGCCGTCTGGAAGACGCGTTCCTGCAGCTGGTCGGAGAGGACTCGAAGGGTGAGTAAGACCAATGGTTCCGGCCCGGCGACCCGGGCGGATCACGGCGTGCACACCGATCCGGCGGCCCTGCTGGAGCTGACCGAGGTCGCGTCGCACGAACCGACCGAGGTCGGCCCCGACGGGGCGGTGGCGGGTTACCGCGCCGACCGGACGCTGCGGCTCGGCGTCGAGCTGAAGCGGCAGCTCAAGCGGCGGCGGACCCAGCTGATGCTGGGGTTCGTCGCGCTGCTGCCGTTCATCCTGGTGATCGCGTTCGAGATCGGGCAGGCCAACCCGAACCGCCGCAGCGGCGGCTTCGTCGACCTCGCCACCGCGAGCGCGCCGAACTTCGTGGTGCTCGCGCTGTTCGTGTCCGGGACGTTCCTGCTCCCGATGATCGTGGCGTTGTTCTACGGCGACACGATCGCGAGCGAGGCGTCGTGGTCGAGCCTGAAGTACCTGCTCGCGATGCCGGTCCCCCGGCATCGGGTGCTGCGGCAGAAGGCGATCGTCTCCGGCATCCTCTCCGCGGTCGCGCTGATCCTCTTGCCGCTGGTCTCGCTGGTGGTCGGCGTCATCTGGTACGGCGCGGGCGACGCGATCAGCCCGACCGGGGACGCGGTGTCGTTCGGCGACAGTCTCATCGCCATGGGGCTCGCGACGGTCTACATCATCCTGCAGCTGGCGTGGGTGGCCGGTCTGGCGATGCTGCTCTCGGTCGCCACCGACGCCCCGCTGGGCGCCGTCGGCGGCGCGGTGATCGTCGCGATCGTTTCGCAGATCCTCGACCAGATCACCGCGCTGGAAGGGCTGCGCGACTACCTGCCGACGCATTTCGCGTTCTCGTGGATGGATCTGATCTCGACCGACATCGACTGGACGAACATGGCCAACGGCATGCTGTCCGCCGCGTTGTACGGCACGGTGTTCTTCCTTCTGGCCGGCCGCCGGTTCGCGACGAAGGACATCACCAGCTGAGAGCGTTTCCGTACCGGAAAATCACCGGGGTCCACCGGGAAGACGAAATCCTCTTCCCTGGTGGGCCCCGGTTTTCACTGGCCGTGGCGACCTTCACCCGTTAGCGCCGGTAATCGGTGTTTCATGCGCATGAGAACATCGATTTTCCGATCATCGACTCATTGGGTGAAAACCTCGCATTCATCTTCGGACACCTCCGGGAAATCCTTATCTTCAAGGGAAAGGTGCCGACGCGAGCGGAAAGCGGGGATGTCACCATGACCCAGTCAGTCGAGACACCGGTCCAAGAATTCTCTCTTGATTGGACCATGAGCGCCGGCAAGGGCGGCCGGGTCGGATTCGCCGTCTCGGGCCAGGTGACGCTTCTCGACAACAATCGGTTCTACAAGATCGACGGGGTCCTCTACATCTCCGAGGGCAGCACCTACTGCCGGGAAATCGGCAACCCGCATCTCTTCGTCCGGCGCAACGGCGTCGAGGAGAGCGGCAGGCAGTGGGGCTGGGAGACGATCTGCAACCGCAAGTCCTGCGCCAGGCTGTGCTCGATGGACGCCTACTTCGTGCGCACCGGCTACTGGGCGCCCGCCGACCGCGCCATCCAGCTCAGTATCGGCGCCGAGACCGGCTGGAACCGCAAGCGGTCCTTCAGCCCGACGGTCACCGTACGCCTGAGGGACTAGCGGCGGTTTTCTTTCGGCCGGAGGCTCGGGTTCGCTGGGTGAGCCGGACAGACCACGTCGCGGCCCGGCCGCGCGTTTAAGCGGTCCACTGTAGATCCTCGCGGGCTCGGGTACGGTCGGGCCATGGCCACCTCTTCGATCCGCGTGGACGACGAAGGCGGGATCGCCGTCGTCACCCTCCGGCACGGCAAAGCGAACGCCCTCGACACCGAGTTCTGCCAGGAATTGATCCTCCGGCTCGAAGACGTGCAGCTGGGCGGTTATCGCGGTGTCGTGCTGACCGGCACCGGCGGCATCTTCTCGGCCGGGGTCGACCTGCGGCGAGTACACGACGGCGGCGCGGACTACATCGAAGACTTCCTGCCCGCGCTGTCGGACGCGTTCCTCTCGGTCTTCGGCTTTCCCGGCCCGGTGATCGCGGCCGTCAACGGGCACGCGATCGCCGGCGGGGCGGTGCTCGCCGCCGCCTGCGACCGCCGCGTCCTCGCCGACGGCCCCGGCCGGATCGGGATCACCGAACTGCTCGTCGGCGTGCCGTTCCCGTTGGCGGCGCTGGAGATCCTGCGCTCCGGGTTCGGTGCCGACGTCCTCGCCGAACTCGCCTTCCTCGGCGAGACCCACCTGCCCGCGGACGCGCTCCGGCTCGGCCTGGTGAACGAGGTGACCGCGCCCGAGAACGTCGTCGGGCGGGCGGTGGAGGTGGCCAGGAAGCTCGCCGAGATCCCGGCGGCCGCGTACGCGCACACGAAGGCGCAGCTGCATCGGCCGTTCCACGAGCGGATCGCCGAACACCGCACCGGCGACGACGCCCACGTCCTCGACCTGTGGAGTTCGCCCGAAGCCACCGCGGCGATCAAGGCGTATGTCGACCGGGTGCTGCGCGGCTCGACCGGATAGGCGATTGCCCACCGGCGGTGACTCTGTGAGTATCCGACCGCTCAACAGGTCCCGATGGGGAGGGCATGGATGCGGAAGCTCACGGCCGCGTGGTCGGTTCTGGCGACCACCGTTCTCGCACTGGCCGGGCTGGCCCCGGCCGCGCAGGCGGCACCCGGCGACATCGAGGAGGCACTCGGGCGGATCCCCGGGCTGACCGTCGTCTCGGAGAATCCGGCACCGACCGGATACCGGTTCTTCAAACTCGCCTACACCCAGCCCGTCGACCACCGCAGGCCGGACCGCGGCACCTTCCAGCAGCGTTTCACGTTGCTGCACAAGGAATTCCGGTCGCCGACCGTGGTGTACACGAGCGGGTACAACGTCTCGCAATCGCCCAACCGCTCGGAGCCGACACAGCTCGTCGACGGCAACCAGCTGTCCATGGAGTACCGGTTCTTCACGCCCTCCCGGCCGGACCATCCGGACTGGGGAAAGCAGCTGACGATCTGGCAGGCCGCCGCCGACCAGCACCGCGCCGTCGAGGCGTTCAAGCGGATCTATCCGGGCAAGTGGCTCGCGACCGGCGGCAGCAAGGGTGGGATGACGGCGACCTACTTCCGTAGGTTTTTCCCGGACGACGTCGACGCGACGATCCCGTACGTCGCGCCCAACGACGTCATCAACTCGCACGACCGCTACAACCGGTTCCTGGCGAACGTCGGCGACGATCCGGCCTGCCGGTCGGCGCTGAAGGCGATCCAGCGTGACGTACTGACCCGGCGCTCGGAGTTCGCGGCGCTCGCCGCCGCCGACGCGGCGAAGAACGGCTACACGTTCAAGACCGTCGGCTCGGCGGACGTGTCGCTGGAGATCTCCGTGATCGACTCGTACTTCGCCTTCTGGCAGTACCAGAGGCAGTCGGATTGCGCGACGATCCCGAAGGCGGGCGCTCCGGCGGCGGAGGTCTACGCCTGGTTCGAACGCGTCGAGAGCCTCAACACCTACTCCGACCAGAACCTCGAGGTCTACGTCCCGTACTACTTCCAGGCTTCCTACCAGCTCGGCGCCCCCGAGTCCTACGAAGGCTATCTGCGGGATCTGCTGCGCTACCCGGGCTCCAACGTGTCGCGGACGTTCGTGCCGGATTCGGTCGACATCCCGCGGTTCGACCATCTGGCTATGCCGGACATCGACTTCTGGGTGAAGTCCCAGGGGAAGCGGCTGATGTTCGTCAACGGTGAGAACGACCCGTGGAGCGCGGAGCCGTTCAAGCTCGGCTTCGGCACGAAGGACTCCTACAGCTACACGGTGCCGGGCGGAAACCACGGCGCCCGGATCTCGCAGCTTCCCGCGGCCCAGGCCGCCGAAGCGACGAACACCGTACGGCGGTGGGCCGGTCTGCCACCGGTCTCGCCGGGCGTCAGCACGCGTTCGGCCCCCGCCGGGTTCCCGGACTTCGATGCCGACCTGACCATGCTGGAGCGCCGCCGCCTCTGACCGGCCGTCGTGAGTGGTGAGGACGGTTGAAACCAAGGGTGGCTCAGGTACGTCGGCCGGTGCGCGGGGGATTCGCGTGATTGGCTGGACGACACGCGTGCTTGAACGGACGACACGCGTGCTTGGCTGGACGACACGCGTGATCAGACGGACGACTCGTGGCCGCGGTCGTGTCGTCCGCCGGATCACGCTGGTCGAGTCTCGTGAGTGGTAAGGACGGTTAGAACCGTCCTTACCACTCACGAGGGCGGTGAGCGGCTACTTGATGCCGGCCGCGTCCATGCCCCGGAGCTCCTTCTTGAGGTCCGCGACCTCGTCCCGCAGCCGGGCGGCCAGCTCGAACTGCAGGTCACGCGCGGCCTGCATCATCTGGTCGGTCATCTGCTGGATGAGATCCGCCAGCTCGGCGCGCGGCATACCGGCGACGTCCTTGTCCGCGAGCATCCCGGAACTGCGCACCCGGTCGCCCTGCTCGGGCTTCTTGCCGCGCGAAGAGTTCCGGCCCGAACCGCCGACGGCGACGGATTCCGTGTCCTCGGCCTCGCTGTAGACACGGTCCAGGATGTCGGCGATCTTCTTCCGCAGGGGCTGCGGGTCGACACCGCGCTCCTTGTTGTAGGCGACCTGCTTGGCGCGGCGGCGATCGGTCTCGTCGATGGCGTGCTGCATCGAGTCGGTGATCTTGTCCGCGTACATGTGCACCTCGCCCGACACGTTACGGGCGGCGCGGCCGATCGTCTGGATCAGCGACGTGCCACTGCGGAGGAAGCCCTCCTTGTCCGCGTCGAGGATCGCGACCAGCGAGACCTCGGGCAGGTCGAGACCCTCACGGAGCAGGTTGATGCCGACCAGCACGTCGTAATCGCCCGCGCGCAGCTGCCGCAGCAGCTCGACTCGGCGCAGCGTGTCCACCTCGGAGTGCAGGTACCGCACCCGGATGCCCAGCTCCAGCAGATAGTCGGTGAGGTCCTCGGCCATCTTCTTGGTGAGCGTGGTGACCAGGACGCGCTCGTCCTTCTCGGCCCGCTCGCGGATCTCGTGCACCAGGTCGTCGATCTGGCCCTCGGTGGGCTTCACGACCACCTTCGGGTCGACCAGGCCGGTCGGCCGGATGACCTGCTCGACGAACTCGCCGCCCGCCTGCCCCATCTCGTACGGCCCCGGCGTCGCCGACAGGTACACCGTCTGGCCGATCCGGTCGGTGAACTCCTCCCAGGTCAGCGGCCGGTTGTCGACCGCGCTGGGCAGCCGGAACCCGAAGTCGACCAGGTTCCGCTTCCGCGACATGTCGCCTTCGAACATGCCGCCGATCTGCGGGACCGTCTGGTGCGACTCGTCGATGACCAGCAGGAAGTCTTCCGGGAAGTAGTCGATGAGGGTCGCGGGCGCGGAGCCGGCGCCGCGGCCATCGATATGCCGCGAGTAGTTCTCGATACCGGAGCAGAACCCGACCTGGCGCATCATCTCGATGTCGTAGGCGGTGCGCATCCGCAGCCGCTGGGCCTCGAGCAGTTTGCCCTGCTTCTCCAGCTCGGCCAACCGCTCTTCGAGTTCGACTTCGATGCCGCGGATGGCCTTCTCCATCCGCTCCGGACCCGCCACGTAGTGCGTGGCCGGGAAGATGCGGACCTCGTCGACCTCTTTGACGATGTCGCCGGTCAGCGGGTGCAGGTAGTACAGCTTTTCGATCTCGTCACCGAAGAACTCGACGCGAATGGCCAGCTCCTCGTACGCCGGGATGATCTCGACCGTGTCGCCGCGGGCGCGGAAGGTGCCGCGAGCGAAGGCGATGTCGTTACGGGTGTACTGCACGTCCACCAGCGCGCGGAGGAAGACGTCCCGGTCGAGTTGCTCGCCGACCTTCAGCTTCGTCGACCGGTCGAGGTACGACTGCGGCGTGCCGAGACCATAGATGCACGAGACACTCGCGACCACGATGACGTCGCGCCGGGACAGCAGGTTCATCGTCGCCGAGTGCCGCAGCCGCTCGACATCGTCGTTGATCGACGAGTCCTTCTCGATGTAGGTGTCCGTCTGGGCGATGTACGCCTCAGGCTGGTAGTAGTCGTAATAACTGACGAAGTATTCGACCGCGTTGTGCGGGAACAGCTCCCTCAGCTCGTTCGCCAGCTGCGCGGCGAGCGTCTTGTTCGGCGCCATCACCAGCGTCGGACGCTGGACGCGCTCGATCAGCCAGGCCGTCGTCGCCGACTTGCCGGTACCCGTGGCGCCGAGCAGCACGACGTCCTTCTCGCCCGCGTTGATCCGGCGTTCGAGTTCGTCGATGGCCGCCGGCTGGTCACCGGCGGGTTTGTAGTCGCTGACCACCTCGAATCGGCCGCCTGTCCGGGGGATGGCCGTGACGGGGCGGAAGTCCGACTGGGCGAGCACGGGGTGTTCGGTTGCGAAAGCCACGAGAACCAGAGTAGGCGCTGGGTCCGACAGTTTCTTCGATCCCCTGGTCAGCTCAACATGAGCAGTCACAGCAGTTGCAGCAGTCACAACCGTCACAGTTGTTGCACCAGGCCTCGTGCGGCTTCCCGCTCCACGCCCCGGGGAACGGGTCCCGGCAGCAGAACTGGCACGAACAGCACATGTAGGTCGCCACCGCGCAGCCGAAGAAGAACCCTCTCGGCCGAGCGGGCACCCGGAACTTCGGCGTCCAGCAGCAGCCGCCCTGGCCGTCGGCCGGCGGGCCGCCGTGCTTCCGCTTCTTCTTCGGCGGCTCCTGCGGTGGGCCTCCGCCACCGGGAGCGCCCTGCGGCGGGACAGGCCCCGGCGGCGGCGCCTGGTGTCCGCCCTGCGGGTAGGGCGGCTGGGGGTAGGGCTGCTGCCGATACGGCTGATGGGGATGCTGTTGCGGCCGGGGTCCGGGCCCGATCCAGCCCGGCGGCGGCTGCTGGGGGCCGTGCCCGTGACCGCTGAGGTTGTGCCCGAAGGAACGTCGCACCGCCTGCCGCAGTTCGTGCACGAGCAGCGCGTGAATCAGCTTCGGCTGCTCGAACCTCACTTCGCGAAGGGCGAGTTCGACACCGAGCACGGCGTCGTCGCACAAGCGTCGCGCCTCGGCGATGTCGGTGCCGGTGGCCGTCAGCGGGTTCCACGCCCCGGCGGCCTCGTCCTCGGCGAGGTCCTCGACGGCGTCGAGCAGGTGAGCCGCCCTGCCGAACAGGCGCCCCGCCTCGGCCAGCGGCGCGGCGTTCTCCGGACGGCCCGCGAGGACCGCGGTGTGCGCGAACGCGGCCGCCGTCGCCAGTTCGGCCGGTTCGGTGGCGAGAACGGCCGAATCACCCAGGCGGACGGCGTTTTCGATCTCGGCCTGCCGGTCGACGGCCTCGGTCAGGACCGCCGTGTCGAAACCGACCCGGATCCCCGTGCGGCTACCCTGATCCGCCCAGCGCGTCGCGACCCGCCTCGCGGCCAGTGCGACGGAACGCCGCGCGAAGGCACCGTCGCGGTCCTCGACGTGGTCGCCGATCTTGGCCGACGCCAGCACCAGGGAGACCGCCGCCGCGAGCTGGGCACCGCCGCCCTTCGCGACCGACGTCCCCTTCATCGCCCGGAGCGGGCAAGGGCCGGCGTCGCGACGTCCTTCCGCACGCGGCGACTGGGCTTCGACGAGCGCCGAGATGATCAAGCCGTCGTAGTTCGTCACCATTCGGGCGAGATGTCCGTGTTCGTCGCGCAGTGCCAGGCAAAGACCGCAGAGATGGGCGAGCCACTCCGCGTGCAGGCCCGCGGAAAGCCGGTGGCGGCACGGCCTGATGATCCCGAACATGCGTCGACTCCCACTCACCCCTATGGCGGAACCAGCGCACCTTATCCGGCCGAGCGGCGCTACTCCCCCGGAACCGCGAAACCGTGATCGTCCACCCGGTTGGGCGGTGTTCGCGGGCGTCGGCGCCTTCCAAGATGGGCGCATGACCGCGCTGCATCCGCCGAAGGTCGAGTACTTCGACCCGGCCGCGAAGACCAACACCGATCCCAAGGGCTTCGTGCGGGACGTCGACGAATACCGCGAAGAACCCTTCGGCCTCTACATGGCGCGGCCGACGCCGGGGCGGACGCAGTTCCACTACATCGAGTCATGGCTGCTGCCCGATCTCGGCCTGCGGATCACCGATTTCTGGTTCAACCCCGGCCACGAACGCGATCAGGACTTCTACCTCGACGTCGTCGACATCCGCCGAGAGAACGGCGTGTGGGTGGCCACCGATCTCTATCTCGATCTCGTTCTGCGGGACAAGAAGTCCGTCCAGGTGATCGACACCGACGAACTCCTCGCCGCGGTCACCGCCGGGCTGCTCTCCCCCGCCGACGGCGAACGCGCGCTCGGTATCAGTCACACGACCGTCGACGGGCTGGCCACCCACGGCCACGATCTGCGCGGCTGGCTGTCCACAAACGACATCGTGCTCGGCTGGCGGCGGCATTGAGCCACCGGCATCCATCGATCGACCCCCGTTCGGCGACGGCAGGCGGAAAATCACTCACTCCACTACCCGCGATTCACTGACAAGTTACGCCCGAATTAGGCCGTCCGGCTCATATCAGCAGCGCGAAAGTAGGTACCTACGAAAGTAGAACCCGATTAGGCTCGGCAGGTCCATGCACTGATTGGGGAGTCGCATGAGAAATGTCTATCGGAAGTACCTCAGATACACGATCACGGTCCTGGTCGCCCTGGTTGCCCTGCCACTGACCTTGGTCGCGCCGCAAGCGTCCGCCGACACATGGCCGTTCAACAGCAATTTCCGGCCGGACAAGGGCAACCATATCTACTGCTATTCGACAGCCTACCCGCCGACGAGTGCCGTGCGAACGCAGATCTACAATTCGATGGTTTACATGCACAATAACACCTCGGCGAAGCGCTCGTACCATTCGACCTGCGATCTGAGCGGGAGTGGGCAAACCGACATCGTCTGGCAGGAGCTGAGCCTGTCCAGCGGCGCCATCGGTGACGCGCGGTGCGTGGTGAAATGGTCGAGCGGGAGGTGCGATCGCTACCTCACCCGGATCAACGGTCCGCTCGTCCGCAGCCACTACTCCAGCTCGACCTACGAGAACCGGCAGTTCCGCAAGACGACCTGCCACGAACTCGGGCACACCCTCGGGCTCGACCACTACCCCTCGCCCTACACGTCGAGCTGCCAGCGATCCGGCTGGACCGGAACGATCGACAGCTCCTGGACCCGCACGTGGACAGCGCACCACCGCGGCCACATCAACGCCTGGTTCGGGTGAAGGAGACGATGACAATCATGCGGAACCTAAACCGCGCGGGGAAACTGCGGATCATGGGCTCGGCCCTGTTGGTCACGGCGTTGGCGACCGCCTGCGGCGGCGCCCCGTCGGAATCCGCCGCCCCTGCCGCTCCTGTGGCGGCTCAGCAGCAGGCTCAGCAGCAGTCGACCGTCGACGTCTCCCTGCTGCGGCAGGTGGACAACGACTTCGCGGCCGTCGAATCGCCTGAAAAACTGGTCGAGTCCGGCGGGCACGACGTCATCGCGGCAGGCAAGGTCGTGGAGATCCTGCAGGGCGCCGAGGTGCGGGCCGAACAGGGTGAACAGTACCCCGCGCTCACCGTTGTCATGAAGGTCGGCGTAACCGAGAAGTTCCGCGTCAGTTCGCCCGAGCAGATCAAGGACGGACACGTCTACGTGACGCTCTGGCAGGGCGCGCGGTTCAACGACGCGGCGGGCACTCCGGAGCACAGTGTGGCGGACTGGAACCGGGCGATCCCGTCCGGCACGCCCGTGATGCTCTTCCTCAGGGAGACCGACGAGGGTATCGCCCCCGGCATCGCGGGCGTCCCCGCCGGCACCAAGGCGATGGCCCCCGACGTGCAGGGCCTCATCCTGGAGGAGGGTGGCAAGCTACTCGGCGGCATAGAGGAACTCGAAGGCCAGTGGACGAGCGTCGGGTCGATGAAGAACCTCGGTGACCGCATCCGCAAGCAAACCAAGTAGCACCGAACCTCGTCGCGGGCGTCCCGGTCATCCGGGGCGCCCGCGACGCGTCCACCCGCCGCATCCATCGATCGGTTGATCTTGCCTCATCCGTTCGACGAGCCGACCGTGTCTGGTCGACGGATTCCTGGCAGGGCGGCGTTGCGGGACTCTCGATCAAGGGCATGACCGATCGAGAGGGGCGGATACCCATGATCATCGAGGCCGAGGGGCCACGGGAACGGTCCGGTGGACGAGCACGCGCGGAAGTCGCGCCGTTCGCCAGAACACCGGTACTGGCGATCGCCGGCGCGATGGGGGCGGTTCTCGCGGCGACGGCAGGTCGCTACGGCTACTTCGGCGACGAGTTGTACTTCCTGGCGGCCGGTCGGCATCTGGACTGGGGGTATGCCGACCAGCCTCCCCTGTTGCCGCTGCTGGCCCGGCTGATGGACACGTTCGGCGCCGATTCGCCGTTCGTGCTGCGGATCCCGGCGATGCTGGCGATGGTCGCCGGCGTCGTGCTGACGGCGCTCATCGCCAGGGAACTGGGCGGCGGCCGCAATGCGCAGACGATCGCGGCGGCGACCTTCGCGGTGTCCCTGCAGATGCTGGGCAGCGGACACTACCTGGCGACCAGCACGATCGACCCGTTCCTGTGGACACTGCTGATCTGGCTGCTCGTACGCTGGGTGCGGACCCGCGAGGACGGGCTTCTGCTCTGGAGCGGCGTGGTCACCGGATTCGCGCTGAACACGAAGTTCCTCATCGGGGGCTTCTGGCTGGTCGCGCTGATCGCCGCGGTGGTGTCCGGGCCCCGCGACCTCGTCCGCCGTCCGGCGCTGTGGCTCGGCGCGCTGATCGCCGGCGCGATGATCGCGCCCACGCTCGTGTGGCAGGCGGCGAACGGATGGCCGCAGCTGACCATGGGCGCGGCGATCTCCCAAGAGGTCTCGGCGGGCTGGGGCGGACGGGCCACGTTCGTCCCGACGCTGGTGATCAGCGCCGGAGTACCGGTGGGGATGATCCTGGTCGGCTATGGCCTGTGGCGGCTGCTGCGGTCCGGACGACTGCGGCCGTACCGCTTCCTCGGCTGGACCGCGCTCGGCGTCCTCGCTCTGTTCCTGCTCGCGAACGGGCGCTACTACTACGCGGCAGGGATGTTCGCCCCGCTGTTCGCGGCCGCGGCGGTGGAGATCGAAGCGGGCCGGGCGTCGAAGTACTGGCGTTGGGTCGCCACCTGGCCGGTGTACGTCGTGGCCGCGGTGCTCGCGATCCCGCAATCGCTTCCGATCCTCCCGAGGGCGGCGCTGGCGAGTGCGCCGGAGTGGGCCCGGCCGGTCTTCGCCGTCGAGGAGATCGGCTGGCGGGAGATCACGGAATCGGTCGCCCGGGCGTACCGGACCGTGCCCGATCCGTCCCGGACCGGCGTCATCGCGGCGAAGTACTGGCAGGCGAGCGCGATCGACCACTATGGACCGGAGCTCGGGCTCCCGTCGCCGTCTAGTCCGAATCGTGGCTACGCGACGCTGCCGAGGCCGCCGGAATCGGCACGGGACGTCCTGTTCGTCGGAAACGACCCTACGGGGCTTGTGCCGCACTTCACGCGGATCCAGGAGATCGGCGCGCTCGACAACCGGGCCGGGATCACGAACACGAGTCAGGGCATGAAGATCTGGCTGGCCACCGGCCGGAACGGGACTTGGGACACGGTATGGCCGAAGCTCACGGACTGGGGCTTCTGAGGCTTCACCGGCCCTCGCACGACCGACGCGCCAGGCCGGTGGCACGTAAGGTGCGAGAGGACCGGCACCCGAGGGATCTGCGAGGAATGGATGGAAGCCGCCCACGCGGCCGAAACACCGACCGTGTCCAGTGCGGCGTTCGCCCGGCTCCCGGTGGGGCTGCTCGCCGCCGCGGCCGCGACGGTCCTGCTGGCGACGGCGTGGCGCTACGGCTACTTCGGCGACGAACTGTACTTCCTTTCCGCGGGCAAACGGCTGGCCTGGGGGTACGCGGATCAGCCGCCGGTGCTCCCGTTCCTGGCGCTGGCGATGGACACGCTCGCGCCGGGCAACGTCTTCGTGTTCCGGCTGCCCGCCGTCCTCGCGACGGCCGCCGGTGTCGTGTTCACCGGGCTCATCGCCTACGAGATGGGCGGGGACCGCCGGGCGCAGACCCGCGCCGCCGCCGCGTACGCGATCTGCGGGCAGTTCCTCGGCAGCGGGCACTACCTGGCCACGTCGACGATCGATCCGGCGCTGTGGGCGCTCATCGCGTGGCTGCTCGTCCGGTGGATACGGACGCGTGACGACAACCTGCTGCTGTGGCTGGGCGTGGCGACCGCGGTCGCGCTGAACGTCAAGCTCCTCATCGCGACGTTCTGGGGTGCCGCCGGGATCGCGATCCTGCTCTTCGGTCCCCGGGATCTCTTGCGCAGGCCCAAACTCTGGGCCGGTGCGGCGATCGCCGCGGTGTCGATGGTGCCCACGCTCTGGTGGCAGGCCGCGAACGGCTGGCCGCAGCTGGAGATGGGCGACGTCATCGCCCACGAGACCACCGGCGGCTGGAGCGGACGCGCCGGGTTCCTGCCCGCCCTGCTGACCGGGGCCGGGCTCGGCATCGGTGTCGTCGGTGTCCTTTACGGACTCTGGGTTCTGTCGTTCTCGCCCAGGCTGCGCACCTACCGGTTCCTCGGCTGGACGACCGTCGGCGTGATCGCGCTGTTCATCCTGTCCAACGGCCGGTACTACTACGCCGCGGGCATGTTCGGGGTCCTGTGGGCGGGTGCGGCCGTCCACTTCGGACAGCTGAAGCCGTCACGGTGGTTCCGCTGGATCCCGACCTGGCCGGTGTTCCTGCTTTCCGCGCTGTACACCCTCCCCTACGCACTGCCCGTGTGGCCCGCCGCCTGGCTCGCGGAGGGCCGCGATGTACCGCGCCCGGCGTACGCGCTGGAGGAGATCGGCTGGCCGGATCTCGCCCGTTCGGTCGCCGACGCCTATCACCGGCTCCCGCCCGAACAGCGGGCGCGCACCACCCTCGTCACGGCCGGCTACTGGCAGGCCGGAGCGCTGGACCGGTACGGCGCCGGCTACGGGCTGCCCGCCGTGTACAGCCCGAGCCGCGGGTTCTGGTACTTCGGCCATCCGCCCGAGACCGCGGACAGCGTCCTGTTCGTCGGTCCGGATCCCGCGCGGCTGCTCCGGTCTTTCACCGACGCACGGATCGTCGCGCGCGTGGACAACGCGGCCGGTGTCCGCAACGTGAGCCGCGGGATGCCGATCTGGCTGGTCACCGGCCGCACCGAAGCCTGGGCGACGGCGTGGCCGGCGTTGAGGGAATTCCGAGTGTGACTTGAGGCTTACGGCGTCCAGCCGGTCGACTCCGCCCAGGCCTCGGCGCGGGTGAAGGCGGCGTCGACCCAGACCTGCTTCTCGTCGGTGTACTGCTCGACCGTTCCATCGCCGGCGTGCTTCGCGGCCATGGCGTTCTTGACCGCCGCGTAGGCGTCGCGCTCGTCCGGGTTCCGCCGCAGCCATTCCGGGAACAGCAGCGCGAGCCGCCAGGCCGGCGTCTCCTGGGAGCGGACGTGCAGGTTGACCGGGCGGCGGGGGTCGCCGCCGAAGTGGAACCGTTTGGGCCAGGTGCCCTCTTCACCGTGCGCGTCGTCGAACCACTCGCCGTCCGCCCGCGGGAAGCCCGCGTCGGAGAGCGCGTCGGCGAGCTCGTCGGCCTTGTCCAAAGTGGACACGGTCAGCTGGAGGTCGAGGATGTCCTTGGCCGGCAGCCCCGGTACGGACGTCGAACCGATGTGATCGACCCGCACGGCGTCGTCACCCACCACCACGCGGATCCGCGCGAGCGCCCGCTCGGCCTGCACGGGCCAGGTCTCGTCGTACGGCGCGATCTTCGGCGACATCGGCGCGCGTGGCTTGCGGAGCCGCACATTCGCCTCGAACGGGGTCAGCCTGTCCGCCCACAGCGCGTCGACCTCGGCGAGCACGATGTCGGGCGCACCGCTGTTGTCGAACCAGACGTCGGCCACCGCCCGGCGCTGATCGGTCGTGGCCTGCGCCTTGATCCTGGCTCGCGCGTCGTTCTCGGCCATTCCCCGCGCCTCGACCAGGCGGCGGACCCGGACCTCCTCCGGCGCGTCGACCATGACGACGAGGTGGTACATCGGCGCCAGCCCACCTTCGACCAGCAGCGGGATGTCGTGGACGATGATCGCGTCCGGCGCCGCGGCCGCCATCAGCTCGGCCGTCCTGGCGCCGGCCCTCGGATGGACGATCGAGTTCAGCCGCTTGCGGGACTCTTCGCCGGCGAACGCTTTGGCGGCGAGCGCGGCCCGGTCCAGGGCGCCGTCGGCGGCGAGGATGTCTTCCCCGAACGCCTCGACGAGTTCCGCGAGGCCCGGTGTCCCCGGTTCGACGACCTCCCTGGCGATCTTGTCGGAGTCGATGAGGACGGCGCCGTGCTCGGAAAGCCGGTTCGCCACCGTCGATTTTCCGGCGCCGATCCCGCCGGTCAGGCCCACACGCAGCATGTCGAGCAGCCTAGTGCCGCGAGCCGGGCCGACCGCGCAGGGTCACGGGATGCGCACATCCGGCACAGACGGAGACAAAAGGCAAGTTCATAGTGACGCGAGACTCAACCTTTATGGGTGACACGCCGGGCGGTTACCGCGCTTCGGGGGCTTGATTGCGTACCGTGCGCGGCGAAGGTAGCCCACACGGAGGAACGATGGCAGACGGTAAGCACGCCGGAAGGCACCGGCTCGGAACGCCGGGCCTGGTGCACTGTGTCCTCCATCGTCCCGTGGCCGACGCTCTCGCCGAATATCGGCGCACGTGGCTGAGCGCGCTCCTCGTTCCCGCCAAGCACAGCTTCGCCGGACTCCGCCGCAAGGCCCGCGCCGCGGCGCTCGAACGCATCTGGGTGCCGTCGGTCCCGTCCGTCCGGACCGCCACCTCCTGACCCGCTTCTCCCCTCTACCGCATTCAGTCCTCTGAATGCGGTAGTTGCGCGTGCAAGGAACGCATCCAGAGGACGAAATGCGGACAAGAAAGCGGCCCCGGTCCGAAGAGGACCGGGGCCGCTGTCTGTCAGCTAAAGGCTGAGCGCCTGGATCACGCGCCGCCCGACAGCTTCTCGCGGAGAGCCGCGAGCTGCTCGTCGCTGGCGAGCGTGCCACCGCTCTTGGCCTCGGCCGGAGCGGAGGTGTAGCTCTGCTCGCCCGAGTCGCTGGAGGTGACACCGGTCGCGGCGTCCGCGGCGGCCTCGGCGTCGGCCTCGGCAGCCTTCTGGACCTGCTTCATGTGAGCCTCGTAGCGGGTGTGAGCCTCGGCGTACTGACGCTCCCACTCCTCACGCTGCTTGTCGAAGCCTTCCTGCCACTCCTGGGTGTCCGGGTCGAAGCCTTCGGGGTAGATGTAGTTGCCCTCGGCGTCGTACTCGGCGGCCATGCCGTACTGAGTGGGGTCGAACTCGGTCTCCGGCGTGACGCCCTCGTTCGCCTGCTTCAGCGACAGCGAGATGCGACGACGCTCGAGGTCGATGTCGATGACCTTGACCATCACGTCGCCGTTGACCTGGACGACCTGCTCCGGGATCTCCACGTGGCGCTCGGCCAGCTCGGAGATGTGCACCAGGCCCTCGATGCCCTCCTCGACGCGCACGAACGCACCGAACGGGACGAGCTTGGTGACCTTGCCCGGCACGATCTGGCCGATCGCGTGGGTGCGGGCGAACTGACGCCACGGGTCTTCCTGGGTCGCCTTCAGCGACAGCGAGACGCGCTCGCGGTCCATGTCGACGTCCAGGACCTCGACCGTGACCTCCTGGCCGACCTCGACGACCTCGGACGGGTGGTCGATGTGCTTCCAGGACAGCTCGGAGACGTGCACCAGGCCGTCGACGCCACCCAGGTCCACGAAGGCACCGAAGTTGACGATGGACGACACGACGCCCTTGCGGACCTGGCCCTTGGCGAGCGCGTTGAGGAACTCGCTGCGCACCTCGGACTGGGTCTGCTCCAGGTAGGCGCGGCGGGACAGGACCACGTTGTTGCGGTTCTTGTCCAGCTCGATGATCTTCGCCTCGAGCTCGCGGCCGACGTACGGCTGCAGGTCGCGCACGCGGCGCATCTCGACCAGCGACGCGGGCAGGAAGCCGCGCAGGCCGATGTCCAGGATGAGGCCGCCCTTGACGACCTCGATGACGGTGCCCTTGACGGGCTCGTCCTTCTCCTTGAGCTCCTCGATCGTGCCCCAGGCGCGCTCGTACTGCGCACGCTTCTTGGACAGGATCAGACGGCCTTCCTTGTCCTCCTTCTGGAGGACCAGGGCTTCGACCTCATCGCCGACGGTGACAACCTCAGCCGGGTCGACATCGTGCTTGATGGAGAGCTCGCGCGAGGGGATGACACCCTCGGTCTTGTAGCCGATGTCGAGCAGGACCTCGTCACGGTCGACCTTGACGATGGTTCCTTCGACGATGTCGCCATCGTTGAAGTACTTGATCGTCTTGTCGATCGCAGCGAGGAAGTCTTCCTCCGACCCGATGTCGTTGATAGCGACTTGCTGGGGCCCGGCAGGGGCGGTCGGGGCGGTGGCGGTGTCGGTCGTCATTAGGCGGGTTGCTCCGGTGGATGGGAAGTAGTGGGTTTGCAGTTAGGGCACCATGGGCTTCCGACATGAGGCGACCGCATAAGCAAACGTCCACAGGGAACGACCGCGAGCATCACCGCATCCGGTACGCGACCCCCTGACCCGGACGCTGAGCGAACCGGGGGAAAGAGTAGCGCGAACCCACTGCGCTAACAGGTATCCTACGCGGCCCCCTGTACACGGCACAATCAGGGTCGCCCGCACGATCACGGCGGGCGGATAAACTGTCCCGCGAAGCCCTGACCTGGGGAAAGGATATCGGTTTGAGCCAGCAGTCCGCCACCGAGCCCGATCGGCACGCAGAGGCCGAGGAGCGGCTCGGCACCGCGGGGGTCGCCTATCGGGCGGTCTCGGCGCCGGAGGCCACCGCCGCGAACCTGGCGTGGTGGGACGCCGACGCCGACGACTACCAGGCGACCCACGGCGGCTTCCTCGGCGACGCGGACTTCGTCTGGTGCCCGGAGGGCGTCCGCGAGGCCGATGTCGCACTTCTGGGTGAAGTCGGCGGCAAGCGGATCCTCGAGGTCGGCTGCGGACAGGCGGCCTGCTCGCGCTGGCTCGCCGCGCAGGGCGCCGACGCGATCGCGACCGATCTGTCGGCGGGGATGCTCCGGCACGCGAGGGAGGGCAACGAGCGGACCGGCACTCCCGTCCCGCTCGTGCAGGCGACGGCGGAGTCGCTCCCGTTCGCCGACGCGAGCTTCGACGCGGCCTGCTCGGCCTTCGGCGCGGTGCCGTTCGTGGCGTCGGTGGACGCCGTGTTCGCCGAAGTGCGCCGGGTGCTCCGGCCGGGCGGCCGCTGGGTGTTCTCGGTGACCCATCCGATGCGCTGGATCTTCCCCGACGACCCCGGTCCGCAGGGCCTCACCGTCACCCAGCCGTATTTCGACCGCACGCCGTACGTCGAGGTCGACGAAGAGGGCGTCGCGACCTACGTCGAGTACCACCGCACCCTCGGCGACTACGTCCGCGCGCTCGCCGACGCCGGGTTCGCGCTGACCGACCTCATCGAGCCCGCCTGGCCGGAGGGTCACTCCCGCACGTGGGGACAGTGGAGCCCGTTGCGCGGCAAGCTCTTCCCCGGCACGGCGATCTTCTGCACCCAGCGGGGATGACCCCGGCGGCGGAGCGGCAGCGGGCGCGGTTCGCCGCACTCGACCCGATGCTCCCGCCGCCGCCTCCGCTCCCGGCCGGGGAACCCGTCGAGGCGGCCGGCGCCTTCGGGACGATCGCGCACGTACGGTTCCCGGCGGGTTCCTGGCAACGGCTCTGGAGCCCGGCCCATCTGCAGATCCTCTCCGCGATCCTCCCGCTCGACGCCGCCGGCGGGATGAGCGCGCTGCTCTCCGCCTGGCGCGAGCGGATCGCGCTCGGCGACGACGAACCCGATTCGTCGTGCACGGTCACCTGGCCCAGCCGTGACGTCGCGGTGTCGCGGGCCCTGCTCGACCACGGGCTCGCGCCGCAACTGGCGCTGGCCGTCCGCGCGCCCGCGGCGGGCGGGGAGTACTCCGTACCCGGCGTGACCATCCGCGCGTCGACACACGGCGACCTGGAGGAGATCGTCGGTCTGCGCCTCGAAGAACTCCACTACACCTCGCTCGTCGGCCATGGTGTCGTCCGGCCGGGGGCCGGGGCCCTGCTCGCGGAGGAGGTCCGGCGTGGTCTGCAGTTCGGCGGCCGTGTCTGGATCGCCGAAGAGGAAGGCGTCACGGTGGGGATGGTGACCACGGGAAAGCGCTCCCCGATCCCCGGTGACGCGCTCGCCGGGCGGCTGCCGCCGGGCGAATGGGGTTATGTCGGCACGCTGGCGGTGACCGCGGCCGCGCGGGGACGAGGGATCGGGCGCGCGCTGACCGCCGTCGCCCACGACGAGCTGTTCTCGCCGTCGCTGCGCGGTACCTTCGTCTCGTACAATCCGGCCAATCCGCTTTCCCCGGTGTTCTGGCACCGGCAGGGTTATCGTCCACTGTGGACGACGTGGGCCGCCTGCCCCGCCGCGGCCCTGCGGTAGCGGTCGACCCTGGGGACGGGATGGACATCGAGAAGACGCTGCTCGACGCGCACCGCGCCCGGTTCGCGGCGATCGACCGGCTCCTGCCCGAAGCCGCGCCGCCCCCGCTCGGCGGTGAGCGCGTGGACGCCGCCACGGCGGCGGGTGTCCGGGTCACCGGCGTGGTGCAACGTCAGCTGCACGGCCCGGACGACGTCACCCTGCTCTGGTCGGCCGCCGACGCGCGGCAGCTGTTCCCGTTCGTCGGCGACACCGGCACCGAGGGCATGGACGTGCTGCTGCGCGCGTGGCGGACGCGGATGGCCGCCGAAACACCCGGCGAGGACTCGGCCTGCGTGATCAACTGGCCGAGCCGGGACGCCGAGGCGATCCGCGCGTTCCTCGACCACGGGCTGGTGCCGATGTCCGCGCTCGCCGTGCGCACCGGGCGCCGTCGCGACGATCCGGCCGCCGACGGCGTGACCGTCCGCCGGGCCCGGCACGAAGACTTCGACACCCTGCTCGCACTGGCCGTGTCGACGCACGACTACATCGGCCAGGTCGCCACCCGGTACCGCCCGAACGCCGCCGAACTGCTCGCCCCGGCACTGGAACTCGCCCTCGCCAAGGATCGCCCGCTGCTGTGGCTGGCCGAACGGGACGCCCGCATCGCCGCGTTCGCGCACGGCGCCTGGATCACCTCGTCGCCGGGTTCGGCCGAGGCCGAACTCCTCCCCCACGGCCACTGGGGGTACGTCAACAACGTCGTCACCGTGCCCGCCCTGCGCGGGAGCGGCCTCGGCCGCACACTGATGGCGGCGGTGCACGAGGAGTTCGCCGCGGGCGGCGCGGACGGCACGTACCTCTACTACAACCCGACCAACCCGCTTTCTTCGGTGTTCTGGCACCGCCAGGGTTATCGTCCACTGTGGACGTCCTGGGAGGTCCATCCGGCTTCGGCCCTGCGTTAGCCCCGTCCGGTTTGCGGGGGTTTCGTCACTCTTGCGTGTGACGTGAGCCCCTCACGGTTGTGCACCTCCCAGGTCAGGGCTAACTTTTGAACTGACCAGTCAGTTCAAAGTTCCGTGTCACCGACCTGGGAGTTCTTCGTGCGGGTTCAAGCCGACAGGGTGTCCGTGACCGGACCCCACGGCACGTTGCTGTCGCCTACCTCGCTCACGGTTTCGGGCGGTGAGCTGGCGATCGTGCACGGCGAGCCAGGGGTCGGCGTCACCGCCTTCGGGCTGGCGCTGGCAGGCAGGCTGAAGCCCGCCACCGGGACGGTCACGGTCGAGGGCGGCGACCCGCGGAACGTCGTGGCGATCGTCGACGCCCCCGGCGTGAGCGAGCCGGACGGCGCGTTGTCGCTGCAGGTCGTCGTCGGGGAAGAACTCGAACTGGCGAAACGCCCGGCGAACAAGGCCGCCGTCGCGAAGTGGCTGGCCGAGCACGACGCCGCGGCTTTCGCCACCACCCGCTTCGAGAATATCGAACCGGTGACGCGCACGCGGCTGCTCACCGCGCTGGCCGCGGACCGCGAGGGGGTCGGCGTCCTCGTGCTCGACACCCCGGACCGGCACACCAGCGACGTCGACAGCTGGGCGAAGCTCGCCCGCGAGCACGCCGAGCGCGGCCTCGCCGTCATCGTGCTGACCGCCACCACCCCGGTTTCGGCCCTGCCGGAGAAACCCGCCCTCTGCGGCGCCCTCGACCAGCCCGACCCCGTGCGCTGCGCGCCCGTCGAGCCCGAACCCGCCGAAACCGCGGAGATCGAAAAGACTTCAGGAGACCAGGAATGAACCCCGTCCGGATCGCCGCCAACGAGCTGCGCCGGCTGAGCAGCGGCACCCTGCCGAAGCTCGCCATGGCCGCGCTCGTCCTGGTGCCGCTGCTCTACGCGTCCTTCTACCTCTACGCGAACTACGACCCGTACTCGCGCCTCGACAAGCTCCCCGCCGCCGTCTTCACCGCCGACACCGGCGCGAAGGACTCGGCCGGCGCGGAACGCAACGTCGGCCGCGAGGTCACCGACGAACTGGTCAAGTCGGGCACCTTCCAGTGGCACGAGGTGTCCCCGGAGGAGGCGGCGAAGGGCGTCCGCGACGACAAGTACTCGTTCGCGATCGGCATCCCGCGCGATTTCTCCACCGCTCTGCTGTCCTCGGGCAACTTCCAGCCCCAGCAGGCGACGATCACGCTGACCACCAACGACGCGAACAACTATCTGTCCGGGACCATCGCGAAACAGGTGGCCGAACAGGTCCGCAAGACGATCGCGGAGAAGGTCGGCAGCGAGGCCGCGGACAAGTTCCTGGTCGGTTTCTCCACGATCTACGGCAAGATCCAGGAAGCCTCGACCGGCGCTTCGCAGCTCGCCGACGGCGCGGGCAAGCTCAAGACCGGGCAGCAGCAACTGGCGGACGGCGCCTCCCAGCTCGCCTCCGGCAGCTCCCAGCTGGCGACCGGGCTCGGCACCCTGAAATCCAGTACCGCCGAGCTCCCCGCGCAGACACAGAAGCTCGCTGACGGCGCCGGTAAGGTCGCCGACGGGAACCAGAAGGTCGCCGACGCCGCCTCGCTCGCGGCGACGGCCTCCGGGGACATCCAAGCCAAACTCGACGGTCACCGCACCCAGCTCGCGCAGGACCTGCGCGACCTCGGCGCCCCCGAGGCGAAGGTGCAGGAGATCCTGAGCCGCCTCGACACCCTCCGGTCACCGGTCGACCAGGCGAACACGAAGATCCAGGGCGCCAACAGCCAGCTCGCCCAGCTCGCGTCCGGCGCTCGGCAAGTGTCCGACGGCGCGCACCAGCTGGCCTCGGCCACCCCGCAGCTCACCAGCGGCATCGCGCAGGCCGCCGACGCGTCGAACCAGATCCGTGACGGCGCCGCGAAGCTGAACGACGGCGAGAAGTCCGCGGTCACCGGCACGAACCAGCTCGCCGACGGCGCGGTGCAACTGCGAGACGGGCTCGCCGCCGGGCTCAAGGAGATCCCGAACCCGGACGACCCCACCCGCGCGGCGACCGCCAACACCATCGCCGACCCGGTGGCGGTCAACTCCTCCGGCGTCGCCTCGGCCGGGACCTACGGCGCCGGTCTCGCCCCGTTCTTCATCTCGCTCGCGACCTGGATCGGCGCGTTCGTGCTGTTCCTGTTGCTGCGCCCGCTCTCGACCCGCGCGCTGACCGCCGGCGCGTCGCCGTTCAAGGTCGCGCTCGGCGGCTGGCTGTCCTCGGCGCTGCTCGGGATCGCGCAGGTGATCGTGCTGTTCGGCGCGGTGACCTGGCTGGTCGGCATCGACGTCGCGCATCCGCTCGGCGCGATCGGGTTCGCCGTGCTGGTGTCGCTGACCTTCACGTCCGTGGTGCACGCGCTCAACGCGTTCTTCGGTGCCGTCGGGAAGTTCCTCGGCCTGGTACTGCTGGTGCTGCAGCTGGTCAGCGCGGGCGGCACGTTCCCGTGGCAGACCATCCCGGACGCGTTGTACCCGCTGCACATCGCGCTGCCGATGGGTTACGCGATCGACGGGTTCCGGCACCTGCTCTACAGTGGCGCCTCGATGGAGATCCTCGGTGACATCGGCGTCCTGGTCGCGTATCTCGTCGGCGGCATCCTGGTCTCGACGCTGGCCGCGCGGAAACGGCGCACCTGGACGGTTTCGGCGCTGAAACCCGAGCTCGCGTTGTGAGTCCCCGGGGTGAGGCGACGAAGCAGAAGCTGTTCGAGGCGACGCTGCGGCTCTCCGCCAGCCGCGGCCTCGTCGGCCTGACGGTGGACGACATCGCGGCCGAGGCGAAGGTCGCGAAGGGCACCGTCTACTACAACTTCGGCAGCAAGGACGGTCTCGTCGACGCGCTGCTGCGCTACGGCGTCGGCGTGCTCGCGGACCGGCTGCGCGCGGCCACCGGCGACGGCGACCCGATGGACGTCATCGAGTCGCAAGTGGACGGTGCGCTGGAGTTCATCGCCGAATACCCCGGTTTCTCGCAGATCCTGGTGAGCGAGATGTGGCGCACGCCCGGCACCTGGCACGAGACGCTCACGTTGCTGCGCGAGGAGATCATCTCGATCGTGCGCGAGCAGCTCCACCGGCTGGACGCCGCCGGGCGGCTGCCCGACGGCGTCCAGATCCCGACGGCGGCGGCCGGGTTGTTCGGCACGATGCTGGTGGTCGCCCTCGACTGGCAGGCGTTCCAGCCGAAGCGGACGCGGACCGACGTGCGGGAATCGGTGATGGTGCTGATCCGGGGCCTCGGGCGTTAGGCCGTAACTCGCGTGTTTGAAGCCGTAACTCGCGTGCTTGGACTCGTAACTCGCGTGATCGGAGCCGGAAGACACGGTGGGGACGTGTTACGGCTTCAAGCACGTGAGTTACGGATCTGATCACGCGAATTACGCCTTCGATCACGCGTGATCCGGGTTCAGGCTTCGGTCTCCTTTGCCCATTTCAGCTTGACCTCGAAGTTCCCCTCCAGGCCCGTTTTCGCGATGACCGCGCCCGCCTGCGCGGTCAGCTTGACGCCGAACTTGAGCTCGACCTCGTCCGGCCCCCTGGTCATCGACCGGAAGGTGTCCAGCGCCGCCACGGCCGCGTCCTTGACGTTCGCGAGCGCCGCTTCGAAGGATCCCTTGGCGTCCTCGACGAGGTCGTCACGCCGGGAGACCCGGGAGGTGCCGGGGACCGGGTCGATCTCGACGACCACCGAACCGCCGCCTTCGAGGGGGAACCGCGCCAGGTCGTTCACCGATGCTCCTTACTGTCCACAATGGATTTTCAACCATTCGCCGGGCTGGATGCTCCGCCGGACGTCGTCGAGTTGTTTCAGCAGGATTTCCAGGCGGTCCCGGTTGCTCAGGTATTCCAGGACGGCACGGTGGAACGCGCCGGTCATCGTCGCGGGCATCAGGTCCGAGGCGTCGAAGCACAGCGCGGACGCCGAGGTGATCGTGTCCGCGACCCTCCGGCTCACCTGATCCGGGTAGACGTCGAGGCCTGCCTTCCGGTTGGCGGAGAAGGCGTTCGCGCGGGGAATCGACGGCCAGATCCGCTGTGCCTTCTCCGAAGCGAGGAAGGCGATCAGCTTCCGCGCTCCAGGCGTGTCCTGGAACATCCCGGCGAGGTCGGCGGCGACCTCGGAGACGTCCTGCCCCGGAAAGGTGAGGAAGTCGAAATCGGTACCCGGCTTCGGGAACGTCCCGTCGGGGCGCTTGAAGTTCTGGTACCGGCTCATGATGAACGACGCCTGGTGTTCGAGCGCGCAGCCGGGCGGGTCGGTGAACATCGGCTTGCCCGCGTCGCCGAAGTCGGTCAGCAGGGCGGCCGCGGCACCGCCGCGGATCGCGGCCGGGTCGAGCACGGAACCCCAGTCCAGCCAGGCCTGCCTGACCTCCGGCGACGTCCATTCCAGCCCGCCCGACGCCCACTGCCGGTATTTCCCGGGGCCCGCCGAGTGCAGCAGGATGTCCTCGATCCAGTCGGTTCCCGGCCAGCCCGAGGTGGGCGGGGCGCCCATCCCGACGCACCAGGGCGTGCCCCCGGCGGCCGTCAGCCCGGCGGAGTACTCGCGGAGCCCGGCGAACGTCGTGGGCCGGATCCCGGTCATCCGCGCCGGGTCGTACCAGATCAGGCTCTTGAGATCGGCCTTCACGGCGACCGCGTACAACCTCTCGGTGCCGATCTGCTGCAGCGTGACCCATTGCGGGCTGAAGGACCGGGTCACGGCGGCGGAGAGATCTTCGTCGAGCGGCAGCAGGTCGCCCGACTTCTGGTACTTCGCCAGCACCCCGGCGTTGGGCAGGACGGCCACGTCCGGCGGCGTGCCGCGCTGGACGTCCGAAGCGAGCACCTGGTCGACGGCCCGGGTGCCCTCGTAGAGGTAGTCGATCCCGGTGTCGGCCTTGAAAGCGTCCAGCACCTGGCGGAACGCCCTCTCCTCCTCCCCGGTCCACGACGCGAGGACGACGACGGGCCCGTCTTCCGCCGACGCCGAACAGCCGCCCGCGACCAGCGACAGCGCCATCACCAAGGCCAGCAGGCGTTTCACGGGCGGTACCGGTATTCGTCGATCCTGGCGTGCAGGCCGAGCAGGACGAGCCCACCCGCGAGCAGGGTGCCCGCCGGGATCAGGAACTCCCGCCCGCCGGATTCGGCCGCGGCGGAGGCGTCCGCCGCCACCGCCCTCGCGCCCGCCGTGGCCACCCGCGTGTTGTCGGTCGCCGGTGTGCCTGCCTGCCTTGCCAGTTCCCGGAACCCGTCGACGGTCACCCCGCATCCCTGCTCCTCGTCGCAGTACCCGGCCAGCAGATCGGCGAGCCGTCGCTGGCCGTCTTCGTCGGCCGCCTGGATCTGCGCGGCCCGGGCGGCGGCGACGCCGTCGAGCCGTTCCCCGACCGAGTCCAGCCGGCCACGGCTGACCAGGGTGAACACCAGGGCGACGCCGATGGCGGCGATCAGCACGGTCGCCGCGAGCAGCGGGACGTTCGCCACGCGGCGGAACCGTTTCCTCAGATACAGCTGCGTGAGAACCAGAAGCACCAGGAGCGCGAGCACCGGCAGAAGCCACAGCGGGAGCATCGCGAGGCTCATCCCGGTGGACGTCAGCTGCCGGTTCAGTGCCTCGCGTTGCCTGCCCTGCAACAGTTCCAGCTCCTCCAGGACACCGCCCGGAGCGTGCAGCAACCGTGAGGCGTGCCAGAGATCGACCGCGCCCAGGACAGCGGCATCCGGCTGACGGAAGTGCACGTCGGCCTGCCCGATGGAGCCCGAGTAGGCCGCGACCTGGCTTTCGATCACCTGAAGCGCGTTACCGCCTTCTTCACCCGCCTGGTTGAACTCCGCGACCCTCGCGAGGCTTTGGCTCGCCAGCGCCAGCTGGTTCGAGTACTCCTGCCCCGGTCCGGCGAGTTTCGCCTCGCCGGAGGCGAAACTCGCGATCGCCGCGGCGTCGGCGGCCACCAGCGCGGCCCGCGCGGCGGTCACTTCGAGTACCGCGTGCGCGGTGCGGTCGCGGACGGTCTCCGCCGTGTTCTGGACGTTCTGGAACGCCCACAGCGACACCACCAGTACCGCGAGGGTGAGTGCCAGCAGGGCGGTCCGGAGCCGGACCAGCCGCACCCGGGTGGCCGTCACGAAACCGCCTCGCCGAACGATCTCGCGCAGCCGACGCAGAAGTTCGCCCCGGCGGGCGAAAGCGCGGGGCAGACGGGACAGGTGAGCGGCTCTCCTTCGGGCATCGGCCGATCTTCCTGCGGAAGCGCGATTTCCGAAACCCTCGACGGGATGACGACGTGCAACGCGTGGCTGCGCGTCGCGTCCGGCCGCAGGCGCACGACACCTTTCTCCGCGTCGACGATCTCCACTACCCCCGCAAGACGACTGAGCGTCTCTTCGTCGCCCGCGGCCGTGGCCAAGGCGGCCGCCCGGCCCCAGGCCCGCTCGGCCCCGGCCTGGTCGCCCGCCGCGTAGGCGTCGCCGCCGGAGGTCAGCGCCTCGCCGAGGTCGGCCTGGGCGGCGTATTTCGAGACCATCGGGTGAATCAGCGTCGGCGGGACCGGGTCGTGGGTCCACCTCCCCGCGATGGCCAGCGCGTCCTCCTCGACCGTGGCTCCCGGCACGGGGACGAGTTCGGTCCACGCCAGCTGACGGTCCTGCCCGTGGCTGGGTTCGAGATCCGGATCCAGATCCAGGATCAGCTGGTAATCCCGCGTCTCGTCGCCCGCGAACGAACCGAGCGACAGCTCCTGCTCGCGGACGGCGACCTCCCGGCACCGGTCGGTGAGGTCGTATTCGTCCGGGAACACCTGCTTGACCGAGCGCAGCCTGCTGAACGGCATGGTGCCGACGCGCAGGCGGACCTCGGGCAGCACCTTCGTCATCGCGCTCTCGACCAGCTGCCGGAAATCCTCGGCGAGCTTGTCGTCCTCGACGACCGAGTCGACGTTCCCGCGCAGCACCCGGCCGATCAGGGTGAGTTCGGCCGGCTCCCAGCCGTCGCCGATCCCCCTGGCGTCGCAGACGAACCGGCCCTCGCAACTGTTCAGCACGCTCATCAGGTCGGCTCTGGTCTGCGAATCGTTGCGGCCGTCGGTGAGCAGGATGGCGTGGCGGACGGCGTCGGGCACGAGTTCGAAGAGGTCCCGTGCCTTGGCGAGCCAGGCGCCCATCGCGGTGCCGCCGACGGCCGCGAGGTGCTCGACGGCGGCGCGTGCCTCCGCCCGGGTCGCCGCGGAGGCGGTCACCAGGCCGTCTTCGGCCGGGTAGATCATCTTCGCGCGGTCGGTGCCCTGGATGACGGCGAACCGCACGCCGTCGGGCAGGACGTCGATGGCCGCCGCTGCCGCCCGCCGGGCCTCGCCGATCTTGGTGCTGGGGAAGCGCATCGAACTGGAGCAGTCGATCATCAGGACTTCGGCGGCCGTCCTGGACCCGGCCGCCGCCCCGCCGCGGGAGACGACCCGGACGATCGCGGTCATCGCCCGGTCCCCCTCGGCCAGGAACTTGTTCTGGTGCACTTCGAGGCCCAGACTCGGCTCCCTCATCAGTCCCCCTTCACACCAAAGTCACCGGTCTCACGGAATTGGCGAGATCGATCAGCACGTCGTGCGCTTCCGGCGCCGGCGCGTGGTGGGCGAGCCGCCGGTACGACTTGTCCAGCACCGTGCGGGCACCCGTCTCGTCCGCGCGCAGGATCCCGCCTTCGGCGATCCCGTCCCGTCCGAGGAGCACGGCGGCCAGTCCCGTCTCGCGCACGGCCGTCACCAGCCTGTCGAGGGAGTCACCGTCGAGATCCAAAGCGGTCAGCCGGACCACGGCGTCGTCGAGTTCGGCCGACGCGGGAAGGTCACCCGTCCCCGGCATCGGCGCGGACAGCACCCGCACCCCGGCGATCCGCGCGGCCTCGTCGTAGCGCGAGAATTCCGGGACCTGGTCAAGGATTTCGACGGCGGCGGCGCGGTTGCCGCGCAGCAGCCGGACCCGCGCGAGCCCGAACGCCGCGCTGACCTGCGACCGGTCCCGGACCCACAGCGCGTCGTAGTACCGCTCGGCGGCGGCCGCGCCGTTGAGGTGCTCCTCGCAGAGTCCCAGCGCGAGTTTCGGCGGCTCCTCGCCGGGGATGTCGCGGTACACGGCGGTGAACTTCTCCTTGGCCGCGGCGAAATCGCCGGCGCCGAGCGCGAGCAGGCCCCGGTGCCACGCCACCCGCCAGTCGTGGGCGGCGCGCTCGCCGAGCAGCCGTTCGGCCTCCGCCACCGCCAGCGCGCCTTCGACGGTCGCCCCGAGTTCCAGATGCGCCCGGCATCGGCGGAACTCGACCTCGACCGAACCCGGCACCTTGTCGAGCTTCTTCAGCAGCCGCGCGGCATCGGGCGCCCGGACGGCACGAAGGAAGTTCGCCTGGGAGTCGTCCGGATCCTCGCGCGGCACCGGGAGACCGACGGCGATCTCCCCGGCGGCCGGGCGCGCGCCGAGCGAGACGGGGGTACCCCGCGTCCAGTGCTCCAGCGGCGGCGCCTGGCCGAGCCCCGCGTCGAGCAGGACCGCCCCTTCGGCGAACAACGTCGATCCGGCGGGCCGGGATTGCTTGTCCCGCAAGGAAAGGATTTCGCCGAGCACCCCGTCGAGCTGGACCAGCATCTCGCGCGCGGTCGCGAACCGTTGCTCGAACGGGGCGGTCGCGCGGTCGAGGACCCGGAGGAACGATTCGATGCCGAACCGCACACCCCGCGCGTCGGTGGTGACCGACCAGCCGTCGCTGGCCTGGAAGAGCTCCCGCAGCGTCACGCCGACGGTGTGGATGTCGGACCGGACGGTGAGCCCGTGTTTCACCCGTTCCGCCGGAGTCACCTGATAGTGCTCGGTGCCGACGATCGGGCTTTCGTCGTCGGTGATCTTGCGGATGGCGCCGAAATCGATGAGTTTGATCCGCTTCTCGCCGTGGATCACGTTGTCCGGCTTCATGTCGCAGTACAGCAGGCCCTCGCCGTGCAGGTAGTCGAGCGCGGTCAGGATCTCGCGCCCGTACGCCACGACGTGCTCGACGAGCAGCCGTCCTTCGCTGGAGTCCAGCCCGGCCCGGCCGCGATTCTTGACCTCCCGCAGGGAAAGCCCATCGACGAACTCCATGACGATGTAGCGGAGTCCCTCGTGTTCGACCACGTCGAGGATCCGGACGACGTTCGGATGGTCCAACGCGGTGAGCACCTGGCTTTCGGTCTCCGCGATCCGGACGGCGGCGGTGTTGTTCGTGTTGATCAGGCCCTTGAGCGCGACGTACCGGTCGCCGAGCCCGGAATCCGTCGCCAGGTAGACGAACCCGAGTCCACCGCGCGCGACACAGCCGAGCACGTGGTACCGGCCGTCGACGACGTCACCGGCCGCGAGCTTGGGCGCGAAGGAGAACGGCGTCCGGCAGACCGGGCAGAACCCTTCGGTGGGCGCGGGTCCGCCGCCGATCGAGCGGCCGACCGGGGTCGCCGTGCACCCGTGCTTGCCGCAGAACCGTTCCTCCTCCGGGACATGCGGCTCGGTGAGCAGGCGGCCCGCGACATCCGGGAGTTCGACGACCGGCAGCGGGACCCGGTCGTCCGCGCTCGCGTGGCCCGCGATCTGCTGGGACCGGGTGACCACCGTGCTGGTGATCCTGGTCGGCGCCTCGCCGGGGCCGGGGATCACCAGGGTCGGTTTTTCCCGCGCGGGCTCTTCCGGTGGCCCTGGCGGCAATCCGCAGAGCTTGCAGAAGCCGGTCTTGCCGAGCACACCCGGGCAGCCGTCCCATCCGCAAGCCGTCATCCGTCGATCCGTTTCCGTACGGTGTCCGCGTATCGCTCGACGGCCGACGTCGCGGCCGCGAGGTCGCACGGTCCTTCGAAGAGCATCCGCCAGGCGGGTGCGTAGGCGGCATCCAGTTCGACGTCTTCGACGAGGCCGCTGTTACGGGCCATCTCCCCGTACGCGTCGAGCCTGGCACGTAGTTCCGCGCGCCGCGCGAGGTTGTCGTCGAGGAGGCGACGGAGGTCGCGGGCGCGCTCGACGGTTTTGGCCACGGCCCGCTCGCAGACCGGAAGCTGCCGTTTCACCCAATCCGTGTCACCGTCCCGCTCCGCCGAACGCAGTTGCGTCAACGCGCCTCTCAGCCGTCGCGCCTTGGGATGGACGTGCGGAGCGTCGGAGAAACGGGGCGCGTCGCCCAGATTGTCCTTCTCCAGAGCGTCCAGTTCACCCAACCGGGTTTCCAGCAGGGCGAGACGGCCCTCGGTGTCGTCCTCGGCGGCGGGCAGGACGTCCGTGCTCGACCGGACCACGCTCACCCCGGGCGACGTCTCCTCGCGGAAGGCCAGCGCGAGCCGCAGCCCGAGTTCGTGCGCGCGCTGGGCGAGCGGCACGAGCACCTCACCGACGAGCGCGTCGGGCTCGGCCGCTTCGTCGATCCCGTAGACGACGACGGTGCGGGCGGCCCCATGGTGGCCGGCGGGCGAATCCGCGGCGACGTCGAGCCGATCGGAGATCCGGCGGCGGACCTCTTCGGCGGTCTTGCCGACCGCGTCGACGGCGAGCACGACACTGCCCAGCGGCGGGACCGTCGGCCCGGTCACGCTCCGGCCCACGCCGCGTTCGCGGTCGGCGAGGACCACGGCGCGCCGCAGGGAGGCGGCGACGGCGGAGTCGTCCGCGCCCATGATGATCACCCGGACGTCCGCCCTGCCGTGCCCGCCGAGCCACCCGGCGAATTCGCGGGCGAACCGCGGATCGATCGAGGGCGGTTCCGGGTACCGCACGAAACTGGGGTCGATCGCGGGGCTGCCTTCGGCCCAGCGGCGCAGGACCGGCAGGTACCCGAGCATGGTCTCGACCGGGATCATCCACGAGACCCGGGCGGCCTCGGTCGCGTACCGGGTCGCGACCATCCCGACGACATGGCCGGTCTTGTCGGCGATCACCGCGGAACCGCTGAAGCCGTGGGTGATCGGCTCGGCGTCCGGAGTGCGGTGCAACTGGACGCGCTCGAGCCCGTGCCCGCCGTCGCCGACGACGGTCGCCAACGACCACATGCCGTCCGAATCACGCGGGAAGCCGTACGCGCGGACTCGCTGGCCGTCTTCGAGAGCCGTCCGGTGGAGCGGGGTGCCGGAGATCCGTTCCTCGGGGTCGCGCAACCGGAGCAACGCGATGTCCCCGCCGTCGTCACCGATGGGCGCGGCCTGCGCGAGGATCGTGGCGATTCCGGGCTCCACACCGGGAAACGCCACGAAATCCACGGCGACGTCGTCGTGGCCTTCGATCACGTGAGCGCAGGTGAGGAGGTGTTCGCCGTCGAGCATGGTCCCGGCGCCCAGGATCCGCCCACGGTGATCGCGCAGCCGCACCCGCCAGCGTCTGCGCTCGGAAGTCACCCGAACGACCCTACCGATCGTGAGTGGTAATGACGGTTCTAACCGTCATTACCACTCACGAGGCCTAATGCGCGGCGTCGTTCCAGGACCGGCCGTATCCGACCGAGACCTCCAGCGGGACCGCCAGTTCGTAGGCGGAGCCCATTCCCTGGCGCACCAGCGTTTCCAGCTGCTCGCGCTCGCCATCGGCAACCTCGAGGACGAGCTCGTCGTGGACCTGCAGCAGCACGCGGCTCTTCAGCTTCGCCTCGGTCAGCGCCTTGTGCACGTTGAGCATGGCCACCTTGATGATGTCGGCCGCGCTGCCCTGGATGGGGGCGTTGAGCGCCATCCGCTCGGCCATCTCGCGGCGCTGCCGGTTGTCGCTGTTGAGGTCCGGCAGATAACGGCGGCGACCGAAGATCGTCTCGGTGTAACCGACCTTCGCCGCGTCGCCCACGACCGAATGGAGGTAATCGCGTACGCCGCCGAAGCGGGAGAAGTACGCCTCCATCTGTTCCTTGGCTTCTTCGGTCGAGATCCGCAGCTGCTGCGAAAGCCCGTACGCCGAAAGCCCGTACGCCAGGCCGTACGACATCGCCTTCACCCGGAAGCGCAATTCCGGCGTGATCTCCTCCGGCGGCAGCGAGAATGCGCGCGACGCCACGAAAGTGTGCAGATCCTCGCCGCTGTTGAAGGCCTGGATCAGCCCTTCGTCCTGCGAGAGGTGCGCCATGATCCGCATTTCGATCTGGCTGTAGTCCGCCGTCATCAGCTCGGCGTACCCGTCGCCGACGACGAAGGCGTCCCGGATGCGGCGGCCTTCCTCGGTGCGGATCGGGATGTTCTGCAGGTTCGGGTCGACCGAGGAGAGCCGTCCGGTGGCGGCGATCGTCTGCAGCAGCGTGGTGTGGATGCGGCCGTCGTCGGCGACCGACTTGATCAGGCCCTCGACCGTGGTGCGCAGCCTGGTCGCGTCCCGGTGCTCCAGCAGATGCTGCAGGAACGGGTGCTCGGTCTTCTCGAACAGGCTCTGCAGGGCCTCGGCGTCGGTGGTGTAACCGGTCTTCGTGCGTTTGGTCTTCGGCATGCCGAGCTCGTCGAACAGGATGACCTGCAGCTGCTTCGGCGAACCGAGGTTGACCTGCTTGCCGATGACCGCGTACGCCTCGTCCGCGGCCTGCGTCACCCGGCCGAGGTAGTGCGCCTCCAGGTTGGTCAGGTGCTCGATGTCGACCGCGATACCCGCCGCTTCGAGACCGGTGATCACCTGCAGGAGCGGCAGTTCGAGCTCGGCGAGCAGCTGCGCGCCGCCCAGCTCTTCGAGCTCCTTGGTCAGCGCGCCCGCGAGCTCGGCGACCGCGCGGGCCTTGACCAGCTCGGCCTGGATCTCCTTCTGCTCCATGTCCTCGGCGCCGCCGTCGAGCAGGGAAAGCTGCCCGTCCCCGGTGTCGGCCTCGGACCGCAGCTCACGGTGCAGATACCGCAGGGCCAGGTCGTCGAGCTCGAAGGTGCGCTGCCCCGGGCGGACCAGGTACGCCGCGAGCGCGGTGTCCATGACGAGCCCGGCGAACGTCCAGCCGCGCGCCCGGACGGCGTGCAGCGGGATCTTGAGCTCGTGGCCGATCTTCTGGATCTTCTCGTCGGCGAGCCAGGCCGTGAGCGCCTTGTCGTCCTCGGCGTCCATCGCGGTGACGTCGACATACGCGCCCTCGCCGTCCGCGGCCGCGAACGTGATGGCCTTCAGGTCGGAGCGGACCGACGACCCGGTCGTGCGGAACGCCAGGCCGACGGGCTGGTCCTGGCCGGTGTGCGCGGACAGCCATTCCGTGAGCGCGCCCGGCGCGAGCTTCGAACCACTGACCTCGAAACCCTCCTCGGCCTCGGGCTCGGCGCTCTGCAGGGTGGCGAACAGCCGGTCCCGCAGGACACGGAACTCCAGCTCGTCGAACAGCGCGTGGACGGCCTCGCGATCCCACGGGCGCAGCTCGAGCATGGTCGGGCCGAGCTCCAGCTCGACGTCACGGATCAGCTCGGTGAGCTGGCGGTTCAGCATGACCGCGCCGAGGTGCTCGCGCAGCGCGTCGCCGACCTTGCCCTTGACCTCGTCGACCCGGTCGATCAGCTCGTTGAAGGAGCCGAACTGCCTGATCCACTTCGCGGCCGTCTTCTCACCGACGCCCGGGATGCTGGGCAGGTTGTCCGAGGGGTCGCCACGCAGCGCGGCGAAGTCCGGGTACTGCGCCGGCGTGAGGCCGTACTTCTCCTCGACCGCCTCCGGGGTGAACCTGGTCATCTCCGACACGCCGCGCTTCGGGTACAGCACGGTGACCTGGTCGGTCACCAGCTGGAGCGCGTCACGGTCACCCGTACAGATGAGGACGTCGAAACCTTCCGCTGTCGCCTGTGTCGTGAGCGTGGCGATGATGTCGTCGGCTTCGTAGTTCTCCTTGGTCAGCGCCGGGATGCCGAGGACCTTCAGCACGTCCTCGACCAGCCCGACCTGGCCCTTGAACCCGTCCGGGGTGGTGCTGCGGTTGGCCTTGTACTCCGCGTACGTCTCCGAACGGAACGTCTTGCGGGAGAGGTCGAACGCCACCGCGAGGTGGGTCGGTGCCTCGTCGCGCAGCAGGTTGATGAGCATCGAGGTGAACCCGAACACCGCGTTCGTCGTCTGCCCGGTCTTCGTCTTGAAGTTCTCCGCGGGCAGCGCGAAGAACGCGCGATACGCCATCGAATGGCCGTCGATCAGCAGCAGTTTGGGCCGCTCGGCCTGTGCGGTGGCAGGTGTGGCGTTGGCAACGGTCGTGTTCTCACTCGGGCTCACGGGAGCGAGTCTAGGGTGAGGGTCTGACAGTCCTACCTGTCGTGTCGTTTAAGGAGCTCTGCGTGACCGAACAAGCCCTCGAATCCTTCGCCGGGATCGACCCGGCCTTCGCCGGACAGCAGCTCAACGACAAGCTCGGGCTCGAGATCAGCGAATTCGGTCCCGAACGCGTCGTGGGCAGCATCCCGGTGGAGGGCAACCTCCAGCCCTACGGTCTCCTCCACGGCGGCGCGAACGCCGTGGTCGCCGAGGCGCTCGGTTCGATGGTCTGCGCGCTCAACGCCGGCACCGACAAGGCGACGATGGGGCTCGAACTCTCGTGCACGCACCACCGGGCGGTCCGCTCCGGACGGGTGACCGGTGTCGCGACGCCGGTGCACGTCGGGCGCGGGACCGTGACCGCCGAGATCGTCCTGACCGACGACCAGGGGCGCCGGTCGTGCACGGCGCGGCTGACCTGCGTGGTGCGGGAGCGGCCGCCGGGCAGGTGACCTCTCGCCTGTTGGATGTCCGTGAAGGCCTCCTTGAGGGACCCAGAGTCCCTCAAGGAGGCCTTCACGTACTTTGAGGACGTGGATCTCGACACGGCCCAGGTGCGCGCGTTCGTCGCCACCGCCGACCACGGCCATTTCGGTCGCGCGGCAGAATCCCTGTTCCTCACCCAGCAGGCGCTGTCGAAGCGGGTCCGGAAGCTCGAGGACGCCCTGTCGCTCCAGCTCTTCCGGCGTACCAACAGGTCCGTCGAACTGACCGCCGACGGCGACCGGTTCCTCCCGCACGCGCGCGAGCTGCTCCGCGCGGCCGACGCCGCCGTCGCCGCGATGGGCCTGCAGGACCGCCCGCCCCGCCTCGACGTCATCGATCCGCGCCTGTCCCCCATGTACATGCTGCGCCGCATCGCCCAGCGCGACCCGGCGCTGGCGGTCGAGCGCATCGCCGGGCGCGGGCTGGCCAACGCCCTCGACCCCCTGGTCCGCGGCGAGATCGACCTCGCGTTCGGCCGCGTGGCGGACCTCGGGCGCGAGGTGCCCGCGGAACTCGAACACCGCCTTGTCCGACTGGAGCCACTGGTCGCTCTTCTCGCGCCGGAACACCCGCTCGCGAGCAACGATGTCCTGAAATTGTCCGATCTCCGGAGTGAAGGGATCTGGATTCCGCAATTGGGCGGTCCCGTCGAATGGCTTTCTTACTTGCAACGCCTATGCAAAGAATTCGGCGTGCCGATCGACGACTCCGGGGTCAGTTACGACCTCAGACACACTCTGGAACAGACCCGCTACGGGAAGCAGCGGGTCACGCTCGCCGGCGCCGACATGGACCTCGCCTCCGACATCGATCTGCGGGTCCTGCCGTTCGAGCCGTCGCCGCTGTTCCCATGGTCGGTGGTGTGGCGGCGCGGCGAAGGCCCGGCCCTGCGGCGCCTGCTGGCGCTCGCGGGCCGGACCAGCCACGAAGAAGCTTGGTGCGCCTACGATCCCGACCGATCCTGGCTGCCGGACGACGGCCTCAGACAGCTAGGTGCCGGGCGAACCAGCGCGTGAGCTCGGCGTCGACCAGCTTCGCGTGCGCCGTCTGCGGAGCGGGTTCGAGGCCGGGCGCGTCGGCGAATCCGTGCGCCATCCCCGGGATCGTGACGAGCTCGGATCGCCCCTCCCCCAACGCCTTGTGCAGGGCTTCGGCCGGTTCGGTGATCGAGACGTCGTCCTCCTCGCCGATGACGAGCAGCACCGGCGCGGTCAGTTCGTCCGCCCGCCGCACGTAGTCGTACTCGTTCGCGACCGCGCGGGACCGGTCCGACCAGTGGTAGGTGACGTCGTAGACCCGCTCGTTCGCCGCGATCACCGGCGCCAGCTGGGTCACCGGGTTCACCAGCGCGGCCGCCGCCACGTCGATCTCCGCGTGGGTCAGCATCTGCAACGCGACCGCGCCGCCCTGCGAACCGCCGGCCAGCCCGACCGGTCCGTCCTCAATGGACAGGCGGGAGCGCAGTTCCGCCACCGCGGCCGGGAACTCCGCCTCGACCTGCCTGGTGAGCGGTTCGACGACGTTGAGCACGTTGTCCTCGCTCGCGAGCCGGAAGAAGCCCTCGAAACCCCCCTCGGGAAACCGTTTCCCGGTCAGTGGCAACCCGAGGTGGACCCGCCACGCGTGCAGCTCCCGCATCGGCAGCGCGGCCGCCATGGCCGCTTCACTGAACGGCGCGCCCAGCAGATGCCAGGTCAGCACCAGCGGCGCCGGGCGTTTCCCGTCCGACGGCGGCACCGCCACGAACGGGACTCCCGCGGCGACGCCTTCGATCACTTCGGCACTCATCGTCATGGGGACAGTCAATCGCGAGGTCAGGGCCGGAATCCAACAGCCGTTCGGACCGCGACGACAACCATCGGTTGTCACGGCACAAGAGAAGAGGGGGCACCGTTGACGCCCTTTGGGGCAGCTTTGCTACTACGAACGGCCTCCCCCGAAGGAGCTGAAAAAGCGCAAGATACGCGGCCGAAACACGATCATTACCCACGAGCATGATCGACGTGGTAACGGTGAATCCCCAGCGTGACCAGCGCAGACCCGCCAACCGGCAACATTCGCCTTTTCGTGCAATTCGTTCTGGTTTCGACCGTCACGATGTGGACACAGAGTGATGGGCGTCTGGGCAGATCATGGCGTAGGGGGATATCTTCCTGCCCTAACCTAGCCCCTGTGTCGGGGGCAACGCCTACCGGCGGCTGGTTGGTCATGGGAGGTAGTCGGTGTCAGGAGTGCGTTTTGGACGGGTTTTCGCCGTCGCGGCCGCTGCGTCGCTGGCGCTGGCGGGCTGTGCAGGCGGCAGCAGCTCGTCCGGCAGCGGTGACAGCAGCACGCTGAAGATCGGGTTCATGGGTGACCTCACCGGTGAGAACTCCGGGCTGGTGATCCCGCCCCGCAACGGCGCCAAGCTCGCTATCGACGAGTACAACAAGACGAATCCGGCGACGAAGCTGGAACTCAAGGAGTACGACAGCCAGGGCAAGCCCGAGCAGGCGACGTCGCTGATCGCGACCGCGGTCGGCCAGGACAAGATCACCGCGCTGATCGGCCCCGCCTTCTCCGGTGAGTCGAAGGCCATCGGCGGGCAGCTGGAGCAGAACAAGATCCCGAGCATCTCGCCCTCGGCGACGAACCCGGGGCTGGCGGGGAACGGCTGGAAGTACTGGCACCGTGTCGTCGCGAACGACAACGACCAGGGTCCGGCCATCGCCGAATTCTTGATCACGGCGAAGTCGCCGAAGAAGGCTTATGTCCTCTCGGACGACCAGGAGTACAGCGTCGGCCTGGCGGACGCCTTCGAGAAGACCTTCAAGGAGAAGAACGTCCCGGTCGAGCGCGACAAGTTCGCCAAGGACGCGTCGGACTACTCCTCGACCGTGCAGAAGGTCAAGGCCGCGAACCCCGACGTCATCACCTTCGGTGGTTACTACGCGCAGGGCGGCCGTCTGCTCAAGCAGCTGCGTGACGGCGGCGTCCAGGCGCTGTTCGCCACCGGTGACGGTTCGCTCGACGCCCAGCTCGTCAGCGGCGCGGGTGCCGCGGCCGCCGAGAACGCCGTCATCGGCTGCCCCTGCAACATCAAGGACGCCGGTTCCGGCGACGAGTTCGTGACCAAGTACAAGGCCGCGTACAACCTCGACCCGGCGATCTACTCGACCGAGGGCTACGACGCCGCGACCGCCATCATCAACGCGGTCAAGGCGGGCAACACCACCGCGGAGAAGATCAACGAATTCCTGAAGACGGTCGACTTCCAGGGTGCTTCGAAGCAGATCAAGTTCAAGGAGAACGGCGAGCCGCAGACGAACGCCATCTACGTCTACCAGGTCACCAACGGCGTCATCAAGAACCTCGGCGCCTCGACCGAAGCCAAGCTCAACGGCTGACGGAGCAGGCAGGAACACCTAACGGAAGCGGGGGCGCTGTGCTGGCACAGCACCCCCGCTTCCCGTAAATGTGGCGAAAAATCCTCGCCCCGTCCCGTAAGGCATCCACGTCATGCTTCAAGATCTGCAAGCCCAGTTCCTCGGTAGCACCATCGGCGGACTGGTCGCCGGAAGCATCTATGCCCTCGTCGCCCTCGGCTACACAATGGTCTACGGCGTGCTCCGGCTCATCAACTTCGCGCATTCCGAAATCTTCATGATCGGGACGGTCACGTCCCTGTTCATCCTGATCAGTCTCGCCGGCGGCACCGCGCCGCTGGCGCTCGGCGCGTTCGGCATGATCGCCGTCCTGTTGCTGATCATCATCGCCTCCGCCGCCGTCTCCGGCGGGGCGGCCGTCCTGCTGGAACAGGTGGCCTACCGGCCGCTGCGCAAGAAGGGCGCCGGGCGGCTGGCCGCGCTCATCTCCGCGATCGGCGCCTCGCTGTTCCTGCAGGAACTGTTCGGCCTCGAAGTCATCGAGTGGCTCACCGGCAACTCCGGCCGCGTGCAACAGAACTCGCCGCGGTTCATCCCGCACGAGGAGCTGTTCCGCATCGGGAACGGGGTGGTGCGGACGGACCACGTGTTCGTCGTCGTCGGCGCCGTGATCATGATGGTGATACTCGACCAGCTGGTGAGCCGTACCCGCATCGGCCGCGGTATCCGTGCCACCGCACAGGATCCCGAAGCCGCGGTGCTGATGGGTGTCAGCATCGACCGGATCGTGCGCACCACCTTCGTGCTCGGTGGCGCCATGGCCGGCGTCGCCGCGGCACTGTACGTCATGGAATACGAGAACACCGACTACCGGGTCGGCTTCCTCCTCGGGATCAAGGCGTTCACCGCGGCGGTCCTCGGCGGTATCGGCAACCTCCGCGGAGCCTTGCTCGGTGGAATCGTGCTCGGTCTGGTGGAGAACTGGAGTTCCATCTTCCTCGGTTCACAATGGAAGGACGTCACCGCCTTCGTGGTGCTGGTGCTGGTCCTGATGTTCCGTCCCACCGGCATTCTCGGTGAATCGCTGCAGCGGGCACGCGCATGAAGGGCAATGAAGAAGTGGCTACAAGCAACGGAAAGCCCGCGCGCGCCGGGTTCCACCCCATCGACGGCATGCGGGATTGGTGGGTTCGTGCTCCGCACTGGCAGCGCTATGGCGTCTACCTCGCACTGATCATCGGCGCGCTGATCCTGCCCGCGCCGGCGATCGGTTCGTTCATGTCGCCGGACTCCGACTGGACGACCGTGCTGATCTTCCCGGTCGGGACCTACATCCTGCTGGCCATCGGCTTGAACATCGTGGTCGGCCACGCCGGTCTGCTCGACCTCGGCTTCGTCGCGTTCTTCGCGATCGGCGCGTACACCCTGGCGGTCATCGGCACCAACTACGGCTGGTCGTTCTGGGCAACGCTGGTGCTGGGCATCTTCCTGGCGGCCGTGTCGGGTGTCATCCTCGGCGCGCCCACCCTACGGTTGCGCGGTGACTATCTGGCCATCGTGACACTCGGCTTCGGGGAGATCGTCCGGATCACCGCGAACAACACCGACGCCATCGGTGGTGCCCGCGGTATCACCAACGTCCCGCACCCCGATCCGATGTTCGGTGTCGAGTTCCTGCTCGACCCCGCGCCGTACTACTACCTGATCCTCGTCGCCATCGTCATCGCCATCGTGTTCTCGGTGCGGCTGCACAAGAGCCGGGTCGGGCGAGCTTGGGCGGCCGTGCGCGAAGACGAGGACGCCGCCGAACTGATGGGCGTGCCGACGTTCCGGTTCAAACTGCTGGCCTTCGCCATCGGCGCCATGATCGGCGGGATGGCGGGCGTGGTCTACGCCAGCAAGGCGGTTTTCGTCGAGCCGAACAACTTCCCGTTCATCCTCTCCGCGACCATCCTCGCGGCCGTGGTGATGGGTGGTGCCGGCAACATCCCCGGGGTGGTCCTCGGTGCCTTCCTGGTCGCCTGGCTGCCGGAACGGTTCCGCTTCCTGTCGGAGTACCGCATTCTGATCTTCGGTGGCGTGCTGGTGCTGATGATGGCGTGGCGGCCGGAGGGTCTGTTGCCGTCGCGGCAACGTAAGGCCGAATTACATGAAGGAACAGGCGGGATGGGTGCCATGGGCGCCGAAGTCGCGGGTCCGGATTCCGACGCTTCGGCGGAGGTGAAGAAATGAGCGCCTTGCTCGAATTCGACGACGTGACGATGCGCTTCGGCGGCGTCACAGCGCTGAAGGGGGTCGACCTCACCATCAATCAGAGTGAGATCTTCGCCCTGATCGGCCCGAACGGCGCGGGCAAGACCACCGTGTTCAACGTGATCACCGGTGTCTACCAGCCGACCGAAGGTCAGGTCCGGTTCGCGGGGAACCGGATCAACGGCATGAAGCGGTTCAAGATCAACCAGGCCGGGATCGCGAGGACGTTCCAGAACATCCGGCTGTTCCACAACATGTCGGCGCTCGAAAACGTGATGGTCGGTGCCGACTCGCACCACAAGACCGGTGCGATTTCGGCGACGCTCGGCCTGCCCATGCACCGCAAGGAAGAGAAGCGGGGCCGTGAGCTGGCGAGGGAACTGCTGGACTTCGTCGGCATCGGGCGGGTCGAGAACAACACCGCGAAGAACCTCTCCTACGGCGACCAGCGCCGTCTGGAGATCGCGCGCGCGCTCGCGACCGACCCGAAGCTGCTGCTGCTCGACGAGCCGGCCGCCGGCATGAACCCGGCGGAGAAGAACTCGCTGCAGGAACTGATCCGCAAGATCCGCGACGACGGCCGCACCGTGCTGCTCATCGAGCACGACATGGGCTTGGTCATGCAGATCGCCGACCGGCTGGCCGTGCTCGACTTCGGCCAGAAGATCGCAGAAGGGCTCCCCCAAGAGGTGCAGAACAACCAGAAGGTGATCGAGGCTTACCTGGGGGTGGCGGAAGATGCTTCTTGAGGTTCAGGACATCAACGTCCACTACGGGAAGATCGCCGCGCTCAAGGGAATGAGCATCGAGGTCGGCGAGGGCGAGATCGTTTCGCTCATCGGGGCCAACGGCGCGGGCAAGACCACGACGCTGAAGACCATTTCGGGGTTGCGTCCGCTGACCAGTGGCCGGATCCTCTTCGACGGCAAGGACATCTCGAAGACCCCTGGGCACAAGCGAGTGCAGCTCGGGATCGGGCAGGCGCCGGAAGGCCGGGGGGTGTTCCCCGGCATGACCGTGCTGGAGAACCTCCTGATGGGTGCCTACACCCGGAAGGACGACCTCAAGGACGACCTCGACGAGGTGTTCGGACTGTTCCCCCGCCTGGCCGAGCGCAAGAGCCAGTTCGGCGGCACGATGTCCGGTGGCGAGCAGCAGATGATCGCCATCGGCCGCGCGCTGATGACCAAACCCAAGGTACTGCTGCTCGACGAGCCGTCCATGGGCCTGGCGCCGATGCTGATCGCGCAGATCTTCGACATCATCCGCGAGATCAACAAGCGCGGGACCACGGTCCTGCTGGTGGAGCAGAACGCGCAGCAGGCGCTGAAGCTCTCCGACCGCGCGTACGTGCTGGAGACCGGTCACGTGGTCAAGAGCGCCCGCGGTGCCGAACTGCTGGACGACCCGCAGGTGCGGGCCGCCTACCTCGGTGGCGACCTGGGCGTCTGACGCCTTTCGGGAAGGGCCCCGTCGCGTTTTCGCGGCGGGGCCCTTTCATGTCCAAGGCGTGGGTCCGGTGACCATGTCGCGAGCTCAAGCCAGCTTGATGTCCGTGCCGGTGAGGTTCTTCATGTCGGTCAGCGTGGGGCCGCCGAAAGCGCGCAGCACCACGGGTTTCGCCTGCTTGGGAAGGTCGAAGTAGAGGTCGAACTCGACCCGCACACCGCGCCCCAGCTCAAACTTGTCCGGCTGCCGCTTGATGGTCATCGCCTGGTTGTCGACCGCGATCACCGCACCGGAATCGGTGATCAGCTGCTGGCGCCGGGTGTCGAAGAGGATGCCGGACACGCCCTTCCCCGTCACCACCAGCCGGAGCCGGACGAACTGCCCCTTCGCATCGAACTCGGCGTGGCTGCCGGCGAGACTGGGCAATCCGGCGGCCAGCCCGATGAGGGAGAACTCGGTCTCCCCGTTGAGCGCGGGCGGCAGGTGCAGCGCGGTCTCGTCCGGCCGGACCTCCCGCGCGGGCAGGTCGTAGACGGGTTTGACGGGCGGCTGTTCCTGTTCGGCGGAGCAGGCGGTGAGCAGGACGAGGACCGCCGCGAGAGTCCGAACGATTCCGATACGCACCCCGTCGATTCTGCCTCGTCCGGGGCTACTGTGCGGCTGTGGAGTTACGACGTCTTCGATACCTGTGTGCCGTGGCGGAGGAGGGACACCTCACCCGCGCGGCGGAGCGCCTCGGCATCCGCGCGTCGTCGCTGAGCCAGCAGATCATCGCGCTGGAAAAGGAACTGGACACGACCCTGTTCGTCCGGACCCAGGCGGGGATGACGCCCACCGCCGCCGCGCTGGCACTGCTCCCTCACGCCCGCCGGATCCTGGAGGAGGCCGAGCTCGGCGCGCGGGCCGTCCGCGACTCCGTGGGCCGGCCGCTCCGCGTCGGCGTGACGCCGGGCGCGCCGCCGACCGTGCTCCCCGCCCTGTACGCGGAAGCGGTGGAGATCGAAGACCTGTCCGCCGCGCGACAGCTCGAACTCCTTCGCCGCGGCGCGCTCGACGCCGGTCTGCTGGCGCTGCCGGAAGACGTGACCGGTCTGCGGGTCGCCGTCGTGAGCGAGAGGCCGTTGGGCGCGCTCGTCTCCGACGCTCATCCGCTGGCCCGGCGTGGCGAAGTGGGCTGGGACGACCTCACCGGGCGGGACCTCCTTCTGTATGAGCGAAAGCTGGCTCCGGGTTACCACGACGCACTGCTCGCGGACTGCGCGGCGGCGGGCTGGCGGCCGCCTCACGTCCGCTCCGGGCCGCCTCGGCGGTCGCTGTTCGTCGCCGAATTGCGGCACGGCGGCGACGTCGTCGCCTTGCGTCCCCGGGAGGAACCGGGCGAAGGTCTGCGCTGGCTGCCGCTGCGGGAGGCGCCTGTCGTCCGGCACGCGCTCGTGTGGGATCCGGCGCACGAGTCCTCGGAGCGGATCGCGTCGCTGGTATGACAGCGCTCACAGCGGACTTCCGCGCCGCGTGCCCGATCTCCCCTCTTCGGTGATCCCGAACGGCCGTACGGATCCTCCTCGTGGACGGCACCCAGCGGTCCGCGATTACCTCATGGCGATCGAGAACGAAGGAGAATCGTCATGCGACAGTGGGGTTTCGTGTACTTGGCCGATGGCTGCGACCCGGCCCGCGACGTGTCCCGTGTGGACAGTGGGCGGTGCCTGACGGTGCTGGTCGGCGTCGGCCGCGTGGACCAGGTCGTCGCCGCGGCCCGGCGGTTGGTCGACGAAGGGGCACAGCTGATCGAGCTGTGCGGCGCGTTCGGTCCCGTGTGGACGGCGCGGGTGATCGAGGCGGTGGGCGGCGAGGTCCCGGTCGGAAGTGTCATGTACGGCGGCGAAGCCACGAAGCAGCTTCACGACCTCTTCGACCTCGGGGACTAGCAGTCTTCGACGTGCGCGGCGCCGACGCAGGCGGCGGGCTCGGCGTGGCCCGCCGCCTGGTACAGCAGGCTGTACAGCGTCTCGCGCTGATCCTTGTCGAGCGCGCCGAGCACCTCGTCTTCGACCGCGGCGAGGGCGAACTCGGCCTTGACGAGTTGCTTCAGGCCGACGTCGGTGAGTTCGACGATGTGGCGGCGCCGGTCCGCCGGCGAGCGTCTGCGTTCGACCAGGTTCGCGGACTCGAGGTCGTTCAACAGCCCGACGACGTTCGTGCTGTCCATCTCCAGCGTTTTCGCGAGGTCCTGCTGCGAACAGCCGCCGAGGTCGCGCAGCACGGTCAGCGCGACGAGATGCCTGGGCCGCAAGCCGAGCGGAGCCAGGACGGACTCGCTGCGCAGCCGGATCCGGCGGGTGACGTGGTCGAGCAGCGCGCCGCAGCGGTGCGAGGGCTGGTTCACGACCGGGAGTTCGGGCACACGCCGAGTGTACGTTCCCCATGATGACCGCCACAGCATCAATGGTTTGCGTTACACAAATGATCTGTGCAAGATAGTACGTATGACGAACCTGCTGCACATCGACTCGAGCATCACGGGCGAGCACTCGATCAGCCGCCGCCTCACCGCGCGTGCCGCCGCGGCCTGGCGCGCCGCCCATCCGGACGGCACCGTCACCTACCGTGACCTGGGCGCCGACCCGCTGCCGCATCTGGACTCGATCGCCAACGCGGCCAAGGCGACCCCGCCGGAGCGGCACACCCCGGAGCAGGCCGCGGCCTGGCGGCTCATCAAGGAGCTCGTCGACGAGGTGAAGGCGGCCGACACGATCCTGCTGGGCCTGCCGTTGTACAACTTCGGCCCGCCGAGCACGGTCAAGGCCTGGGTCGACCACCTGATCGCGCCCGGGCTGTCGCTCGACGCCGAGACCAGGGAAGGCCTGCTCGGCGGCCGGGACTTCATCGTCGTGACCGCGCGCGGCGGCGGCTACGGCGAAGGCACCCCTCGTGAGGGCTGGGACCACGCGCAGGCGTGGATCCCGCACGGTATCTCGTTGACCGGCCTCGAACCGCGCTTCGTCACCGCCGAGCTGACCATGGCGATGGTCAATCCGGCGATGGCGGATCTGATCCCGCTGGCCGAGGCCAGCCAGGCCGAGGCCGAACGCGCCATCGACGCTTTGTGGACACCGGTGCCAGCCTGACTCGCGAGTGGCAAGGACGGTTCCAACCGAGGGCGTCTTAGGTACCTACTGGCTCCCGGCCGCCATTGATCCCGGGGTCCGGTCCGTGACGGTCTGAGGGTCTGGAGCCGGTGTCGCGGCCACGGCCGACGTTGCGAAAGCCACTTTCGCAACCCGGCCAAGCCCAGCACCCAGCAGAACCCCCGGCACCGAGTGGGTCTGGTCTCGTGAGTGGTAAGGACGGTTCTAACCGTCCTTACCACTCACGAGGACTCAGCCGATGCCCGCGGCGAAGACGTGCATCGCGGTGTTCGACGGAAGCGTCACCGCGACGACCTCCTTCCCCGCGGTCAGCGGGACGGAGTTCGCGAACACCCGGTAAGGCGTGGTCGGATACGCCGGTCCCGTGCGGGTGTTCTTGCCCAGCACGGTCGCGACCGTGGTCGCGCCGTACTGGGCCGGATCGGCACAGCACCAGTTGGGGAACCCGAGTTCGGCCTGGCTCGTGCTGCCGTCGGCGTACCGGACGACGACAGTGCCCTTCGCCGTGCCCGTACCGGTTCCGGTCAGCACCAGCTTGGCGCCCGTCCCCCGGACCGCGATCGTCTGGCCGGACGCGAGGACGTTGTCCTTCTGCCCGGCACCGGTCACCGGCCAGGTCAGCTGGGCACCGAGCGCGGAGAAGCCCGCACCGGGCTCGAGGCCAGCTTCGGCGAGGCCTTCCGCCCGGAAACTGCTGCCACCACCGTCGATGTCCCCCACCGCGACGTGCGCCGCGTCGGTGACGCCGACGTTTCCGTAGGCCGCGGCCAGCGACGCATGCGGCACGGTGACCGTCACCGAGTCGGCGACCCGGTTCTCCCCGAGCCGCGCCTTGTACGACGCCGACGCGGTCAGCTGGTAGTCGTCCGGCTTGATACCCGCGTCCGGTGTCACCTTCACCGGGACCTGGACGGTCTTGCCGGGCATCACCAGGCGCGGACCGGCGGGCACCTCGACGCGGAACCCGTTGGCGGGCAAGGAGAACGAGACGTCCCGGACCGGCAGCGGCGTGCCGTTCGTGAAGCTGAGCGTGCCCGTCGCGGTCTGCCCGGGCCCGGCGACCGCCGGGACGGACAGGGTGACCGAGCCGTCGCGATCCTCCGGGAAGATCCCGCCGACCGCGCTCGTACCGAACAGCCGCACGTCCTGACGGTCACCGGCGCCGATCTTGCCGGTCTTGACCCGGACGACCCCGCCGGTGGCCGGATCGAACCACCAGCCCGACGCCGCCGCGTCCAGTTCGGCCTTGCTGCCGTACTGCCGAAGGGTCGAGTTCCCGGCCTGCACCGCCGCGGGCTTGCTTCCCGTGTGGACGGTCAGCTGGTAGTTCCGCGCGGCGGGCTTCCCGGCGTAGGAACCGGAACTCGCACCGATGCCGACCGTCACCGTGCCCAGGCCGGACGTCGGCGCGTCGACGGTGAACGTCTGCTTCGCCTGGTCGCCGTTCTTGTAGGCACGCGTGACGCCGTCGTCCTCGGTGAGCGTGAACGAACCCTTGCCCTGCGGGTACACGTCGAGATCGAGCACACCCTTGTCCCTGGTCTGCCAGGACTTCGTGCCCTCGGCCCACATCGGCACCACGGCGCCGGCGCGGACGAACAGCGGCAGCGTGTCGAGCGGCGCGTCGTAACCGTCCACAGTGGTCGGACCGGTGTAGGTCTTGCCACTCCAGTAGTCGACCCAGGTGCCCTTCGGCAGGTAGATGCCGTTACGGACGGTGGAGTTCTCGTACACCGGCGCGACCAGGAAGTCCTTGCCGGACAGGAACTCGTACTTCGCCTTCTCGCCCCAGACGTTCGGGTCGTCCGGGTATTCGAGCGCCAGCGGGCGGACCTGGCCGACGCCGGTCTTGTGCGCCTCCACCGAATGGCTGTAGGTGTAGGGCAGCAGCCGCTCCTTGAGCAGCAGGTACTTGCGGTTGATCGAGGTGTACGGCTCGCCGTATCGCCACGGCTGCTTGTCCGACGCGGCCCAGCCGTCCATCGTCATCGAGACCGGCAGGAACGCCTTCCACTGCAGATCACGGACGTAGGTCTGCGGGCTGCCGCCGAAGATGCCGTCGATGTCGCCGGTGTTGTACGCCATACCGGACGTCGTCGCGCCGGCGTAGGTCGGGATCTGCCACTTGATGTAGTCGTAGGACCCGGCCTGGTCGCCGCTCCACAGTACGCCGCAGCGCTGCGCACCCGCCCAGCTGACCGGTGTCCAGACGAAACCGCGCGCGTCGCTGTTGTCCTCGATGCCCTTGTAGGCGGTGTCGCAGGCGTCCAGCGCGAACTCGTACCCCGGGCCGACCCACGCGACGTCGAGTTTGCGGACCCGGACCCCGGCCTTGACCTCCTCGACCTGGTTCGGCACGCCGTTCTCGGTCCACAGCCCGAGCTGCATGTTGTTCTTGCGGAGGCCTTCGCCGGTCTGCTGGAGGTTTTCGTACCCGCAGCCGTAGCCGTCGTTGACGAGCATCCAGCCGTTGGGCATCCCGTGCTCGGTGTAGCCCTCCGCGACCTTCACCGCGTCCAGCGTGTGCCGCTCACCGCGGTTGGCGTTGTGCAGGTAGCAGTCGGCGTCACCGTGTTCGAGGCCGTAAAGCGGTGGCAGGAAAGGCTTCCCGACCAGATCGGTGTAACCGGTGATGACGTCCTTGAGCCCGTCGCCCACGACGTACGTCGCGTCGAAACGACGCTCGTCGTGGGTCGTGCGCACCGGCTCGGTGAAGGCGTAGGTGCCCTGCGCGAAAGTGTTGCGCAGTACGCCGTACCCGGCCGTGGAGGCGTAGAACGGCTGCGAGTTCGGGGCTCCGCCGTCGTTCCAGTTGTAGTCGGCGAAGATCCGGATCGTCTGGTCACGGTGACTGAAGCGGCCGTTCTGCTCGCCGCCGCCCACGAACTGCTCGGTCGCCGTCCGGGCGAGGGTCTGCGTGGTCTGCTTGCCGGTCCACGACAGCGGTGCGGACTCCTCCCAGAGCCGCTTGCGATCCGCGCCGTCGTACAACGCGAGCCGCAACGGGTGCTTGTACGCCCGCAGCGTCGCCTTGCCGGTGGAAACCGCCCAGTAGTCCCCCTTGTCCGTCCGCTTCGGCGTCACCGGGTCGCCGGTGCGCGGCAGCACGATCTTGCTGCCCGCCGGATCGGTGAACGTGCCGTCCGGCGCCAGCCAGACCCGGACGGCGCCTTCGGCCGGGAAGCTGACGCGCACCGCCGCGCTTCCCGACTTCAGGGTGACCGTGGGGCCCTCGGCGGAGATCCCGGTCAGATCGCCCAGTTTGCCGGAAGCCGCCGCGGCCGGATCGGCGTGTGCGGCGACCGGGGAAAGCCCGAGTAAGGCCACTGCGGCCAAACAACTCAGGGATTGCGCAACTCTGCTCATTCGAGACACCTTTCGCGCATGAATACGCAAGATGGTCTCTGTATAGCGCACCGTTCGCGCAAAGTCATCCGCCGAAGCGGTGCTGCCGACTTTCGTCGGGTCGGCCGAAGATCCTTATGTCACAAGGAGTGCGCAAAGACGTGAAGGCCTCCTTCCCTACCCTGAAGGTAGGCAAGGAGGCCTTCACGGACTTGGTCAGACGGCTTGGACCTCGACTCCGGCGGCCTCGAACGCCCGCAGCACCTTCGGGTCGGCGTTCGAATCGGTGACCAGGGCGTGCACCTGCGGAGTCGCGCAGATCCGCGCGAACGCCCGCCGGCCCAGCTTCGAGCCATCGGCGACGGCGACGACACGCTCGGCGCGCTCGACCATCAGCCGGTTGATACTCGCCTCGCCCTCGTGATGCGCGAAGGCGCCCGCGTCCGCGTCGAACGCGTCGACGCCGAGGAACAGCAGGTCGATCGTCAGCTCACTGAGCACGCGAGTGGCCAGCGGGCCACTGAGCTCGAACGACTGCGGACGCGCGACCCCGCCCGTGACCACGATCTTCACATGCGGCCGGACCGCGAGTTCGTGCGCGATGTTCAGCGCGTTGGTGACCACCGTGAGCCCGGGCGAATCACGGAGACCGGCCAGATCGGACCGCGTCGCCAACGATCGCGCGACTCCGGCCGTCGTCGTCCCGCCGTTGAGGCCGACCACCATGCCCTGCGCGACGAGCGCCGCCGCGGCGACGCTGATCCGCTGCTTCTCGGGCACGTGCCGAGCGGTCTTGTACCGCAACGGCAGGTCGTAGGCGAGGTCGTTGGCCACCGCACCACCTCGGGTGCGGGTGAGCAACTGCTGCTCCGCCAGGTGATCGAGGTCGCGCCGGATCGTGGCGGCGGAGACGTTCAGCTCCTCGGCCACGTCTTCGACGTCGATCTTTTCCCGCTGCCCCAGCAGGTCCAGCAGGGTGCTCAGCCGTTCGTGCCGGGCCATCGGCGCCACTCCTAGCTCGCTGCGGCCTATCGCGCATGACGTTGCGCTGTTGGCCACTGTTTCGAGCAGTATGCTGCATCGCGGCTGTCCGCCGCGAGCGGCACGCCGGTCGAGTGGCCCGGCCGGTCACTTCATCCGGAAGTCGTGCTGTTCCGGCAGCGGTTCCTCGGAAACCGCCGCCCAGGTGTCCGACAAAGACGTTTCCCCTTCCCTGATGTTCGCGACCTCGAAACCCGTGTCGTACACGGCCTTGGCCCCGGCGACGTCGCCGAGGGCGAGCCGCGTGCGAGCGGTCAGCAGGGCGATCCGCCCCTCCACGGGCAGCCCGTCCAGCAGCTCGCTCGCTTCGCCCGGGAGACCCGCGGCGAGTTGCGCCGCGATGGCCTCGACGACCAGAGGGCGCAGTGACGGCGCGAGCGCGACCGCCCGCCGGTACAGCCAGGCGGCCTCGTGCCCGGCCGTGACGACCGCGAGATTCCGCAGTGCCCAGGGGTTCTCGGCCGCCGAGACGGACTCGCGCCAGGCGCCGACAGCGTCGGAATGCCGTCCGGCGGCCCAATGCGCGACGCCTCGGTGGTACCAGGTCAGCCAGTTCTTCGGCGCGAACTCCATGAGATCCGCCCAGTACCGGTTCACCAGCGTCGGCGGCGGCACGGCGAGCGGATCCCCGTCCGGCGGCGTCCCGTCGAGCAACGCGAGCCACGGCTCCTGGTCCGGCCCGAGGGACTCGTCCGGGAACGGCGTACCGGGCAGGCACATCGGCGCGCGCCGGTTCTCCAGCGCGCCCCAGCCGGAACCGGTGGCCAGAAAGGATTCCGGGGTGACGTCGGCGATCTTCCGCCAAGCGTCGTGGTACTCGTCGAGGGTTTCCGCGGACGGCAGACCGGCGGCGACGGCTTCGCGGGCCGCCGTCCAGTCTTCGCCGTGCACCGCGGCCGGATCGGCGGCGACCGGACCGTAGGCCTCCAGCCAGTCCCAGCTCTCCCCCGGCGGCAAGCGCAGGTGCTCCAGCTGGGTGCGGGCCAGCCCGGCTTGGATCTCCAGGTAGCCGCCCGCGCCGGGAGCCAGCCACTCCTGCCAGCGGCGGCCACCGGTGGACTCGCCCCACAGGAACAGCTTGCGCCCCCGCAAGCGGCCGGTCGACGACTGCGCCAGCCCCGAACCGTCGGCCTCGACGGCCGCGACCCACGGCCTTCCGGTCACCTCGAAGAAGTAGTCCGCCGCGGCCCCGGCACGCGCTGGATACGTCAGCTCGCCGGGCACATCGACCAGGTCGAGCCGTCCCGAGTAGCCGTAGTGCCAGGCCTGTGTCGCGGGCGCCAGTACGCGGGTGCCTTCGTTCTGTGGCACCGCGATGTTCGACCACCAGTACACCGGGACGTCGTAGGGATGCGGGTTCCGCACGCGCACCGCCACGAGCAGGTGTTCCGAACCGTCGGGCAGCCAGAAGTCGACCTGGTACGGCAGGTCGCGGGTGCGTTCCCACTCCCACAACCGCAGCACCGGTGTGCCGTCCGGGCCCTCCATCTCCGCGGCGAACATCGGCTCGCAGGTCAGCGTCGTATGCCCGGTGCTGCCGAGGTTCCACTCGACGCCACCGGCGAACCACGCGTCCCGCAAGGCGAGGTTCGCGGGCTGGAAGACCGGATTGCGGTAGAGCAGTTCGCGGCCGGACGGTTTGTGGAAAAGCGAATACAGCCGTCCGCCCAGCGACGGCAGCACGGTGGCGCGGAGCTGGTCGTTCTCCAGCACCAGCGCCGGGAGCTCGCGTTCCGTGCGCTCCCGCGTATAGCCGTCCTGAAGCAGACACGGCAGCGGGGTGTCCAGGCGGCCGTACCCGATGTTCTCCGCCAGGTCCGGTGGCAGTTCGTCCACATTGGACACCTTGGCCACCGCTTCGGGTTTCCGGAGCGGAGGCAACGGGTTCTCCGGCCCCAGCTCGGCGGCCGGCAGCGGCAACCCGGTGCGGTACAGGCGGGTCATGCGTCCGGGAGCCGATCGCCGGTGGCGGCGTCGAACAGGTGCACCGCGCCCGGTTGCGGCGTCAGGGTGATCGGCTCGCCGCGCTGCCACGGCGCCATCCCCGGGGTGCGGACGGTCAGCACGCGGTCGCCGTCCCGGCAGTAGAGGTACTGGTCGCTGCCCAGCTCCTCGACGACCTCGACGACGGCTTCGAAACCGCCGTCCCCGATCGTCCAGCCCTCGGGCCGGACGCCGACGACGATGCCGGGGCCGGTCAGCGCCGAACGCTGCGCCGGGGTCAGCGGCAAGCGCGTACTACCGGCGACGGCACCACCGGTGTCCACTGTGGTCTCCAGCAGGTTCATCGCGGGCGAGCCGATGAACCCGGCGACGAACACGTTCACCGGCTTGGCGAACAGCCCGACGGGAGTGTCGCACTGCTGCAGGATCCCGTCCTTCAGCACGGCGACCCGGTCTCCCATGGTCATCGCTTCGACCTGGTCGTGGGTGACGTAGAGCGTCGTGATGCCCAGCCGCCGCTGCAGGGAGGCGATCTGGGTCCGGGTCTGCACCCGGAGCTTCGCGTCCAGATTGGACAGCGGTTCGTCCATCAGGAACACGCTGGGCTCACGCACGATCGCCCGCCCCATCGCGACCCGCTGTCGCTGTCCGCCGGACAGTTTCGCGGGTTTGCGGTCGAGGTACTCGGTCAGGTCGAGCACGGCCGCGGCCTCGCGCACCTTGCGTTCGCGTTCGGCCTTGGAGATCTTGGCCAGCTTCAGGTGGAAGCCGATGTTCTCCCCCACCGTCATATGCGGGTAGAGCGCGTAGTTCTGGAACACCATCGCGATGTCCCGGTCCTTCGGCGGGAGTTCGGTGACGTCGCGGTCGCCGATGTGGATGGAGCCGTCGTCGACGCCTTCCAGCCCGGCGAGCATCCGCAACGTGGTCGACTTCCCGCAGCCGGACGGGCCGACCAGCACCAGGAATTCGCCGTCGGCGACCTCGAGGTCGAGCCCGTCGACCGCGGGGCGTTCCACTCCGGCGTAGAACCGGGTGGTGTCGGAGAAGGTCACGGTGGCCATCAGGTCCTACTTTCCGGCGCCGAGGGTCAGGCCGGTGATGATCCGGCGGGCGAGCACGAGGTAGAGCACCAGCATCGGGAGCACGACGATCGCCACACCGGCGATCAGGCCGCCGTACTCCGACTGGTAGCTCGCGGCCCCGTAGAAGGTGAAAAGCGCGCGCGACAACGTGAAATGCGCCTGGTCCTTGAGGAACACGATCGCCAGCAGCGTCTCGTTCCACAGCCCGATCGCGTTCAGCGTCAGCGCGGTGATCATGCCGCCGCGGGTCAGCGGCAGCATGACCGAGAAGAACGTGCGCGTCGGTGAGGCGCCGTCGAGCGCGGCCGCCTCCTCCAGTTCATCCGGCAGCGACCGGAAGAAGCCCGTCATGAGGAACACCGTGAACGGGATGGACAGCGCCACGTACAGCACGAACAGGCCGTACTCGTTGTCCAGGTGCACCTTGCTGAGCACCACGAACAGCGGGATGATCACGGTCTGGAACGGCACGCCCATGCCGATCGCGACGACGTTCGTCATCGGGCCGGCCCCACGGACACCGAGCCTGGTCAGGGCGTACGCGCAGGGCGCCGAGACGGCGACGGTCACGACCGTCGCCAGTCCGACCAGGAGCACGGTGGTCAGCACCGCTTGCCCGAAACCGGCGTTGTTCCAGGCGTAGATGAAGTTCCGGAACGGCTTGCCGACGTGGAACCACTGGTACGGCAGGGCGAACGGCTTGGTGAAGATCTCCACCGGCGTCTTGAACGACGCCGTGAACAGCCAGTACAGCACCAGGATGTTGCCCGCGGTGAACAGCCACACGATCGTGGAACCCAGTACCCGCAACGGGCTGAACCGTTTGGACCCGGGCGCCGGACGCGGTTTGCGTGGCGGCTTGCGCACCGGTTTCGGCGACGGGCGCGCGGGCGCCTCGACGTCGGTGACGGACATGTGATCTCCCTCAGAACTGGATCGCGTCACGGCGCATCAACCGGCGGAGCAGGACGACGAGCACGGACACCAGCGCGATCATCGCCACCGCGCAGGCACACGCGGCGCCGAAGTCCGGGGTGCCGTTCGAGCCGAAGGTCCGGTCGAACACGTAGATCCCCAGCGTCCACGCCTCGTTGGGCGGGGCGTAGGTGCCCGGCCCGGCCAGCACGAAAACCAGCTCGAAGATCTTGAGCGCGTTGATCGTCCACAGCACCCCGGCGACCCCGACGACGTCCCAGGTCATCGGCAGCGTGATGTTCTTGAACTTCTGCCACGGCGACGCGCCGCCCAGTTCCGCGTCCTCGTAGAGGTACGGCGGGATGCGGTCGACCGCGGCCATCAGGATGGTGATGTAGAACCCCGAGCTGGCCCAGATCAGCGAAGCCGTCACCACACCGGTCACATTGGACGGTGCGAGGAACTTCGCCGCGTCCGCGCCGAGGCTCTCCAGCACGTAGTTCGCCAGCCCCTGCTTGCCCGGCTGGTACTTGAACACGAAGCCGAGGAACATGCCGAGCGCCACCGGCGCGACGATGTTCGGGAAGAACAGGATGGCGCGGACGATCTTGCCGCCCTTCATGTCCCGCAGCACCATCGTGAACAGGAACGCCAGCGCGAACGTGCCGATCCCGCCGAGGAACACGTAGATCAGCGTGTTGCGGAAGGCGTACTGGAACGAGTCGCTCGCCCACATCTGCGTGTAGTTGGTGACGCCGTTGGGTTCCGGCGTGTCCCCCGCCCCGGCCCAGCTGGTGAAGCTCAGCACGACGGTCGCGATCGTCGGCAGGACCAGGAAGGCCAGGTACAGCACCAGCGCCGGCGCGGCGAACGGCCAGAACAGCCGTTTCTTGCGACTGAGGTGCGCCCCGGCCTTCACGGCCCGCGCCGGCGGTTTCGCCGGAGTCGTGACTGCCGCCATCAGCCCTGGTTCTTCCAGAACTCGGCGCCCTTGGTGGCGAGCTGGTCCACGAACTGCTGCGGGGTGATCTGGCCTTTCAGCAGCGCGATGTCGGCGGGGTCGAAGACGTCGGTCTGCCATTTGCCGCCGGCGATGCCGTCGATCCCGTCGTACTGCAGGACGTGTTCCTTCTTCGGGTCGTCCAGCGCGGCCTTGACCTGCTTGAGGTCGTCCGGCACGGCGAGGTCGGCACGCGGCACGAGGTTGTCGGCCACGATCGGGATCCCGGCGAGCAGGTCCTTGTTGAGGAAGTAGGCGATGAACGCCTTGGCCGCCTCGGGGTGTTTGGCCTTCTTGGTCACCGAGAAGCCGATCGACATCTGCTCGACGGTGTCGTGCGTGGCGCCTTCGGGCATCGGGAACTGGAAGGAGCCGTAGTTGATCTTCGTTCCGGCGCCCTGCTTGTCGAGGTACTCACGGGTCTCGCTCGGCGCCCAGCTGCCGACGTAGAGGAACCGGGAGTCGCCGTCGGCCCAGCGCTGCTGCACCTGCGGGAACTTCGCCGCGTCCCAGCCGTCGATGAAGTACTTGGGCAGCTTCGCGGTTTCGGTGGCGGCCTTGAGGAAGCCGGGGTCGGTCTTCCACGTCTGGCCGGTCTTGTCGGTGGCGGCCTTGTACAGCCCGCCCGGGCCGACGTACCGCTCGGCGAGCTGGGTGTAGAAGTACATGTTGTAGAACGGGATGTCGCCGTCGAGGCTGATCGCGGCCTTGCCGTCGGCCTTCGCCTTGTCGAACAGGCCGATCAGCTCGTCCATCGTCTTCGGCTGCTGGATGTCACCGGCGGTGTCCTTGTTGAACCACCAGGCGCTCGACTGGATCGTGTACGGGACCATGAAGTTGTGACCCTCGCGGTCCTTGTTCTGCGGGAAGTCGTACGAGCTGGGCGAAAGCACGTCCTTGACGGTCTTGTCGCCTTCGCCGACCTTCATCCCGAACACGTCGTCGACGCTCTGCGTGCCGCCCGGCGTCATCACCGCCGCGCCGACCTTGCTGACGTCCTGGTCGAACAGATCCGGCACGGCGTCGGTGTTCAGCGCGGGCACCAGGTTCTGCGTGTAGGCCTTGCGGCCCAGCCACTGCACGTCGACCTTGACGCCGGTCTTCTCCTGGAAGCATTTGAAGGCCTTCTGGAGGACCTTGCCCTGCGGCTCGTCGGCCGTCCACATGGACCAGTAGGTGAATTCCTTGTCCGTCACGGGTTTCACCCCCGCCTCCGGACAGGGCGCGTTGAGGAACTGGTCGACGCCCGGGAGCGCGTTCTCGCCGGTGCCACCGGCCACGTCCCCGCCGCCGCATCCCGCGAGCAGGAGCGCCGCCCCTGCCGTCGCTGACATCGCTGCCGTGAGCCTGCCTACCCGCATCCGCCACCACCTGGATCGAAGATCACACAAGTTCTGCTTGTTGTTGCGCAGTTTTGTGAGGTTTCGCGCACATGTCAACAGTCAATCGCGCAAAGTCTGCTCAATCGTCACCTTGACCGGTTCAACCTGATCAAGCTTGAGCACTCCCAGCAGCCGCCGCACCTCGACGGCGACCGCGGCGCGCCCGGCACCGAGGTACTTGCGCGGGTCGACGCGCTCCGGATGCGCACGCCAATCCCCCACCGCGGCCGCGGTGAACACCTTGTTGAGCTGGGTGGCGATATTGATCTTCGTCATCCCCGCCCGGACGGCCTCGGCCAGCCCGTCGTCCGGCACACCGGACGAACCGTGCAGCACCAGCGGCACCGGCACCCGTTCCCGGAGCCGCGCGATCAGCTCGAAGTCCAGCGCGGCGTCACGGGTGAGCATGGCGTGCGAACTGCCCACCGCCACCGCGAGCGCGTCGACACCGGTGGACGCGACGAACTCCGCCGCCTCGTCCGGGTCGGTGCGCGCGCCGGGCGCGTGGACGCCGTCCTTGCCCCCGACCTCGCCGAGTTCGGCCTCGACCCAGACTCCGTGATCGTGGCAGTACGCGGCGACCTCACGGGTCGCGCGCACGTTGTCGGTGTAGTCCAGTTTGGACGCGTCGAACATGACGGAGCCGAAGCCGAGCGCGACCGCCTCGCGGACGAGGTCGGCCGATTCGGCGTGGTCGAGATGCACCGCGACCGGCGTGGCGGCACTTCTGGCCGCGGCCAGCGCCGCCGCGCCGACCGGCGCCAGCGAGCCGTGGTACTTCACGGCGTTCTGGCTCAATTGCACGATCACCGGCGCTTCCGCCGCCGACGCGCCGTCGACGATCGCGGTGACGTGCTCGAGCTGGATCGCGTTGAACGCGCCGCAGCCGTGCCGTGCCGCCGCGGCGGCTCCGACGATCTCCCCGGTTCCCACCAGAGGCATGGCGATTCTCCTAGTCCGGGTTGGCGCGCACGGCGACCAGCCCCTGTTCGGCTTGGTAGTGCGCGAGGTCGACGTCGCCGGCGAGCGGACCGAGCACGGCCGCCCCGGACAGCGCGACGGCGCGGCGCAGGATGTCCGGCCAACATTCGGCGCGGCTCAGCCCCAGCGCCAGCGCGGCGACGACGGCGTCACCCGCGCCGGTGGTGTTGCCGCGGAGCACAGTGGACGGTGCCGCGTGCCAAGTGCCGGAGCCGGTCACCGCGAGCAACCCCTCGGGCCCGAGCGAGACCACGACGGCGCCCGCCCCGGCCTTGCGCAGTTCGGCCGCGGCGGCCACCGGATCCCGCAGGCCGGTGACCTCGCGCAGTTCGTCCGCGTTCGGTTTGACCACGGACGGCTTTCCGGCGAGTCCGGCGAGCAGCGCGTCGCCGGAAGTGTCCAAGATGGAGGGTGCGTCGCCGAAGAGCCCGGCGTATCCCCCGGCTCCCGGGGGCAGGCTGCCCGAGCAGACGAGCACGTCCGGCTTCCGGCTTCTGACCGCCGCCGCAAGCGCTTGCCATTCGTCCTCGGTGAGCCGTGGCCCAGGCTCGTTGAACAACGTGACGGATCCGTCGTCCGCGAGCACCGTGGTGGTGCGCCGGGTTTCGCCGCCGATCGGCACGACGCCCGCCGGGATGCCCGCCGCCGCGAGATCACCCACGACGGCCGTTCCCGTCGGGCCGCCGGCCGTGAAGATCGCGCGGACGTCGGCGCCGATCGTGTGCAGCACGCGGGCGACGTTGACGCCCTTGCCGCCCGCCCGGTGTCGCACGGTCCGCGCGCGGTGCACGTCACCGGGCCGCAGACCGTCCACTGTGTACGTGACGTCCAGCGCGGTGTTCGGCGTGACGGTGACGATCACGGCGAGCTCAGGTCAGGACGACGGAACGAGTGAGGCTGCGGGGGTTGTCCGGGTCGAGACCCTTGCGAGCGGCGATTGCCCCGGCGACGCGCTGCGCGCGGACCAGGTCCGCCAGCGGGTCCAGGCCGCTCTCGACGAACAGGCCGCCCGCGCGGGCGACGTCGTCGGCCAGCCCCTCCGGCGCCTGCCCGAACATCCAGGTCACCCGGCCGGGCTCGCTGATGCTGATCGGACCATGCCGGTAGTCCCACGCCGGATACGACTCAGTCCACAGCAGGCAGGCCTCGCGGAACTTGAGCGCCGCTTCGTTCGCGATGCCGACGGACCAGCCGGTGCCGAGGAAGCTGAACTGCTCCGCGGTGACCAGTTCGCCGGGCAGCGGTTCGGCGAGCACACGTTCGGCCTGGTCGGCGACCGCGGCCAGGTCCTCACCGAGGTGCGCGCGCAGCATCGCCAGCGCCGTCGTGGCGAACCGGGTCTGCACGACCGAGCGCTCGTCCACCACCGACAGGTCGACGATCGTGTCCGCGGCGGCCTCGATCTCGCGCGGCACGCCGGTGATCGCGATGGTCGGCGTCTTGCCCCGCAGCTTCGCCAGCAGGGCGTGGACCTCGGTCGTCGTACCCGACCTGGTCAGCGCCACGACGTGGTCGTAGCCACGGCCCTCCGGGAACTCGGACGCGGCGAAGGCGTCGGTCTCGCCGAGCCCCGCGGACTCGCGGAGGACGGCGTACGCCTGGCCGATGAACCACGACGTGCCGCAGCCGACGATCGCGACCCGCGCCCCCGGCGGCGGCAGCAGATCACCGTTCGCCGAGGCCAGCGCCGCCGCTTCCCGCCAGCAGCCGGGCTGGCTCGCGATCTCCGCCGCCATGAAGGTCCCGCTCATGAACTCCCCATCCGTGCCAGTTGTGCGCAATAGCTGTCACGTTAGGTGCAGTTTTGTGCAACGTCAATGCTCTGTTAGCGCACTTTCACGCATTTGGTCCGCGCAGATATGCACGATGGCGCTGGTCACCTACCGTGGGCGGATGCGGATCGTCTCGCTGCTCCCCGCCGCGACCGACTTCGTCGCGACCCTCGGGCTCCTGCCGTCGCTGGCGGGCCGGACCCACGAATGCGACTGGCCACCCGGCGCGCTGGACGACGTCCCGGTGGTCACGAGCAGCGCGATCGACCACGACGCGCTGTCGAGCCGGGAGATTTCGGCGGCCGTCGGCGGCGAGCATCGCGGTTCGGCCCTGTACTCGCTCGACGCCGGCCTGCTCGCGGCGGCCGAACCCGACGTCGTGCTCACGCAGGATCTCTGCGACGTCTGCGCGGTCTCCTACCGGCAGGTTTCGGAGACCGTGCGCACGATGGACGGCGACATCCGGGTGGTCAGCCTCGAACCGAGGACGCTCGACGGCATCTTCACCTGCTTGGCCACGCTCGGCGAGGTATTGGGCGTCCCGGAGCGAGCGGCCACGGAGGCGCGTCTACTCCGGGAGCGGCTGGAGGCGGTCCGCGCACGGGTCGCGGGACGACCTCGCCCACGGGTGGCCGCCATCGAATGGCTCGACCCGCTCTGGCCAGCCGGGCACTGGGTCCCGGAGCAGATCGACGCCGCCGGAGGTACCCCTCTGATCGCCGCCGCGGGCGAACACACCCGCCCGATCACCTGGGACACCGTCGTCGAGACGCGGCCCGACGTGCTGCTGCTCATGCCCTGTGGCTTCCCGCCCGAACGGACCGAGGCGGAACTACCGCTGCTGACCGGCCTGCCGGGCTGGGACGAGATCCCCGCCGTGCACATCGTGGACGGGCCCGCCTACTTCAATCGGCCAGGCCCCCGCGTCGTCGACGGCGTGGAGATCCTCGCCGACCTCTTCCGCGCGTGACCGGCGTCACTTTCAATGCTGTCACAACTTCTCGGCCCCTCTCGTCATGTGTGCAGAACCGACCGAGAGGAAAGATCATGGAACCGCGAATCAACCTGTTCGAGAACGACGTCATCCTCAAGTACGTCAAGCGTCTCGGCGCCGCGAACCGCCCGATCGAGGAGTCCTCGCTGCCGCACGCCACCCAGGAACTGGTGAAGCTGCGCGCCAGCCAGATCAACGGCTGCGGTTTCTGCACCGACATGCACAGCAAGGACGCCGCGCACGCCGGTGAGACCTCGGTGCGGCTCAACCTGGTCGCCGCCTGGCGGGAGGCGAACGTGTTCACCGAGCCGGAGCGCGCGGCCCTCGCGCTCACCGAGGAGGGCACCCGGATCGCCGACGCGCACCACGGCGTCAGCGACGACACCTGGGCGCAGGTGCGCAAGCACTACGACGACGAGCAGATCGGTGCCCTGATCGCGCTGATCGCCGCGATCAACGCGTACAACCGGCTCAACGTCATCGCCCGGACGCCTGCCGGCGACTACCAGCCCGGCATGTTCGACTGATCCTCGCGTCCATCGACAACAGGATCGCTTCGCCAGGCAACGATCGAGGTGCGACGGGCTGCTAAACCTGCGGATACCAGCGATCCGGAGGTTTCAGCCCGTGCGACTCGACGTCCGCTTCTTCCCAGTGACCGGGACCCATCCGCTCAGCACCGACCTCGTCGGGCTCCGCGCGAACTTCCACTACGGCTCCGGAAACGTGCTGGAACAGCACTACGCGGACCGGACGACGATGATCTGGACCGGTGTGTCCGGTGATTTCACCGGCGTCCGGCAGAAGGAAGCGACACTGCGCGTCTTCGAAACCGGTCCGGCGCAGTATTTCGTCACCTGGTACGAAACCGGGACCGTCGCGACGGCCGCGCACGGCGAGATCTTCGACGGCGGTTACCCCATCGCGGTGATGGCCGATTTCGGCCGCTTGATCGCGACGGCGGCCTACACGAATCCCCGTGAGGACGGCGGCCAGTATTTCCTGGTCGACCAGGCGACCATCGAGATTCTGGAGAAGCCGCACGGATGGCCTTCCTTTCCCGCGCCGCGCGGGTCTTGAGTGGTGATTTCGTGTTCTGGTGAGGAGTACGCCGAACGTGTCGCGAAAGCCACTTTCGGGACATCAGGCGTCGCGAAAGTGGCTTTCGCGACATGGGCACCGGCGGGGAGATGACGGCGCGGGAGGTCGTGAGTGCCAGGGCCGAAGGCCGCGGACATCCCGGCGAGCCAATGCTCGAACGACGGCACACCCTCATCGAGGACGTGAGCGCGTGACTGCCGACGATGAACCCGTCGGCTCCTTGCCTCGCGACCGCTGCGACGTCGTCCCCGCCCCGGATGCCGAAGGCGGTGCAGACCGGCAGGTCCGGACGAATACGCCGGATGTCGTCGATCCGGCGGCCCAGCCCGTCGTCGATGATGCCCGCCCGTCCGGTCTCGGCTCCTCCCGTGTACCCGGTCAGGTGGAGCGACGTGAGGCGGACGAGCGAATCCGATCGAACGGCCTAAACCGCCGAGAGCGGCCGTATCGGGCTAACCACTCACGCGCGCTCTGAACGCGTCGATTCCGGTCGGCCGCCTCGGGCGAGGACACCCACTCGGAGCGCCCAGCGCTGACGAACAAGCGGTGGGCGCGCAAAGGCAAAGCCCGCACCCGCGGCCGCTCCCATACTGGCCGTCCAGCCGAGACGAGGAGTACCGCATGAGCCGAGACGACACGTCGCTCGCCAAGAACGTCCTGGGCGTGCCGGGCATCGTCTTCCTCGTGCTCGCCGCGGTGGCGCCCCTGACCGGGATGATCGTGATCGCGGCCATCGGCATCGCGGTGGGGAACGGCGGCGGCATGGTCGCGGCGTTCCTGCTGGCGACGGTCGTCCTGCTGCTGTTCGCCGTCGGCTACGCGCAGATGTCCCGGGTGCTCACCAGCGCGGGCGGCTTCTACGCCTTCGTGGTCAAGGGGCTGGGCAGGACGCCGGGTCTCGTCGCCGGGTTCGTCGCGATGCTCGGCTACAACTGTTTCGTCGCGGGCGCGATCGGCACGAGCGGGTTCTTCACCTCCACGGCGATCGACGACGTCTTCGGCCTGAAACTCGATTGGCTGTTCTGGAGCGCGCTTTCGGTCGTGCTGGTCCTCCTGCTCAGCCGCCGGGGAATCGCGGTCAGCGCCAAGGTGCTGGGTGTCTCGCTGATCCTCGAAGTGTCGATTCTGCTGATCATGGACTTCAGCGTGCTGTTCCGGCACGGCTTCTCGTTCGCCGCGTTCAGCCCGTCCGTCGTGTTCCAGGGGGCGGGCGGACTCGCGTTGTTGTTCGCCGCCAACGCTTTCATCGGGTTCGAGGCGACGGCGCTGTTCGGCGAGGAGGCCAAGGATCCCAAGCGGACGATCCCGAAGGCGACCTACATCGCGATCGGGTTCATCGGGGTGTTCGCCGCGTTCACGACCTGGGCCGTGGTCAGCGCGATCGGCGCCGAGCAGGCGCAGGACGTGGCCGCCGCGCATCTGTCGAGCGGGGATCTCGTGCTCTCGGTCGCGCAGGAGTATCTGGGTGGCCCGTTGACGAAGGTGATGTTGCTGCTTCTGGTGGTCAGCCTGTTCGCGGCGCTGCTGGCGCTGCACAATTCGGCCACCCGTTATCTGTACGCCCTGGGCAGGGTCGGCGTTCTGCCGCGATTGCTGGGCAAGACCAGCCCGCGCAACGGCGCGCCGCGTTACGCCTCGATCGTCCAACTGGTCTTCGGTTCGCTGGTGGCGCTGGCGTTCCGGCTCGCCGGCCTCGATCCGGTCGCCGACCTGACCGCGAGCATGACCGGCTTCGGCACGCTCGGGATCCTCACCCTGCAGTTGTTCGCGGCGGTGGCGATCCTGGTCTACTTCCGCCGCACGCGGGATCGCCGGGTCGTGAAGACGCTGATCGCTCCCGGGCTGGGCGCGGTGGGGCTCGGGTTGATCGTGACGCTCGCGATCCTCAACTTCCCGACGCTCGCCGGGTCGAGCAACGGCGTCGTCCCGCACCTGCCGTGGCTGCTCCTGGTGGTCGCGCTGGCCGGGCTCGCGCTCGCCGGCTGGCTGCGGCGGTTCCGCCCTTCGGTGTACGCGGCATTGGAGACCGACCTGGAGCGCGAACCGTCAGAGGTTGTTGGTCAGTGACAGGTTGAACGAATAGCGCGAGGCGCGGTAGACGTGCCACCCGTATTCCACGACCTTGCCGGACTCGTCGTAGGTGGTGCGGCGCATGGTGAGCAGTGCCGCGCCCGGCTTCTCGTCGAGCAGTTCGGCGTCCTCCTCGGTCGCCTGCCGGGCCCCGACGTTCTGCTGGGCGGCGTGCAGGCGGACCCCGGCCGAACGCAGTAGCTGGTAGAGGCCCTTGTCCCGCAGTTCGTCGTCGGCCGGGTCGATGAGGCCGTCGGGCAGGTAGTTGTTCATGATCGCCAGCGGCTCGCCGCCGGTCGAACGCACTCGCTTCAGGCGCCGGATATGGGTCAGGCCCGGCGTCTCGAGGTGTTCGATCGCGTCGTCGCCCGCGGGCTCGACCCGGTTCATGAGGACGACGGACTCCGGCTTGTCGCCGAGCTCGTTCAGGTCGTCGAAGAGGCTGCTCAACCGCAGCGGCCGCGCGACCTTGGTGCGCACGACCTGCGTGCCGACACCGCGCTTGCGGACGAGGAGCCCCTGGTTGACCAGCGACTGGATCGCCTGGCGGATGGTCGGCCGCGAGAGGTGCAGCCGCGCGGCCAGGTCGAGCTCATTGTCCAGTCTGGCGCCGTTGGGCAGCCTGCCGTCGTCGATGGCGGCGCCGATCTGCCGGGCGACCTGGGAATACAGCGGCTCCGGACCGTTCGGATCCACCACGATCTCGCCGGGCGCCCAGGGTTTCATGCGCGGAGCCTACCGCGACCGGCGACTATGACCTTATGTCCATATGTCTTGACAAAGTCTCGCGCCGCTTGCGATGGTCGGAGGACCACGCGAGCCGGGAGGTACGAAGTTGTCGGACACAGTGCGCCGGATAGTCGCCGCGCGGGTGCGTGATCCGGGGGCGATCGCGGTCGCCGCGGCCACCCGGGTCCGGGCGAAATCTCCCTTCAACGACAAGGGCCGCACGATGATCATCGCCGCGGACCATCCGGCTCGCGGCGCGAACGGCGTCGGCGCAGACCCGCTCGCGATGGCCGACCGCGGTGAACTCCTCGACCGCCTCGGCCTGGCGCTGGAACGCCCCGGGGTCACCGGAGTGCTTGCGACGCCGGACATCATCGACGACCTGCTGCTGCTCGGCGCCCTCGACGGGAAGACCGTCATCGGCTCGATGAACCGGACCGGGCTCGCGGGATCGAGTTTCGAGATCGACGACCGGTTCGCCTGCTACGACGCCAAAACGATCGAACGGATGCGCTTCGACGGCGGCAAGACGCTCACCAGGATCTGCCTGACGGACCCGGCGACGCCGAGTGTCCTCGAGAACACCGCGAAGGCGATCGACGATCTCGCCGACCGGAAGCTGATCGCGATGGTCGAGCCGTTCCTCGCGGACTGGGTCGACGGACGCCTCCGCACCGACCTCTCCCCCGACGCCGTGATCCGCTCGATCACCATCGCCTCCGCCCTCGGCCGCTCGTCGGCCTACACCTGGCTGAAACTCCCGGTGGTGAAGGACATGGAGCGCGTGCTGGCCGCGTCGACGTTGCCCGCCGTCCTGCTGGGCGGCGAGGTCAAGGATCCCGACGCCGCGTTCGCCTCCTGGCAACGCGCGCTCGCGCTGCCGACCGTGCAGGGCCTCGTGGTCGGCCGGTCCCTGCTCTACCCGCACGACGGCGACGTCGCCAAGGCCGTCGACACGGCCGTCGGACTGCTGTGAACACTGTGGAGGACAACGCGTGAAGACCATCGACCACTGGATCAACGGCGCCGGGACCACGGCGGGCTCCACCCGCACCGCCCCGGTGTACGACCCGGCCGCGGGACGCGCGCGGGCGGAAGTGCTTCTCGCGGAACCGTCCGATGTGGACATCGCGGTGGCCGCCGCGGGGAAGGCGTTCGCAACGTGGGGCGATTCGTCGTTGTCCCAGCGGACGAAGGTGATGTTCGCCTTCCGCGAGCTGCTGGTGCAGCACGAGGACGAACTCGCCCGGATCATCTCCGCCGAGCACGGCAAGGTGATCGACGACGCGCGCGGCGAGATCGTCCGCGGCCGCGAGATCGTCGAGTACGCCTGCGGGATCGCCGACGCGCTGAAGGGCGGCTTCTCCGACCAGGTCTCGCGCGACGTGGACGTGCACGATTTCCGGCAGCCGCTCGGGGTCGTCGCCGGGATCACGCCGTTCAACTTCCCGATCATGGTGCCGCTGTGGATGCACCCGATCGCCATCGCGGCGGGCAACACGTTCGTCCTCAAACCCAGCGAGCGGGTCCCGTCGGCATCCCGGCTGGTCGCCGAACTGTACGCCGAGGCGGGGCTTCCCGACGGCGTGTTCAACGTGGTCAACGGGGACAAGGTCGCGGTCGACGCGATCCTGGAGCATCCCGATATCGCCGCCGTGTCGTTCGTCGGATCGACCCCGATCGCCAGGTACGTCCACGAACGTGCGACGGCCACCGGCAAACGCGTGCAGGCGCTGGGCGGGGCCAAGAACCACGCCGTCGTCCTGCCCGACGCCGATCTGGAGTACGCCGCGAACCATCTCACGGCCGCCGCGTTCGGCTCCGCCGGACAGCGCTGCATGGCGATCTCCATCGGGGTCGCCGTGGGCTCGGCGGGCGACGGGCTGGTCGAGATCCTCGAGCGGAAGGCCGCCGAGATCAAGGTCGGCCCCGGTCACGAGGCGGGCAACGACATGGGCCCGGTGGTCACGGAGGCCGCGCGGCAACGGGTGATCGACTCGGTCGCCCTCGGCGCGGAGGAGGGCGCGACCGTGGTGGTCGACGGCCGGGACCTCGAGGTCACCGGGCACGAAGAGGGTTTCTTCGTCGGACCGTCCCTTTTGGACCATGTGACCACCGAGATGGCCGCCTACCGTGACGAGATCTTCGGTCCCGTGCTCGGAATCGTGCGGGTGTCCACTTTGGACGAAGCGATCGCGCTGATCAACGCGAACCCGTACGGCAACGGGACCGCGGTCTTCACCGGCAGCGGAGAGGCGGCGCGGCGGTTCCAGCGCGAGGTGAAGGTCGGGATGATCGGGGTGAACGTGCCGATCCCGGTGCCGATGTCGTACTACTCGTTCGGCGGATGGAAGGACTCCCTCATCGGCGACAGCCCGATCCACGGCCCGGCGGGCGTCCGGTTCTACACGCGGGCGAAGGTCGTCACGACCCGGTGGCCGCATTCCGCCGCCGGGTTCAACTTCCCGACGTCCAGCTGACGACCGCATTTCGTCCTCTAAATGCGTTACGCATTCAGAGGACGAAATGCGGGTGTTCAGCGCACCTCTTGCCGTTGCCGTTTCCCGACGATCCGCCAGCCGACCGCCAGCACCACGACCAGCACCGGGATCGAGTAGAACGCGATCTTCTCGGCGCCGTCGGAGAAGCCCATCAGGACGACGACCAGCGCGAGGAAGCCCAGCGTCGCCCAGCCGCTGTAGGGCGCCCAAGGCATCCGGTAGGACGGCCGTTCCAGCTCGCCGCGCAGTGCCGCCTGCCGCAGTCGCAGCTGGCAGAAGATCAATGTCGCCCAGGTGGTGATCACGCCGAGCGAGGCGATCGCGATCGCGATGTCGAAGGCGTCCTTCGGCACCAGGTAGTTGAGCACCACGCCCAGCACATAGGCGCCGGAAGTGAACAGGATGCCGCCGTAGGGCACGTGACGGCCGCTCATCCGGCCGACGAACTTCGGCGCCTCGCCCTTGTCCGCGAGCGCGCGCAGGATGCGGCCGGTCGAATAGAGGCCGGAGTTGCAGCTCGACAACGCGGCGGTGAGCACGACCGCGTTCATCACGTCACCGATGCCCGGGATCCCGAGCCTGCTGAACACGGTGACGAACGGGCTCTCACCGCCGTTGTAGAAGGGCCACGGCAGGAGCATCGCCAGCAGCAGCACGGATCCCACGTAGAACACGCCGATCCGCCAGACGACCCCGTTGATGGCCTTCGGCAGTACCTTGCGGGCGTCCTTGGTCTCGCCGGCCGCGATACCGACGACCTCGATCGCCGAATACGCGAAGATGACCGCCTGCAGGGTCATCAGCGCGATACCGATACCGGCCGGGAAGAATCCATTGTGGGCGGTCAGGTTGTGCACGCCCGCCGTGGTGCCGCCGATGTCGGCGCCGGTGAGCACCAAGCCGGCCGCGGTGACCAGGAAGACCACGATGGCCAGCACCTTGACGACCGAGAACCAGAATTCCAGCTCGCCGAACAGTTTCACCGAAAGCAGGTTCACCACGATCAGCACCCCGAGCGCGACGAGCGCGGTGATCCACTGCGGCACGTCGGGCAGCCACTTGTGCACGTAGATGGCCACCGCGGTGATCTCCGCGATCCCGGTCATCGCCCAGTTCACCCAGTACATCCAGCCGGAGACGAAACCCGCCCACGGACCGATGAACTCGCGGGCGTAGGTGACGAAACTGCCGGAAGTCGGCTGGTGGAGCACGAGCTCACCGAGAGCGCGCATCACGAAGTACGCGGCGATACCGCAGAGCGCGTACGACAGGACCAGCGACGGCCCGACCTGGTGGAGCTTGCCACCGGCACCGAGGAACAGCCCGACGCCGATCGCGCCGCCGATGGCGATCATCTGCACTTGGCGGTTGCCCAGTGCTTTTGAGTAGCTTTCACCCTTTTCGGTGAGCAGCGAGGAATCCATGGTTGCCAGACGCTAGAGCGTGTGCGGCACGTCACCCAACATTGCTAAGGAAGACTTAAGGTGTGCGGGAAGTCACTCCGGCGGTTTTTCCGGGTATTTCCCTTTTCGATTTGACAGATTAACCCGCGAACCCCGATTTTGGCGCGCGAAGGGACACTTCTACGCTACGGCCGTGGACCTCGCAGCGCTGCTGGACCGGATCGCCGACGACGTCGCGCCGGAGATCGGCCGCGGCTCCGTCGCGGACTACATCCCCGCCCTGGCCAGGGTCGAACCGGGGCGATTCGGCATGGCGGTGGCCGAAGTGGACGGTGGGCTGCACGGCGTCGGCGACTGGGAGACGCCGTTCTCCATCCAGAGCATGTCGAAGGTCTTCACCCTGGCGCTCGCGCTCTCCCACGGCGACGGCGTGTGGGAACGGGTGGGCCGCGAGCCGTCCGGCAACCCGTTCAACTCGCTGGTCCAATTGGAGAACGAGGACGGGATCCCCCGCAACCCCTTCATCAACGCCGGCGCGCTCGTGGTGACCGACGAACTGGCCCATCACGGTGACGCCGCGGAGACGCTCCTTCGGTTCCTTCGCGAGGAAAGCGGCCGCGCGGACATCGGGATCGACACCGAGGTCGCCGCCTCGGAGGCCGCCCACGCCGACCGCAACCGCGCGCTCGCGTATTTCATGGCGTCGTACCGGAACATGCGTCATCCGGTGCCCGCCGTCCTCGACCAGTACATGCGCCAGTGCTCGATCGCGATGAACTGCCGCGACGTCGCGCGCTCGGCGGTCTTCCTCGCCCGCCACGGCGTGCGCAACGACGGCACCAGGCTGCTCGGGCAGAGCGCGGCCAAGCGCGTCAACGCGGTGATGCTGACCTGCGGCACCTACGACGCCGCGGGCGAATTCGCCTATCGCGTCGGGCTTCCCGGCAAGAGCGGGGTCGGCGGCGGCATCGTCGCGATCGTCCCCGGCCGATGCGCGATCTGCGTGTGGAGCCCGGGGCTGGACCCACGCGGCAACTCCGTCGCGGGCGTCGCCGCGCTGGACCGGTTCACCACCCTGACCGGCTGGTCGATCTTCTGAAGCGGTTTGAACCCGCGACGACGGGGAAGCCGCCAGTGTGCAGACGTTTCTCCCCTGTCCTGACTTCCGCGCCTCCGCTTCCGTGCTCGACCAGCGGCGGCTCGGGAAACAGCGCGTGGAGACCATTCAGGTGCTGCGCGCACTGACGGTGCCGGGGTACGGCTGGCGTCATCACCCGGCCGCGGCGATGTGGGCGGGCTACGAAGAGGCGCTCACCCGCTACGGCTTCGACATCTGCGAAGTCTGGTGCGCGACCGGCCGCCAGGACACCTGCCGGCAGACACTGCGGCTCGACCTGCTCAGCGCCACCGGGATCCACGAGGTCCGCACTCAGGACAGCCTCGCGGAAGCGAAGGAACTGCCGCCCTGGCTCGGCGACCCGGATTTCCACCGCAGCCACCAGTCCGCGCTCGTCCGCAAAGAGCCGGAGCACTACCGCCCCAGATTCCCGGACGTCCCCGACGACCTGCCCTATGTCTGGCCGGCGTCGGACCGGCCACGACGAGAAGGAGTGCGATGACCAAGCGATTCCGCAAAGGCGACAAGGTCCGCTGGAACAGTCACGGCGGGCAGGCCGAAGGTGAAGTCCTGAAGGAGATCACCGCCGACACCGAGGCGGGCGGCCGTACGGTGCGCGCGTCCGAAGAGGAGCCGCAGTACCTGGTGCGCAGCGAGAAGAGCGGTGGCGAAGCGGTGCACAAGCCCGAGGCATTGGAGAAGCTGTGAGCGAGGACAAGGACGTCCGGGCCGAGTTCGGCGAAGCGGTCAACATGACCGCCGGCGAACTCGAAAAGTGGCTGAAGACCGATGAGTCCCGCCAGGCGGGGCAGCACAAGAACGGCGGCGAGTCCGTCGGGCACGAGTCGGGCCGCCGGATCGTGACGATCCTACGCACGAAGAAGGCGGAGTTGTCCGAACAGGACGAAGAGCACATGCGCAAGGTGATCGGCTACGTGCACCGGCATCTCGCGCAGCGCCCGTCCGGCGACATCGAGGACACGACCTGGCGGCACTCGCTGATGAACTGGGGCCACGATCCCTGCAAGTAGCTCAGCCGCTCGGCCGCCCCATCTCGTGCCCCGGCCGTCCCTCGGTACGCCGCCGGCGTTTGATCCGCTCTTCGTGCAGGTGCCGCCGCCCGCCGGTCAGGTCTTCCGTGACCTCCCGCGTCATGTCGCGGTAGGCCTGGTAGTAGCCGTTGTCGTACTCCTCGATCACCTGGAAGGTCCACCTGTCCGGCAGCACGTTGAGCCCGATCAGCTCGGTCTCGATCCGATCGGCCCAGTCCGCGTGCCCGGCCTTCCGGAGCCCTTCGACGGCCTCGCCGAGCGCGAAGTCGGCGGTTCCCGTGAGGTGATGGAACGCGTACAGGTGACCACGCGCCTGTTCGACCGTTTCGACGGCGAAGATCAGTTTTCCGACGGCGTCGACGGTCGCCTCGTCGGGTTCCGATGGTGAGTCCGGCATGCCGGTGAATGCCCCGGAACCGGTGTTCCTACACCCCGCCGTCGAACCGCGTCCTGGCGTCGTTGATCTCGTTGATGTGGATTTCGGCCCAATCCCGGATCACCGCCAACGGTGCGGTGAGGGTGTGGCCGAGCTCGGTCAAGGTGTACTCGACCTTCGGCGGCACCGTCGGATGCACGGTGCGCGTGACCAGGCCGTCGCGTTCGAGGCCGCGCAGGGTCTGGGTGAGCATCTTCTCGCTGACACCGTCGATCGCGGCGCGCAGTTCGCTGTAGCGCTTGGTCCCCGTGGACAGGCAGCCGACGATGAGCGCGGTCCATTTGTCCGCGATGCGATCCAGGACCTGTCGCGAGGGGCATGGCGCGCTGTACACGTCGGCGGGCCTGCCGTCCGGCAACCAGGCCAGCACCTGGCCTGGAGTACCTGGACGGGGACGGCGGCGAGATGGCTCCGGCATGCGCCGACGTTATCCGGTGGCCTGGCCGGCGGCCCAGATCCGGCGCGACGCGGGCGGCAGGACCCGGCCGAACACCTGCCCGGCGAAATGCCCGCCGGCGAGGATCGTCCGGTCGTCCTCGATCTCCTTCAGCAGGCGCTCACGGGTGGCGACGCCCTCCGCCGGATCGACGTCGAACGCGAACGTCCAGTGGCTTTCGGTGATCTGCACCTGGCAGTGCATGACGTCGCCGAGCACGACGACGCGGCGGGGATCCTCCTCGGCCGGGTCGGTGACCACGAGGCTGCTGTGGCCGGGCGTGTGCCCCGGCGTGGCGAGTATCCGCACACCCGGCGCGACGACGTCGCCGTCCGCGAAGAACCCGATCACCTCGGCCAGCGGTTGCTGCACGGCGAGCGGATCCGGACCGACCGGGTCGTTGGTGCCGGACCAGTGCGCCCATTCGCTCTCGCTGACGAGATGCCGCGCCGCCGGGAAGGTCAGCCCGGTCACCGGCGCGCCCGTGCCGTCCGGGGTGGGCGGGACGTCCGTCGTCCAGCCGACGTGGTCGTGGTGCAGATGCGTGTAGACCACGGTGTCGACGTCTTCGGGTGCCAGGCCCTCCGCGGCCAGGGCGTCGAGCAGGCCACCGCCGTGGAACTCGGCGGCACCGGGCATGGTGAAGTCGGCCGCGCCGAGCCCGAGGTCCACCAGGACGGCCCGGTCGCCGGTGCGGATCAGGAAGGAGCCGATGCTGACCGGGAACCATCCGCGTTCGTCGAGGAACGCGTCGTGCGCCGCCCAGCCGGACGGGACGCTCGATGGCAGGAAAACGGCGGGGTTGAGCCAGGCGTGGCCGTCGGGCAGGTAGGTGACGGTGGTCCGGCCGACCCGGATCCGGGACCTGGCGGCGGGTCTCGACATGACGTGGACTCCCTTGTGGATGGTGAGCGAAGCTGTGACTCACTTTCGGGGAGCCGCTCTCCAAAGGGAAGTACGCACTTGCAAGTGCGGTCTAGCGGTGGCTTTCGACGGCGATCCGCGCGAACGACCGGATCAGCGGATCCTCCCGCGCGGTCACCCAGGCGACGACCAGCGGACTCGGGGGCATGTCGGCCAGCGGCACCCAGGCGAGCCCGTCGGGCAGCGCGTGCCCGAGCGGCGCGATCCCGGCCGAGCCGTTCCAGAGGACGGCCTGAAGACATTCGCCGACCGTGCGCACCACCGGCCCGGCGGGACGCTCCCCGATGGGCGTGGCCCCGTTCCAGTACTCGCGCCACCGCGGATCCGTGCCCTCCGGCAGCTGGAACCAGGGCCGGTCGGCGACGTCGGCCAGCCGGAGCGACGTACGGCCGGCGAGTGGATCGCCGGTGCGCACCACCAGCCCGACCGGGTCGGAACGCAGGACGCGGACGCTGAGGCCGGTCTCGTCGAACGGCGACCGGGTCAGCGCGACATCGGCCAGCCCGGCACGCAGTCCGGTGGTGGGATCGGTGAAATCCGTCTCGCGGAAGCGGATCGAGACCTCGGGATGCCGTCGCCGGAACGCCGCGGCCAGCCGGGTGCCCGACTCGCCCGCACCGTCGGCCAGGGTGCCGACGGTGAGCGTCGCGGGCCCGGCCGCCTCCAGCACCCGGGCGCGAGCACGTTCTGCCTGGTCCAGCAGGGTGCGGGCTTCGGCGTACAGTGCGGCCCCGGCGGCGGTGGGCTCGACGCCGGCGGCCGATCGGAGCAGCAGCACGACACCCAGGCCGTTCTCCAGCTGCCGGATGGCCCGGCTCAGCGGCGGCTGGGTCATGTGCAGCCGCGCGGCGGCCCGGCCGAAGTGCCGCTCCTCGGCGACGGCCACGAAGTAACGCAGCAGACGAAGCTCCATCACCAGCGATGATACCCATCAGGTATCAGGCGGTGGAGATCGGACTTGGACGGCAACACGGGACCGGTCCGAAGGTGGGGTCATGCCCTTCGAACCTCTCACCCACGAACCCGCCGTCGAGCCCGGCAACGCCCGGGAGATCGCCCGCGACCTCGTGGTGATCCCGGATCCCGGCGTCGACCTCGTCCCCAACATCGGGGTCGTCGGCGGCTCCCACTCGGTGCTCGTCGTCGACACCGGGCTCGGTCCTCGCAACGCCGAGAAGGTGCTCGCCTTCGCGGCCGAGCACGCCCGCGGGCGCAGGCTTTACCTGACCACCACGCATTTCCACCCCGAGCACGCGTTCGGCGCGCAGGTCTTCGCGGACGAGGCGACCTACCTCGTCAACAGCGCGCAGGCGGCGGACCTGGTCCACAAAGGACCGGGCTATCTGGAGATGTTCCGCGGCCTCGGCGCCCCGGTCGCACGGGCGCTGGACGGCGTCACCCTGGCCACCCCCGACGTGGTCTACGACGACACGTACGAACTCGACCTCGGCGGGCGGGTGGTGCGGCTGGAGGCCACCGGGCGTGCCCACAGCAAGGGCGACCAGGTGGTGACCGTGCCCGACGCGGGCGTGCTGTTCACCGGGGATCTGGTCGAGGCGGGCCAGTTCTCGATCTTCCCGTGGTTCCCGCCGCACGACACCGACGTCTCGGGATCGCGCTGGATCGAGGTGCTGCGACGGCTGGCCGCAGCCGGGCCGGACATCGTCGTCCCCGGCCACGGCGCCGTCTCCGGAAGCCGGGTCCTGAGCGAAGTCCGCGAGTACCTCGAACTGCTGCGCGACGAGACCTGGACGCGGCGTGACTCGTCTCTTTCCGAAGAGACCATCGCCGCGGAGGTCGAAGCGCTGATGATCGAACGCCGTCCCGAGTGGGAAGGCCGGGACTGGATCGCGAAGGGCGTCGGCTGTTTCTGCGCCGACGCCGGGTAATGAGGGGTAAGGCAAACGTTTCCGGTGGGGTGGTTCGCTCGTGGCCCCCGTCGGCTTTCGCGACTCGCGTCCACACCGCCCGGGCAGACCGCCGAGGTTGCGAAAGCCACTTTCCCAACCTTCAACGTTGGGAAAGTGGCTTTCGCAACACGCCACTTTCCTTACCTCTCAACGACCCTCTTATCGCTCACGACCTCGGCAGCGCCGGATCCCCTGTGAGGACCGGACCGCTCGAGGCTTCCCGGGCCTGCGACTCTTGCGCGTAACGCCGGTACGTGGCGAGGACGATCGGGCTGGTGAACGGCCGGCGCGCGGATCCCGTCCACTCGTTGGCCCTCGACCGCCGGACGAGACCGGCGGCGGGCTCGCCCGACAGGAACACGAAGTCGTACTGGCTGAGGTCGTGCGTGGCGATGTCCCGCGATCCCGTCCTGGTCACGTGGACCCGGATGTGGTGCCGCATCAGGATTTCCTGGACCTTCGCGTCCTCGAAGAGATCCGATTTCGAGCCCATTTTGCCGCGCAGGACCAGCGTCTGCCGGAACGGCACCACGACGGCGCGGAAAGAACGCCGAGTGAGCTGGGGTTATTCACGAAGCGAGCTATCGGTGGTCACCGATTTCCTCCCCGAATGTCCGGCAAGGCCTATTTACCGGGGTGCACCGACGAAAAAGCACGTCTCGATCCGGCTTCGGGACCACCCTCACCAGGCCGGGAGGCCGGACGGTTAGGCTCTTCGGTGGCGAAAACCGCCATGCACCACGACGCCGGGAGATCTGAACCGCCATGCTGGACCGAGCAGTCATCGACGCCCTCTTCCCCGCCGACCTGCCCGAGCCCGAGCACTGGGAACAGCGGTACCCCGCCCGCGAGCTCCCCGAGGGCGCCCTGGTCACCCGGTTCGGCCCCTCGCCGACCGGGTTCGTCCACATCGGCGGCGTCTACGTCGCCACCATCGACCAGGACGTCGCCCGCCGCAGCGGCGGCCGCTACCTCGTCCGGGTCGAGGACACCGACCGGTCCCGCGAGGTCGAAGGCGCCATCGACCAGTTCGAGCGCGGGTTCGCCTACTTCGATCTCGCCGCCGACGAGGACATCCACCGCGGCGGCGACTACGGCCCGTACCAGCAGTCCGAGCGTGAGCAGATCTACCTGACCTACGTCCGTCACCTGCTTCGCACCGGCCGCGCGTACCTCGACTTCGCCACCAAGGACGAACTGGCGGCGATCACCGCGCGGCAGCAGGCGACGAAGCTGCCGACCGGCTACTACGGCTCGTGGGCCATCTGGCGCGACGCCGACCCCGCCGACGTCCAGGCCAAACTCGACGCCGGAGACCCGTACGTCGTGCGCTTCCGCGCGCCCGACGACACCGGCGCCCGCGCCAGGTTCACCGACGCCATCCGCGGCCCGCTGGAGGCCGAGGCCAACCGCAACGACGTCGTCATCCTCAAGAGCTCCGACCAGAGCCCCCGGCTGCCGACCTACCACTTCGCGCACGCCGTCGACGACCACCTCATGCGCGTCAACCTGGTCATCCGCGGCGACGAGTGGATCTCGTCGGTGCCGGTGCACCAGCAGCTGTTCGACGCGCTCGGCTTCGAGCCGATCACCTACGCGCACATCGCTCCGCTGATGAAGCAGGAGGGCGGCAGCAAGCGCAAGCTGTCGAAGCGCAAGGACCCGGAAGCCAGCGTCGATTTCTACATCGAGTCCGGCTACCCCACCAAGGCCGTCCTCTACTACCTGCGCGGCCTCGCCAACGGCCGTCTCGCCGAGATGCCGCTCGACCAGGCGCTCGCCGAGCCGATCAAGCTCGAGGAATGCGGTGTCGCGGGCCCGCTGGTCGACCTGGTCAAACTCGACGACATCTCGGCCGACCACATCGCCACGCTGACCGGCGCCGAGATCCTCGACGAGGTCCGCGGCTGGGCGGAGCGGTTCGACCCCGAGCTGCGGACCGTCCTCGACGCCGAGCCGGACCTCGCGCTCCGCGCGCTCGCCGTCGAGCGTGACGGCGCCGAGAACCCGCGCAAGGATCTGAAGAAGTGGAGCGAGTTCCGCGCCGTCTACGGCTTCTTCTTCCCGCAGCTGCACGCCGCCGTCGCGAGCGCCGACGACGAGCGGATCGCCGCCCTCGGCGTCGACTCCGAGGTCGTCCGGGCCGTGGCGCGGGACTTCGTCGAGAACTACCAGCAGCTCGACGACGGCCAGGAATGGTTCCAGCAGATCCGCGAGGTCGCGGCGAAGCACGGCTTCGCGAAGAACGCCAAGGAGTTCAAGAAGAACCCCGAAGGCTTCCCGGGTTCTATCCGCGAGGCTTCGCAGATCATCCGGATCGCGATCACGGGCTCGACCCGGAGCCCGGACCTGCACGCGATCACCCAGGCGCTGGGGCGCGAGGAGACGCTGGGCCGGTTCTCGGGCCTCGTGTGACCTGCTGCCCGTGAGGGCCACCGTCGCCCCAGCAACATCACCAGCCCCAGCAGTCCACAGGGTTGGCGCGGGAAGGACCCTTGCCGAAGTACGTGAAGCCGGGCAAGGGTGGTGGCGACGTGGCGTTTCGGGTTCCCACCTGAAACGCCACCACCGCAAAGTCTTACCGCCGCGTGACCGGTCGGACGACACGCGTGATCCGACGGACGACACGCGTGCCTGGATGGACGACACACCCGTCGCCGGGCTCCCGACGCGAGTCGTCCGTCTGGACACGCGTGTCGTCCGTCCAGTCACGCGAAACTGTCCGTCAGCAGGTGCCTGATACACGGTCAGCCCTAACCCGGAACGCCACTCACGACCAGGGCCGAAGGCTCCCTTCGTCCCACCATCGACCCGACCGGGAACACGCCACGTTTGACATTCGGCTCAAGACCTGGACTGCGGCTTGCGTTCCGTGAAGGCCTCCTTCACGAGGCGGGCAGGAACTGGTCGTAGAAAGCCGTCTTGACCGCGACATTTCTTCCGCGGAATTCACCCGAAGAATCGAATCCGGCGAGGTAATCCGCACCGCGAAGGACGCACATCACAAGAGCGGCGTGAAACGCGCGGACACCGACAGACGACTTACCTGGTACGCAAGTACGGAAAGTTGTGGTCGATGAGCCCTGATCGCGTTGTCCAGCTGCGCTGGGAGCCTCGCCTCGTGGCCGAGGGCGGCGGCGCGGCGTTGTCCTACCCCGGAATCTCCGTCGTCCGGACCAAGCAAGGCGAAGTCGTCGACCGCGTTTGGATACCGGTCGGGGAAGAACCCACCTTCGCCGACGACGAGGCCTTGATCGCCGCCCTGCGCGCCGCCTGGTGCTGGACGAGGCCGGCCGCGTGACCTTCTATTCTTCGCCCGCCCGGTATTTGCGCTGGAGCTCCTCGTCCTGCTCACGCGGCGACCTCTCCGTCCAGCGCCCGTGGACGAGGTCGTTCTCCGTGTAGTCGGCACGTCGCGAGGCCCAGCCCGGCAACATGATCTTGCGTGTCCCGCCCCGGCTCCGGTCCCGCAGATCGGTGACGACGGCGACGCCGATCACCAACAGGAGTATTCCGAGGGCTATCCAGATTCCGACCATGGTCCGCTCCCCCGCAGATCAGTCAGTTTCGACCAGAGTAGCGGGGAGCAGCGGCCGGGTGGGCCTTATTTTTGCCGACGGAAAGCACGAACATGACGGTGCCCGGTATCCGCGAGGTTTCGCGGATACCGGGCACCGGGGGCGGTTCAGCCCCGGGCGTTCGGATCGATCACGTCGCCGGCCAGCCCGGTGGCGGCGTCGCCGAGGGCACCGGTGGAGTCGACGACACCCTGACCGGCGGCGGTGGCCGAGTCGACGGCGTCCTGGCCCGCGGTGGTGGCGCTTTCGGCGAGCCCCTGGCCGGTCTCGGCCAGCCCGCCGGCGGACTGGGTGACCTGATCGGCGGCCCCGGAAAGGTCGACGCCGGTCAGTTCGCCGACCTTGTCGCCCGCTCCGCCGAGAAGCTCGGCGGCCTTTTCCTTCAGCGAGTCGAACAGGCTCATCTGGGGTACTCCTCAAATCGGTCGTGCGCAGGCGGCTGAACGTTCACCGTACAGGACAAAACGGGCACGGCGCGCGAACGTCACCGCTCCGGACAGGTGAATACCGAGGAGTACTCAGAGGCAGGGCGGCCGGTAACGATCGATCGAGAGGCCACGGAAATCGAGCCGGTTCGGCGTTTTGCCAACGAAAACCAGGCCTCGCGCCTCGGCCAGCGCCGAAGCGAAGGAGTAGCCGGGCGTCCCCAGCTCGGGCAGTGTCGTCCAGGCCTTTGCCTTGAAGCTGAAGAACTTCTTCACGAGCTTCCCGCCTGTCGACGGCACTTTGGTGAGCCACTTGTCGCCGCCGCTCCAGTGCGAGGCGGGACGCAGCTGGACGTAGAGGTCGTCGGTAGCGCTGTAGGTCATCCAGAAACCGGCGGATTTCGAAAGATCGGCCTGCGCCTCGAACCGATTCCCCAGCCAGACGACGACCACGTGCCATTCGGCGCCGAGGAAGGCCACCTTGGCCGCATAACCGCCGCGTTCACGGACGAGCAGGCTGCCGGTCGGCGGCACCGTGGTGCCCTCTCCGGAGGCGAGCCAATGCTGCAACCGGTCGATCGACGGGGTGGCGCATTCGCAGCCGTGCCCAGCGGACGCGTTCGCGACGGCGCCGGGGCCGATCAGCGAAGTCAGGAGCACCATCGCGATCACCGCGAGCGTACGACCGAAAGGAACCCTGGATCCTTTGCGCATCCCCAAAAGTTAGCACAGCGAGCACCTATGCCCCGCTCACCGGGAATCGTCCTTTATGGACAAACAGTCGAGCTCGGCGGCGAACAGCACGGCGGGATCGAACCCCATACCCGCGAAATGCCCGGCCAGCTCCAGAGAAAGGACTCCGTGAATCCGGGTCCAGAACGTCACGGCACGGCGGAGGACCGCCGAGGAAACCGGCAGTCCGCCCGCCCACTCGCGATGCTCGTCGAGATGGCCGTCGAACGCCGTCACCCGCCCGTGGTCCGGCGCGTCCGCGTGCACCCTCAGCAGTACGGCCATGATCTCGTTCGAGATCTCCGTGGTGTCACCGGGCGCGCGATATCCGGGGATCGGCGTCCCGTAGACGAACAGGTATCGCTGCGGATCCGCCAGCGCCCATTCCCTGATCGCGTAGGCGACTTCGGTCACGCCAGCCGCCCCGTGGACGGCGTCGGCGAGACTTCGGTAGGCGTCGCGGACGAGGTCCGTGATCAGGTCGTCGCGACTGGGGAAATACCGGTACAGCGCGGGGCCGCTCATGCCGACGTGTCTGGCGATCGCATTGAGGGACAACGCGGAGACTCCCGTCGTGCCCAGCTGCTCCCACGCGTACCGCTTGATCTCGGCGCACACCTGGGCCCGGTACCGCTCACGCGAGGCCTTCACGGCAACTCCCTTCAGTTTAGTTAGAAGCTATCACTTTCCCTATTGACACTCACTCCGGTGGAGTTATAGCTTCTAACTATCGCTACTGCAGCTAACAAGGAGTTCGCATGACCCTCCGCCGCACCGCCGCACTCGCGCTTCCCCTGGCGTTCGGCCTGCTGGGCGGCGCTGTGACGCCCGCACAGGCCGCCACGACCGCCCCGCTTTCGTGCCAGGGCAAGACCATCGACACGAAGGCCCCGACCCACTACCGGACCGAGACCCTGATCAACGCTCCCCTGAGCAAGATCTGGCGGCTTCAGACCGACGTCGACCGCTGGCCTGCCTGGCAGGAGCCTGTGCTGAGCAACGAACGCCTCGATTGGGGGCCGCTCCGCAAGAATTCGCGGTTCCGCTGGACCACACCGGCGCCGCCGACCGCCACGACACCCGCCACCACGCTGTCGATCACCTCGACCGTCCACCAGATCCAGCGCGGCAAATGCCTCCGCTGGAGCGGGCCCGCGGTCGGCGAGGGCCTCACCATCGACAACGGCGTCCACGTCTGGACCTTCACCGAGGTCAAGGGTGGCGTGCTCGTCCGTACCGAGGAGAACTGGGCAGGCGGCCAGGTGGAGGCCGACGTACCCACCGCGACCAAATTCCTCGGCTGGGGCCTCGAAGCCTGGCTGAAGGATCTCAAGACCACCGCCGAATCCCACTGCTGACGACATTCCGAACCCCGGAGGAACCGATGTCCACCCAGACGCTCGACCGCGAAACCACCGTCCGCCGCTTCCCGCGTTCCGTCATCGTCTCGGCCTGGGCGGTGCCGGTCATGATCATCGGCCAGTTCGCGATGCTCGCCGTCGTCCCGGTCGCGCTGGTCCTGATCGGCACCCTGCGCGACGCCCGGCTCAAGACGCTCCGCTGGGGCGCGATGGCGCTCACGGCCGTCTACGCAACACCCTTGGCGCTGTGGGCCATCGGCCCAGAACGCGCACAGAGCCTCTCCAAGGACATGCACCCCGTCTTCGCCGCGATCATCGTGGCCGTGGGAGTGGCGTTCGCCGTCGCGTACCACGTCCTGCGCCGGAAGCAGGCTCACTGAACGAAGGAAGCACTCCGAAGGAAGCCTTCCGCGAAGCCCGGCGCAACGTCGCGAGCACGGCGGGCCCCAGCACCAGGATCGCCACCGCGTTCGTGATCGCGCGGCCCGTGTCCCAGCCCGCCGTCGAGGTCAGCAGGGTGAACACGGCGAACCGGTGCAGGTTCTCCAGCAGCGGGGCGCCGGGCACGTAGGAGATGTGCCCGTCGTGGTACGGCACCTCGGCGTCGGTGATGAACGGCCAGAACCACAGGTTCATCAGGAAGCCGAAGACGTACGCGACGAGGATCCCGTATCCCACCAGCATCGCGATCTCGGCTTTGCCGGTGACGCGGCGCGGCAGCAGTCCCGCGCCCATCCCGATCCACGCCGAGCACATCATCTGGAACGGCAGCCACGGCCCCACCCCGGCGGTCAGCAGCGCCGAAGCGAACATCGACGTGCAGCCCAGCACGAAACCGAAGCCGGGACCGAGCACCCGCCCGGCCAGCACCAGCAGGAAGAACACGGTCTCGATACCCGCGGTCCCCGCGCCGAGTGGCCGCAGGGCGGCGTTCACCGCGGACAGCACGCCGAGCATCGCGAGGGCCTTGGAATCCATGCCCCCCTCGGACATTTCGGCCAGCACGATGACGATCAGGATCGGCAGGATCCCGATGAACACGAACGGCGCGTCCGAGCCGTGCTGCATCGACTGCGGCTCGACCCGGACCAGGAGCGGCCAGACGAACATCATCAGTCCCGCGAGCGACGCGAGGCCGAGCACGGTCGCCGAGCGCGGGCCGAGCCGGACCGCCGGGGCCATCGGTGTCATCGGGGCTGCCGCGGTCACGGGACCTCCTGCGGAAGCGCCGATCGGACCTCTTCGACCGTGAGCCAAGGCTCGCCGAGGATTTTCGCGATCTGCGTGGCGAACGCCGGGGAACCGCCGAGCACCTCGCCGGTCGGACCGTCCGAGACGACCTCGCCTTCCGCCATCACGATCACCCGGTGCGCGATCGTCGCGACGAACTCGACGTCGTGGGTGGCCACGACGATCGCCTTGCCCTCGGCCGTCAGCGAAGCGATCATCCGCGCCAGCGCCGCCTTCGCGGTGTAGTCGAGGCCGCGAGTCGGTTCGTCCAGCAGCATGATCCGCGGGGCGGCCGACAACTGCACGGCGAGCACCAGCGCGAGCCGCTGGCCCTCGGACAGGTCACGCGGATGCGACGCGGGGTCGATGTCCGGAGCGAGCCTGTCGAGCAGGCCCCGGCAATGCCCCGGCTCCGCACCCGATTCCGCGTCCGCGGCTTCGCATTCGGCGGCGACCGTCTGGAGGTACAGCAGGTCGCTCGCGGTCTGCGGCACCATGCCGACGAGTGCCCGGGCCGCGGCGCTGCTCAGCGTCTTCGGGTCCTTGCCTTCGACGGTGACCTTGCCGCCCTGCCGGGGCCCGGAGCCCTGCACCGCCCACAGCAGCGAAGACTTCCCGGAGCCGTTGCGCCCCATCATCGCGAGCACCTCGCCGGCGCGCAGGGACAGATCGACCTCCCGCACGGCGACCTTCGGCCCGTACCGCACGACCACCCCGGACGCGGAAAGCAGCTCTTCGCCGACGGTGGTGCTTCGCGCGGCGGGCGTCCCGAGGGTCAGCGACGAAGCGCGCCGCCGGGCGTCACGCACCGACATCGGCAGCGGATCCCAGCCCGCCAACCGTCCCAAGTGGACGATCGGTGGCGCGATCGGCATGTCCTTCAACACTTCCGGCGGCGTTCCGTCGATCACTCCCCCGCTGCCGGGGACGTGGATCATCCGGTCCGCGAAGGGGATCACGCGTTCCATGCGGTGCTCGGCCATCAGCACCGTCGTGCCGAGATCCTCCACCAGCCTGGCCAGTGTCGCGAGCACCTCCTCGGCCGCGGTCGGATCCAGGGCCGACGTCGGTTCGTCCAGCACCAGCACCTTGGGGTGCGTGGTCAGCACCGAACCGATGGCCACCCGCTGCTGCTGCCCGCCGGACAGCGTCCGCAGCGCGCGCCTGCGCAGTTCGGCGATGCCGAGGAGGTCGAGGGTCTCCTCCACCCGGCGGCGCATCACCTGCGGGCTCAGGCCGAGCTGCTCCATGCCGTACGCGAGCTCGTCCTCGACCGTGTCGGTGACGAAGCCCGCGAGCGGGTCCTGCCCGACGACGCCGACCAGATGGGCGAACTCGCGCGGCGGCCGGGACCGCGTCGTCACACCGTCGACGGACACCGTGCCCTCGAGGTGGCCACCGGTGAAATGCGGGACGAGACCGTTGATCGTGCCGAGCAGCGTCGACTTGCCCGCACCCGTCCGGCCCGCGAACAGCACGAGTTCGCCTTCACCGATGGACAGCGTGACGTCGGACAGCACCGGTTCGGCGCGGCCGTGGTAGGTGAAGGAGACGTGGTCGAGTTCGATCATGTGCGGGCTTCTTCTTCTAGTGCGGCGTAAGGAGGTTCGGGGGCCGGAGTCAGGAACGAGGGCAGCACGCCGATCAGCACCCCGAGCAACGGCACCCACGACAACGACGGCCAGGACAGGTCGATCAGGGACGGGTTCATGTTCATCGGGTCCACGCTGGAGGTCACGAACAGGGTCACCGCGACCCCGATCCCGCTGACGGCGACGACGATTTCGGGCAGATGCCAGCGATCTGGCCGGTACCGCGTGCGCCGGACCCGCTTACCCGCCGACCAGAAGCCGACCAGGCCGACCACGACTCCCGCCGAAAGCACCGGCGCGGCGAGGTATCGGGGCGTCGAACCGTCCAAAGTGGCGTAAACGCCGACGCAGACACCGAGCAGGCCGGCGATCATCAGCGTTCCCGTGATCAGCCTGGTCCGCGCCCCGGCCGGTCCCGCCCGGCCGTAGCCACGCGAGTCCATCGACGCGGCCAGCTGCAACGACCGCGAAAGCGCGTCCTCCAGTACCGGGATGAGGACGGTGTGCAGGGTCTTCATCTTCTTCTTGCCCGGACCGCCGCGCAGTTTGCGGGCCCGCCGGACCCGCAGCACGCTTTCGGCCAGCTGCGGGAACACCGACAGCGCGACGATCACCGCCGTGCCCACCTCGTACAACGCCGGTGGCATCGCCTTGAGCAGCCGTTTCGGGTTCGCGAGCGCGTTGGCCGCGCCGAGGCAGATCACCATCGCCGCCAGCCGCATCCCGTCGTAGAGCCCGCCAAGCAACGATTCCGCGGACACGTCGCCGAAGAGCCGGATACCCGCCGCCCACTCCGGCAGCGGGATCTCGGGCAGCCGCAGGATGACTGTCGATCCCTCGGCGCCGCCGAACACGACGCGGAAGAACACGCGGATCGCGACGATGAACGCGCCGAGGTACAGGTAGAGCCGGAACGCCAGCGCCCACGGCGCCTCGCCGCGCCGGGCCACGACGACGTACCCCGCGACCGCCACGATGGTCAGCAGCAGCCACGGGTTCGTCGTGCGGGTCGCGGCGACGGCGAGACCCAGCGCCCACACCCACCACGCGGCCGGATGCAGGTCGCGCGGCAGGAAGTAGGACGTCATCAGACTCCTTGTGCGCGTTTGCGTCTGCGTGCCATCAGGAATCCAGCCAGGCACAACGCCAGTACCGCGGCACCCGCCGCCCAGGGTGCCCAGTCGCTGGCCCCGGACTCGCGTTCCATCGCCGCGTTGACGTCCCCGGCGTTCTCACCGCCGGTGAACGCGACGTTCAAGGACGGGTCCGGTGCCGTCGGCCGGGCAGACGCGCTCGGACGCGGTTTGGGCGGCGGCAGCGCGCCGGTACCCGGACCCGCGGCGGGGGCTTCCCCGGCACTCGGTTCGCCACCAGCCGTTTGCTGCGGACCGTTCCCCGGCTGCGGTCGCTGTTGCCGCTCGCCGGGATCGCCGGTGGCCGGCTTGGCCTCTTCGCGCTGCACGCAAGGCCGGCTCTCGGTGCCGGGCCGCACGGCGGAGACCCGCGGGACGGGGTTGCTCTTGGCGGTGGCGTTCAAGGAGAACGACCAGCCCTCGAATCCACCGGGGGTGAAATCGCGGTTCTTGAGCCCCCACTGGCTGTAGTCCCACGCGCAGTTGTTCGAGGCGTGCCAGTAGGACCAATAGGCCTGCGCGGGAGGCGTGTCGACACACGTCTCCGCGTACTCCCCGCGGCCGCTGACCGGGATGTTCTCGGCCGCGGACGGGCGGTTCTCGATCCGGCAGACGAACGACTCGCCCCAGCGCTGCACCCCGGCGATCTGGAAACCGGCGCCCTTGAGCGCGTCCAGCCCGGTGCCGCGCGTGGCCTGGGGATTGCAGCGGACGATGGCCGTGCCGCCGAGTTGCTGGAAGTCCACCACCACGGTGACCCCGGTGTCGTCCTTGCAGAACCCGGGATACCCCTTGCCCTGGTCGACGGCCTGCGCGGACGGTGCCGTGGCGGCGATCAGGAAGACCGCCGCCACCAAGGGAAGGACCCTCCTCACGGGATGGCCGGGTTCCTCGGCGTGACACCGGGCGGCGGGTTGGTCGTCGCCGACTTGTTCAGTGAGAACGACCAGCCCTCGAAGCCGCCGGGTGTCACGGTGCGGTTGAGGGCGCCCGTAGTGCTGTAGGTCCAGGTCGTGCCGGAGCCGTCGGCGTGCCAGTAACCCCAGTACGCGCCGGGGGAAGGCGTGGTGACGCACGCTTCCTTGTAGTTCGGGTTGGACGACAGCGGGATGGTCTCCGTCGCGGCCGGGCGGCCTTCCAGGCGGCAGACGAAAGCGAGGCCCCAGCGGGCGGTGCCGGCGACCGCGATCCCCGCGTCCTGCAACGCCTTGATGCCCGTACGGGTGGTGCCCGGTGCGGCGTTGGGCGAGCAGCGGGTGATCGTCGGCGCCGCGGTCCCGCCGTTACCGTCCAGCTCCTGGAAGTCGACCTCGACGGTGACGCCGGTGAGCGCGTCGGGCCCGGTGCAGATCCCGTTGTAACCCTTGGTGGTGTCGACCGCGTTCGCGGGTGCGGCGGAAAGCCCGATCAGTCCGATGAGGACGGACGTGACGGCGAGCAGTCTCTTCATGGTGTTGCCCCCTATTTCTTGATGAAACGGCGTAGGACGAAAACCAGGGCGATCGTGGTGAGCAGCAGCAGGACGGCCAGCCCCGCGAGCCCCCAGATGAGCCACGACGGTGGCGAACTGGACTGCTCCGCGGCCAGCACCTGGTTGCCGGACGGAGTCGCCTCGGACAACGGGAGCCGGATCGCGGGCGAGAGCGGCGAATCGGCCGCGGTCAGCCAAGAGCGGCCCGCGACTCCTTGCGCGGCGGCCAGACTGGTCGGGAAATCGCTCTCCCCGGCGGATCCCTTGGCCAAACCACCGTCGGCCTGGACCAGCTTGCCCAGTGACCGCGCCGTTCCGCTCGCGTCGAGGCCGGCGGCCTGCCGCGCGGCCGCGACGGCGGCGCTCAGCGCGACGTCCGGCTCTCCGCCCTCGCCGGTGACGATGCCCTCGCCGGTCGGCCGGACGCCGAGCGCGCCCGCCGCGGCGACGAACGCCGACATCCGCCGCTCGGTCCAGCCGTCGGGGCGCCTGGACGGGGGCGCGGCGTCGGTATGCGGACGGGCGGCCAGCGCGGTGACCGCGGCAGCGGTCGCGGCGAGGTCGCCGGAGCCGCATTCCACGGTGTCGAGGTGCTTCGGGAACGTTCCATCGGCGCACTGGCGGGATAGCAGCAGTTCGATCGCGGGACCGGGATCGGCCACGGTGGCGAGCACCGCCCAAGCGTGCCGCTCCACGGTCTCGTCGGCGTCGGCGAACGATCCGGTGTCGGTGAACTTGCCGTCGGTATCACGCAGCTTCACCAGATCGGCGCGCAATTGCCCGGCGGTATCAGACTTCGCGAACTCGGCGACGAGCACGAGTTTCGCGAGCGGCCCGGCGTACGACGCCTCACCCTGTTCATAGGGCGCGCCGTGGGCGTAGGCCTGGACGGCTTCCGGCTTCAGCAGGAACTGTGACGCGCGGGCGACCGCGTCCGGCTGCTGGTCCAGCGCTCGCAGGGCCAGCACCAGGTCGGCGGTGGCGTCGTAGTCGACGTAGGTCTTGCCGTCCTCGGTCACCTCGACGTGGTCGCCGCCGGCGAGCCGGTTCGCCAGGTAGGCGGCGAGGCGGGCGGCCGGTGTCGCCGTGTCCGGGGTGGCGATCGCCGTCCCAGCCCTCACCTGGACACCGGCGGGCGTGCCCGCCTTCCTGGGTTTGGGCGGCGGTGTCACCGAGGTCGTGATGGTGGTCGTCGTGGGAGCCGGTGCGCCGCTGGTCGGCGGCGGACTGTCACCCTTCGCGAGCGCGTAGAAGCCGACCTGCGCCAACCCGAGCGAAGCCTGGGCACCCGCGCGGATCCAGGTGTCGAGCCCACTGATCCCCGAGGTGCGCGCGGCCTCGTAGGCGGCGGGATTGTAGGCGATCGCGCCGAGCTCACCCGCGAGCTTGGTACCGGCGTCGGCGGCGGCGTTCGCCTGCGCGGATTTGAGGTACCGCACGCCCTTGTCCACCGCCGCGTCCGCGCCGCCGGCGTCGGCGAGTGCCTGGACGATCAGGCCGGTGCTGTTGGTGTTCGGCGCTTCGGTGCTGACGCCACCACCCCAGCCGCCACCGGCGCTCTGGTTCGCCTTGAGCCACGAGACGGTCTTGGCGATCGGGGCGTCGAGTCCGGTCGCGCCCGCCTTCCTTGCGGCCAGCAGCGCCGAGAGCCCGAGACCGGTGGCGTCGCCGTCCGACGGCGACAGGTCGAGCGGTTTCCCCTCGTCGCAGGTCGAGATCTTGCGGCCGTCCGGCGTGACGTGGTCACCGGTCTCGTTCGTCGGGATGTAGTTGAAGACGAGGCGGAAGTAGCCATCGGAACATTGCTGGGCCAGCAACCTGTCGATGGCGATCCGGTCGTTCTCGCCCGCCGCGGCGAGCCCGATGACGCCGAGCGCCTGGCCGAACAGGTTCGCGTCGTTGTTCACCGGGCCGGTGATCTCCGGATCTTTGGTGTAGTCGCTGATCCTGCCCTTGTCGGGGCCCTTGCGCACGATCGCGGCGTGGGTCTCGGCGATCAGGTCGTATCCGTCGACGTTTCGCGGGTCCCGGCCGGAGACCTGGGTGGCGACCAGCATCTTGGCCAGCGAACCGCCGACGACGACCTTGTCGAATCCAGGTGCGGGAACAAGCTTTTCCCAGGTGAAGTAGTCGCTCGCGTGGCCTTCGTCGTCGAGGAACTTCATGATCGGCTCGGCCTTGGCGCCGTCGCCCGACGCGTACAGAGCGAAGAGCACGTCGAGCATCAGGCCGTGGTCGGGCAGTTCGCCGCCGAAGGGGTTCTCGATCGTGCCGTCCGGCTTCAGCTTCGTCGCGAGCCAACGGGAATTCGCCTGCGCGGCACCGGGGTCGTTCGCGGCGGTGGCCGTTCCGGTGAGCAGCGCGGCGACCACGCCGACACTGACGGCGAACGCCGTCGCGGCCAGATACCCGCGGCGCATGACTCCTCCTTGCGGCGTGACGGAGGACGGCGCGGGACGCCGCGGTCACCCCTGTTTATCGCGACAGTGGTTCGTTCATCCGCCCGTTCGGTATCCCGGCTCGCCCTGGTGAAGGGCCTACGGTTGCGCGACAGCGCCGGATTTCGACCGGCTTCCCCGTCACGGGCGGCGGTGTTCTGTTGTCGAGCCAGCCGAGGTTAACACCCGATCACCTCCGGCAGGCACCGCTGACCAGGTCGGTCACCAGGATCACACCGGCCTTTGCGCTCGGCGGTAGTCTTCGGTTCGTCCGATTCAGCGCGGTCGTGGGGGAAGTCCGGTGAGAGTCCGGCGCTGTCCCGCAACGGTGTGCCCTCCAGGCGAGCCCGGTCACCCACGTCGCGCGGTGTCACCGACTCCTGTCGTGGAAGTGCGGGAAAGGGTTCTCATGAGACGTTTGGTTTTCGCTGTCGCCATGCTGTGCGGCATCGGATTGGTCGCCGCTCCGGCGGCGGCCGCGGCCACCCACAACAAGGCGGACGCGGCCGCGGGCTGGCTCGCGAGGCAGCTGACCGACGGGGAGAGGTTCGAGGCCGACTTCGGCGGCCAGAAGTTCCCCGACCAGGGTTTGACGATCGACGCGATCTTCGCGTTCGCCGCGGCCGGGGTGTCGGACGCGAACGCGGGCAAGGCGATCGCGTGGCTGGCGAAACCGGAGATCACCACGGGTTACGTCGGCGGTGGCACGGAGGCGTACGCGGGCGCGCACGCCAAGCTGCTCCTCGCCGCGCAGATCCGCGGCAAGGACCCGGCGTCGTTCGGCGGCGTCGACCTGAAGGCGGGGCTGCTCTCGCTGCTCACGCCGTCCGGCCGGTTCTCCGACCGGTCCGAATACGGCGACTACTCCAACGCCCTCTCGCAGTCGCTCGCCCTGCTGGCGCTGGACCGCATCGGCGACGTGCCGGCGCAGGCCGTGGCGTTCCTCGCGGGCAGCCAGTGCCCCGACGGCGGTTTCCCGCAGAACTTCGGCGAAGCGACGTGCACGAGCGACGTCGACGCGACCGCGACGGTCGTCCAGGCCCTGCGCGCCACCGGTGACGCGGTGAACGCCGCCGAGGGCACCTCCTGGCTGGTCACCAAGCAGCACCCGAACGGCGGCTTCGGTTTCGGCACCAACGCGCCGAACGCCAACAGCACCGGCCTCGCCGCTCAGGCGCTGGCCGGGCATCGCCCCGCCGCAGCCGTCAAGGCGCGGGGATTCCTGCGGTCGCTGCAGACCGGCTGCGCCGGCGCCGAGCCGGACCGCGGCGCGATCGCCTACGACGCCACCGGCCCGAACCCGTCGACCGCCCCGCGCGCGACCGCGCAGGCGATCCTCGGGCTGGCCAGGGTTCCGTTGAGCGACCTGCACGGCGGCGGACGTCCGCAGGCCCCGGTCCTGGCCTGCGCGTGACGAGACCTCGTGAGTGGTAAGGACGGTTCTAACCGTCCTTACCACTCACGAGCAGTTCGCTCCCCGGCGGTGACGCGGCGCGCGAGCTCCACGCGGGACCGCACCCCCAGTGCCGTGAAGATGTTCCGCAGGTGGTGATCCACCGTGCGATGGCTGATCACCAGCCGCCGCGCGATCTCCTTGTTCGTCTCCCCCGCCGCCACCAGCCGGGTGATGGCGTCCTGCTGCGGGGTGAGCCCGGCGAGCGAACGGTGCGGCGAGTCGACGGTCTCGCCGGTCGCCCGCAGCCCGGCCCTCGCCCGTTCGGCGAAGCGGGCGGCGCCGACGTTTTCGAAGCCCCGCAAGGCATCGCGGAACTGGTCGCGGGCATCGCGGGTCCGGCGGCGCCTTCGCAGCAGAGTGGCGTACGCGAACCGGGTCCTGGCGAGTTCCATCGCGCCGCCCGCCCGCCGGTGCGCTTCGATGGCCAGCCGGAATCGCCGTTCCGCGGTCTCCGGATCCGGCGCGGTCAGCGCGTGACAGCGGTGGCTCAGCGCGAGCCAGCAGGGTTCCGCGCCCGCGAGGGTCCAGCGGTCGAACACCTCCAGCGCGGCCGGCGCGCGTTCGGGCCGCCCGGAACAGACGGCCGCTTCGACGAGCTGCGGCGTGGCCAGCACCCGGATCACCGGCTGGTCGCCGGACACACCCGAGGCGAGATCTTCGAGCCTGCTCAACGCGTCGTCGGGCCGGTCTTCGGCCAGGTCCAGACAGGCGTTCGCCCACGCGGCGACCGCGGCGGGCCTGCCGAGGCCGCGTTCGGCGATCCCCTCGGCCGCCTCGTCCAGCTCCGGTACGCGGTCACCGAGCAGGGCGGCGGCCAAGCCCAGCAACGTCAGATGCTCCATCCGCAGGTTGTGCGGTGCGCGCAGCCCGTCGCGGGACGCCGCCCGCGCACAGGGGAGGCGGTCGAGCGCGATGGCCGAGAGCGACAGGTAGATCAGCGCCCACGGCAGCTCGGCGTGCCGTTTGCCGAGGCGCGCGCGGCTCACGGCCGCTGCCGCGTATTCGTGCGCCCGTTCGGCATGCCCGCGGGCGAAGGCCGCTTCGGCCGCCCAGACGGCCCCGGCGACGTCCGAGCCCGCCATCCCCTTGGCGACGGCGTCCGTCAAGGGAGCGACGGCGTCCTCGTGACGGCCGGCGTAAACCGAGGTCAGACCGTGGAAATGCGCGGAGGCCAGCTCGTCGCCCGCCGGGACGGTCCGGGCGAGGGCCCGGTAGCCGCTCAGGTCACCACCGAGCCTCCGCGCCTCACCCGCCAGCAGGAGCGCGCCCGCCGGATCGGGCAGCAGTTCCGCCGCCGCGCCCAGTTCGTGGGTGGCGACGGCGGGATCGCCGTCACGCAGCTCGATCTCCCCGTGCAGCAACGCCACCGCACCCGGTTCGGTGTCTACTTTGGACAGCAGTAGGCGCGCCCAGCCCGGTCTGCCCGCCTGCCAGGCCGCGTCCGCCGCCGCCAGCAGCCGGGCCGCCCGCGTGGCCGGATCGGCGGTCAGGGCGGCGGCGCGTTCGAGCTGCCTGGCCGCGGCCGCGTGATCCAGCGCCGGTGCCGCGGCGAGCGCGTCCGCGAGTGGCTCGGACGGCGTGGCGGCGGCCATCGCGCGATGCCAGAGCGCGTCGGGCCCCTCCTCGGCGGAGGCCAGCCGCGCGTGCGCCGCCCTGCGGTCGGCCGGGGAAGCCGCCGCGTACCAGGTCGCCTTCCTCGCGGAGAAGTCCATGCAGGTGGCGAGAAACCGCAGACGTTCGTCGAGCCGCATCGCGTCGAGCTCGGCCGCGTAACGAGACAGACGCTCCCGCAGGATCGGCGAAACCGGCTCCCGTCCGGCCGCTTGAGCGGGTGTCAGCGAAGCCGCCAGCGCGACCAGGTCGGCCGGGTTCCCGCCACCCAGTTCGACCAGCTGCGGGCGCACCCCGGCGGGTACGCCGCGATCACGCAGGACCTGATCGGCGGCGGAATCGGTCAACGGCGGAAGCTCGACGGAGTCGAACTCGTCGGATCCGGACCGCGAGGCGAGCACCATCCCGACCGGGGCGCCCGCCAGTCGCCTGGCGGCGAAACCGAGCGCCGCCAAGGACTCCGGATCGACCCAGTGCGCGTCGTCGACCCAGCAGATCGTCGGCGCCGAAACCGCGCCGAGCCGGTCCCTCGTCTCCGCGCCGCCGGAGACCGGCGCGCCGAACATCCGCTGCAGGGCGCCGTAGGGCAGCTCGCTTTCCGCCCGCAGGCCCCGCAGACCGACGAGGCGGACGCCGAGGGTGGCGCGCAGCTCGGTGAGCAGGGCGGATTTCCCCAGCCCTTCCGCACCGCGGACGAGCACGGCGCGGCCGTCAGCCGACCGCAGCCCGCCGAAGAGGTCGTCCCTCCCCCGCAGCGGGTACACAGGCATCGGCGCCTCCTCGAAATCCCTTTCGATGAAACACCAGGCGCAAGTGTTTCACAAGGTCTTGCTCGGCACCCGTCCTTCCACGAGCGCTCCGAGCAGCGTCGACGCCGCTTCGAGATCGGGTGTCCGGGACGCGAGGACGTCCGAGTACAGGAACGCCTCCCCGAGCCGCACGATGGCGTAACAGAGGCTGTCCAAGCCGACCGCGGGCTCGAAGCCGCCTGCCTCGACGTCGCGGCGAAGGAGCTCGACGTGCGCCGCGATCACCCTCGGCTGGACGCGTCCGTCCGGGTCGGTCAGCAGCCTGATCGCCAGCACCGGTTCGTCGTCGAGGAAGCGCCGGAACCCGGTACTCGCCGCCAGCACGGACCGGTACTCGCGCATGATCGAAAGACAGCGCAGTTCACCGGCCGCGTTGCGCACCACGTCGCCCTCTTCGCGCTCCCAGGTGCGCGCGGCGGCCGTCAGGGTGCGCTCGGACAGGTAGTAGAGGGCATCACCGAGCAGGTCTTCCCGGTTGCCGACGCGGCGGAACAGGGTGCTGCGCGAGATGCCCAGATCGTGGGCGAAGGCGGAGGTGTCGACGCGGACGCCGCGATCGATCCACCGCGCCGCTGTGCGGACTATGTCCTCGGCTGAGGGGTTCACGATCGCCGATCGTACGGGCGAGGAGCCCGGCGGGAACGGTCGCGGAGCAAGACTGGCGATTTCACCGATGCAGCGCACTCCGGCCGTTTGCCACAGTCCATCACCACGGACCGTGTTCAACGGCGAACGGAGACGGCACCATGCGTAGTACGACCCGGATCCTTTGTGGACTGGCCACCGTCGCGGCACTCACTGTCGCCCCCGCGGCCTACGCCGCCGAGAACCCTTACGAACGAGGACCCGACCCGACGGAAAGCAGCATCGAAGCCTCCCGCGGCTCGTTCGCGGTATCCCAGACCTCCGTGTCGAGCCTGGCCGTCACCGGCTTCGGCGGCGGAACCATCTACTACCCCACCAGCACCGCGCAGGGCACGTTCGGCGCGGTCGCCATCTCGCCGGGGTTCACCGCGACCCAGTCGAGCATCGCGTGGATGGGCCCGCGGCTGGCCTCGCAGGGCTTCGTGGTGTTCACGATCGACACCAACACGATCTACGACCAGCCCGACAGCCGCGGTGACCAGCTGCTGGCCGCGCTCGACTACCTGACCCAGCGCAGCACCGTCCGCTCCCGCGTCGACACCACCCGGCTCGCGGTGGCGGGCCACTCGATGGGCGGCGGTGGCTCGCTCGAAGCGGCACAGGACCGGCCGTCGCTGCAGGCCGCGGTGCCGCTCGCGGCGTGGAACACGCAGAAGTCGTGGTCCTCGCTGCGGGTGCCGACGTTCGTCATCGGCGGCGAGTCCGACACGGTCGCGCCGGTGGCGTCGCACTCGATCCCGTTCTACACCAGCATTCCCGCTTCGTCGGAGAAGGCGTACATGGAGCTGGACAACGCCAGCCACTTCTTCCCGAACACGGCGAACACGACCATGGCCAAGTACACGATCTCGTGGCTGAAGCGGTTCGTGGACAACGACACCCGCTACGAGCAGTTCCTCTGCCCCGCCCCGGACGACCGCACGATCAGCGACTACCGGAACACGTGTCCGCACGCCTGAGTGTCCTCGGTCCCGGCGCGCCCGCGCCGGGACCCCCTCTCTCCGTTGGGAGTTCTTGCGTGACCCTGTCGACCTTCGAGATGTCCGGCGTGTCGGTGACCTTCGGTGGTCTCGTCGCCTTGTCGGACGTCTCCCTGACCGTCGCGCCGGGGCGGGTGCTCGGGGTGATCGGCCCGAACGGGGCGGGCAAGACCACGCTCTTCAACGTCGCGTGCGGTTTCGTCCGCCCGGACACCGGCGCGCTGACCTGGCGCGGGGCGGAACTGCGGCGGCTGCGCCCGCATCAGCTGGCCGGCCTCGGGCTCTCCCGCAGCCTGCAGGAACTCGGCCTGTTCGACCGGATGACCGTGCTGGACAACGTCCTCGCGGGCGCGGGCAGGCACGCGAAATCCGGCTTCTGGTCCTCGCTGCTGGGCATGACGAAGGACGAGAAGGCGCTGACCGAGCGAGCGATGGCCCAACTGGAGGCGTTCGACATCACCGACGTCGCCCATCGGTATCCCGCGAGCCTTCCGTATCCGGTGCGGAAACGGGTCGCGCTGGCACGGGCGCTGGTGAGCGAACCCGACCTGCTGTTGCTCGACGAACCGGCGGGCGGCCTGTCGTCGGCCGAGATCGGCGAGGTCGGCGCGCTGGTCCGCGGCCTGACCGAACGTATGTCGGTGATGCTCGTGGAGCACCACATGGATCTGGTGATGGGCGTCTGCGACGAGATCGTGGTGCTGGACTTCGGCAGGGTCATCGCCCGCGGCACCCCGGACGAGATCCGCGCGGATCCGGCGGTCCAGGCGGCCTACCTCGGCGAGGAGGTGGCCGGTGCTGACCGTTGAGAACCTCTCGGCGGGCTACGGCCCGGTGCGCGCGCTCGATTCCGTGAGCCTTTCGGCCGAGGAAGGCGAGATCACCGCGGTGCTCGGCGCGAACGGCGCGGGCAAGACCACCTTGTTGCGCACCATCTCGGGCCTTGTGCCGCCGACAGGCGGTGGTATCTCCTTCGCGGGCCGAGACTTGCACCGAGTGTCCACAGAGGACCTTCCCGCCCTCGGGCTCGCGCACGTCCCCGAAGGCCGCGGCGTGCTGGCCGAGCTGACCGTCGAGGAGAACCTGCGGCTCGGCGCGCTCGGGGCACGCGGCCGCGCGACGGCGGCCGATCTCCGCCGGATCTACGACCTCTTCCCCGCCTTGGCCGACCGCAAGAACGGTCTCGCGCACGTCCTTTCCGGCGGGGAACGGCAGATGCTGGTCATCGGCCGCGCGCTGCTCTCCCGGCCGAAGGTGCTGTTGCTGGACGAACCGTCCTTGGGGCTCGCGCCCCGGATCGTGACGCGGATCTTCGGCGTGCTGCGCGGTCTCGTACACGACGAAGGGCTGGCCGTCGTGCTGGTCGAGCAGAACGCGCGCAGCGCGCTGTCCATCGCCGACCACGGCGTCGTGCTCAACCTCGGTCAGGTCGTCGTCCGGCGGGACGCGGCCGCGCTCGTCGCGGACGACGCCCTCCGGCACGCCTACCTCGGATTCTGAAAGGGAGCCCCGTGGACCACACGACCATGTCGCGAAAGCCACTTTCGAGACATCAGACGTCCCGAAAGTGGCTTTCGCGACGCCCCCACGGCTCACCGGTGACCGGCTCGGCGCGTCACCCCCGGAGAAAGGGAGCCCTGTGCAGCAACTGCTGACCACCGCGCTCACCGGCCTGACGCTGGGCGTGGTCTACGCCGCATTCGCGCTGGCGCTCGTACTCATCTGGCGGGCGACGCGGATCGTGAACTTCGCGCAGGCGCCGATGGCGATGATCACCACCTACGTCGCGCTGGTCCTGATCGACGCGGGCTGGTCGTACTGGGCCGGTTTCGCCGTGGCGCTGCTTTCGGGCCTGGTGCTCGGCGCGCTCGTGGAACGGTTCGTGATCCGGTTCGTCTCCGGGAAACCCGAGATCAACGCCGTCATCCTCACCCTCGGGCTGTTCATCGTGCTGCACGCGCTGGCGGCGCTGGTGTTCGGCTCGCGGTACCGGTCGTTCCCGGCGCCGTTCGGGCTCACCGGTTTCCGGGTCGGCGACACGACGATCGCGCTGACCGGGTTCGGCGTGTTCACCATCGCCGCCGTCGGGGTGGTGCTGATCGGGCTCGTGCTGTTGTTCCGCGGCACCGATCTGGGCCTGCGGATGCGGGCCGCCGCCTTCGACCGGGAGGTGGCGCGCCTGCTCGGCGTGCGGGTCGGGCGGATGCTCACCCTCGGCTGGGCGCTGGCCGCGCTCGCCGGTTCGCTGTCCGGACTGCTGATCGCCGGCGGTGGCCTCGTTCATCCGTCCTATATGGACGGTGTGGTGGTGTACGGTTTCGTCGCCGCGGTGCTCGGTGGGCTCGACAGCCCGGTCGGCGCGGTCGTCGGCGGCGTCGTCCTCGGCCTGTCGCTGAGCCTGGTGAGCGGCTACGTCGGCTCGGAACTGGTACCGCTCGCCGCGCTGGCGCTGCTCATGGTGGTGCTGCTCCTGAAACCCGGTGGTCTGTTCGCGAGCGTCCGTGAGCGGAGGGTCTGACATGCCACGCCGCACTCTGCTGATCGCGCTCGCCGCGCTGGTCGTCGTCGTACTGGTCCTGGAAAGCTCCGGACCGTTCCTGACCTCGCAGCTCACCACGATGGCGTACTTCGCGATCGCGGCCGGCGGCCTGACCGTCCTGACCGGGCTCAACGGGCAGCTCTCACTCGGGCACGGCGCCCTGATGGCCGTCGGCGCGTACTCGACGGCACTCCTGCTGAAGTCGGAATTCCTTCCGCTGCCGGTGATCCTGGCGCTGGCGATGGTGATCACGCTGGCGGTCGGGGCCCTGGTGGGCGTCGCCGCGGCCAGGCTGCACGGGCCGTATCTCGCCGGGGCGACGCTCGCGCTCGCCGTCGCGGTCCCCGGGATCCCGTTGTTCTTCGGCGAAGCGCTCGGCGGCGAGCAGGGCTTACCCGTGCGGATGCCGGAGATCCCCGGCTGGCTGGCGGACGCGGCGTACTTCGTCACCGGGCAGGAACTCACGTCGATCCGTTACCTCGCTTACCTTTCGTGGCTCGCGGTGATCGTGGTGTTCGTCCTGCTGGCGAACCTTTCCCGCGGCCGCGTCGGACGCGACTGGCGGGCGGTGCGCGACGAGGACGTGGCCGCCGAACTCGCCGGGATCGACCTCGGCCGCACGCGGGTGCGGGCCTTCGTGGTCAGTGCGGGGTGCGCCGGGCTGGCCGGAGCGCTGATGGCGTTGTCAGCGCGGCTGGCGGCGCCGAGCGGGTTCGCGCTGACGTTGTCGCTGCTGCTGGTGTCCGCGGTGGTGCTCGGCGGGCTCGGGAGCCTGACCGGAGCGCTCGCGGGAGCCGCGCTGCTGACCTTCCTGCCGCCGCTGGTGACCGGCGCGGGTACGGATCTCGGCCTGTCCGACGTGCAGGCCGCGCATCTGGCGCCGTTGATCTACGGCCTGGTCACCGTCCTGATCGTGCTGCTCGCACCCGCCGGTCTCGCCGGCGGGCTGCGGAAACTCATTCACCGGAGGAGAACTTCATGAAACGCTGGACCAAGGCCGTGGCCGTCTTCCTGGCCGTCACGGTCACCGCCGCCTGCGGCGCGGGCGGCAGACCCGAGGGCGAGCAGAAGGGTTCGACGGTCGGCGTCACCGACACGACCATCAAGATCGGGGCGCATTTCCCGCTGACCGGGGTCGCCGCGCCGGGCTACAGCGAGATCCCGAGCGGTCATCAGGCCTACTACGACTACGTGAACGCGAACGGCGGCGTCGACGGCCGCAAGATCGAGTTCGTGGTGAAGGACGACGGCTACAACCCGACCACCACGAGCGCCGTCACCGACGAACTGGTGCTCAAGGAGGAGATCTTCGCGATGGTCGGCGGCCTCGGCACGCCGACCCACAGCGCCGTCGTCGATTTCCTGAACAACTCCAAGGTGCCGGACCTGTTCGTGTCGTCGGGTTCGCTGCGCTGGGGCGACGATCCGAAGAAGGCGCCGTTCACCTTCGGCTGGCAGCCGGACTACGAGATCGAAGGCAAGATCATCGGCGACTGGGTGCGGAAGAACCTGCCGAACGCCAAGGTCGGCCTGTTCCTCCAGGACGACGACTTCGGCCGCGACGGTGAAAAGGGCGCCCGGCGTCATCTCGGCCAGCAGATCGTGGAGGTCGCGAAGTATTCGCCCGGCAACACCGACATCGCGCCACAGATCGCGAAACTCAAGGCAGCGGGCGTGGACCTGGTGCTGGGCTTCACCGTTCCGTCGTACACCGCGCTCTCCCAGCTGGCGTCGCTGAAGATCGGTTTCAAGCCGAAGTGGTTCTACAGCAACGTCGGCTCCGATCCCGCGCTCGTCGGATCACTGCTCGCACGGTTCTCCGAAGGCAAGGTCACCAACGGCGCGTCGCTCATCGACGGCGTGGTCACCACCGAGTACCTGCCCGGCGTCGACGCGCCGGACAACGCCTGGACGAAGCTGTGGCAGAACGTCTGGAAGGCGCACGGCAAGGGCGGCGACCTGACGAACTACCGCATTTACGGGATGGCGCAGGCGTACACGTTCGTCCAGGCGTTGAAGGCGGCCGGGAAGGACCTGACGCGTGAGCGTCTCGTCGAGGTGATCCAGCAGTCCGGGAAGACGTTCGAGGGACCGGGTCTGGCGCCGTTCCGCTACACCGGCGACAGCCATCTGGGCATCTCCGGCATGTCGGTGGTCGAACTCCAGGGCGGCGTCGGCAAGGATCTGACACCGGTCCTGGTGACCGACCTCGGCGAGGCACCCATAAAGGCGGACGACTCCGCCGCGAACGACGGGCCGCCGCCCAACGGGATTCCGGGTAGCTGAACGGTGGGGCGTCGGTACCGGGCGGTGCTCACCGGTCCGTGAAGGCCCCCTTCCCTACCCTCAGAGTAGCGAAGAGGCCCTTCACCACCCCACCTGTGTGATCCCTAGTGACAGAGGGGCAACTTTGACGCCAGGTCTCCGGTCACGGACCATCGGCAACCGGCAGCCTGTCGCGAAAGCCACTTTCGGGACATCAGACGTCCCGAAAGTGGCTTTCGCGACACACCACACTTGCTCTAGCAGCCGCCACGTCGGCTCAGTTCGCCGGCAGAACTCGTCCCCGCACCTCGCCGAACCCGATCCGCGAGCCGTTCGCGCCGGGCGCGGTCCCGGTGATCACGACCTCGTCGCCGTCCAGCAGGAAAGTGCGCTCCTCCCCCTTGACCGTGAGCGGTTCCTTGCCGCCCCAGGACAATTCGAGGAACGCGCCGCGCTGGTGCTTCTCCGGACCGGAGATCGTGCCAGAGCCGTACAGGTCGCCCGTGCGCGAAGAGGCGCCGTTGACCGTCAGGTGCGCCAGCATCTGCGCGGGCGACCAGTACATCTCGCGGAACGGCGGGCGGCTGACCTCCTCGCCGTTCCATTCGATGACCAGATCGATGTCGAGGCCCCACGGGTCGCTTTCCCGCAGGTACGGCAGCGGCTCCGGATCCGTCTGGCCGGGCAGCGGGATCCGCGCGGCCTCCAGCGCCAGGATCGGCACCACCCAAGGGGAGATCGACGTCGCGAAGCTCTTGCCGAGGTGCGGGCCCAGCGGGACGTATTCCCAGGCCTGGATGTCGCGGGCGGACCAGTCGTTGAGCAGGACCGCGCCGAAAACGTGACGGGGGAAGGAATCCGGGGTGATCGGGGTGTTCAGCGGCGTTCCGGTGCCGACGACGAAGCCCATCTCGGCCTCGATGTCCAGCCGCGTGCTCGGCCCGAACACCGGCGCCGCTTCGGCCGGGGCCTTGCGCTGGCCGCTCGGGCGCACGATGTCCGTACCGGAGACCAGGACGGTGCCGGACCGTCCGTGATACCCGACCGGGAGGTGCTTCCAGTTGGGCAGCAACGGTTCCGCGTCGGGCCGGAAGAGCCTGCCGACGTTCGAGGCGTGGTGTTCGGAGGCGTAGAAGTCGACGTAGTCCGCGACCTCGATCGGCAGGTGCAGGGTCACCCGTTCGACCGGGTGGACCGCGCCGTCGGGGACGTCGCCGGAGACCAGGCCGCGGATCCGCTCCCGGACCGCCACCCAGCGGTCGTATCCCTGTGCCATGAACGGGTTCAGCGTCGGCGCGGCGAACACGTCGTCGCCGAGCGCCGCGGCCAGATCGAGAACGGAGTCGCCGACGCGGACGCCGACGCGCGGGGAATCGCCGTCGACGGAGAACACGCCGTACGGCAGGTTGTCGATCCCGAACAGCGAGCCTGCGGGGATGTCGATCGTGGTCATGCCTCTCCTCGGGGCGCCTCGAGCAGGCCGAGTCCGGCCAGTTCGGTCAGGGGGTCGGTGATACTGCAGGTGCCGAACGACGTGAAAGCCGCGCGGAGGGCGGCGACGCGATCCGCGTCCAGCTCCCGGAGCCGTCCGGCGACGACGGCGCCGTCTCGTTCGGCGAGAACGGCTTCGGCGTCGCCATCGGTGAGGGCGGCATCGGTCGCGAGCATCAGGTTGAGGAAGCCGTGCTGTTCGAAGCCGGTCTCCGGGTCGGTGTTGCGGAGGGCGTGGTGCAGCCCGGCGGTGGCCTTGAACGGAACACCCGCCCCGATGGCGGCCCGCACCGCGGCGGCGAGCTCCGCTTCGCCGGGGTACAGATCGGCACGGACGCCGCCAGTACGGAACTTCGCGTGGTGACCGGTGCCGGAAAGGGCGCTCAGCAACGGGAGACGCCGGTCGTCGCGCGGGATCTCGACGAAGACCGGTGCGGTGGCACGGGAAAGCGCGGCGAGCACCTCGTCCGGGCCCATTCCCTCGGGGACGGCGATCTCGAGCGCGTCGAGTTTCACCGGGAGCCTCTCCACGGCGTCGAGTACGCCGTCGAGCTGCGCCGGCCCGCCGGGGAGGGTCACCGAGACCGGCAGCGGGTTCGCCCTGTCCCCCAGCACTCCGGCGAGGTCGCCGAGCGCGGTGGCGGCGATGACGAGCGGGCCGACGAGACCGGCGTACCAGGCATCGAGGTGCTGGTCGTGTGCCGTGACGGCGTCCGGCAAAGGGGCCAGGCCCGGCGGGAACACCGCGGCGTCGTCGCACAGCCCGGCGAAGAGCGCGGGAATCCGTCCGCCGTCCACCATGGTCTCCTCCTCGCCGATTTAGTTCATGCTTTTACTATCTCTGGGGCAGGGTAGTCGGGTCTTCCCTGCGACGGGAAGGCCTACTTGCGGCTCCGGGTGCCGAACTCGGCGCGGCTCGTGATCAGCTTGCCCAGCAGCATCACCAGGATGCGCTGTTCGGTCTCGGTCAGCGCGTTGGTCCAGCCGAATTCGCGCTCGTTGTGCTCACGGAAGACCGAGACCATCTCCTCGTGCCCAGCCTCCGTCAGCGACAGCCGCACCGAACGGCCGTCGTGCTCGTCCGGGACCCGGTGGAGCATCCCCTCCGCGACCAGCGTCTTGACCAGATTCGACACCGCCGCCCGGCTCATCCCGGTCAGCCGGGCGGCACTCGTCGGTTCGAGCGGCCCGGCGAGCCAGACCACGAACAGCAGCCGGAACGCCGACCACGACCGGCCGCGCGGCCGGTGCACCGCGGCTTCGAGGTCGTAGGTCACCAGGTCGGAGGCGCGATTGAGGGTCAGCAGCACCTCGGTCGCCAGCTGGTGCCGGAAGCCGTACTCGTGCGCGAGGCGCCGGTTCGCCAGCGCCACGAACGACCAGAAGTCGAGTCCGGCCGCGTCCACGTCCTCCATCGGCGAACCCTAACCCCGTACCGCGAAAATGGTCAAAGTCGAAACTACTTTTGCGCGGGTCCGCGGCGGTGCGACGTTGCGAAAGCCACATTAGCAACGTTGAAGGTTGCGAAAGTGGCTTTCGCAACCCGCCCCAGCGATACCCCCCCACCAAGACAAGGGGGC
>NZ_JBVHDI010000017.1:0-183275 GCF_055563465.1 Amycolatopsis sp. NPDC000009
ACCGATCTCCACGGATCTCGAACAACACAACCCCTGAACAAGCCAGGTGTTGCAACCACCACTAGAACCCAAGGGGAAGGGGGCCTTCACGCGCGATCAGGCGGTGACGAGGGACAAGCCGTAGTTCTGCAGGATCTCGTTCACCGGCTGGAACCAGGTCTCACCGCCGGACCGGCAGTTGCCCCAGCCGCCGGAGGTGACTCCCTGCGCCTGGTCACCGGTGATGAAGGAACCGCCGGAATCACCGGGTTCCGCGCAGACGTTGGTGCGGGTCATCTGGTGCACCGCGCCCTGCGCGTAGTTGACCGTCTCGTTGTGCCCCAGCACGGTGCCGCAGTGCCAGTGCGTCGTCGAACCGGACCGGCACACCGAGGTGCCGACCGGCGCGACCCACGAGCCGCGGACGAGCGCGTCGCTGACGGTGCCCCAGCCGAGGACGACCGGTGCGGTCCACCAGCCGTTGCCGATCCGGATGAAGGCGTAGTCGTTGCCGGGGAAGGAAGAACCGGCGAAGTTGCCCATCGCCGAGCCGTCCCAGCCGACGACGGAGCTGCCGGTGCCGCCGCAGTGGCCCGCGCTGACGAAGCCGCCGTGGACGGAGAATCCGATGGAGCAGCGGGTGTTCCCGTTGATGTAGTACGGGTCGCCGCCGACGGTGCCCGCCGCGAACGGTTCGGCCTTGGGCGCGGTGACCACCGTGACCGGACCGGATTTCCTCGCCCTGGCCAGGAAGTCGTCGACGTCCGAACCGTGCCCGCCCGGCCGCACCGCCACCACGACGCTGCCGCTGCGCGGGTCGGCGCGCCAGCCGCTGACCGCGGCGGGGGCGGGCTCGGTCTTGGCCGACAGGTCGATTTCGGCCTTGGCCGCGTCGAGCCGGGCCGCGCTGATCGCGACCGCGGTGGGCTCGGCGCCCGCCTTCCGGACGGCGGGGGCGACGGCGGGGTCGGTCACCCCGACGACGAGTTCGCCGCGCGCCGGATCGAACCAGGCGCCGCCGAACGCCGCGCCGGCGGCCTGCTGGGCGGCGGGCAGCACCCGCGACGCGGTCATCTCCTGGGTGAGCCTGGCCGAGACCTGCGCGGCGGAGAGCCCCAGGTCCCGCTGCATGGCGGCGATCAATCCGGGGGAAGCCTGCGCGACCGGGGCGAGGGCGGCGGATGTGAGACTCGCGGTCAGGACGGCGGCGCCGCCGACTGCCAGGGCGATTCTTCGACGCATGGTCTAGTCCTCCAAGGCCGGGGGAAAGAAACACACTGCCCGCCGAGTGTGCGGCCGGGGTCGGTGAAAGGGCGAGGAATGTCCGGTCTTCTGTCCGGAATTCACAAGAGCGAATTCCGGCCCTCGATCGTCTACTTAGGACTAACATCGGCACGGGCCCGAGCCGTCCGAGCGGCCTTGCGGCGGTTCCAGTACGTTGCCGGATATGACCGCGTCGCCGGAGGATGTGCCGGAGCAGGTGCTGCGCACCTCGATCGTGGAGCGGTTGTTCGCTCGCGAAGCCGACCCGCGCCCGCTGTTCACGCACCAGGACCACGGCGCCGGTGTGGACAGCACGGTCACGTGGACGGAGTTCGTTTCGCGTGTGCGAGTGGTCGCGGGCGTGCTGCGCCAGGTCTCACGGCCGGGTGATCGTGCCGCCGTGCTCACCGGTCAGGACCTGAACTACCCGTTGGCGTTCTTCGGAGCGCTCGCCGCCGGGCTGGTCGCCGTGCCGTTGATGGCTCCGGGCAGCCCTTCCCAGCGGGCCAGGCTCGCCGGTGTGCTGGAGGACAGCGGCGCACGGATTTGGCTGACCTCTTCGTCCGCCGCGGCGAAGGTGCGCGAAGCGGGCACGCCGGACCACCTGATCGTGGTCGACGAACTTTCGGGGCCAGGGGCCGATCCGCTCCCGGTCGCACCGGAAAGCCCCGCGTACCTGCAGTACACGTCCGGGTCGACCCGGGAGCCCGCCGGTGCCGTGATCCCGCACCGGGCGGTCGCCGCCGCCTGCTGGCAGGCGAGCCGGGCCTACGCCGTCGACGAGGGCACGACCTGCGCCGGCTGGATCCCGTTCTTCCATGACATGGGCCTGATCCAGCTGCTGTGCCTGCCGGTCCACGCGGGAGCGCGATCGGTGTTCATGTCGCCCGCCGAATTCGTGCACCGTCCGGTGAGATGGCTGCGTCAGCTCGCCGATCACCCGGCCGTGTTCACCGCCGCGCCGAATTTCGCGTTCGATCTCGCCGTCGAAGCGGCCGGGCAAATGGGGGACGATCTCGACCTCTCCGACGTCCGGGTCGCGCTGAACGGCGCCGAGCCGGTGCGGCCGGACACGGTCAAGCGCTTCCTGGAGGCCTTCGGCCCGCACGGATTCCGTGCCGAGGCCCACCGTCCCTCCTATGGCCTGGCCGAGGCCACCGTGTACGTCGCGAGCGCGGGCGCGGAAGGACCGCGTGGCGCGGTGTTCGACCGCGAAGCTCTCGCGCAGGGCAGGGCGATCGAGGTGCCGGAAGGTCAGGAACTCGTGTCGGTCGGCCGTCCGCTCGGTCAACGGGTCCGGATCGTCCGGGACGGGGTGGCGCAGCCCGACGGCCTCGCCGGGGAGATCTGGATCCACGGGCCGAACGTCGCGGCGGGGTACTGGGGCCGTGGCGACGCCGCCGCGTTCGGCGGCGAACTGGACGGCGCCGCCGGCTGGCTGCGCACCGGTGACCTCGGTGTGGTCCACCGCGGAGACCTCTACATCACCGGCAGGCTCAAGGATCTCATCGTCATCGACGGCCGCAACTTCCACCCGCAGGACATCGAGGCGGTGGCGGGTGAGGCCCATCCATCGATCCGCCGCGACCGCGTCGCCGCATTCGGTGTCACCGATGAAAGGGGAGAAGGGGCGATGTTGGTAGCCGAATGGGCAAAGAATGCCGAGGCGGATGTCAAAGAAGTGACGAGAGTGGTATTGCGCGCGGTTTCACGGGAACATGATCTGACGCTTCGATCGGTCCGTCTGGTTCCCTCCGGTGACCTTCCGCGCACTTCCAGTGGCAAGGTCGCGCGGGCGGCGGCGAAGGCGCGTTATAGTCGGCCCCGTGGGTGATCACCGCGCGGAGGTCGTGAAGGTCGTCAGTGAGACTTTTCGGCTTGATCCCGCCGAAATCGAGTCCGACGCGCCGCTCGAAGAGCTGGGTATCGACTCCAAGGGACGGATAAAACTCCTGTCGGCGCTGGAGATCCACCACGACGTGAGGATTGATCTGGACCTGCTGGACCGGTTCACCGACATCGGGTCGGTGGCCGAAGTGCTCGCAGAGGCACTCGGCGACAAGGCCGACGGATCCGACGAAAGGCGCTGAAAAGAATGAGCGGGGGCTTCACCGCGGCGACCGATGCGCTTTCATCGGCGTCGAAGAACATCGGAAAGCTGACGGAACAGTTGCTCGAAGACAACCCGGATCTGTCGAGCACACCGGTGAACGCGGCGGGCTTCGGCCAGGCGCACGGCGACCACGCGAAGAAGTACACCGACGGCGTGGCGGCGTTGTGGGCGTCGGTCCAGGGGTACAGCACCACGCTCGGCTCGTTCGGCACGAACCTCGGTACCGCGGCCACCTCTTACGGCACCAACGAGGACGAGCAGAAGAACAAGATCATCGAGACGGGGATGCGCTAGTGGCCGACGAAACCACCTGGACCGACGTCAAAGCCGTTCTCGACGACCCGGCCGTTCCCGCCGAGCAGAAGACCAAGCTCATCGGCTCGTGGATGCGGACGCATCCGGCGCCTCCGCCGTGGTCGGCGGACCAGGAGCCGGAGGAGATCAAAGAGAAGCGCAAGGAAGCCGCGAAGTATGCGGCTTCCTACAACGCCATGCCGTTCTTCGCCTCGGACGACGTCGGCAAGGTCTACGACGAGGCGAAGAAGGCCGGAGATCAGGCCAGCTTCACCCAGAACGAAGAGACGAAGGCCGTCGACGAAGGCAACAAGAAGCTCGACGGAGTGAAGGAACCCACCGCGGAGGGCGCCGGGACCAAGACGTCGGACGAGATCTTCGACGCCGCCGCGCCCGCGCTCAAGGTGTTCCAGACGTTCGGCTCGCTGCTGGCGAAGGTTCCGGAAGACTGCCGTGGAACCTCTCGCGCGCTCGATTTCGACAAGGACATCCAGAAGCCGTTCGACGAGCAGCGCGGGATCAGCTTCAAGAACTTCGTCGACGACGCCGCGCACTTCAAGACCGGTTCGAAGACCGTGCAGAAGGCCATCGACGATACCGGTTCCCAGCTGAACACGCTTTACGGGACGTGGACCGGGAAGGCCGCGGACGCCTCGTCGGACAACTACAACGAGAAGATCCTCCCCAAGGCCAAGAAACTCTCGCAGACACTGGACACCGCGAGCGAAGCGACGTTGCACACCACCGCGACGGTGTTCAAGCTGTGCAAGGGCAAGGCCGACACGGTCGTCGACCTGTACAAGGAGATCGTCGGCAAGGCGGACTTCGCGATGGCGCAGAAGGTCATCGCCATCGCCGCCGGCGAGAAGAGCGGCAAGGAGGACCTCGGCGCGATCGCGGGCTGGATGGACGTCAACTTCGGCTCCAACCTGGTCCAGCAGCTGAACAACGACGGCTGCTGCGACGACGACGAGTTCAAGAAGGCGGGCCAGGACCTCGCCAAGCAGTGGATCCAGAACCAGTTCATCCCCGAGATGTGGACCATCATCTACGAGGGATTCGCCAAGTCCTGCAAGGAAACCAAGGACTTCGTCAACCAGGCCTACGACGAGCTCGACAAGGTCATGGGCAAGGTCAAGAACGAGTTCGAGGGCGCGGGTGCCGGTGGCGCCGGCGGCACGGGTGGCGGTCCCGGCGGCCCTGGTGGCACGGGCGGCGGTCCCGGCGGTGGCAAGGGTCCGGACTTCACCGGTGGCCAGGGTGGTCCGGGAGGTGGCCCCGGCGGCTCGGGGACCGGTGGACCGGGCGGTTCGGGCAAGGGCCCGGACTTCACCGGCGGCACCGGCGGTGGTCCGGGCGGTGGCGGCCCCGAGGGCGGCTCCGGCAGTGGTCCCGGCGGCTCCGGCAGTGGTCCCGGTGGCGGTGGTTCCGGTCCGGCGGGCGACGTCAAACCCCCACCGGTCCCGGACGTGAAGATTCCCGAGAGTGGCTCGGGATCGCCGGGCGGCTCCGGTGGCGGGCCGGACGCGAACAAGGATCAGACGTCGCCCTCGGGCTCGGCCCCGCCGCCGTCGAACGGCGACGAGCAGAAGGCCGCGGCCGAAGAGGCGAAGAAGCAGGCCGCCGCGGCGGCCGAGAACGCGAAGAAGCAGGCGTCCGAGGCGCTGGGCAAGCTGGGCGACGGTCCGGCCGGTGCCGATCTCGGTGGTTCCGGCGGTTCCGGGCCGGGCGGTTCGAGCCCGGGCGGCGGGCCTGGCGGCGGTGGTAACACCGACGCCGCGGCCGAAGCCAAGGCAGCGGCCGAGAAAGCCGGTGAAGAGGCGAAAAAGCAGGCTTCCGACGCGCTGGACAAACTGGGCGACGCCCCTGGCGGCACGGGCGACGCAGACTCCAAGGACGGAGACTCGAAGGACGGCGAGAAGTCCGCGGACGAGGCGAAGAAGAAGGCGTCGGACGCCTTGGACAAGCTCGACGACGAGCTGTCCGGCGAAGGCGGCGACAAGCTGACCGGTGACAAGGCCGAGGACAGCGAGCGCGAGACCCTCAAGGTCAAGCAGGGTGACACGACCTTCGAGATGACCGAGCCGGACAAAGACGGCGAGATGGAGATCAAGGTCGGGGACGGTTCCGGGCCCGTCAAGGACTTCAAGCTCGACTGGACCGGTGACGGCGACGAGTCCAAGCTGGGCTCCACACCGGGTTCGAACGACGGGGGTTCGGACGACGGGAAGCCGGACAAGGACGGCGTCCATCGGCCAGGGCCGGACGGCAAGATCCACATCCAGGACGGCGATGTGAAGATCACCGCCGAACGTCCCGACGGCCCGTCCGGGCCGACGGTCGTCACGGTCGACGACGGCACCGGCAAGCCGACCACGTACACCCTCGGCGAGGACAAGCCCTCCGCCGACAAGCCGTCGCATCCGGCGACTCCCGTCAGCGGGACGGCGCAGCCCGACTCCAAACCGGCGTTCACCCCGCACCACGGCGGCGGCGGGACCGTCCCCGACGGGATCCGCGCCGGTGACACCGGCGGTGGTGGTGGCTTCGGTGGCGGTGGTGGTGGCGGCGCCTCGGCGCCGTCGATGCCCTTCGAAACCGCGAGCCCCGCGACGGGCCAGTCGCTCAGCGAAGGCGTGCACACCGGTGGCGGTGGGACACAACAGCCGCAGCCTGTGGCCGCGGGTGCCCCGTCCGCTCCGATGGGCAGCCCGTCGGGCCAGTCGTTCGGCGGCGGTGCGATGCCGCCGATGGGCATGGGTGCCGGCGGAGGTGGCGGCCAGGGCGGAGATCAGGAACGGACCAACCGCGCGTACCGGATCGAGGGCGAGGTGTTCGACCGGATCAACGAACCCACCGGCCGGATCACCGGTTCGCTGCTGGACGATGAGGATCAGTCGGTCACCCGCAAGCGGTGAGCCGGGGCAGGGGAGAACAGATGAGCGCCGATGACACCGCCACCATGAAGGCGACCCTGGACGGCCTGGTCCGCGAGCAGTCGGAGCGCCGGGCGCTGCGGGACAAACGCGCCGACGAGATCAAGGCGAGCTCGCAGGAGTTCATGACCAAGCAGGTCGCGACCGCCCAGCGGTACGTCGAGCACCGGCGGGAGCTGGGGCAGCGCAAGACGAAGTCCGGTTGGAGCACCGACCGGTCGCACGCGCAGCCGGGCGCGGCGTCGGCGTTCGAAGACGATCCCGTGGACATGGCGGCTCCGTTCGCTTCGGAGCCGCCTGCCCGCGCGGGGCGGGACACGCCCCGTCGTGCTCCCCGCGCACGGCCGGCACCGGCGGACGACGAGGACGACGCCTTCCTCAACAACCGCTGGCGCGACTGAACTCGCCGTCGGCACGGGTTTGCCCTTGCCGCCGCGGGGTATCCGGCCCGGTGAGGCGAGCCGGAACGAGCCGGCCGGGTATCCAGGGCGGATGGGTTCATGGTCGACGTGAAGATGACGGTAGACGCTTCTCCCGAGCGTGTGTTCGAGGTGCTGGCCGACGGCTGGACCTACGGGGCCTGGGTCGTGGGGGCGTCCCACATCCGTGACGTCGACGCGGGCTGGCCGGCGCGCGGAACGCGGATCCACCACTGTGTCGGATCCTGGCCCCTCCTGCTCGACGACGTCACCAAGGTGCACGTCGCCGATCCGCCGAGGCTGCTCGAACTCGACGCGCGGGCCTGGCCGTTCGGCACCGCGCGGATCCGGTTGGAGCTGCGGGAAACCATGCCGGGGACCACGGAGATCCTGATGTCCGAGCAGGCGACCAAGGGGCCGGGGCGGCTGCTGCCGGAGGCCGCGCAGGCGCTTTTCCTGGTGCCGCGGAACCGGGAATCCCTGCGACGTCTCGCGGATCTCGCCAAGGGCCGCGAGGCCGCTCAACCGGCGGACTGATCCTGGTGGCTCGGCCGTCCGAGCCGGATCCGGGCGCGCGGCGGGTCGAGCGGACGGCTGTTTCCCCGTCGCCCGGAGCGGATGGCGGCGAGCAGTTCCTCGATCGTGGCCGCCGCGTCGTGGCGAGGCCGCCAGCCGAGTTCCTCCCGTGCGCGCCGGGTGTCCACAAGGGACGCTCGATCGGCGAGCCGCAGCCAGGACGGATGCAGTGGCTGCAGGCCGAGCCGCCAGCTCGGCCAGGCCAGTCCGGTCAGCAGTCTCAGCGGTACGGGCACCCGGAACCCGCCGGCCAGCGCGGCGAGGGCGCGGCTGTCGAGGACGGGCTCGCCGGCGAGGTTGAACGCACCGGTCGCACGACGGTCGAGGATCGCCCGGAGCGCTTGCGCGACGTCGTCCGAGTGCACCACCTGCATCCGCAGCCCCGGCCATAACGGCACCGGCAGCCAATTGCCGCCGAGCGGCAACGGCGGCACCAGCGGGCTGAGCAGCCAGCTCGAGAATTCGGCCGCGGCGTCCGGCTGCACGACACCGCACGGACGGATCCGCGCCAACCCGATCTCCGGGTGATCACGGCAGAATTCGTTCAATTTGGACTCGAAGGCGGCCTTTCCCGCGCTGTAGGCGCTTTCGGGGAGCCCGCCGCAGGGCCATTCCTCGTCGACCTCGTCCCACCGGCCCGCCGGGGTGTAGGCGGCGACCGAGGACGCGCACACGATGTGCTTCACCCCGGCGTCGGCGGCCGCGCGCAGGACGTTCGCGCTGCCCGCCAGGTTGGTCCGGCGCATCGCCGGATCGTCGGCGCGCGGATGGATCGCCCAGGCGAGATGCACCACGGCGTCGGCGCCGTCGAAGGTCTCGATCAGCCGCGGCCAGGCGTCGTTCGCGCCGATGTCCTGCTGGACCCAACGGGCCGACGAGTAGGGCGCGGCGGTCGTGTCGGGGCGCCGGCGTGCCACTCCGAGCACGTCGTGACCGGCTCCGGCCAGTGCCCGGAGCAAGGCGGTCCCGATGTTCCCGCTCGCTCCGGTGACGACGATCCTCATCGGTAGACCGCGCGGTGCGCGGCACGCATCGTCGCGCGATAGACGGGACCGGCCCAGCCGTCCCTGGCCAGCGCCGCCCTGGCGGCGTTCGATCCGGGCGCGCCGTGCACCGCGCCACCGGGATGCGCCGACGCGGACGCCAGGAAGAGCCGGTCGATCGGGGTGTCCGCCCGGCCGAGACCCGGAACAGGCCGGAAGAAGAGTTGCTGCTGGATGGCCGCGGTCCCGGCGTTGATCGAACCTTCCACCAGACTGTGGTTCCCTTCCTCCAGTTCGGCGGGCCCGGCGATCGCCCGGCCCGCGATCAGGCCGCGGAAGCCGGGCGCGTGCTTCTCGATGATCTCTTCCATCCGGTCGGCGTGGCGGCGCAACCGGGAAGCGGACCAGGGCTCACCCCTCGGCACATGTGTGTAGGCCCAGGCCGATTCGGTCCCGGCGGGGGAGCGGGTCGGATCCGCCGTGGTCATCTGCCCGAGCAGCAGGAACGGGTCACGGGGCACCCGTCCGCAAGCCAGATCGTTGGCGATTCCGGCGAGGCCGTCGAGGTTCGCTCCGATGTGGACGGTGCCCGCTTCGCCGACTTCGGCGGCGCTCCACGGAATGGGCGAGGACAGCGCCCAGTCCACCTTGATCGTGGCGTCGTCCCAGACGAACCGGTCCAGATCGGACACCAGCCGCGCGGGAAGGTGCCCGGCACCGACCAGATCCCGGTAGAGCACGGGAGCGGGGACGTCGGCGAGCACGGCCCGGCGGGCACGCACCGGTCGTCCGTCCGCGTCCCGGACACCCACCGCCCGGCCATCCGAGAGCGTCACTTCGGTGACCGGGGTACCGCAGACGATCTCCCCGCCCTTGGCGGACAGGCGGTTCACCAGCGCGTCGGTCAGACGGCCCGCCCCGCCTTCCGGCACCGGGAATCCGACGTCCTGACCGAGCATGGTCAGCAGCCAGCCGAAGACGCCGCTCCCGGCCTGGTCGGGGCCGAGGTCGGTGTGCATGGCGTTGCCCGCGAGCAGCAGACGGGCGCCCTCTCCGGCGAACTTCTCCTTGCCGAGGCCGCGGGCGGTCAAGGTCAGCATCCTCGCCAGCCGGAGTGATTCCGCGGTGCCGAGCGTCTTGAACAGTCGCGCCCCCGACCGCACCGGCGGGAAGGGGCGCACGATCGCGTCGAGCAGCGGTTCGCGCAGGCGCCGCCAGTTCGCGTGTTCGGCCCGCAGGTTGTCCGCGTCCCGCTCGTCGAACTCCGCCACGGAACGGGCCGTACGGTCGAGATCTCGGGACTGCAGGACGTACCGGTCGTCGGGCAGCACATGCGCCAGCACCGCCGGCGCGTGCCGCCACCGCAGGCCGTGGTCTTCGAGGTCCAGCCCGGCGAGCACCGGCGACGCCGCGCCGAGCGGGTAGAAGGCGCTGTAGACGTCGTTGCGGAAACCCGGCGCGGTGAGTTCCTCGGTCCGTACCGCGCCGCCGGGTTCGGCCGTGGCTTCGATGACCAGGGTCTCCCAGCCGGCGTCGGCCAGGAGATTGGCCGCGACCAGGCCGTTCGGCCCCGATCCGATCACCACGGCGTCGACTTCCATGGTCAGGGCATACCCCGGACGGGCGGATTCAATCCCCGTAGATCAACTCGGCCCTCCCTGGACGAGCTTCAGCGAGACATAGTCGGTGAATCCGGCGCGCTCGGCGAACCGGACGGGCCGGCGCCGGTACTCGCCGAACCCGAACTTGGCGTACAGGCCCAGGGCCGGGCTGTTGGTGTCCTTGATGTCCCGGAGCACGTACGTGTCATATCGGGGCAGCGCCAGCAGGTGTCGCATCAGCGCCGTGGCCATACCCCGACCCTGGTATGCGGGCGCGGTGGTGACGAAGCCGATCTCGGCGAGTCCCTTCTCGGCGTCCTCGGGCGCGCCCAGGAACTGGCTCCGGAGCACCAGGTGGCTGATCGTGCCGTGGACCGGTCCGAGGTGCCGCCGGATCTCACGCCACCGAGGAGCGAAGCACTCCTGATCGCCCTCGGTCAGCGAAGCGACGGCAGCGGGCTCGCCGTCGCAGAGGGCGACGTAGAACCGCTCCAGCAGCATCATGTGCTCGAAACTGTCGGCGAGCCGCTCCGGATCCTCGGAGAAGAAGGAGAAATCCTCGGCGAACCCGCGGACGAGGACCTCGGTGATCCGTCTCCGGTAGTGCTCTCCGAGCTGGTCACCGCGTTTGACGTCGATCATCGGTCCGTCCTCCTGTGAGTGGCCGCAGCACCAGATCGGCGCCGGGCAGGGGCAGCTCGTCCGCCAGCGTGACCCGCAGTGTCGCGAGTCCCGTGAGCGTGGCGAAGTAGCACGCTGTCAGCTCGGCAGGTTCGCCGTCGGCGAACTGCCCTTTACGTTGGCCACGCTCGATGAGGGCGGTCGTCGCTCGCCACAGCGCCCGATGCTCGCGCGTGAGACGCTCGACCGTGCCGGGTGGCTCGTCGGCCGTGAACCCCTGGTTGATCACCATGAAGAACTCCGCTTCCGCACCGCCGGTGGACAGGTCGGCCAGAAAACGCGCCGCGAAGTCCCGAAGCAGCAGAACGGGATCCCCATCGCCCGTGAGGGTCCGGACGGCCGCGTCGAGGCCCGCGGCCGCCTGGCCGAGCAGCTCGTCGAAAAGCTCCTTCTTGGTCGCATAGTGCCGGTAGATCGAGCCGGGGCTGATCCCCGCCTCATGGGCGATCTCGCGCATGTTCGTCGCCGCGAACCCGCGACGAGCGAAGATCCGCACCGCCGCCGTCTGCACACTCGCCCGGGTGGCGGTGCGCATCGCCTCGTACTGCTCGGGTTTACGTGGCACTGACCGCCCCCATCGGCTTTTTGAATGAACAATTGTTCACTCTACATGATGGGGCGAGGTCATGTGTGGCGAGAGGCCATGGACAGCCAGGCCTCGTGCTGCTCTTCGGTCTTGGCCCAGAGGGCGGCCAGTTCGCCGGTACCGATGTCCTCCACCGGAATACGGAACTCGCGCAGCGTCTCGGCGAACTCGTCGAGAGAGGCCAGGGTGTGGCGGTCGCCGTCGCCGCGTTTGAGCGTGCGCGCCCGAAGAGCCAGTTCGCGGCCATCACGATGATGTTGTGCCACCAGCACCTTGGCGAACGGGGAGTCCGGGGACCTCATCTCGGCCCGGTCGGCGAATTCGGTGACCTCGCGGGGCTTGGTGCGGTAGTCGCAGGAGTCGACCGTGCCACCCGGATGGTGATGCATCCGCCAGGTGCCGTCGTCGAGGCGCTCGATCCGGAACGGCAGTTCTCCTTGCCGGTACGTGCCTTCCCGCACGGGGAGGGGTTCGAGGAACGCGTCGCCGATCCCGGTGTCGGCGAGCCAGGTCTCCCCTTCGACGTCGATCAGCAGGGCGATGTGGTTGCCCCATTGGCCTTCGCCGCGGGTCGAGCGCAGGACGGCGCCCTCCACGACGGTCACCTCGAATCCCGCCGCCCGCAACAGAAGGGCGAGCGCGCCGTTCATCTCGTAGCAGAGGCCGCCGCGGCGACGGCGGGTGAACTTGTCGATCAAGGCTTCCTGGTCGAGCTGGATCGTCCTGCCGAGCTGGAGGTCGAGGTTCTCGTAGGGCACTCGCAGCCGCCATGCCCGGTGCAGGTTCCGGAGCGTGGCCGGATCCGGCCGGACGGGCTCGCGGTACTCCAGCCGGTCGAGGAACGCGTCGAGGATCATGGGGTCTCCTTGGTTGGATCGACTCTAAAATTAGAGTAGCTCTAATTTTGCTGTTGATCCAGTATGCTGCTCTCATGACCGAGCCGGTGGGTTTGCGGGAACGGAAGAAATGGCGCACCCGGAAGGTGTTGATCGAGACGGCGTACCGGCTTTTCGCACGGCAGGGCTACGACCGGACGACCACCGCCGAGATCGCCGCGGCCGCCGAGGTGTCCACCGCGACGTTCTTCAACCACTTCGCGACGAAGGAAGACCTGCTCCTCACCGGCGACGGCGAACACATCCTGCGCGTGGGCCTGGACGTGCTCGCCGCGCGTGAGGCCGGCGAGCCACCGGCCGCGCTTCTTCGGCGCGCGATGCTCGGGATGCTCGCCGAGGCGGGGGCGGGGCTCCGCGATCCGGCCGCCGAGCCCGAGCGGATCCGGCTGGACCTGATCACGTCGGTGCCGTCGTTGCGCGCGACGATGCTGCAACGGGCCTTCGACGCTCAGGAGCGGCTTTCGGCCGCGCTGTGCCAAGCCTGTGCGGGCGAGATCGACGAGGTCGACGCCGCGGCGCTGGTCGGTGCCGCCACCGGGTCGGTCTTCGCCGCCGGGCGGACGGCCCTCCGCCTCGGGACTCCGCTCGACGAGGCGATGCGCCGCGCGATCGACCGCGCGACGGCCTGACCGGGCGATTTCACGAACGGTGCCAGACGATCCCGCGGTAGGCGGAGCTGTCCGCGGCGAAGCCGTAACCGATGATGACGGTGCCGGTCGCGTTGATGTGCTGGGCCACGATCGCCGTGACACCGGGAGGTGACGGGAGCGGGAAGGGCGTCGCGTCCGCGTCCCATCCCACCGGCCGCACCGTTCCCTCGCTCACGGACTCGCCGACGACGGTCCCGGCCTCGTCGATGTCGAAACACGTACTGGCGGCGTCCGAGGGCAGGGGCCGGAGCACGGTGGGCCGTCCGTCGCGATCCCAGCGCGCGCCGATGCCGCGCCGGTCCGGCGTCAGGCCCCAGCCGATCGCGACACCCCGCCCGGTGATCCGGACGACCTGCCCCGCGGAGAACTCCGGTTCCCCGGTCAGCAGGACGGTGCCTCCGTCGCGGTTCCACACGACCCCGTCGCCGAGGATGGCGCCGGAGTCGGTGATCCCGCAGGCCGTCGCGCGGCGAGGCGGGGGCAGGGTGCTGATCTTCCCCGAGGACGTCCAGCGCACCGCGGTGCGGACGCCGGAGCCGTTCCTGGCCGATCCGACGACCTCGTCCAGCCCGTTCAGGTCCTGTCCTTGCGTCTCGTCGCCCCCGGGCAGGGTGGCGAGTTCGACGGTTTCTCCGCCGGGTGCCCAGCGCAGCGCCCGCCAGCGATGGCCCGGCCACATCGCGTTCCCCAGGATCGACCCGCGCGCGTTCACCCGGCACGCCGTGCCGGAGAGCGCCCCGTCGGGGAGTTCGAGCGCGCGTACCCGGCCGTCGGGCCGCCAGCACACGGGCCGGAGGTGCTCGCCGGCGAGAAGTGAACCGGCCATGACGCCCGCGTCGTTGACGTCGACCGCCCGTCCGCCGGAGCAGCCGTCGAGGAGAGACAACGGAGTGGGATGCCCGTCGCGGTCCCAGCGCGCCGGCCTCGACCCCGACTCGCCCACGATCATCCCGGCGTCGTTCACGCCGTAGGCGCCGGTGCCCTCGCCGCCGGAGAGCGGCCGCAGGTCGACCGCCGTGAAACCGGGTCCTTCGGGCATCGGATCGGGCACGAGTGGGCAGCCTAGTGCGACTGCGCACGCGATGGGGGAAACTCGCACTGACCGGGTGACGCGGCACTCCACAATGGACCTGGCTACGGCGTCAGCACGATCCTGCCGAACACTTCGCCGTCGTCCATCTTCCGGTGCGCCAGAACGGCTTCCTCCAGCGGCAGCACCTCGTGCACCACCGGACGCAGTTCGCCGCGCGCCGCCGCGCCGAAGTGCTCCGCGCTCACCGCCCGCCGATCCGGTTCGGGGATCGAGTCCGCGCTGAAGGCCACGAACGACAAGGACTTCCGGAAGTTCGCCATCAGCTTCGCGCCGAAGTCCGCCGGAGGCATGCCCGCGACGACGCCGACGAGGACCATGCGGCCGTTCGGATTCAGCCGGTCGAAGAACGACGGCATGTCCACACCGGACACGATGTCGACGATGACGTCGAAACCCGACGGCCCGTCCCCCTCGCCGGACCGGTCGAGGACGTGGGTCGCCCCCAGTTCGCGCAGGCGCTCGCCGCGTTCGGCCGAGGACGTCGTGACCGCCACCGCGCTCGCGCCGCCGTGTGCCGCGAGCTGCACCGCCATGATCCCGATGCTGCCCGCCGCCCCGCGTACCAGCACCGATTCGCCCGGCACGAAATGAGCGTGGGCGAGCGCGAAATGGGCGACCATGCCGGAAGTCCCGATGGCCACCGCGTCGGTGGCGGACAGGTCGTCGGGAAGGGGGAGGATCCTGTCCGCCGGGACGGCCACTTGTCCGACGTAGCCGCCGCCCTCGCCGGTGAACGTCCAGACCCGCCGGCCGGTCAAGGCCGGATCGACGCCGCCGCCGACCGCCGTGACGGCACCGGCCACCTCGTTGCCGGGGATGAATCCTTCCTGGAAGCCGAAACCAGCGAGAGCACCGCGGCGGATCACGGTGTCGACGCCGCCGACACCGATCGCCTCCACGGTGATCAGTACTTCACCTTCGGCGGGAACGGGGGAGGGGACGTCGATCACGGCGAGGCCTTCGGGGGCGCCGAACGTCCGGATCTCGACTGCGCGCATTTCGTCTCCTGGTCGTCGATCACTGGTTCCGGCGGACGTTAACGGACGCCCCCGTCCGTTTTGGCTAAAGTGAGAGCGGTGACCGACCATTTGCCTCGGATCCCGCGTTCCGACGCCGTGGACAACCGTGAACGCATCCTCGAAGCGGCTCGCGTGCTGTTCGCCACCGAGGGCCTGAACGTGCCGCTGCGGGAAGTCGCGCGCCGCGCCGGAGTCGGCCCCGCCACGCTGTACCGCCACTTCCCGACCAAGGAGATCCTGGCGACGGAGGCGTTCGCCGAGCAGATGCGCACCTGCCACGTGGTCGTCGAAGAGGGGCTCGCCGATCCGGATCCGTGGCGCGGTTTCTGTTCCGTGATCGAGAAGATCTGCGAGCTGCATTCGCGCGACCGGGGCTTCACGGCGGCTTTCGTCTCGGCGTTCCCCAAGGCGGTCGACTTCACCGCGGATCGCGACCACGCGCTCAAGGCGATCGCCGAACTGGCGGGCCGGGCCAAGGACACCGGGAAGCTGCGCCCCGATTTCGTCCTCGACGACCTGATCCTCATGCTCATGGCCAACAACGGGATCCAGGCCGCTTCGGCGGCCGCGCAGGTGGCGGCGTCCCGCCGGTTCGCCGCGCTCGTGATCCACGCGTTCCGGGCCGTGCCGGACCGGTCGCCGCTGCCGCCGGTGGCGCGGCTCGCCCTCGTGCTGCCGTGAGTCACTTCCTGCGCGCTTCGAGTCCTTCCAGGATGAGGTCGAGGCCGTAGGCGAATTCCTTCGTGTGGTCGTAGCCCGGCCGCTGGGCGTGCTCGGTGATCACCTCGGCCAGATAGGGGAACTCGTCCCGCGGCAGGTTGTCCAGGATGTCGTCGGCGACCGCCGGGACCTCTTCGCTCAACGGAAGGTTCGACTCCTGCAGCACGAATCCGCCGATGTAGCTGTCGATGAGCGAGACGGCGTGCACCGCCATCGGGAGCGTGAATCCCGCCCGCCGGAGAACGCCGAGGACGGCGTCGTGGTGGCGTAACGTCGCCGGCCCTGGATTCCGCCGGGAGTCCATGAGGCCCAGCGCCCAGCTGTGCCGCGACAGGACCGTCCGTGCGGACGAAGCACGCGCGCGGATCGCCTCACGCCAATCGCCGGTGCCGGGGTCCGGCAGCTCGATCGCCGCGAACACCGCGTCGACGACGCCGTCGAGGATCGCGTCCTTGTTCGGTACGTGGTGGTACAGCGACATGGCCTCCACGCCGAGGTGCTGCGCGACCCGGCGCATCGTCATCGCCTCCACGCCGCCGCGGTCGGCGACTTCGATCGCGGCTTTCAGTACGCGGTCCCTGGTGAGTGATCGACGAGGCGGCACATTGACAACCTTACAGGTGTAAGCCAACCTTACAGGTGTAAGGCCATCGAGAGGAGAGAGCGATGCCGATGCCGAGATGGTGGGGCCACATCAACAAGCGGGTGTTCAACCCCCGTGCGATCGCCGGCGGGAAGTCTCCGGTGCTGATCCACGTCGGCCGCACCTCGGGAAAGACCCATCAGACGCCGCTCGACGCGCATCCCGTCGACGGCGGCTACCTGTTCGTCCCGGTGTACGGCCCGGAAGCGGACTGGGTGCGCAACATCCTGACCGCGGGGGAAGCACGGCTCCGGATCGACGGACGGGAAGTGGACCTCACCGGACCGCGGCTCGTCGGGGCGGACGAATTCCCCGACGGCGTGACCCGTCCGCCGAAACTGCTGCGGGTCACCGAATTCCTCCGGATGGACCTGAAACCCTGAGACCACCCTGTCCCGGAATTGCTACCGGGGAGGGAGGCGGTGTCGTCCTTCAAGCCGATGCCGGGGTGCGCCGTTGCTTCGTAGTTTTGCCGGTATGAAACGAACTTCAATGGTCATCGCCGCCGTCTGCGCGGCTACGCTCGTTTCCCCGGCCGTCGCGTCCGCGACGCCACAGCTTCAGCGGACACTCCAGCGCGACGCCGACACGCTCGTGGCGAACGGTTCGCCCGGCGTGCTCGTGGAGGTCAGCACGGCCAAGGGCAGTGTCAAGGTGCGCAGCGGCCACGGCGATCTGCGCACCCGGACGCCGGTGCCGTGGGACGGGCATTTCCGGATCGCGAGTTTCAGCAAGACGTTCCTGTCCGCGACGATGCTCCAGCTCGTCGGCGAGGGACGGCTTTCCCTGGAGGACACCGTGGACCGGTGGCTTCCGGGGGTGGTGCGCGGGAACGGCAACGACGGCAAAGCCATCACCGTCCGGCAGCTACTACAGCACACCAGCGGGTTGCACGACTACATGGCGGAACTCGATCTCTTCACCGAGAAGGGTTTCCTGCGGCACCGGTTCGACGAACTCAGCGCGTCCGACGCGGTGAAACTGGCGGTCGGCAAACCGCCGGTGTTCGCGCCCGGGACGAGCTGGGGCTACTCCAACACCAACTACGTCCTCGCCGGGATGGTGACCGAGAAGGTGACCGGGCGGGACTGGCAGCAGGAGATCATCGACCGGATCGTCCGCCCGCTGGGCCTGCGTGAGACCACGCTGCCGTACACGTCGCCGTTCATCCCGGCCCCGCACGCGCGAGGGTACGACCGGTTCGTCGTCGAAGGCTCGAATCCGCCGCGGCTCGGGCGGCGGGTGGACGTGACACTGATGAATCCGTCGATGGGCGGGGGAGCGGACGGGTCGATCAACAGCACCACCGAGGACGGCAACAAGTTCCTGCGGGCACTGCTGGGTGGCAAGGTGCTCCCGCCGTCGATGCTGGCCGAGATGAAGAAGACCGTGCCCGCGCCGGGGCTCGGCGCGTACGGGCTCGGCCTGGTCAAGTCGACCGTTTCCTGTGGTGATCACTGGGGCCACGGTGGCGCGCTGCCCGGCTACCTGACGGGCAACGGCGTGACCGAGGACGGCAAGCGCAGCGTGATGGTTTCGCTGAACACGCTCACGCCGTACAACCCCGGCGCCGAACCGCCGCGGGGGAACCCGCTGGACCGGGTGATCGACCACGCGCTCTGCGGCCGCTGATCCCCGTCGTGAGTGGTAAGGACGGTACCGGGCCCGGCCACGGCCGACGTTGCGAAAGCCACTTTCGCAACCTTCAACGTTGCGAAAGTGGCTTTCGCAACCCGCCGGGCCAAGCCCAGCACCCAGCAGAACCCCGGGGCTGCCTGACCTCGTGAGTGGTAAGGACGGTTCTAACCGTCCTTACCACTCACGAGCCCCAAGACCTCGCCGCCTCCACCAGGGCCGTGACGCACTCCGCGACCGCGGGCCGCGTTTCCCCGTGCGGCTGCACCGCGTAGAGCTGCCGGTGCAGCACCGGTTCGAGCGGCGCGCACACCACCGTCGGCGGCGCGATCGTGGTGGCCATACCCGGCACCAGCGTGACGGCGCCGAGCCCGGCGACGACGGCGAACTGCGTCCCGAATCCGCTGACCGTATGCCGCACGATCGGTTCGATCCCGCGTTCCCGCAGCGTCTGGCGGAGCCAGGCGTTCGCCAGGGTGGGCCGGGCCCAGGCGACCCAGATCTCGTCCGCGAGGTCTTCGGCGCGCACCGAATCCGCGCCGGCCAGCGGGTGTCCCGCCGGGAGCACGATCATCGCCGAGTCGTCGCGCAGTTCGGTCCAGCGGGTCGCGGGCGGGCGGGTGAGCGGCAGGTTCTCCCAGCTCTCGACGACCACGACGTCGAAGACACCGTCGGCCAGCGCGGGAAGGGCGACTTCGGGTTCGACCTCGTGCAGCCGCGCCTCGATACCGGGGTGGCGGACGGCGAGGCCGGTGAGCGCCGGCGCGATGAACGTGTGCACCCCGGACGGAATGGCGCCGATCTCGACCACCCCGGTCGTCTCCCCGGTGAGGGAGTCCAGATCAGCGCGGGCGGCGCGGAGTTCGGCGAGCACCCGGTCCGAGCGCTGCGCCAGCAGTAGCCCCGCCGGGGTGAGCCGCACGCCGCGCCCGTGCCGGACGAGGAGCCCGGTGCCCGCCTCCCGCTCCAGTTTGGTCAGCTGCTGGGAGATGGCCGACGGCGTCACGTGCAGCACCTCGGCCGCCGCGGCGAGCGATCCCCGCCGCCACACCGCGTGCAGCATCCGCAGCCGTTCCACATTGGACAGATCGCCACTCATTAGCCGAGCTTAACCCTCGGGGTAAGAGGATCTCGCTGGTCCTGCCCGCCGCCGTGCGATCGAATCGAAGGCATGCGGCACACCGGATTCTTCGTCGATCCGAGGACACAGGGAGTCCTCGGCGCCCTCGCGATCGCCCTCTCCGCCCCGCTCGTCGCGCTGTCCGGGGTCAGCTCGACGACGGCGACGTTCTTCCGCTGCCTGTTCGCGTTGCCGATCCTCGTGGTCCTGGCGCGTTCCCGGGAGCGGGGCCAGCGACCCACCCCGGCCGCGCGGCGGCGCCACGTGCTGGCCGGTGTCCTGCTCGGCGTCGACATGGTGCTGTGGAGCGAGGCGATCCTCTCCGTCGGCGCGGGAGTCGCCACGGCGCTGGTCAACGTCCAGGTCGTCCTCGTCCCGCTGGCGGGTCTGCTGTGGTTCGGAGAGCGGCCGCCGCGGGCGTTCTGGTTGTCCATCCCGGTGATGCTGGCGGGGACCGCGCTGGCCGGTGGGCTGGCGGACGGCGGTGCCGCGGGCAGCGATCCCTGGTACGGCACCGTCATGGCGGTGCTGGCGGGAGTCGCCTACGCCGGTTACCTGATCCTGCTGCGCCGCGCCGGATCCGACGGCGGCGGGCGCACGACGATGCTCGCCACCGCGACTGCGGCGTCGGCGAGCGTGGGCGGGCTTTCGGGCCTGTTCGCCGGAAACCTCGACGTCACGCCGCCGGTCTTGGCGTTGCTGTGGCTGTTCGTGCTGGCCGTGACCGGTCAGGTGCTCGGCTGGCTCCTGATCGGGAAGGCACTGTCCGCCCTGCCCGCGAGCGGCGGGTCCGCCGTGCTGATGCTGCAACCCGCCGCCGCGATCCTGTTCGGTGCCGCCCTGCTCGGCCAGTGGCCGACCCCGCTGCAGCTGGCGGGTTGCGCGCTCGTCGTCGCCGCGGTGGGCGCCGTCTCGTTCCTCGGCGGCCGGTCGTCAGGGAACGACCAGCACCGGCCAGTGCCCGGTCTTGATGAGCTTGGTCGCGACCGACCCCGCGAACCGGTGACCGGCCTGCTGTGAGGCGCCGACCACGACGGTGTCGACCTTGCCGCGGTCGGCGGTGTCACGGAGCACGGTGTACGGATCGCCGTAGGCCTTCAGGAAGCTGACCGGCACTTCCAGTTCTTCGGCGGCCTCGCGGATCTGCTCGCGGATCTCCGCGTGGAGCTGCACCGCCGTGTCGTGTTCCATCGTCGCCGCGACGGCGGGACCGAGCGCCGGACGGCAGACGAAGGCGACGATCAGCCTGCCGCCCTCGCGCCGTGTCATGCCGAAGGCGAAGGCGGCCGCCCGCATCGCCGTGTCGGAGCCGTCGACCCCGGCCAGGATGGCCCGCCCCGGGTGGTGCCGGGGCGGGCCGAAACGCTCCACAGTGGACTCGAAGGCGCCGTTCATCGCGCGACCGGGGCTTCCGACGGCGCCTCCACGTCGAGCGTGGTGCGCAGGGTGAGCGGTTTGAGCAGCAGGGCCGCGATCACGCCGACGACACCCACCGCCGCGGAGATCAGGAAGATGTGCGCGGTCGCGTCGCCGTACACGGTGTGCACGATCGTCTGGATCTCCGGCGGCAGCGCCTTGAGGTTCAGCGCGCTGACGCTGCCCGTCGACGCACTCCCCGCCGGCACGTGCAGCGCGGTGGACAGGTCGGCGGTGACCCGGTTCGCGAGCACCGCGCCCAGCACCGAGACGCCGATGGTGCCGCCGAGCGACCGGAAGAACGTGACCGAGGCGCTGGCCGCGCCGAGATCCCGCAACGGCACGGTGTTCTGCACCGCGAGCACGAGGTTCTGCATCGTCATGCCGACACCGATGCCGACGATCGCCATCGCGACTCCGACCAGCCACAGTGGCGACGCGTGGTCGACGGTGCCCAGCCCGAGGAAGCCGAGCACGAGGGTGATCGTGCCCGCCACGATGTACGGCTTCATCCGTCCGGTGCGGCTGATCAGGCGCCCGGACACGGTCGAGGAGACGAGCACGCCGCCCATCAGCGGAATGGTCAGCAGTCCGGCTTCGGTGGGGGAGTAGCCGCGGCCGACCTGGAAGTACTGGCCGAGGAACACCGCGCCGCCGAACATCGCCATCCCGACCGCGAGGCTCGCGATGATCGCCAGTGCCGGGGTGCGCTGGGTGATGATGTGCAACGGGACGACGGGTTCGCGGACCTTCCGTTCCACCATCACGGCGACGGTGAGGAGCACGGCGCCGCCCACCACCATGACGGCCGTCTGCCAGGACAGCCAGTCGAAGGCGTTGCCGACGAACGAGACCCAGATCAGCAGGACACTCACGCCCGCCGCGATCAGGCCCGCGCCGAGGTAGTCCACCTGGACGCCTTCCCGGCGCACGGTCTCCAGCTTCAAGGTCCGCTGCAGCACGATGAACGCCGCGACCGCGATCGGCACACCGACGAAGAAGCACCAGCGCCAGCCGAGCCACGGCACGTCCACGATCAGGCCGCCGAGCAGCGGCCCGCCGACGGTGGCGACCGCCATGACCGCGCCGAGGTACCCGTTGTAGCGGCCGCGTTCCCGCGGCGGGATGATCGCCGCGATCACGACCTGGACCAGCGCCTGAAGACCGCCGACGCCGATGCCCTGGAACGCGCGGGCGGCGATCAGCTGCCCGGTGTTCTGGCTGAATCCGCTGATCGTCGAACCGACCACGAAGATCACGATCGCGATCTGGACCAGCGTCTTCTTGTTGAACAGGTCGGCGAGTTTGCCCCAGATCGGAGTGGTGGCGGTCGCCGCCAGCAGGGTGGCCGTGACCACCCACGTGTACTGCGTCTGCGTGCCGTTCAGCGAGCCGATGATCAACGGCAGGGCGGTCGACACGACCGTCGAGCTGATCATCGCCACGAGCAGCGCGAGCAGCAGACCGGACAGCGATTCGAGCACCTGACGATGCCCCATCGCCCCTGACGGTGCCTCCGCCGTCGTTCCCTCGGTCTTCATGGCGTCCTTTCGAGCGGCAATGTTGCTCATTGTGCAAACTTGCACAGTGAGAACTTTATTCCCCTCGCTACGCTGTCCTGGTGGACACCCTCGACACGCTGCGAACCCGCAAGAAGGCGGCGACGCGGCAATCGCTGCACGAGGCCGCGCTCCGGCTGGCGATGGAGCACGGGCTGGACGGCGTGACCGTCGAGGACATCGCCGACGCGGTGGGCGTGTCCCGGCGGACGTTCTCGAACTACTTCGCGAACAAAGAGGACGCGATCCTGCACGCGGACCGCGAGCGCACCGGCCTGCTGGTGTCGCTCGTCGAGGGCAGGCCGCCGGGCGAGAAGCCCTGGCAGGCGCTGCGGGCGGCGAGTCGGGAGCTGTACCGGGCGCACCCCGTCCCCGACCGTGAGTGGGTGGCGCAGTTACGGCTGCTGCGGCGGCATCCGTCGCTGCTCGCGCGGCAGGCGGGCGATCAGTTCGCCCTCGAACGCGACTTGATCGCGGTGCTGCTCGCCAGGGGGCACGGCCTCGATCAGGAGCTGGCAAGGCTCACCGCGGCGACCTTCCTGGCCACGCTGCGGACGGGCAACGTGCTGTGGCTGGAAGGTCCGGAGGAGCAGTCGCTTCCCGAGTTGGTCGACCGGTTGCTCGGCCGCGTTCAGCTTCGGTGACCGAGGATTCCGGCTGCGGTTGATCCCAGGCGGACTTTGGTGATAGCGACCTTGAGTCAGATCGAGCCGGTGCGCAACGCGAAGGCGACGGCGTGCGTGCGGTTGTGCAGGCCGTACCGCGACATCACCCGGTGGAGGACGTTCTTCACCGTGCTCTCCGAATAGGCGAGTTTCGCCGCGATCTCTTCCGTGCCATGGCCGTCGGCCAGCAGACGGAGGACTTCCCGTTCCCGGTCGGACAGGCCGGAGAGGGCCAAACCGTTGGGCACCAGCAGGTCTTCCTGGATCCGTTCGAGCTGGGACAGCAGGCTGCCCTGCAGGCGCGGCGGCAGCGCGCCCGCGCCCTGGCTGACCGCGAGGATCGTCCGCACCAGGTGCTCGCCGTCGAGATCGCGTCGCGGCAGCAACGCGGCCATCCCGCATTCGATCGCCGTCATCAGCACCTGGACCGGGAAATGGTCGGTGACGATCACGCATCTCGGCGGCGTCGCGAGTGACGACGCCGCGCGAACCTGGCGCAGGAAAGCGAAAACGCCGTCGCCGATCGAATCCCCGACCGTCACGACGACTTCGGCGGCTCCGAGGTCGGTGTCGGGCAGTACGTCCAGCCGTTCGTCGGCGCCGAGGATGCTCGTCGTGCCGAGCCCGGCCAGCAGGTCCGGGGCGTACACGGCGACTCTGACGCGATCGGTTCTCCTGCTGATCTTCTCCCCGTGAATCATGCGAAGTCCCCATCCGAAGCGCCAGCGTTAATAGCTATTGCGGTACTTAGAAGCTATAACCTTACAACGTTGTATGTCAACCGCGGTCGGCGGCGACGTCACAAGGCAAGACGCCCGGCAGGCGGGAAAGGTTCATCGAGAAGGTGAGCGGGTCACCGGGTCGTGAGGTCGTCCAGTTCGTCCGCGATCAACAGGTCGGGGTCGAACTTCATCCCGGTGAAGTGCCCGGCGAGTTCGAGTGAGAGCACGCCGTGCAACCGGGTCCAGAAAGCGAGCGCGCGGTGCAGCGTCGAGGACGGGGCCGGATCGCCGCCCGCCCAGTCGCGATGGCCGTCCAGATGCTTGTCGAACGGGGTTTCCGGCTTGTCGATGGTGATCGCGCGGCACGCTTCGAGCAGCACGGCCATGACCTCGCTCGTGATGGCGGTGGTGTCCTCGGGCGCGTGGTAGCCGGGGACGGGCGTGCCGTAGATGAGGAAGTAGCGCTGCGGGTCGCTCCTGGCCCAGTCCCGGATGGTGACGGCGAGCCCGGCCAGATCGGCGCCGCCGTCGAACGCCGCGCGAACGGTGTCGGCGAGGCTCCGGTACGCGTCACGGATGAGCGCGGTGATGAGATCGTCGCGGCTGGCGAAGTACCGGTACAGGGCGGGACCGCTCATCCCGACCTGTTTGGCGATCGCGTTGAGGGACAGCGCGGGCACCCCGGCGGCGGCGATCTGCTCCCACGCGTGCTGCTTGATCTCCGCGCGCACCTGGTCGCGATAGCGCTCCCGCGGGCTCTTCCCGTCCGCGTCCGTCATCGGTCCTCCCGCTCTGTCGGCCCGAAGCTTAGTCGGCGCTCCGCGGGCAGGAGCGCCAGTTCGGCCGAAGCCTGCTCGCGCAGCGCGCCGAACGACGGCCCCTCGGAGAGGTCCACGGCCAGGGTGAGGCACTCCCTGGCTTCCTCGAAGGCACCGGCTTCCCGCCAGGCTCGCCCCTCACGGAAGGCGCAGGTCGCTTCCAGAGCGTCGAAACCGCCTTCCCACGCGAGCCACCGGCCGGTGCGGTAGTGGCCAGCCGCCTCCCGCCATTCGGTGAGATCACCGTGCACGTCACCGATGGCGCGCAGGGTCAAAGCCTTCAGCAGCCGATGGAATCCGGGATACGTGTCGCCGGCCAGCCGCTCGGCGTCGGAAAGCACGGCCCGGTGCACGGCGAGCGCTTCGGCGTGCCGTCCGGCGTTGAGCAGCGCGCGCCCGTAGACGTTCCGCGCCGTGGTTTGCCCGTCCCAGAACGGAAGTTCGCCCGCCAGCTCGTACCCGCGCTTCGCGAACTCGAACGCTTCGTCGTCCTTTCCGGTCAGCCGCAGCACCTGGCCGAGGTAGATCGACGCCCAGGTCTGCTCGACGCGGTCGCCGATCCCGACGGCGATGTCCATCGCGCGGCGGTGCGCCGCCACGGCACCCTCGTCGTCACCGAGACAGACGCTGGCGGCCCAGCCGACGAAGTTGAGGAGTTTCGCCTCGGCCCCCGCGTCGCCGAGCGTGTTCGCCGCGGCCGCGCCGAGCGAGAAGATCTCCCACCACGGCCGCTGGGCGCTCCGCCCGTCGGAGTACCAGTGCAGCGCGACGGCGAGATCCCGGACCTGCCGGTGCAGGCCCTTCCGTGCCGCGATCCGGTGCGCGGCGACCCAGTTCCCGCCTTCGGCGTCCAGCCAGCGGGCGCTCTCTTCCCGAGAGCCGAAGCGGCCGTTCTCCGGCGCTCCGGGGTAGAACAGCCTGGCCGCTTCCGCCGCCTTGTCGAGCAGATGGGCGAGCACGGTGTCCCGCGCGGCCGGATCCTCCTCGGCCTCGAACCGTTCCTCGGCGAACAGGCGGATCAGGTCGTGGAACTGGTGCCGCTCCGGTTCCGCCGTGCTCTGCAGAAGGCTGGCGTCGGCGAGTTCGTCGAGCTGGTCACGGACGTCGGCGGGCGAAGCGCCGGAGACGACGACCGCGAGTTCGAGGCCGAAGTCGGCGCCGGGCACGGTCGCCAGCAGCCGGAACAGACGCCGGGCCTCGGGCGAGACCGCGCGATAGGACAGGTCGAAAGCCGGGCGCAGCCGCAGATCGCCCGCCGCGAGCGCGCGCAACCGGGTGCTTTCGTCGCGCAGCCGGTCCGCCAGCTGGGCCAGCGACCACTGTGGCCGGGTGGCGAGCCGGTTTCCCGCGATCCGGAGCGCGAGCGGCAGACGCCCGCACAGCTCGGCGAGTTCGCGTGCCGCGCCGGGCTCCGCGTGTACCCGGTCTGCGCCGATGATCCTGGCGAGCAGGCCGGTCGCGCCGTCGCCCGAAAGCGCTTCGAGCCCGAGCCACCGGGCGCCTTCGAGCCCGGCGAGCGTCCGGCGGCAGGTGATCAGGGTGAGGGAGCCGGGCCCGGCGACCAGCAGCGGGCGGATCTGCGCTTCGTCGGCCGCGTTGTCGAGCAGCAGCAGGACTTTGCGCCCTTCGAGCAGCATCCGCAGCAACGCCGACCGTTCGGCTTCGGACGCGGGCACCTGTCCCGGCGCGACGTCCAGCGCGCGCAACAGCCGGTCGAGCGCGGTTCCGGCGCTCAGCGGTCGTTCGTCCATCCCGCGCAGGTCCACGGCGTAGCCCCCGTCCGGGAACTCCGCGCGCCACAGCTCCGCGGCGGTCACCGCGAGCGCGGTCTTCCCGACCCCGGCCTGCCCGACGATCGCGACCACGCCGGCACCTTCGGCGACCTTCGCGGACAGCTGTTCCAGCTCGCTTTCGCGGCCGGACAGATCCGCGGTGGGCGCGGGCAGCGCGCAGGTCGCCGCGACCTGGGCGGCCAGCGCCGGATTCCGGCGACGTCCCTGTTTGGCGACGGTCAGGAAGAACTCCCGGTCGCCGCCGGTCAGGCCGAGCGCGTCGGCCAGTACCTCGGCGGAGCGTTGCTGGGCGGCTCGTGCGCGGCCGCGCTCCAGCTCGCGCAGGGCGCGGACACTGATACCGGAGGCCTCGGCCAGGCGCCCCTGCGTCCACCCCGCGGCTCGCCGGTGTTCGAGCAGGAGCTTGCCGAACACCGACCGCTTCTCGTTCGCCTCCACCGCGGCCCATTCAACCGGCAGGCTTCCGATGACGAAAAGCTGCCCCCTGCTTCCGCTTGTCCGGCCTTCTCGGGGGCCGGTTACCTGGAAGGCATGTCGACGATCATGACGACGCCCGTCCGCCCGGTACTCCGGGCCGAGAAGATCCGGGTCGCCGTGCACGCCGCCGATCCGCTCGTCCGGGCGGGGCTGCGCAGCGCGCTCGGCGACGGGCCCGGCATCAGCTTGCGCGACGATCCGGAGCAGGCCGACGTCCTCGTCGCGGTCGCGGGCGACGACCCGAGGCGCATCCCGGCCGGGTCCGCCCGGCTGGTGCTGGTGGCCGATCAGCCCAACCAGGCCGAACTGTGGGCCGCGGTGGAACGCGGGCTCGCCGTCGTCGTCGCGCGCTCCGAGGCGACACCGGGACGGCTGCTGCGCGCGGTCGCCGACGCCCACGCCGGCCGGGGCGATCTGCCCGCCGAACAGCTCGGCAGCCTGCTCCGCGGGATTTCGCGGCTGCACAAGGAAGTTCTCGAACCCCGCGAGCTCACGCTCAGCGGTCTGTCACCCCGCGAGACCGAAGTGCTCCGGCTGCTCGCGGAAGGATTCGACACCGGTGAGATCGCCCGGCGGGTGGCCTACTCCGACCGGACCGTCAAGAACATCCTGCACGGCCTGCTCAGCCGCTTCAATCTGCGCAACCGCACCCACGTCGTGGCGTACGCGCTGCGCGAGGGGCTCATCTGAGCGTTTTCAGATGACCCCTTCCCGGATCGCGTAGGCCACCGCGTGCGACCGGTTCCGCAGCCGCAGCCGGTCGGTGACGGCGTAGATCACGTTCTTCACCGTTCGCTCCGAATAGGCGAGTTCGGTGGCGATCTCCTGTGTGTCGAGCCCGTCGGCCATCAGGCGGAGGACGTCGATCTCCCTTGAGGAGAGCCCCACCCCGGCGGGCACGTCCGGCGCGAGCATCTCCCGGTGCAGCCGCTCGGCGTGTTCGGCCAGCCTGCCGAGCAGATCCCGCGGCGGGCCGCCCGAGGCGGCGGCACGGACGCTGTCGGCCACCCGGGAGTCGGTCATCGCCGACCTCGGCAGGATGGCGACCACCCGGCACGCGACCGCCGCCGCGAGGCCGCCCTCCTCGACCCGGTCGGTCACCAGCACGATCGGCCTGCCGAATTCGGCGGTGACCTTGCGCAGCGCGGTGAGCGCGTCGGCGGAAAGCCGGTCGAACGCGGCGACGACGACATCGGTTTCGTCCCGCGCCCGGTCCTCGACCACCTTGACGGACGGGCGTGCCCCGAGGAGGCCGGCCATTCCGGCCTTCGTGATGGGGTCCAGTGCGCAGACGCTCACCCGGACTGGTCGCATATACCCTCTTCTGTCCACTGTGGATATTCGATTTGTCAAGAGCCGCAGGGACAAAAAGCGTTGCCCGCATGAGCGAGTGGTGCTCTTGTACGGTGGGAACCGGGTAGCGGCCCGCCTCGGGTGACCCCCACGCCCTGGCGGCGGGTCGCTTCCTTTTCCGCGCGGCTCGTGGCGATTCTGGCCCGCCGTGAACGATCCCGGCAACGCGTTCGCCCGCGTCCTGCTTTCCCCGCCAGTGGAGACTGGCCGAAGGGGCAGAAGTGGCCCTGACCTGCAATGACGCCATATTGGCGCATTGTGGCGCCAAGCTGGCCTTGCAATGGCGCCACGTTGGTGCCATGATGGCATCATGGATCTGACGCCCTTTGTGGACAACGTTCGCCGGGAACTCGCCGTCGCCGCCGAGGCGGGGGGAGCCGAGGCGAGCGCGCTCGCTGAACGCCTGACCGCGCCGCTCGCGTCGGCCATTCGTCTCGCGCTGCTGGACGCGCTGTCCGCCGCGTCGGACGAGATCACCCGTGACCTCGCGCCGGGTTCGGTCGAGGTCCGGTTGCGTGCCGGGGAAGCCAGCTTCGCCGTCACGCTGCCCGCGGTCGGACAGGCCGAGCCGGTCGCGGCCGCCGTGCCGGAGCCTCCGGCGGCGCCGCTGCCTGAGGACGAAGGGGCCACGGCCAGGATCAACTTCCGGCTCCCGGAAAACCTCAAGACACGCGTCGAGGAAGCGGCGGCCGCGCAGGGCCGTTCGGTCAACGCGTGGCTCGTGCGTGCCGCCTCCGCGGCGCTGAACCCGTCGGAACGGGCCACGCCACCCGCCCCGGCCGGCGGCGGTCACCGCGGCGCACAGCGCTACACCGGCTGGGTCAGTTAGACCCCGTTCACCGGCACAAACACCGATCACACCACCTTCGAGGGGACAACCATGCCTTCTTTCGCCACCCCGGAACCCATTCTCGCGGACCTCGAGCCGGTCGTCGGCAATGTCCGCATCGTCGCCGGCGACCGCACCGACACGGTCGTCGAAGTGGCGCCGCTCGACGCGAACAACGACTCCGACGTCGACGCCGCGAAGCGGACCGTCGTCGAATTCTCCGGCGGCACCCTGACCGTCCGTGCGCCGAAGATGCGCCTGCTCGACTTCTCCAATCGGACGAGGTCGATCGACGTGACCATCGAACTCCCCGCCGGTTCCCGGGTGCAGGGGAGCACCGGGCTCGGCGACCTGACCGTGACCGGGCGGATCGGCGGTTGCCGCTACAAATCGGGCACCGGGCACCTCCGGCTCGACCGCGCCGGCGAGCTGAAACTGCACTCCGCGTCCGGGAACATCGTCGTCGAGCACGCCGAGGGCAACGCGGACATCAGCACGAGTTCCGGCCGGGTGCACGTCGGCGCGATCGAGGGCACCGCGGTGGTCAAGAACTCCAACGGCACCACCACGATCGGGGCCGCCGCCGACTCGATCCGCGTCCGTTCGGCCAATGGCGACATCACCGTCGAGAAGGCCGAAAGCGACGTCGAAGCCAAGACCGCCAACGGATCCGTCCGTGTGCTCGACGCGGCCAGGGGCACGCTCACCCTCGAAACCTCGTTGGGAGACGTCGAGATCGGCGTCCGCGAGGGCAGCGCCGCGTGGCTCGACGTGAACACCGCCTTCGGCCGCGTCATCAACGACATGACCACGGCCACCGCGCCCGGCGACGCGACCGACAAGGTCGAAGTCCACGCCGGCACCTCCGTCGGCGACATCATCGTCCACCGTTCCTGAAGGGGAATCCCCATGAGACACCCGGCCATTTCCGCGACCGGACTGCGTAAGTCCTACGGCGACAAGGTCGTCCTGGACGGCATCGACCTGCACGTCCCGGCGGGCACCGTCTTCTCGCTGCTCGGCCCCAACGGCGCGGGCAAGACCACCACGGTCAACATCCTGTCCACTTTGGTCACTCCGGACGCAGGCGCCGCGACCATCGCCGGAGCCGACCTCGGCACCGACCCGGACGGTGTCCGCGCCGCCATCGGCCTCACCGGCCAGTTCTCCGCCGTCGACAATCTCCTCACCGGCGAGGAGAACCTGTTCCTCATGGCGGATCTGCACCATCTGCCGCGCCGGGCGGGGCGCAAGCGCGCCGCCGAACTCCTGGAGCGGTTCGAACTGTCCGGCGCCGCGAAGAAGACGCCGTCCACCTTCTCGGGTGGCATGCGCCGCAAACTCGACCTGGCGATGACGTTGATCGGCGATCCGAAGGTCATCTTCCTCGACGAACCGACCACCGGCCTCGACCCGCGCAGCCGTCGCACGATGTGGGAGATCATCCGGGACCTCGTCGACGGCGGGGTGACGATCTTCCTCACCACGCAGTACCTGGAGGAGGCCGATCAGCTCGCGGACCGGGTCGCCGTACTCGACGGCGGCCGGATCGTCGCGCTCGGTACGCCCGACGAACTGAAGCGGCGCGTCCCCGGCGGGCACATGCAGCTGAAGTTCCCCGACGCGGTTTCCCTGCGTGACGCGGCCCGCGTGCTTCGAGTGTCCACTTCGGACGAAGACACGCTCGCGCTCCGCGTGCCGACCGACGGCACCGTCGCCGACCTTCGCACCGTGCTGGACCGCCTCGACGCCGTCGCCGTCGACAGCCTCACCGTGCACACGCCGGACCTCGACGACGTGTTCCTCAGCCTCACCGGTCACCGGACCGACGCCACCAAGGAGATGGCCCGATGAGCACCCTGTCCCTCTCGATGCGCGACTCGGCGACGATGCTGCGCCGCAACATCCGGCACATGCAACGCTATCCGTCGCTCACCATCATGCTGATCGGCCAGCCGATCGTGTTCCTGCTGCTGTTCGTCTACGTCTTCGGCGGCACGCTCGGGAACGGGCTCGGCGGCGGAGGCGGCAGGGCCGAGTACGTCGGCTACGTCACGCCGGCCATCCTGCTCGTGACCGTGTGCAGCGCCGCGCTCGGTACCGCGATCTCCGTGGCGACGGACATGACCGAAGGCATCATCGCGCGGTTCCGGACGATGGCGATCAGCAAGGCGTCGGTCCTGACCGGGCACGTCGTCGGCGCGCTCATCCAGACCGCGTTCGCGCTCGCCGTGGTCTTCGGGGTCACGCTGCTCATCGGCTTCTCGCCGACGGCGGGGGTCGGCGAGTGGTTCGCGGTCGTCGGCCTGCTGTTGCTGCTGACCATCGCGCTCACTTGGCTTTCCGTGGCGCTGGGCCTGGCGGCCAAGAGCGTGGAGACGGCCAGCAACACGCCGATGATCTTCCTGCTGCTGCCGTTCCTCGGCAGCGGGTTCGTGCCCACCGACTCGATGCCCGCGTGGCTGCGCTGGTTCGCCGACTACCAGCCGTTCACGCCGGTCATCGAAACCATCCGCGGTCTGCTGCTCGGCACCCGGATCGGAAGCAGCGGCTGGCTCGCCGTCGGCTGGTGCGTCCTGCTCGTGGTCGTCGGATATCTGTGGTCGAAGTCCTTGTTCGCCAAGGAACGTGACCGCTGAACCGAGACCTGTACTGGGGGTCGCCCCGGGCCGGGGTCCCCGGCCCGGGGCGCTTTGGTCTTTCGTGACTGGGTGGATGCCCGGCGGGATGTTGCGAAAGTGGCTTTCGCAACGTTGAAGGTTGCGAAAGTGGCTTTCGCAACACGGGATCTTGGCCGTACCGCTCGCCGGTCCCCGGGGCAGAAGGTGAGGTCGTGCTGGTCTTTCGTGGGCGACCTGGCGAGCGTGTGTGACCGGGCCGATCACGCGCGACTGTGTGGGTTTCGGGTCATTCAACGTCCCGGAATCCACACGGTCCCGCATGAGGGGACCGGTCGCGACCGAGGTTGTCTTCGGCGGGGCTACCCGGGTCAGCAGGTGAGGTCGTGCTGGTCTTGCATGGGCGACCCGGCGAGCGTGTGTGACTGGACCGATCTCGCACCACCGTGTGGATTTCGGGTCATCCAACGTCCCGAAATCCACACGGTCCCGCATGAGGGGACCGGTCACGACCGAGGTTGTCTTCGGCGGGGCCACCCGGAGCAGCAGGTGAGGTCGTGCCGCGGCCGCGTCACGCGGCGCTTGGTCTTGCATGGGCGACCCCGCGAGCGTGCATGACAGGCCCGGTCACGACCGGCCCCGCGCGGTCAGACACCGGATCAGCAGGCGAAATCGTGCCGCGGCCGCGGCACGCCGACCAGGAACTCCGTCGCGAGGTCGTTCGCGCACCGGTTGTCCTTGAACAGGTACGCCAGATGCCCGCCCTGGTCGACGGTGACCATCCTGGCGCGGTCGCCGAAGGCTTGGCGCAGTTTCCGTGCCCCCGCCAGCGGCGTGGCCGGGTCGCGGAGGTTCTGCACGATCAGCACGTTCGAGGGGCCGCGGTCGCTGATCTTCACGGGCGGTTCGATCGGTTCGGACGGCCAGAACGCGCACGGCGTGATGTCCGCGGCCGCCGCGCCGAACAGCGGGTGGCGGAACCGGTCGATGGCGACGTTGCGTCGATACGTGCCGACGTCCTCCGGCCAGTCGGAGTCGTTGCAGATCACGTGCAGCTGACTCGCGATGTAGTTGTCCGACGGGTAGCCCGCACCGGACAAAGGCGAAGGGACGGGCTTCCCGGTGTCGAGCGCGCGCCAGGTCTCGGCCAGGTGCGGCAGCCTGCTGTCGTAGTAGAGATCGGCGAACGTGACGTGGCGGAACACCTGGCCGTTGTAGCCGTCCGGGCTCGGTGTCCGGTCCAGCCGCGCGGCGAGCTCGAAGTACTTCGCCGTCACTTGCGCAGGCGTCCGGCCCAGGCCGTATTCGGGCTTCGAAGCGGCGAATTTCGCGAAGTCCGGGAAGCGGTCTTCGACGCCCTGGCCGAACAGGCGCGAGAAGGAGGCGTCCCAGCCGCCGGGGCCGGTCGCGCTGTCGATCAGGAACCGGTCGCTGCGTTCGGGGAACAAGGACGTGTACACCGAGCCGAGGTAGGTGCCGTACGAGATGCCGAAGTAGTTCACCTTCCGCTCGCCGAGCGCCTCGCGCACCCGGTCCATGTCGCGGGCGGTGTTGGCGGTCGTCATGTACGGCAGGAGCGGGGCGGTGGCCGAAGAACCGCATTTCGCGGCGACGGCGGCGACCCGCTGCGCCTCGCTCGTGACGTCGGCCGAGTTCCTGGCGTACCTCGGGATGTTGGTCGGATGCTCGGCGAGGGACAGCCCGCACGTCACCGGCGTGCTGTTGTGGACGCCGCGCGGGTCCATTCCGATGACGTCGTAGCTGTCGAGCACCTCTTGCGGAATGTTCAGTTTCTTGAGCGTGGCCGGATAGGCCAGCCCTTCGCCGCCGGGGCCGCCGGTGTTGGTCAGCAGTACGCCGCGCCGCTTCCCGGGTTTGGTGCTCGCCAGGCGCGAGATCGCGATCTCGATGCTCTTACCGCCAGGGTTCCGGTAGTCCAGCGGGACCTGGATGGTGCCGCATTCCAGGCCGAGGCCCGCTGCCTCTTCGGGGCACTGCCCCCATTCCGGCGGAGGTGCCGCCGACGCGACCGCCGGGGTCGCCGCGGTCACCAAGACGGCGACGAGGACGGGAAGAAGTTTCACTCCATTTCGGACGGTCATCGGCGCGGCTCCCAGCGGAAGAGCCGGGTCGCCAGGACGACGGCGACGACGACCCACGCCAGCGTCGGGGCGAGCAGGAGCAGTGAATCGGTGATGGCGACTCCGCCGTTCCAGGCGTCGATGGCGAGTTCGGTGGCCGAGCCGCCGGGCAGCAGCCGCTTGAGCAAGGTCAGCTCGCCGGTTCCGGAGATGCCGACCCAGCTGGCGACGGCGATCACGCCGAGACTGACCGGCAAGGTGGTGACCTGGGCGTGCTCGGGGGAGTTGGTCAGGCCCGCGGTGGCCAGGCCGAGGCCGATCATCATGGCGACGCTGGCGAGCACCGCCGCCACCAGCAGGGCGATGTTGGCGGGCGATCCGGTGACCGTGCCCAGCACGGTCATGATCACCGCCACCTGGACGAGTGAGATGACGGTGACCGGCAGCACCAGGCCGACCAGGATGGACGCGTCGCCCGCCGCGGTGGAGCGCAAGCGCTTGAGGAAGAGGTTCTGCCGCCGCGACGCCAGCGTGGTCACCGCGCTGGTGTAGAGGCCGAAGGCGCAGACGGTGAACATCACGACCGCCGCGATATAGCCGAGACTGCCGATCTTGGCGAAGACCTCGTGCTGGTAGACGAAGAACGCGGAGATGGCCAGCGGCATCACGAAGCTGGTGATCAGGACCGAGCGGTTCCGGAAGATCTGGATGAGTTCGCTATGGGCTATCGAGAGCATGGGAGTCCTTTGTGGCTAGTCGTTGTCGATGGCGCGGAACACGTCGTCGAGCCGGGTCGGGCCCGCTTCGAGGTCCCGCAGTTCGATGGCGTTGTCCCGCGCCCACCGCAGCAGGACGTGCAGGTCCTTCTGCAAGCCGAAGGTCTCGATGACGAACTTCCCGTCGTGTTCGGTCCTGCCCTGTAGCGGCAGCGCCGGGGCCGAAGGCGGCAGGGCGAACCGGATCACCGCGGGCAGCGTCCGCGTGAGTTCGGAGACCGTGCCCTCCCGGTGGAAGGTGCCCCGGTGCATCAGGCCGATGCGGTCGGCGCGCTGCTGGGCCTCTTCCAGGTAATGCGTGGTGAGCACGATGGTCGATCCGTCCTCGCGGAGTTTGTCGACCGCGTCCCACAGCGCGTCCCGGGACTGGATGTCCAGGCCGGTCGTCGGCTCGTCGAGGAACACCAGCCGCGGCGAGCCGTACACCGCGGTCGCGAAGTCGAGCCGCCGCTTCTCGCCGCCGGAAAGCTGGGACACCTTCGTGCCGGCCTTGCGGGTCAGGTCCACGATGCCGAGGACTCGTTCGAGCCGGTCCGTGCGCCGGGTCAGGCTCCCGATGAGGCGGATCGACTCCTTCACCGTCAGATCCGGTGAGAAACCGCTCTCCTGCAGCATGATGCCCATCTCGGGGCGGACGGTGGCGCGATCCCGTGGGCTCTTTCCCAGCACCCGCACCGTGCCCGACGTCGGATTCCGGTGTCCTTCCAGGGTTTCCAGGGTCGAGGTCTTCCCGGCGCCGTTCGTGCCCAGCAGGGCGTAGAACTCACCCTGCCGGACCTGGAAGGACAAATCCTTCACGGCGTGGAAGTCGCCGTATTTCAGGTTCAGGCGGTCAACGTCGATTGCTGTCGAAGTCATGGTCTGATTCCAGCCGCTCTGACGCGGACCGACCAGTGCGGTCTGTCATGATCGGATATGACGTGGTGTCACTGTCGTCGGCGGCGGCGAGGGCCGATACTGGGCTCATGTCTGCTGTGGACACCGAGCCGGCGAAGGGAAAGCTGCGCCGGCTCAACCTCACCATGTTCTTCCCGCTGCTCGTCGTCGGCGGGGTGGTCGTGGTCGCGTCCGACGCGCGGACCTGGTGGCACGCGGTCGTCCTGAGCGCAGGCGTGCTGGCGGCCATGGTCGCCTTCGTGCGGTGGGCGGCGGGCGAGGTCCTGAGGGTGGCGATCCCGTGCCTGGTCGTCACGGCGGCCGTGTGGCCGTTCTCGGTGCTGGTGGTCGGCGGGAGTTCGTCGTTCTTCGGGGTCTTCCTCGTGGGTTCCCTGGTCGTCCCTCAAGTGCCCCGGCACCGGATCGCGGCGGCCGTCGCGCTCGTCGCGTACATCGCGGCGGTGGGTGCGCTGAGGCCGCTGGTCTCGCACGAGGACGTTTCCGGTGAGCTGGTCAGCTTCGTGTTCGTCCCGGCGGCGATCACGGCCGTCGTACTCGGCCTGATGTTCCCCAACAAGCGGTTCTACGACGTCGTCAAGGAGCTCGAGGAGTCACGCGAGCGCGAGGCGGAATTGGCCGTGATCCGGGAACGCGTCCGGTTCGCGAGCGATCTGCACGACATCCAGGGGCACACGCTGCACGTGGTGAAGCTCAAGACCGCGCTCGCCAGAAAGCTGGTGGACATCGACGCCGAGCGGGCCAAACAGGAACTGGGGGAGATCCACGCGCTCGTGGCCGACACGATCACCCAGACGAAGGAACTCGCCTACGCCCAGCGCCGGCTCAACCTCTCCGCCGAACTGGAAAACGCGAGGAACCTTTTCGAGGCCGCGGGGATCCGCGTGCGCGTCAACCGGGAGGCGGACGTCGATCCGGCGGCGGGCAGGCTGCTCGGCCAGGTCCTGCGCGAGACCACGACCAACATCCTGCGCCACGCGCAGGCGACCCGCGTGCGGATCACGCTGTCGGAATGGAGCATCAGTATCGTCAACGACGGTGCCCAGCAAGCGCCGCTGCCCGAACTCCGCGGGCTGGCCGCGCTCGGACAACGTGTCGTCGCGGACGGTGGTGAACTGACGGTGCGACAGGAAGACGGGCAGTTCGTGACCGCCGCGGCCTTCCCCGGCCGGGAGGAACGATGACCACGGTCGTACTCGCCGACGACGAAGCCCTGCTGCGCAAGGCGATGGCCGCGTTGCTCCCGCTCGAAGGCGAGATCACCGTCCTGGCCGAGGCGGAGAACGGCGAGGAGGCCGTCGAGGCCACCTTGCGGCACGAGCCCGACGTGCTCGTCATCGACCTCGAAATGCCCGGCGTGGACGGGCTGGGCGCGGTCGCGGAGATCCGCCGCACCCGGCCGAACCAGGTCATCCTCATGCTGACGCGGCACGCGAAACCCGGGGTGCTCCGCAAGGCCCTCAAACTCGGTGTCCAGGGCTTCGTGAGCAAGGCCGCCGAGCCGTCGCACATCACGTTCGTCATCGGCGCCCTGCACCAGGGCAAACGCTGGATCGATCCGGACGTCTCCGCGCTCGCCGTCGTCGACGACTGTCCCCTCACCGAGCGGGAACTGGAGGTGCTGCGGGTGACCGGCGAGGGCTACTCCGTCGCCGAGATCGCCGCCCAGCTCCATCTCGCGCAGGGCACGGTGCGGAACTACCTCTCGAACGCGATGCAGAAGACCCAGACGCAGACCCGGCACGAGGCCGCCAGATACGCCCGCGAGCACGATTGGCTTTAGGGCGCGTTTCATAAGCCAAGTTCGCGGTCTCCGCGCCCAGGCGGTCCCTGACGGCACGGGCGAATGCGGCCGAGTACGACCCGGTACGAGGCCGATCCGCCCGCACCGGCAGGAACCACCTGGATCACGAAGTCCATCGAACAGGCCTATGAAACACGCCCTAGGCCCGGACGTGCGCGCGCTCGCCCTGCGGTCCGAACAGGACGAGGGTTTCGACGGCCTGCCCGTCGGCGGAGCCGAGCCAATGCGGTAACGCGGTGTCGAACTCGGCGGCCTCACCGGGTGGCAGGACCATGTCACGGTCGCCGACCACCAGGCGCAACCGTCCATTGAGGACATACACCCATTCGTAGCCGCCGTGGGTCTGCGGCGTGGGTTCCGCCGGTTCGCCCCGGCCGGGGATGAGCATCTTGAACGCCTGCACCCCGCCGGCGCGCCGGGTGAGCGGCAGGAACGTCATGCCGTGGCGGTGGATCGGCTGGAGGTGGATACGCGGATCGCCGGTCCGGGGAGCGCCGACGAGATCGTCGAGCGGCACGCCGTGCACGCGGGCCAGCGGCAGCAGTAGCTCCAGCGTCGGCCGCCTGCCGCCGCTTTCCAGCCGCGACAAGGTGCTTTCCGAGATCCCGGTCGTCGCCGACAGCTCGGCCAGGGTCAGGCCCCGGTGTTTGCGCAGCGCCCGCAGCCGGGGGCCCACCGCGTCCAGTACCTCGTCCGTCTCGTCCGCCATGGCGCCGATCTTGCCAGGTCGGCAAGTTTTCGTGCCAATACTGCTGCTCCCGGGCGAAGGTGGCGGTCATGAACGCGACGGAATTCTGGGACGAACTCTACGAACGGCGCGTCGCCGAAACGCCGAGGGTGAACGCGAGACTGGCCGAGATCGCGGGCCCGCTGGCGCCGGGCACCGCGCTCGACCTCGGCTGTGGTGGCGGGGGAGACGCGCTGTGGCTGGCAGCCCGAGGCTGGCGGGTGACCGCGGTCGACATCTCCGGAGCGGCCGTGCGCTCGCTTCAGGAACGCGGCGAACCGATCACGGCGCTCCGCGTCGACCTCGCCGAGGATTTCCCCGACGGCACCTTCGACCTGGTGTCGGCGCAGTACTTCCACACACCGTTCGAGCTGGACCGGGCCCGCGTCCTGCGCGCCGCCGCGAGCTCGGTGAACCCCGGCGGGCGGCTGGTCGTCGTCGACCACGGCTCCGCCGCGCCCTGGTCGTGGGACCAGGACGCCGAATACCCCACTCCCGCCGAGGTGGCGGCCGAATTGGCGCTCGACCCGTCGGACTGGTCGACCGACCGCGCGGAGGCGGCGGAACGCCTGGCCACCGGCCCGGTGGGCCGGACCGCGACGGTCGTCGACCACGTCCTGGTGCTCCGGCGGGCCGGGCGATGAGCCGCAAACGCGACGCCGGGCCCCCTTCGACGGGGGCTGGGGAGAAAGACGTCCTCGCCGGGTTCCTCGACTATCTCCGCGCCGCGGTCGTGGCCAAGGCCGAAGGGGTGCCGGAAAACCTGGCCCGCACCCCTGGCGTGCCGTCCGGCACGAATCTGCTGGGGCTGGTCAAACACCTGACCCACGTCGAACGCCACTGGCTGCTCGGCCATCGCGTCACCGACTGGAGGGCGACGTTCCATCCGGATCCCGGCGACACGACGGCGTCGATTCTGGCCGCCTACCGGGAAACCGTCGCCGAGGCGAACGCGGAGATCGCGTCCTGGGACGACCTCGCCGCGACCGGGCCCCGCCGGGGATCACGACGCTGGACGCTGACCCACCTGATCGAAGAAACCGCACGGCACGCGGGGCACGCCGACATCCTGCGCGAACTGATCGATGGCGCCACCGGGCGCTGAAACGGAGAATCCCATGTTCCACCGGGCCGCCGCGTTCGTCGCGGCACTCGTCCTGCTGACGGCCTGCGGTTCGCCCCCGGCCGCCGCCCCGCCCTACGAGAACGTCACCCGCGGCGACACGGCTTTCGCGAGTCGGTTCCGGCATGAGTTCGCCGACGTCGACGGCGTGAAGATGCACTACGTCACCGGCGGAAAGGGAGCACCGCTCGTCCTGCTGCACGGCTGGCCGCAGACCTGGTACGGCTGGCACCGGGTCATGCCCGCGCTGGCCGAGCACTTCACGGTGTACGCCCTCGACCTGCCCGGTCTCGGTGACAGCGCCGGCTCGCCGCCCAGCTACGACAAGGCGACCCTCGCGCGCTACGTGCACGGCCTCGTCGCCGGGCGGCTCGGCCTGCGCGACGTCCGGATCGCCGGGCACGATCTCGGTGCCGCGGTCGCCTTCCAGTACGCGGCGCAATTCCCCGGTGACATCATCAAACTCGCGTACCTCGATCTACCGCTGCCGGGCCCCGCGCTCGACGCGACGGCGTACCGGAAGCTGAGCTGGCACATCGCCTTCCACTCGCAGAAGACGGTTCCCGAAGCCGTCGTCGGCGACGACGTCCGCAAGTACCTGTCCCTGTTCTATCCCCAGGTCGCCTACTCGGGGACGGCCTTCGGCGGGCCAGGAGCGCCATCGCCGTTCGACGACGCCGAGATCGACGAGTACGCCCGCACCTACACGAGGCCGGAGGTCCTGCACGGCGGTTTCGAGCTCTACCGCACGCTCGGGCAGGACGCGACCGCGAACGTCGGCGCGAGTCCGATCGCGACTCCCACACTCCTGATGACCGCGGAAGGACTGCTCGAACCGCAGAAGGCGACACTGGCGCCCCGCGTCGCGAACCTGGCCCGCGCCGTGGAGGTGCCGAGGGCGGGGCATTGGCTCGCCGAGGAGAACCCGGAGTTCGTGAGCGCCGAACTGGTCGGGTTCTTGAAGTAGTTGCCCAAGATCGAGAACCTTTGCGATGCTTCCCCCATGTCCACGCTGGAAGTCCTCGACCACCCGTTCCGCGAGCAGTTCGACGTGTTCCTCGACGAGCACCGCCGTGTTCTCGACGAGTCACTGGAAGGGCTGACCGAGGAGGAGGCCCGCCGGTCGCTCGTCCCCTCCCGCACGACCCTGCTCGGGCTGGTGAAGCACGCGACCTTCGTGGAAAAGGTGTGGTTCGACGAAGCCGTCACCTGCCGCCCGCGCGCCGAGATCGGCATCCCCGCCACACCCGACGAGTCGTTCGTCCTCGACGAGGAGGACACAATCGCCACGGTGCGGCAGGCGTATCGCGAAGCCTGCGAGGCGTCCCGCAAGGCGGCGGCCGCCCTCGACCTGGACGATCTCGTCCACGGGAACCGGCGTGGCCCGCTTCCGCTGCGCTGGGTGTACCTGCACGTGCTGCGTGAACTCGCCCAGCACGGCGGCCACGCGGACATCCTGCGCGAGCAGATCCTGAGCTCGCGGTAGACGACGATGGCCGGGGAGCGCCCGCTCCCCGGCCATCGCGATCACTTCGTCAGGAACGGGTCAGCGTGACGCCGTACTTGTTCGCCGCGTCCACGACGGGCTGGTAGTAGGAGTACGAACCCGTGGCGTTGGAGCCCTGGTTCCATCCGCAGTCGTGGCCGTCGGCGGGGCCGCCGGAGGTCATGCCCTGCGCGGTGTTGCCCGCGATGTAGGCACCGCCGCTGTCGCCGCCCTCGGTGCAGACGGTCGACTTCGCGAGCCCCTTGGTGGCGACGCTTTCACCGCTGTAGCGGACGGTCTGGTTGTAGGCGGTGATCTTGCCGCAGGTCCAGCCGGTGGTGTTGCCCGCCTTGCAGAGCGTGGTGCCGACCGGCGCCTTCGAGCTGCCGGTGATCCGCACCGTGGTGCCCATGCGGGTGTCGACGTAGCCGCGGCCGGTGTCCTCGGCGTCGATGTCCATCAGGCCCATGTCGGCCGACGGGAACTGGGTGGCGACACCGCGGCCGATGTGGACACCGCTGCGGTTGAGGATGTCGGGGTTGCCCTCGACGCAGTGCCCGGCGGTGAGCATCACGTTGTTGCCGTTGCTGGTGGTGCCGGGGAAACCGAGCGAGCAGTTGGTGCCGGGGACGAGGTCCATGATCTGGCCGGGGATGACGTCGGCCTGCGTGGTGTTCCCGTTGGCGACGCCGGTCTGGACCGACACACCCGGCAGCGCCGTGAGGCGGCGGACGAGGGCGCTGTCGGCGCCCGGCTGCACGGTGACGACGACCTGGTCGGCCGCGAGTTCCGGACCCCAGGACTGCACCTGGGCGACGTCCTTGCCGATCACCGTGCCGACCTTGTCGGACAGGGCGTTCAGCGCGTTCTCGCCGCGGGCGCCGGTGCGCGGGGTCAGCCCGGCCGAGCGGAGTTCCTTGGCGGCGCCGGCGTCGGCGTTCACCACGAGGGCGCCGGCGTCGTCGAAGTACGCGCCGTCCGTGTGGAGGCCGCGGGTTCTGATGCTCTCCAGCGACGCGATCAGGTTCTTTTCGTGGTCCAGCTTCTTGGCGGCCTGAAGCGGGCTGACCTTGAGCTGGGCGGCGAGGGTCTCGAGCATCGTCTGGTCGTAGGCGGTGACCGGCGCGGCGGTCGCCGGCACGGCGAGCGCTCCGATTCCGGCACAGACGCTCAGCAGGGTGAGCATGACGGGTCCGCGAATTCGCATGCGAATTTCCTTCGATAAGGAGGGAACGACGAACCGCCGGAATATGTTCGGAAAGCGCAGGGGACCGGGCGGTTCATCTCGACGTCACGCACAGTACGAGCGCCCGTACGGCATGCCGTAGCGCCGAAAGTAGGATCCGTGATCGCGGACCTACTTTCGTATGCGGAAAACGTGAATTGCCCGCGTAATCAATTGCGCGGAAGTGTCATTGGCGCAAAAGTGCCACGTCGAGGTAGCCCTCCAGCGCGGCGGCACCGGAGAGCAGGGCGCGGCCCCTTGCCGAGAGACGCGAGTGCCAGTCGCGCAGCGCCGACTCCAGCGGGACGACCCCGCCCGCCGAACGGACCTGGTCGAGTACCGGTGCGATCCGCTCCAGGAGGTAGCCGCCGCGCCTGAGCTGATGCGTCAGTTTCGCGTCGCGCACGTCGGCCGCGCCGTAGACGCGGTAGCCGGTCTTCGGGTCGCGTCCGGGCCGCAGAAGACCCGCTCGTTCCCATTCGCGCAGGGTGGCGGGCCGGACGCCGAGCTTCCGCGCCAGCGGGCCGACGAACATCTCGTCCCGCTCCTGCGCCACGGGTTCGAGATCGCGGAGCGCGGCCGCGACCGCCTGAAGGGTGCGGCGATCGTCGAGCAGCTGCGCGTGGCTTTCGTCGATGAGCCGGAGCGCCTCCTCGACCGCGTCCTGGTTGACCGCCCGCATGATCGACGTCGCCGTCGCGTGGCCGTGCCCCGGCACGAGGGCGAGGAACGCGCGCAGGGCCTGTGCGTGCAGTGGCGTGTAGGTGCGATAACCCTGCGGACCGCGCTCGGCGGCGGGAAGGATGCCGTCCGCCTCGTAATTGCGGACGGCTTGGGTGGACAGGCCGTGCTCGCGCGCCAGGTCGACCGGCCTGAGCCGCTCACGGGGGTGAAGGTTCCGGCCCACCGCCCCACGATATTCGGTCTACCGGCCGCGCGAGGAATCCGCCCGCCGCTCGTACCGGGCGCGAGCCAGCCGATAGGCCGTTTCGAGCAGCTCGCGGGTGGCCGTTTCGGTGTTCGACGCCGGGTTGACCACCGCCAGCCAGCCCGCGGTGCCGTACACGGGATGGGCGATCAGGGTGTCCGTGGCGGCGGGGTCCTGGCCGAGCCGCCGGGCGAACTCCTTCTTGCCGGCGTGGACGTTCACGCGGAACGTGTCCGGCCGGTCCAGCCGCGAGCTCTCGTCGCCGGGATAGTTCTTGGTCACGATCGTCGCGAAGGGCTGGACGTTCGTCGGGACGACACCGTCCGGGGAGTAGTAGAAGAACGCGTCACCCCAGCTGAGTTCGGGCCATTCGTCACCGGGGCCGGGGGTGAGGGTCAGGACGCCGTCGAGGCCCGATACGAGGCCGATGATCTCTTCGATGGTCATGTGCTCAAGCGTGGCATTAAAGTGCTTATGGAGGGTTCGAGTGGGTTTTCGACGGAGTGAAGGTGCCAAGTCTCAAATCGATGCGCACGGCGGAGGTCGCCCGCCTCGCGGGGTACTCCGTCCAGCAGGTGCGCAACCTCGAACGCGACGGCGTGCTCCCGGCGGCGTCGCGGACGGCCTCGGGCTACCGGAGCTACGGAGAGCTCCACCTCCGGTCCGCGCTGGCCTACCGCGCGCTCGCCGCCGGGGTGGGGCCGGTCGAGGCCAAGAAGATCGTCCGCGCCGTGCACCGGGATCCGCTCCCCGAGGTGCTCGCGCGCCTCGACGCCGCCCACGCCGGGCTCGACGCCGAACGTGCGGACCTCAGGGAGGCCAGGGAGGCGGTCCGGGTGATCTCCCGCGAGCCGATCGAAGACGTGCGCGGGTCGGACTCGATGAGCGTCTCCGAGCTCGCGTCGGCGCTCGGCGTGCGCCCTTCGACCCTGCGGCACTGGGACACGGAACGGCTCGTCGTCCCCGGCCGCGATCAGCGGGGAACGCGGCGGTACACCCCGTCCCAGGTGCGGGACGCGCGGATCGTGCAGCAGCTGCGGCTGGCCGGTTACCGGGTCGCGCCGCTCCGGGCCTTGATGCCGGAGCTGCGGCGCTCCCGGCGGCTGGAGGACGTCGCGTCCGCGCTCGCCGCCAGGGACGCCGGGATCGCGGCCCGTTCGCGGGCGCTTTTCGACGGCACCGCCGCGCTTTCCCTGGTGGTGCGGGGGACAGCGGGGTGAAGGCGCGTTCCGCACCTCAAGCGGTGGCCGCCCGTTCCCGCAGGGTCGCGAGCGCCTTGTCCGCGTGGACGTCGAACTTCAGCTCGCTCTTGATCACCGCGAGGATCCGGCGGTCGGTGTCGATCACGAAGGTGCGGCGTTTGGCGTGCAACGGGCTGAACCGGCGCCACACGCCGAACCGCTTCGCGACGATTCCGTCCACATCGGACAGAAGCGGATAGTCGAAGCCGTGCAGCGTGGAGAATTGCCGCTGCTTGGTGATCCCGTCCGGGCTGATCCCGACGCGGTGGGCGCCGACCTCACCGAATTCCGCGGCCAGGTCGCGGAAGTGACAGCTCTCGGCGGTGCATCCCCCGGTCATCGCGGCGGGGTAGAAGAACAGAACGACCGGGCCGGTGGACAGGAAGTCCGACAGCGTGCGGTCCCGGCCGGTGTCGTCGGGCAGGGTGAAGTCCGGCGCGAGCTCTCCTTGGTCCATGTCCGGTGTTCGGAGCCGTGGGCGCGCCGGATCGGTCTCAGCCGCGTGCGGCGCCCAGAAGTCCGTCGCAGCCGGGTTCGCAGAGGGCGCGGAACGGCTATCGTCGCGGCATGTCGTCTCGCGAAGTGGGAACCCAGCGCGCCTTCGACGCGGCCGCCGCCGATTTCGCCGCGCTCGGGCGGCATCTCTGGGAGCCGATCGGCGCCGCCACGGTGGCCGCCGCCGGAGTCCGTGAAGGGGACCGCGTCCTCGACGCCTGCTGCGGCACCGGGGCATCGGCGATTCCCGCGGCGCACGCTGTCGGCGCCGCGGGTGTGGTGGACGCGATCGACCTCTCCGGCCCGATGATCGGCGAACTGCGCCGCCTGTCGGCCGATCTGCCGCAGTTGCGCGCGCACGAGGCCGACGCGACGGCATGGGACACCGGCGGCTACGACGTCGTGCAATCCGCGCTCGGCATCTTCTTCTTTCCCGACATGACGGACGGTACGCAGCGGCTGATCGGCCGGGCCAGGTCCGGCGGCCGCGCCGTGTTCACCATCTGGCGCGGCGGGTCCATGGTGACGGCGGGCCGTCACCTCGGCCGCGCGGTCGCGGCGGTGACCGATTCCGCGCCGCCGCCGGAACGCGAGCCGAGTTTGATCGACCGCGTCGACCAAGCGGGCCCGTACGGCGACTGGCTTTCCGGACGGAATCTGTCCGATGTGGACGTCGTGGTGAACGAGCTGCGGCTGGCCATGACACCGGAGATCGCGTGGCTGGTCGTCATCGGCTCCGGATTCCGCGGGCTGCTCGACGGCCTCGAACCCGGCGTCGTCGAGCAGGTGCGTGAGCGCTACCTCGATTCCCTGCGGGCCGAGGGCGTGACCGAACTCGACGCCACCACGCTGATCGGCTCCGGCACCGTCCGCTGACGACCGCGTCCACTTCGGTGTACAGTCGTTCACTCAAACCGGGGTGAACGGCGGGACACGGGTGAGACCAGACAACGACTCCTCTGTTCGGGGCCGCGGGCAGGGGCCGTTCGGCTCCTGGCTGCTCGGCCCGCTCGACCAGGATTCGGCCGCGTTGCGCCGCCGCGTCCAGGGACTGCTCACCGGGACGCTGATCGCGACGAACGTCATCGGCGCCCTGGTCGTGGTCGGGCTGGCGGCGTTGCTCATGCCCGCCCCGGGCATGTCCGGTGACCTCGTCCGCGTGACCGCGATCGCGGTCCCCGTCTACGTGGTCTCCGCCGTCGTCGTCGGCGCGCTGTGGGGCACCCGCGGCGCGCTGCGGACCCTGCGCTGGGCCGCCGACGGCCGGACGCCGAGCGACGAGGAACGCGCGGCCAGCCTCCGCGTGCCGTTGCGCCTGACGCTGGTCCAGGCCGTGCTGTGGGGCATCGCGACCCTCGTTTTCGGTGTGCTCGCCGCGCTGGTGCAGCCGCGGGTCGTGCTCACCGAACTGCTCGTGGTCGCCTTCGCGGGGGTGGTCGTCTGCGCGATCGCCTACCTGGCCGGGGAGTTCATCCTGCGGCCGTACGCGGCCCTCGCCCTCGCGGGCACCTCGCCGGACCGGCCGCTCAGCGGCGGGGTCAATCTGCGGATGCTGTTGTTCTGGTGCCTCGGCACCGGGGTGCCGGTGGCCGGACTGGTGGTCACGGCGGTGCTGGCGTGGGTGCGCGGCGACGTGTCGACCACGAAGCTCGCCATCTCGGTCATCGCGCTCGGGCTCGTCGTGCTGGTCTTCGGCCTGCTGGTGACCGTGTTCACCGCCCGCGCCGTGGTGAACCCGATCCGGTCGGTCCAGCACGCGCTCGGCCGCGTCCGGGCCGGTGACTTCGCCGTGCAGATCCCGGTCTACGACGGCACCGAACTCGGTCTGCTGCAAGCGGGCTTCAACGGGATGGCCGTCGGTCTCGCCGAACGCGAACGTTTGCGGGACCTGTTCGGCAGGCACGTCGGCGAGGACGTCGCGAGCGAGGCGATGCGCACGTCGGCCGAACTCGGCGGCACGGTCCGGACGGTGTCGGTGTTGTTCGTCGATCTGATCGGTTCGACGGCGCTCGCCGCCAGCCGTCCGCCCGAAGAGGTCGTCGGCCTGCTCAACCGGTTCTTCGCGGTGGTGGTCGACGAGGTCGACCGCAACCACGGGCTGGTCAACAAGTTCGTCGGTGACGCGGCGCTGGCGATCTTCGGCGCGCCGGTACGGCAGGCTGACCACGCGACCCTCGCGCTGTCCGCCGGCCGGGCGATTTCGCAAAGGCTGGCCGCGGAGGTGCCCGAATGCCCGGCCGGGATCGGCGTGGCGACCGGTGAGGTGGTCGCCGGCAACGTCGGCGACCCGCGGCGGTTCGAGTACACGGTGATCGGCGACCCGGTCAATGAAGCCGCCCGGCTGACCGAACTGGCGAAGAACGTCGAAGCCCGGTTGCTCGCGTCATGGACGGCGATCGAGTCTGCGGCCGAGGACGAGGCCGCGCGGTGGAAGGCGACGGAGGACGTCGTCTTGCGGGGCCGCGCCCGGCCCACCACACTCGCGACCCCCAAGTCCTGACCCGTGGTGGATTCACAGCCTGTGTGAAGGGGCCGTGAATCTTGCGCCGCGGCCGTCGCCCCGCCGCCCGCGGACCCCGAGTCTCCTGGCACGCGAACGCGTCCCGGTCCTGTGAACGATCACAGCGGTTCCTTCGCGCCCGGTGCGGGCGTTGTTCCCGACGCCGGGGCGGCGCACGGTGATCTCCCCATCCCCGTGTCGAAGGAGACATCTGTGAAGAGTCTTTCGAGGGCCACGCTGGCCACCGGAGCCGCCGTCTTCGCGCTGAGCATGCTGCCCGCCACCGCTCTCGCTCAGCCCGGCGATGCCGGGGACCGGTCCAACGGCCTCGTCCAGACCCGGATCCACACCCAGGTGCGCGAGGTCGCGCCGGTGGCCGGGGCCGCGATGACGGTCGCCGCGACGTCGGCGTCCAAGCAGCTGAACTACACCCAGCAGGTGCAGCAGTACAACCAATGGTGCTGGGCGGCGGACGGTTCGAGCATCGAACGTTCGCAGGGCGGGACCGCCACCCAGGCCCAGTTCTGCGCCGCGGGCAAGGGTACGTCGGCCGGGTACTGCCCGAACCAGCCCGCCCAGATTCCCGAAATCATCCGCGGGTTCCGCGGGACCGGCTTCTCGGCGCAGGACGCGGGCGGGCCGATCGGCTTCAACTCGGTCGTCAGCCAGGTCGACTCCGGGATCCTGAACCTGACGGGGATCTATTGGACGTCCGGCGGCGGCCACGCCCAGGTGATCTACGGCTACGACTCGACCAGCCAGTCGATCATGGTGGGCGACCCGTGGCCGTCTTCCCCGCGTTACAAGACCTGGAACTACAACCAGTACCGGAGTAATGCCCAGTTCCGCTGGAACGACACCATCGTCAACATCCGGAAGGGCTGAGCGGCGGCCATGAACACGACCTGCCGGAAGTTCGCCGGGTGTCTCGCGGTGGCCGTCGCGACGTTGCTACCCGCCACTCCGCCCGCCATGGCGAGCGAAGGAGTCGCCCCGCCCTCGGCCGACGACCTCGCGGCCGCCGTGCGCGTCGCCGGGCAGCCCGACGCGATCGGTCTCGCGAGATCGAACTTCCGGCAGGTCGACCGGATCGAACCGCGACGGATCACCATGGGAGACAGGGGAATCCCGGTCTACACGCTCAATCCCGACTTCGTCAGGGGCATCGCCGGAGCGCCGGCCGGTGTGTTGAGTTCCATCGCCGTGACGGCCACCGCCGATTCCGGCCGGAAAGCCACCCTGCAGGCGATGCCCGACGGCCCGGGAAAGTGGGTCGCGGCGAGCGTGTTCTCCGGCAACGACGAAGAGACGTTGAGCGCGCGGCTGAAGCCCGGTTCGGTCCTGCTCAACGAGCCGCAGATCAACGGCTGGTACGAATTGGGCCACGGCGGCGTGGTGCTCCTGCGGGCGAGCCTGCCGCAGTCGCCGGTGGGGGCGTTCGTCCCGCTTACCGAGTACCAGCGGCAAGTGCAGGGCCGCTACGCCGACAAACTGCCGGGATCGGACTACCAGCGCCACCGAGGGATCGGCTTCACCCAGCAGGCGGTGCAGCCGCCCGGCGACAGCGGGCTTCCGGTCGCGATCGTGGCGGGCCTGATCGCCGCCGGGGCGGGCGCCGGTGTCGTGCTGGTCGCGATGTGGCGGAAGCGCCGCCTCACTCCCAGATGAGGTCGATCCCCGCGATCCCGACACCGAGATCCTCGAAGTAGGCGCTGACCGTCGCGCCCGGCCCGGGATGCAGGGGCTCGCTGACCACGGGGGCGAGTTCTTCGCGCTCTCGCACGGTTTTCACGCAGCGCGCGGGTATCGCGCCGTCGTCGAAACGCAGGCGGAGCAGGTACGCCGACATACGCGACCGCACCGTCCGGTGGAAGCAGGTCGAACGGACGGACGCGGCCAACCGCAAGGTGAACGCGAAGGTGTGCGTTTCCCCTTCGGCAAGACCACGGTCGAAGAGGAGCTCGAACACCATCCCCGGCGACGAGGCGCTCCGGCGTACTCGTCCTCTCCGGCAGCCATCGGTGGCGGACACCGTCGTCGCCTCCATGTCGGTGCCAGGCTCGTCCTGATGGGTCACCACGAAACCGTCGGCGCCGGGCTCCCGCGCCCGCACCACCATGGTCGAGCTGATCTCCGAGATCCGTCCTTCCCCGGTCATGGTCAGCACGTCGACGACCGTCACGACGTCGAGCTTCGCGTTTCCCACCGTGCCGGGGGGTTCGCTCAGTTCGTCCAGCAGTGAGCAGGTCTCGGCCCAGCTCTGCCGCAGCTCCGGCAACGAGGGCCTGCGGTCGTCGCCGGGAGACCGCCGCTGCGGGCCGATCAGGACGACGAGGCTGTCCGCGGGCAGACCCAGCACCGCTTCGAGCGCGCGGACGACGTCGAGCGAGCGCGGTGTCGACGGATGCCGGAGCCCGCGCTGCCAGTAGCTCAGGGTCGATTCGGCCACGGAAACGCCGCGTGCGGCCAGATGCGCGCGGATCCGGGACAGGGAAAGGCCGCGGTGCTCCACCGCTTCGGAAAGCGCACGGGGGAACGAACCGGATCTGACCTCGCGTTCCTGGTACATGGGCAACCCCCACTACGCCGGATTGGCGCAAAGCATGCGCAGTCCGGCGCCGGTCGGCAACCGCCTAAGGTCGAAAACCGGACTTTCAGGCGAATTCGAGCCGCAGGCTTTCGAGGCCGCGCAGCGTCACCTGTTTCACCCAGACCGGTTCCGCGGTCCGGTGGAAGGCGCGCCCGGCGCCGAGCAGCGCCTCGAACAGGGTGCGGCCCTCCAGCCGCGCCAGCGGGGCGCCGAGGCAGAAGTGAATGCCTTGTCCCAGCGCGAGATGCCTCGGCGAGGGACGGTCGACGTCGAAGCGGTCCGGGTCCTCGTACGCGCGCGGGTCGCGGTTCCCGGCAAGTCGGCAGTATCGGGCTCCTGGATTTCCTCGCCTATCTCGTGGCTGACCGTGCCGTTGTCGTTGGCGGTTTCCCTGTTGTTCGCGGGCACGCTCGTCGCCTCCTGGTCGGGGGTCACCCTCGGTGGGCTGATCGCACCGCCGTCGGCGTTGCCCGGCGCGGCCTTGATCGGCGTGGCCGTGTTGCTGGTTCCCGGTCTCGTATGGGCCGTCGTTCACCGGCTCCGGCTCGGTGAGGAACCACTTCACCGCTGTCTGCTCGCGGGCCTGCTCTATCCCGGATTCCTGGTGCTCGGTGTCGTCGCGACCTGGCGGGCGCTGTTCCGCGTGGTGGCCCGCCGCAACAGCTGGACCAAGACGGAACGCTTGAGCGAGGACGAGACCGTCCCCGCCGGAGTCGCCTGAGAAAGTACTCGCATGACTGTCGACGCGATGATCGAAGACCTCAGGACCCTCGTCGAGATCGAGTCGCCTTCGGGGGACATCGAGGCTTTGACCGCGTCGGCCGAGGCGGTCGCCGCTCTCGTCGAGGCGCGTCTCGGGGGAACGGCGGCCCTGGTCGAGAGTGCGGCGGGACCGCACGTCCGGTGGTCCGGCGGCGGTGAACCCCGCGTGCTGATCCTGGGGCATCACGACACCGTGTTCCCGGTCGGCACCCTGGCGCGGCGTCCGTTCGCGGTGACCGACGGCCGGGTGACCGGACCCGGGGTGTTCGACATGCTCGGCGGGCTGGTGCAGGCGATCCACGGGCTGGCCGCGCTCGACGACCTCTCCGGGGTCGAGATCCTGGTGACGGCCGATGAGGAAACGGGCTCGCACGCGTCTCGCGCGCTCATCGAGGAACGCGCTCGTGCGTGCGGCGCGGTGCTCGTGTTCGAAGGCGCGGCCGACGGTGGCGGGCTCAAGATCGGCCGCAAGGGCTGCGGCACGTTCGAAGTCGTCGTCACGGGCCGGGCGTCGCACGCCGGCCTCGAACCCGCGGCCGGGGTCAACGCGCTGACCGAAGCCGCGCACCAGGTGCTGGCGATCGCCGCGCTCGACCGGCCGGAGGCCGGGACCAGCGTCACTCCGACGGTCGCTTCGGCGGGAACGGCGAGCAACGTCGTGCCCGCGTCCGCGACCGTCGTGGTCGACGTGCGGGTCGAGACCACTGAGGAGAAGGAGCGGGTCGAAGCCGGGTTCGCCGCGCTCACCCCGCGCCTGCACGGGGCGGAAATCACCGTACGGGGCGGGATCCACCGGCCGCCGATGCCCGAGTCGGCCGCCGCGGACCTCTTCGCGGTCGCGGAACGGCTGCTGCCCGGCGTCGCCGGGGTGGCCGTCGGCGGCGGGAGCGACGGCAATCTCACGGCCGCGATCGGCGTGCCGACCCTCGACGGGCTCGGCGCCGTCGGCGGCGGCGCGCACGCGGATCACGAGTACCTGCTGGCCGGGTCGATGGCGGAACGAGCGGAGCTGACCGCCGGACTGGTGAAGGCGATCCTGGGCCGCTGACACCCTCCCCGCATTTAGTCGACTAACTACGAGAGGATAAAACGCCAGTTCTTGCCCGATTTCGGGCAAGAACTGGCGTTTCGATACGTCGATGTGCATGATGGGCTCCGTGGAGGACGCGGACATCGTCGAGCAGGTGGCCTTGTCGACGGGTCTGTCGACGGCCATCGCCGCCCGTGTCGTCGAGGACGTCCTGGCGTTCTACCGGCAGCCGGTCGAGCAGTACGTGCGAGAGCGGCATGCCCGGTTACAGGCCGAGGGCAGGAAGAACCCCGAGATCTTCCCTCGTATCGCCGGCGAGCTGAGCCGTCGTCTCGTCGCGCCTCCCGACCTGTCCGAGCGGCAACTGCGCCGCATCGTCTACGGCTGACGGAACACGCCCGTCCGTTTTCTTTCTTTTGTGAGGTTGACTCGTCATGTGCGGAATCGTCGGCTACATCGGCGGCCAGAACGCCGCCCCGATCCTGATCGAGGGGCTGACGCGGCTGGAGTACCGCGGCTACGACTCGGCCGGGATCTCCGTCCTCGGCGGTAAAGGCGCTCAGGTGCACCGCATCGTCGGGCGGGTGCGGAACCTGACGGCCGCGCTGCCCAAACGGCTCGCGGGCAAGGTCGGCATCGGGCACACGAGGTGGGCGACACACGGCCCGGCGACCGAGGCGAACGCCCATCCGCACGTCTCGGAGGACGGCCGGATCTCGGTGGTGCACAACGGGATCATCGACAACGCCGACGCGCTGCGCGAGCAGCTCACCCAGGCAGGGGTGACGCTGTCGTCCGAGACCGACACCGAGGTGCTCGCCCACCTGATCGCCCGGTCGGGCGCGAAGACACTGGAAGACGCGGTCGTCGAGGCCGTCTCCCGCGTCACAGGTACCTACGCCATCGCCGTGACCGACACGGGGCACCCCGACCGCGTCGTGGTCGCGCGGAACGGTTCGCCGCTGATCATCGGCGTCGGCGACCGGGAGATGTTCGTGGCCAGCGATCTGTCCGCGCTGGTCCGGCACACCTCGCAGGTGGTGCACCTCGACGACGGCGAGTTCGCCAGCGTCTCGGCCACCGGCTACCGCACCTTCACCGTCGACGAGAGCGACACCGGCAAGGCCGCGACGGCGATCGACATCCAGGCCGACGACCTCGACCTCGGCGGCCACAAGCACTACATGTACAAGGAGATCCAAGAGCAGCCGGAATGCCTGGAGCGGATGATCAGGGGACGGCTGGACGACCGGTTCGGAGTGTCCCGTTTGGACGGTCTGAACCTGACTCCCCGTGATCTGCGTGGTTTCGCGAGGGTGAAGATCCTCGGCTGCGGTTCGGCGTACTACGCGGGCCAGATCGGCGCCACCATGATCGAGGACCTGGCGCGGGTCCCGGCCGACGCGGAGGCCGCGTCCGAGTTCCGCTACCGCAACCCCATCATCGAAGCGGACACCCTCTACATCGCGGTCAGCCAGTCCGGCGAGACGGCGGACACCGCGTTCGCCGTGGAAGAGGTCAAGCGCAAGGGCGGCCGGGTGGTCGGCCTCGTGAACGTCGTCGGTTCGACGATCGCGCGGGCCTGCGACGGTGGCTTGTACCTGCACGCCGGCCCGGAGATCGCCGTCGCTTCGACCAAGGCGCTCACCAACATGGCCGTCGGGTTCGCGATGATCGCGCTGGCGCTGGGCCGTGTCCGCGATCTGTCCAACGCGGACGGGCAGCGTATCGTCGCGGCGCTCCGCGCGTTGCCGAAGCAGGTCGCCGCCATCGTCGAGGCGGAGGACCGGATCGCCGAGCACGCCAAGATCTGCGCGGACGCGCGGAGCCTGTTCTTCATCGGCCGGGTCCGCGGGTTCCCGGTGGCGCGGGAGGGCGCGCAGAAGTTCAAGGAGATCTCGTACCGGCACGCGGAGGCCTACCAGACCTCGGAGCTCAAGCACGGCCCGCTCGCGCTGATCGACGAGGAACTGCCGACGGTCGCGATCGTGCCGTCCGACGACCTCGCCGACCGCAACCTGGCCGCGATGCAGCAGATCAAGGCGCGCAAGGGACAGGTGCTGGCGATCACCCACGACGACGTGGACTTCGGCGATCTCGACGTGCCGCGGTTCGTGGTCCCGCGGTCGGAGCCGGAGCTCGACCCGATCCTGCTCACCATCCCGTTGCAGCTGCTGGCCTACCACGCGGCGCTGATCCTCGGCCACGACATCGACAAACCGCGTAACCTCGCGAAGTCCGTCACCGTGGAATGATCTCCTGAGCCGTCGAAGGGGTCCGTCATGAGGCAGTACCTGCTCGCCGTCCAGTTCGACGAGAGCGAACGGGAGGCGCCGGAGGAAGAGGTCCGGGCGATGCTGGCCAGGACGGGCAAGGTCACCGACGAGATGAAGGCCGCCGGGTCCTGGGTCTTCGTGGGCGGCCTGGAGCACTCGGACGTCTCCACGGTCGTCCGGCCCGCGGGCGGCAAGGTCACCATCACCGACGGGCCGTTCGCCGAGACGAAGGAACAGCTCGGCGGGTTCTGGGTGATCCAGGTCGAGGACCTCGACCAGGCGCTGGCCTGGGCGGAGAAATGCGCGCTCGCCTGCGGGCAGCCGATCGAGGTACGGCCGTTCGGCGATCCGTCGCGGTGACGCCGATGGATCTCGACGGGATCTACCGGGCGGAATACGGCCGGTGCGTGGCCACGCTGACCCGTCTCCTCGGCGACATCTCGCTCGCCGAGGAGGCGGTGCAGGACGCGTTCGCGACGGCGGTGGAGAAATGGGCGGAAACGCCGCCCAATCCGGGTGCGTGGATCGTCACCACCGCCCGGAACCGCGCGATCGACCGTCTTCGCCGGGAATCCACCCGCGAGGCCCGCCACGCCCAAGCGCTGCTCCTGCACTCGCCGGACGAGCCGCGGGAGCTGGGGCCGGTGCGCGACGACCAGCTCCGCATGATCTTCACCTGCTGCCATCCGGCGCTTTCGCCGCTCGCGCGGACCGCGCTCACCCTGCGCCTGATCGGCGGGCTGGAGGTGGGGGAGATCGCGCGGGCGTACCTCGTCCCGGAGCCGGGCGTGGCCCAGCGGATCGTCCGCGCGAAGAAGAAGATCCGCGACGCGGGCATCCCGTACCGAGTGCCGGGGAAGGGTGAACTGCCGGAACGGCTGGACTCGGTACTCACCGTGCTGTACCTGGTTTTCAACGAGGGGTACACGTCCACGTCTGGTGATCTGCTGCGGACGGACCTCTGCGTGGAGGCGGTGCGCCTGGCGAGGGCGCTCGCCGATCTGATGCCCGGCGAGCCGGAGGTGACCGGGCTGCTGGCGCTGCTCCTGCTCACCGAAGCCCGTCGCCCCGCGCGGGTCGGGCCTTCCGGTGAGCTGGTGGTGCTCGCGGAGCAGGACCGGTCGCTGTGGAACCGGGAACTGATCGCCGAGGGCCACGAACTGGTGCGGCGATGCCTGCGTCTCGACCGGCCGGGTCCGTATCAGGTGCAGGCGGCGATCAACGCCGTGCACACGGACGGCGACTCGACCGATTGGACACAGGTGCTGGCGCTCTACGACCAGCTGTGGCGGCTCGCCCCGACGCCCGTTGTCGCGCTCAACCGCGCGGTCGCCGTCGCCGAGGTACACGGTCCGGCGGCGGCGCTGGCCGGAATCGAGGGCCTGGACCTGCCCGGATACCACCATCTGCCCGCCACGCGGGCGAACCTGCTGTCCCGGCTCGGCCGGACCGCGGAAGCCGTGGCCGCCTACGACGAGGCGATCACCTTGGCCACCAACGACACGGAACGGGCCTTCCTGCGGGCCAAACGGGCAGTCCTGTCGTAGTTTCGGGCAACCGCCGGTGAAAACGCCGCGGCCATTGTGTCCTCAATGGACAGATCCCTTGGGTGAGGGGTTCCGTTGTCGGACCGGTGAGAAACCAACTATTGTCGCCATGACCGCTCATCCGCCAGGGCAGGAGGTGACCGTTGTACGCCGAAGAGCGGCAGCGCGCCATCCTCAAACAGGCGCGGCAGAACGGCCGGGTCGACGTGGCGACGCTCGCGGCGGCTTTCGAGATCACCAGCGAGACCGTCCGCCGTGACCTGACGGCGCTGGAGCGCAGCGGAGTGGTGCGGCGGGTGCACGGCGGCGCGATCCCCGTGGAGCGGCTGGGCATCGAGCCGGGACTCGACGCCCGCGACGCGGTGATGAGCGTGGAGAAGGACCGTATCGCCGCCGCGGCGCTGGAACAGATCCCCGACGGGGGCGCGATCCTGCTGGACGCGGGCACCACGGTGGCCAGGTTGGCGAACCTCGTTCCCGCCGATCGCGGGCTGACCGTGGTCACCCCTTCCCTGCCGAACGCGTTCACGCTCGCCAACCGGCCCGGCGTCACGCTGATGCTGGTCGGGGGAAGGCTGCGTGGCCACGCGATGGCATCGGTCGACGGCTGGGCGCTCGACGCCCTCAAGGACACCTTCGTCGACGTCGCTTTCCTCGGTACCAACGGTCTTTCCGTCGAGCGGGGGCTCACCACCCCGGACACCGCCGAGGCGATGGTGAAGCGCGCGGCCATCGCGTCCGCCCGGCGGACGGTGCTGCTGGCCGATCACACGAAGATCGGCGACGACCATTTCGCCCGGTTCGGGGGCCTTTGTGACGTCGACACCCTGATCACCGACAGTGGCGCCGAACCCCGGGAGATCGACGACATCAGCCTGGCGGGCGTCAAGGTGATCATCGTTTGAAGCGTACGGGCGAGCGGCTCGCCGGATACCTGATGACCGCGCCGTTCTACGTCCTCTTCGGCGTGTTCGGCCTTTTTCCGTTGCTCTACACCGCCTGGGTGGCGCTGCACCATTGGCATCTGGTCAACGGTGACACCGGGTTCGCCGGTCTCGGCAATTTCGCCGTCCTGCTCCAGGATCCGTATTTCTACAACGCGCTCTTCAACACGGTCAGCATCTTCGTCCTCTCGACCGTCCCGCAACTGCTGGCCGCGCTCGGGCTCGCCGCGCTCCTCGACCGTCCCTTGCGGGCGCGGACCCTGTGGCGGGCGAGTGTGCTGTTGCCCAACGTCGTCTCGGTGGTCGCGGTGGCGCTGGTGTTCGGTCAGCTGTTCGCCGAGGACTACGGCGTCGTCAACTGGGCGCTGGGCCTGGTGGGGATCGATCCGGTGGACTGGCGTTCGGACCGCTTCGCCTCGCACGTCGCGGTGAGCACGATGGTGATGTGGCGCTGGACCGGCTACAACGCGCTGCTCTATCTCGCGGCCATGCAGTCCGTGCCGCAGGAACGCTATGACGCCGCGATGCTCGACGGTGCCTCGCGCTGGCGGACCTTCTGGGCCATCACCGTGCCCGCGATCCGCCCCACCATCGCCTTCACCGTCGTCGTCTCGACCATCGGCGGGTTGCAGCTGTTCGCCGAGCCGCAGCTGTTCGACGACACCGGCGTCAACGGGACGGGCGGCGCCGACCGGCAGTTCCAGACCCTCGCCATGTACCTGTACGAAAAGGGGTTCGGCGAGTTCGACACCGGATACGCGGCGGCCATCGCGTGGTTGCTGTTCCTGTGCTCGGCCGTGTTCGCGCTGGTCAACTTCTCACTCGTGCGCCGCATGCGGGGCGGTGAGTGACTCGTGGCGGCCAGGGAACGGACCGGCTTCGTCGTCTACGGGCTGTTGCTCGCCGTCGGTGTCGCTTCGATCTTCCCGCTGTACTGGTCGTTCGTGGTGTCCTCGAAGGACAATTCGGCCCTCGGTGAGACCACGCCGCCGCTGCTGCCCGGCGGCAACCTGGTCGAGAACGTGGGCAGGGTCTTCGGGACCGTCGATTTCTGGCTGGCGATGCAGAACTCGCTGATCGTCGCCGGCACGGTGACCGTTTCGAACGTGCTGCTCTCCAGTATGGCCGGGTTCGCCTTCGCGCGGCTGCGCTTCCCGGGCCGGGACTCGCTCTTCCTCGTGGTCATCGGCACCGCCATGGTGCCCGCCCAGCTCGGCGTCATCCCGCTCTACCTCGTGGTCGGCGAACTCGGCTGGTACGGACGGCTGGAGGCGGTGATCGTGCCGGGGCTGGTCGGCGCGTTCAGCGTGTTCTGGATGCGGCAGGCGTGCGAAGAGGCGATCCCCGGCGAACTGCTCGACGCCGGACGCGTCGACGGCTGTTCGACGGTGCGGCTGTTCTGGCATGTCGCCATGCCCGCCATCCGCCCTCAGGCCGCCGTGCTCGCGATGCTGACGTTCATGACCGCGTGGAACGACTTCTTCTGGCCGCTGATCGTGCTCGACCCCAACGCGCATCCGACCGTCCAGGTGGCGCTGTCGCGGCTGGCGAGCGGCTACTTCACCGACTACTCGCTGATGCTCACCGCGGCCACGATCGGTGTGCTGCCCGTGATCGTGCTGTTCATCCTGCTGGCCAGGAAGGTGGTCGACGGCGTGATGCGAGGCGCGCCGCGGGCCTGACCGCGATGGTCGTGGTGGGGTCCCGGGTTTTGCGGTCGGGTCCTTTTCGGTGGTTCAGGCCGGGCGGTGCCGTTTTTCGGCGACGACAGCTTGTCGTATAGCTGTGTGGCCGTGGTTGGGTTGAAGTTCCTGGTTCTGCGGTCGGGCTGTGGCTGCTTCGGCGTTGTCGATGGGTGGCAAGGGGTTCCGCGGTTGCTGGCTGGCCGGCCTATGGCGTGGTCGCGAGTGGACTTCAGCCCGGGCGATGCCGTTTTTCGGCGACGACAGGTTGCTGTGTAGACGTGTGGCGCGTTGCGGCCGCGGTCGCGTTGAGGTTTGTGGTCGGTATGTCGATGGGTGGCGTGCGGTTCGACCGCTGGTGCCAGGTCGGCCCGCGGCATGATCGCGAGCGGACTTCAGTCCGGCCGTACCGTTGCCGGTTTTCGACGATGGCTCAGAACGGTGGTTTCTCGGTGCGGGGTTCATGTAATGGCGGTGGTGTGCTGTCGTAGGTTCGCCCCGTGGGTGTGGTGATGGTGAGGGTGCCGTCCGACGTGAGCCGATAGATCCAGCCGGGTTCGTCTTTCAAGCGGTGGTCGCGGCGGCAGAGGTCGACCAGGTCGGTGTCGGCGGTGTGGCCGCCGTGTTGCCAGGGCACCGTATGGTCGAGATCGCAGGCTTGGGCGACACGGTAGCAGCCGGGTCTTCGGCATTCTCGGTCCCGGACCCGCACGAACTCATCGAGACCTGCCGTGGGCCGATATCGGTCCCGGCCGAGGTCGAGTACTTGTCCGGAGAGGGGGTCGGTGATGATCCGCCGCAGCACCGTGTCCGGCCCGGACGCGATCTGCCGGGCCAGCGACGCCGGGATGTGCCCGTGCCCGGCCAGCTCCGCGGGATCCTCGTTCACCCCCAGATAGGTGCTGAGGTCCATGTAGAGGAACACTTCGGACCGTTCGCTCTTGCCGCCTTGGCCGCCGAGCAGGAGGTCGAGAGCGATGTCGGCGCGCAGCTGATCGAGGGTGCGGGTCTCCCCGCCCGTTCTGAGGGCGCGGGCTTCGCGGTCGATCCGTGTGTAGGCGGCGGCGACTTTCTCCACCGGCCCGTCCTCGACCTCGATCGAGGCGACCCCGGTCTCACCTTGCCGGATCGACAACCGGCGCCCGGCGCGGTGCCGTTCCACACGGCGGGCCGCGCCGTCGCGGTCGGCCATCATCGCCGCGTGATTCGCCGCCTTCCGGATCTGGTCCGAGTTCTTGTCCGGCAGGCGGTCTTCCAGGACCTTGTCCACCGCGCGGGCGTCGTCGTCGGACAGCCACGCGGTCGCGGTGGCGACCTTCATCGCCCCGTAACCACCCACCTGCCCGCGATCCAGCAATCCCAGCGTCCGCGGCAGGCGGCTGGTCAGCGCCGCGGCCGTGGAGACCAGACCGGCCGCGTGACCGTCTACAACAGACAGTGCGAATGCGACTTCCTGCGTCACACTCGACGCGCCGTCGCGGTGCCTGTTCAGTTGCGCTAGCGCGCGGAACCGGACCGCTTCCAGCCGTGCGATCCCCTCCGACGCCGCCACGGCAGCGTCGACAGCATCCTTGTCCTCCAACGAATCCAGCGCGTCATTGACCTCCCGGAGCATGTCAGAAGAGGTGATTTCCTTGAGTAGCGCCACAATGGCGTTGCGTGTGTCCACATACAGAAGCTACAACCGACCACCGACAGTTTCCGGTGCCTGTGCGTCGTCGTTTCTCGGCATCATCTTGCGGGAGCCTGTTGTGTGTAGCTATGTCCGTGTAGGGGCTCGTTGTTTGTGCGAGGTTGTGTCTGTGCGCTCGACTTGTGTCCGGCTGCCGACAGTTCCCGGCGGCAGTGTGTCGTCGTTTTCCGGCAACGCCTTGTTGATGCCTGCTGTGTGTCGCCAGATCCGCGTAGGTTGGGTGCTCGTTGCTGCGTGAGAGGCCGTGTCTGCGCGCTCAACTTGTATCCGGTCGGCGGCAGTTCTCGGTGCCTGTGTGTCGTCGGTTTCGGGCGTCACCTGGCTGATGCTCGTTGCGTGCCAACGCATCCGCGTAGGGCGGCATGTTGCTGCTTGCGAGGTCGTCGCCGCACGCACAACGTACGACCGGCCACCGACAGTTCCCGACGCCAGTGCGTCGCCATTTTTCGGCAACATCTTGCGGGAGCCTGTTGTGTGTCGCCATGTCCGCGGAGGGGCTCGCTGTTTGCGAGAGGTCGCATCCACACGCACAACGTACGACCGGCCACCGACAGTTCCCGACGCCAGGGCGTCGTCGTTTTCCGGCAACACCTGGCTGATACCGCATCCGCGGAGGGGGCTCGTTGCTGCGCGCGAGGTCGTATCCATACGCACCGGCCGCCGAAAGTCCCCGACGCCAGTGCGTCGGCAACACCCGAACTAAAGCCCGTTGCGTGCCACCACATCCGCATAGAACCGCGCGCTGTCCTTGAGTACTCGTTCCTGCGTGTCGAAGTCGACGTGCACGAGGCCGAACCGTTGCGTGTACCCCATCGCCCACTCGAAGTTGTCCAGCAGCGACCAGGCCATGTAGCCGCGGACGTCGGCGCCGCGTTCGATCGCGTCGTGCACGGCGGCGAGGTGTTCGGCGAAGTATCGCACGCGTTTCTCGTCGTGCACCCGCCCATCGAGGACCTCGTCCTCGAAGGCGGCACCGTTTTCCGCGATCACGAGCGGCAGTCCGGGGCAGTGTTCGTGCAGCCACAGCAACAGATCGGTGAACGACGAGGGCCGCTGTTCCCAGCCGAGAGAGGTCAGGTCGCCGCGGGGCGGCTGGACGTCCATTCCGCGGAGGCCGGGTAGCGGGCAGTTGCTGTCGGCCTCGGGATCTTCGAGCGGGACAGCGCGGGCGGGCGCGTAGTAGTTGACGCCGAGGACGTCCAGCGGCTGCGCGATGATCTCCAGATCACCGTCGGCGATCGCCGGTTCCAGTGTGCCGAGATGCGCCAGATCCGCCAGCAGTTCGGGTGGATAGCCGCGGCCCAGCAAGGGGTCGAGGAAGAACCTGTTGTGCAGGAAGTCGAATTTGCGCGCGGCCTCGCGGTGCGCGGCGTCGTCCACGTCGGTCAGCACCGGGGCGAAGTTGAGCACGATGGACACTTCCTGCTCGCCGCCACCGGACCGCAGCGCCTGCGCGGCCTTGCCGTGCGCGAGCAGGAGATGGTGCCCGGCGACCAGTGCCGCGCCCTCGTCCTTGAGGCCCGGCGCGTGATCACCGTTGCCGTAGCCGATGAAGGCGGCGCAGAACGGTTCGTTGATCGTGGTCCACTGCCGCACCCGGTCCCCGAGTACATTGTGGACGGTCAGTGCGTAGTCGGCGAAAAGGCTCGCGACGTCGCGAGCCGGCCAGCCGCCTTCCGCTTGCAGCGCTTCCGGTAGATCCCAGTGGTAGAGCGTCACCATCGGGGTGATCCCGTGCTCCAGCACCGTGTCGACAAGACGATCGTAGAAGGCGAGGCCTCGTGGCTCGACCGTGCGGCCGTCCGGCATGACCCGCGGCCACGCGACGGAGAACCGGTAATGCGGCACGCCGAGCCCGCTCAGCAGCCCGATGTCCTCACGGTAACGCCGGTAGTGGTCGCAAGCCGGGTCGCCGGTGGCCAGGCCCGGCCGTGCGGTGAAAGTGTCCCAAATGGACGGTCCGCGGCCGTCCGCCGTCGTCGAGCCCTCGATCTGGTAGGCCGCCGTGGCCGTGCCCCAGCGGAACCCGGCCGGAAACCTGCGTGTCACGCCATCCCCGCTCAGTTGGCGGCCGCGGCGCGGCCTTCGGTCGCGGCCTGGCTCCATGCCTCCTCGAGCGACTGCTTCCCTTCTTCGACGCGGCCCAGCGCGTGCCCGTACACCGGGCGCACCTCGCCGTCGCGCAGCCCGCGGTAGTTCGGCCGCAAGGCCTCGGCGGAGGCCGCGAAGATCTTGCCGATCGGCGCGCCGCTGAAGTACTGGCTGGTGTGGGAAAGCACGGCGGGGTCCTGGTACGCGCCCAGCGCGCTCGGCAGCAGCCCGCTTTCCAGGAAGATCCGTTTCTGCTGTTCGGGCGCGGTGAGCCAGACGGCGAGGTCGTAGGCCTCCTTGCGGTGTGCGCCCTGCTTCGGGACGGTCAGGAACGAGCCGCCCCAGTTGCCCGCCTTGCCCGGAACCGAAGTGACGTCCCATTTGCCCGCGAGCTCCGGTCCGCCCGCCTCTTCGATCTGGGTGAGCATCCACGCGGGGCAGGTGATGGCGGCGAACCGGCTCTGCTTGATCGCCACCGTCCACGGCTGGGTGAAGGTGGTGACCGCGGCCGTCTCCTTCTTCAGCGCCATCCCGCCAGCCAGTTCGAAGGCCTTGCGCACGTTGGGGTTCGTGTCGGCGATGAACCGCTCGTCCTTGGCGAAGTAGTTCTCCTGCGCCTGGTTGAGCATCGCCGTGTAGACGGTGCCCGCCGAGTCGGCGAATTTGACGTCGTCCGGCGCCTTGGCGCTGAACCGCTCACCGGTCTCGGCGAACTTCTCCCACGTCGGCCACAGCGCGGCCACCTGGTCCCGGTCGGCAGGCAGACCGGCGTTCGCGAACAGGTCGCGCCGGTAGCAGAGGGCGAGGCTGCCCATGTCGGTGCCGAGGCCCATCACGAATTTCCCGTTTTCGGCGGTGCCCTGGTCCCATTTCCAGGCAGGCCAGTGCTCGCGGAGGCTCTGCGCGCCGAACTCGGACAGGTCGCTGAACTTGTCCGTCGACTGGCGGAACTTGGGGAGGTACTGCTCCTCGATCGCCACGACGTCCGCGCTGCCACGCCCGGCGCCGAGCCCGGTGGCGAGCTGGCGGTGATGCGTTTCGAAGTCGGCGACCCGGCCCTCGACGGTGATCCCCGGATGGGACTTCTCGTACTCGTCGAAGAGCTTCTCGTACCCGAACTCGCCGAACGTGGCGACGGTGAGTTTGATCCGGCCGCCGGCTTCCGGCGTGCCCGAACAGCCGCTGAGCAGCAGCACGAGAGCCGTCAATCCGGCCAGTACGCGGGTCATGGTTCTCCTCGGTCGTGCGGTCACGCGAGTCGTCTCGGCAGCTGGTCGCCGACGGTCAGCCGGGAATCGGCGTGCAGTTTGGTCAGGACCCTGGACACCAGCGACTGCACCGTCCGCCGCGGCAGGCTCAGCTCGGCGGCGATCTCCGGGTTCGACAGCTTCGCCGCCACCAGCCGCGCGACCTGCAGCTCCAGCGGCGACAGCGCCCCGCTGTGCCGGGGACTCCGCTCGGCGCGGCTCAGCACGCCGTAGCGGCGCAGCCTGCTCTCCGCCCGGCGGATGCTCCAGGTGGCCCCGACGTCGCCGAGCACCTCGCACGCTTCGGTGAGCGAACGCGTCGCCGCTTCGAGGTAACCGGCGCGGCCGAGCAGTTCGGCGGCGTCCTCCAGGGCGGCCGCTAGTTCGATCGGGCGGTCGACCTCGCGGTAGTGATCGGCCGCGGCCAGCATGCCGTCGGGGTCGCCGTCGATCAGCGACCGGCACCGGAGCGCGGCCGCGGTCGCCCTGGCGGGGACGGTCTCCTGGCTCGCTTCCTCGGTGCAGACGGCGAGCGCTTCCCTTGCGACGGCGTCCTTCCCGGCGGCGAGCGCGACGCGGACGACGTCGGGAAGCCATTGGTGACGCAGCATCATCCGGGCGTAGTCGGGGCGCAGCACCGGCGCGATGAGCCGCAGCGCGTCGTCGAGTTCGCCGCGCTGTTCGGCGGCCATCGCCTGCGCCGCCAGGTAGAAGTCGCAGCTCTCGCGCTCGGAAGAGTTCGACGGCGAGTGCGCCTCGGCCGCTTCGAGATGCGCGCGGACGGCGACGCGTTCGTCGCGGTGGCCGGCGATGAGGGCGGCGACCCCGTGCAGCAGCAGGGCGGCGGCGCCCGGCTCGCGGACGCCGTAGAAGGTGATCGCCGGGCCGTCCTCGGTGACCGAGTCCAGTTCGGCCAGCGCCTCGTCCCACCGGCCGGTCCAGTAGTAGTGCACGGCCGCCGAGACCTGAGGCCCGGTGGGCAGGCCGTGCCGCGCGGCCGTCTCGTACCCGGCGCGCAGCGTGGCGTCGGCCTCGCTCAGCCGGTCGAGGTTCTGCAGGGTGAACAGGCGGTTGTCGAGCAGGTCGAACCGCAGCGTCGCCAGGTCGGCCTCGTCGCCCGTGGTCTCCAGCGCCGCGTCGATCGCGGTCAGCGCCCGGTCGTGCTCGCGGCGGATCGAATGCACGAGCCACAACGTCTGCTGCGCGTGCGCGGCGGGGTAACGCTCGGTCGCTTCGGCGTGCAGGGCCCGTGCGATCCGTTCGGTCTCGTCGAGATCGGCGAGCGTGCCGCGCCGGAAGTTGGCGAGCAGCGTCCGGGTGCTGGTGCGCCACAGCTCCGGCATCGACGGGTCGTCCGCGGTGTCGCCGAGCGCCTCGATCGCACCCGGTGTGTCGCCCCGGCGATACCGCAGCGCGGCGACGAAATGCCGCATCTGCGCCAGATCCGCCTTGTCGGTGACGATCTTCACCGCCTGTTCGGCTTCCGCCTCCGGAGCCAGTTCGAGCCGGAACAGCACACGGACCAGCGCGGCGATCAGCGTCTTCCGCTGCTCGCCGGTGGGCACCGTGCTGTCGAGCGCGCCGCGGAGCAGGTCGGCCGCGATATGCGGAGCCCGGTTGGACACCGCGACGTGGTTGGCGGTGAGCCAGCCCGCCAGCCACGGGTCGAACGGCACCGGCCCGGCCGCCAGCTGCTCGGCGACCCGTTTGATCGGCGCGCCCGCCCGCGCGAGCGATTCGGCGGCGCGCCGGTGCAACGCGGCGCGGACCGGTTCGGCGATGGCACCGTAGAGCGCCTGCCGCTGGAATGGATGGTGGAAGGCGAGTTTGTCGCCGGCGTACTCGATGACGCCCGCGGTGATGGCGGGCTCCAGCTCCCGCAGGACCTCCAGCGGACCCTTTTCCGCCAGCGCGGCCAGGTCCTCGACGGCGAACTCCGCGCCCAGCAGCGAGGCGGTCCGCAGGATCTCGGTCGTGGCGGGGTCGAGGCATTCCAGCGTCCTGGCCACCGCCGCCAGCAGCGACCTCGGCGCGTTCTCAGTGCCGTCCAGCGTCACCTCGGCCACGCCGTCCTTGATCCGCAACGAGCCGGTGCGGACCAGATCGTGCGCGATTTCCCTGGCGTAGAGCGGATTTCCGGCCGCGCGCCGGACCAGCGGGCGCAGGCTCGGCCCGAGCCCGGCGCCGAGGACCACCTCGAACACGGCGGCGACGTCGTCGTCGGTCAGCACCTCGACCGGCATGATCTCGCCCTCCCTCGCCTCGATCCCGCGACGGAGCTGGGCGAGGTCGCGGCGGCCGTGCCCGGTACGCGTGGCGGCCACCAGCAGGAGCGGCAGCTGACGGGTGGCGGCGGCCAGCCGCTGCCACAGCAGCACACTCGCCTCGTCCGCCCAGTGGAGGTCGTCGATCACCAGTACCAGCGGGCCGGCCGCGCAGGTCTCGTCGACCAGCGCCAGCAATTTGTCCACAGTGGACAGGATCGGGTCGGCGGGGCCCCAGTTCCCGTGCGCGGGTTCGGCGTGCAGCTCGCCGGCCAGCTTCGCCTTGGCCGGATCCGCCGCGCCGTGGTGCACCCCGAGGCATTCCATGATCACCTGCAGCGGGAACCGTTGCCGCAGCTCGTCGGCCGCGGTCCAGGCCAGCTGACAGCCCCGCGCCGCGGCGCCCGACAGCCCGGCGATCAGCAGTTCGGATTTGCCGATACCCGGTTCGCCTTCGAGCCAGACCGGGCGGCCGCGGCCGGCGAGCACGTCCGTGACGAAGCCGTCCAGCCGCTCGACCTCCCGGGCACGTCCGGGCAGCGGGCACTGGCCGCCGCGTTCGATCGCCTTGGCGACCGGCGGTGGCACGACGCGGACCGGAACCGGTTTCGGCCGGGTGACCGGTTTTTCGCTGCCGTCCAGGATGCGTTGATGCAGATCACGCAGCGGCGCACCGGGTTCGACGCCGAGTTCGTCCCGCAGTATCCGCCTGGCCTCGCGGTACGCGCTGAGCGCTTCGATCGGCCGCCCGCTGGCGTGCAGGGCGCGCATGAGCGTCTCGTGCAACGACTCGCGCAACGGGTGCCGCTGCACCAGCGCGGTCAGTTCGGCCACCACTTCGCGATGGTCACCGATGCCGAGCAGGGCCGCGGCGCGCAGTTCGGTGGCGGTGAGCTGGAGTTCGGTGAGCCGGACGCGTTCCGCTTCGGCGAACGGGCCCGGCACTCCGGAGTACGCCTCGCCGCGCCAGAGACCGAGCGCGGTGGTGAGCCTGGCGGCCGCGCCCCGCTGATCGGGGTGCGCGAGCAGTCGCCGGGCGGCCGCGGCGTCCTGTTCGAATCGGCTGACGTCGAGCTCGTCCCGGTCCAACCGCAGTACGTAGCTCGACCCGGACGAGCTCAGGACCTCGTGCGCGTCACCGCCCGCCTTGCGGATCGCCCCGCGCAGACCGGAGACGTAGGTGTGGACGCTGCCGGCGGCGCTGGCGGGCGCCGACTCGCCCCAGACGCCGGAGATCAGTTCGCCGAGGGAGATCGCCTGGCCGTGACGCGCCGCGAGGGTGGCGAAGACCGCGCGCTGCCGGGCGGGCCCGAGCTTCAGCTCGACGTCGTCGAGCCAGGCACGAGGCGGCCCGAGCAGCTCGACGCGCAGCCCGTTCGTCACGCCGGCTCCATTTCTCGTCATGCACCGAAAGTGGCCGGATCACTACTGTGTCCCCGCAGTTTAGGACGTCCTCGGTCCGGTTCGGTCGCGCACCCGGGCGAGCGCGTGCAGCGGCGCGCACCAGGGCTGCGCGGACCAGGCGGGCGCGGCGCCCGTTTCGGGCAAAAGGAGCGCGGCGAGCTCGCCCGCCAGGCTCCGGTGCTGCTCCTCGGTCAGATTTCGTTGGTGGGAAAGCAAGTGGAGCAGTTCGACCGCCGGCCCGGCGGACAGCGCGCGGACGTTGTCGAGCAGCCACTGCGGGATCCAGCGGGCCGTCAGCTCGTCGCCGACCTGGAGCAACTGCTCCGCGACGCGGTCCGCGGGCGCGCCGGAACCCGCCATGGTCGCGGCGATCTCCTGGTGCAGCACGGCGCGGATGGCGGGCGGGGTGTTCGCGGCGAACACCTCCCGCACCAGCGGGACCCGGAACCGCAGCCGTTCTCCCTCGGATTCCAGCACACGCGCGGCGAGCGCCTCTTCGACCGCTCCGATGAGCGCCCGCAGTTCGCGGCCGGTGACATCCGTCAGGTCGGCGACCGTGAACGACGAGCCGAGCAGCGCCGCCGAGGTCAGCGTTCGCTTGCACGGCGCGGAAAGCGCGGCGAGATGATCATCGACCACGGTGGCGAGCCTGCCGTGCGGCGCGATGCCGGGCTCGCGCCCGTCGGCGAACTCGGCGAACAGCTCGCACAGGTAGCCGACGTTCCCGGCGCTGTACTCGGCGGCGAACCCGAGGAAGTCCTCGCCCGGCTCCCTGGCCAAGGTCTCCTCGGCGAGCGCGGCGACGGCCGGGCCGTCGAACGGCGGGAGCGAGATGACGTCCCCGTCGAGCCGCGTGCGGAGGACTTCGAGGGTGCGGCGCCGGGGGAGGGGGCGAGCCGAGCCGACCAGCAGCAGCGGCAGATGCGCGGTGTACCGGTGCAGCCGCTGCCAGGCGAGCAGGCTTTCCTCGTCGGCCCAGTGCAGGTCTTCGAAGACGAGCACCCACGGCCCGTCTTCGCACAGTTCGGTGACCGTTTCGCCGAGATCCACGAGCGCTTCGCCGCCGAGGCAGTCGACGATGAGGCTCAGCGGGACCGCGCCGGTCAGCTCGTCGGCTTCGACCCAGCGCGTGCGGCTCCTCGCGTCGGCGAGGGCCTCGGCCAGGAACGCGCTCTTGCCACCGCCCGCCTCGCCGTCGAGCCAGATCGTCCCGCCGCGGCCTTCGTCGAGCAGCGCGGACAGATGACGGCGCACCCGGCGGAGTTCGAACTCCCGGCCGACGAAGGTGGACGGTCGTCCGGGCAGGGCGTGGGCCCGCCGATGCCGTTCCGGCCGATCCTGGTGGTGCAGCGCCGGATCGTCGTCCAGGACCCGCTGCCGCAGGGCGAGCAGCTCCGGCCCGGGTTCCAGGCCGGACTGCTCGATGATCGTCTCGCGGGCGCGGTCGAACGCGGCCAGCGCCTCGGCCTGCCTGCCGGACCGGAACAACGCGGTGATCAGCATCCGGTGCAGGCCTTCGCGCAACGGATGGCGCTCGACCAGCACGGCGAGCTCGCCAACGAGTTCGCGGTAGCCGCCGAGGTGCAGCGCGACCTCGGCCTGCCGTTCGAGCGCGTTCATCCGCAGCTCGTTCAGCCGGGCGCGCTGGGTCTCGGCGAACGGCCCGGGGATCCCGTCGAGCGCGGAACCCCGCCATTGCCCGAGCGCGGAGCGAAGCGACTCCAGTTCCCGTTCGGGCGAGCCTGCCAGCCGGTGCGCGCGTGCCCGCTCCAGCTCCGCTTCGAAGACGTGGACGTCGACCTGCTGCCTCGGCAGGTCGAGGTTGTAGCCGGCGCGGCTGGCGACGAGCGGTTCGCCCGCCGGCTCCAGCGCGCGGCGCAGCGCGGAGACGTAGGTGTACACGATGCCGGTGGCGCTGTCCGGGGGCCGCTCGCCCCAGACGGCGTCGATGATCTCCTTACGGGAGACGAACTGGCCGGCGCGCAGGGCGAGCGTCGCGAACACCGCCTGACGCTGGGCGGGACCCAGCGCGATCTCACCCTCGCCGTGGCGGACGGGCGAACCGCCCAGCAGGCGCACCGTCAGCGAGGAAACCTCGTCCATGACCTGCCGCCTGTGCGTCCGACTGCCGAAAAGAGTGTCCTGCTCAGCGGAAAGCCTAGTGGCGCCGATGTGGGTTTCGCAATCAATCGGGCACGCACCGTGTGGGTTTCGGCGGCCGTGCCCGGAACATGCCGGTTCGTGGACTGTCGGATGTCCGTTCATGTGGGTTTCAGGCACCGTTCAGACGAGGCGCGACCGGGCAAAGCCGGACGTTCCCAGGGGCAGAATGCCGGCGGGCGCTGGTCCGGGCATGCGCGGCTGTGCATGCTGTGACAGTGAGCCAGGATCAAGAACACTTCGCCGGTGACGTCCTGCTCAGCCTCGCCAGGAACGGCAGGCTGGTGCTCGACGCCGATGAGGCCGAAGCCCGCATCACCGAGCTTCAGCGGACGCTGGCCTTCGGCTACGCCCTCCTCGCCGACCCGGCCTACACCGGACCCGAGGGCAGGCTCCGCGAGATCCTGGACGAGCTGCCCAAGTACGTCGAGGCGTTTCAGCAGGCCACGAAGTCCTTCACGCCTCGTTGAGAACTCGTGGAGACTTCGTGAAGAGCTCCTTCGCAGACTGTGTCCCTATCCGACTGGGGCCGCGGACAAGCGGAGGGGACGAAGTGGACACGGAAACCCGACAGATCACCGTGGCGGTGCACGCGCCCGACCCGATCACCAGCGCGGGCCTGGCCAGCCAGCTGGGCACGCAGCAGGGGATCGACCTCCGGGACTGGGAGCAGCGCGCCGAGACCGATGTACTGGTGTTCGCCGCCGAATGCCTGACGCCGGAGATCGTGCTCTGGCTGCGGCGGCTCGCCGCCGAGGACGGCAAGCCGGTGGTGCTCGTGGTGAGCCAGATCAGCGAGGCGGAACTCGTACCCGCCATCGAATGCCGGGTGGTGGCGGTCCTGCCGCGCTCGGCCACGACCGGCGAACGGCTGGCGCACGCCGTCCGCGCGGCGGCCACCGGCGGCGGAGTGCTCCCGCCGAGCCTGCTCGGCGAGCTGCTCAAGCACGTCGAGCGGCTGCAACGCGAGGTGCTCGACCCGATGGGCGTCAACACCGCCGGGCTCACCACCCGGGAGATCGACGTGCTGCGGCTGATGGCCGAGGGCAAGGACACCGTCGAGATCGCCGGCGAGCTCAGCTACTCGGAACGCAGCGTGAAGCACATCATCCAGGGCATCACCGGTCGGCTGAAGCTGAAGAACCGGCCGCACGCCGTCGCGTACGCGGTGCGGGCCGGGGTGATCTAGCGCTTCCGCGACGTCGTGGTCTCGGTGAGCGTCCGGGGTCCCGTCGCGCCGTGCCGCGCCAGGCGTTCGGTCACGACGGCGAGTTCGAGGGGTTGTCCGCGTTCGCGGGCCAGCCACCGGCACTCGCTGTCGGGCTCCCGGCCGAGGCAGGCCCGGACGAGATGACGATGCAGCAGCACCCGTCCGGTCGGCAGGGCGGAAGCGAGTTCCTCCAGCGCGTCGAGTGCGGTCTCCGCCGAGCCCCGGTCGTTCCGCCGCAACGCGAGTTCGGCGAGGTCGGCCCAGGCGATTTCCGTGCCGACGGCGAGTCCGCGGGTGGCCGCGTGCAGGCGTTCGGTGGCGCGGCCGGTCTCACCGACGGTCAGGTCGACCCGGGCTTCGGCGATGTCGAGCAGATGCGCCAGCGTCGGTGCCGTGGCGCGCACGGTGGCCAGCAGTTCCCGCGCCGTGGTGAGCCGCCCTTGCCGCAGCAGGATCGAAACGGCACACAGGGCCATCGCCGCCGAGCCGGTGTCGTAGCCGCGCCGTGAACGGTCGGCGACGCTTCGGTGAGCGAAGCCGATCGCGTCAGCGGCCTGCCCGCGCATGGCCGCGAGCATCGAACGTTCGGCGTCACACAGACCCGTCTCGGGGAAATCCTCGTCGTCGAGCAGCTTCTCCGCACGCGCTCGTTCGCCCAGCACGAGCAACGCGGAGACGTACGAGGTGAGCTGGTCCTCGCGATGCCGCCGCGACGTCCGCAACGGCCACCGTTCGCGCTCGGTCAGATGCACTCCGAACCGGGCTGGGCGGCCGGCCCACAGCTCGGCGAGACTGCCGAAGAGTTCTCCCTGCATCGCGGAAACCGCCGATCCGGTACGCCAGGAAGCGTTCTCCGCCAGCAGTCCGGCCGCTTCCGCCCACCGGTCCAGCAGGCAGAGGGCGATCGCGCGGGAAGCCACCGACCAGCCGGGCTGGTTCGTGGCGATCCTCGCCAATCCGGCCGTGTCACCGGAGTCGTGCAGCGCGCGGACGGCGAGCGACTGCGCTTCCTGCGCGGCGTCGGTCACCTCGTCCACGCCTGCCATCCTGAGCGGCGGGGGCGTCCGCGACGTGGTGGACGGCCGGGTCTGGCCCGTATGGCCGCCTGGTCAGCCCGAAAGCCGTCAGGCGGCGAGCGGACCGAAGACCAGGGTGCCCGGCGCCGCCGCGTCGTCACCCGCCCAGAATTCCAGCCACAGCGCGGCGAACTCGTCCCTGGACAGCATCCCGTCGCCGTCGGAGTCGAGCAGCGGGAAGGTGGCGTCGGTATCGGTGGGGCGGCCGTTCCAGACCTCGATCAACTGGCGGTATTCCGCCGCGGAGATCAGGCCGTCCCCGTTCTCGTCGATCGCTTCGAACATCGCGTCGGCCGTCGCGGTCACCGCCTCGGGCGTGTCCGGGAGCTTGTCGACCACCAGCAGGACCTCGTCGAGGGTGACCTTGTCGTCCCGGTCGAGATCCGACGCCGCCAGCAACGTCGTCCACCAGCTCAGCATGATGCCGGTCAGGCGCCGTTCGTCACCCGGGCCGCGCCGCCGTGCCCAGCGGTCGGCCAGCGCCTGGAAGTCCCGCTCCTGGAGGAAACCGTCGCCGTCGACGTCCATCGCGGTGAACACACCCGAGATCTTGCGCCGCTGCAAGTCGCTCGCCATGCGTCCGAACGATAGAACCGGTGGCGTACCGGCACATCGGCCATTCAGGGCCGCGGCGAGCCACGATCGAGGGACGGCTGTTCACGCACGGCGGGCGCGCGCCACCAGGGATAGGGGGACGCCGAACAGTTTGTTGACCAGCACCGCCAGCGAGGCGATGAGGACGACGCCCACCAGTACCGCGACCACCTGCGAAACGGTGTGCAGGAGGCCGAGCGCGATGATCAACGTGGTCGCGCCGGCAGGCGGATGGGGGATCTCCAGCGCGGCCATCGCGGCACAGGTGAACCCCAGCGCGATCGCGGCCGCCCCGATCCTGGCCCACGACGGGTGCGTCAGGTCCGGGACGGCGGTGAGCAGCCCCGTGGCGGCGAGACCGGTGAGTCCCGCCAGGATCCCGGCCAGATGACCGAGCACCGTGTTGCGAGGGCTGGCTCCGGGGGTTCGCGGGCTCGCGAACACCAGGAACGCGGTGGGCCCGAGTGAAGGGAACAGCAGGGGTGCGCCGGACGCCATCGCGCAGAGGCCGATGAAGACGATGCAGCCGAACGAGCTCAGGGCGACGTAGCCGGCGCGGCGGAACCGGGTCATTCCCACCCGCGGCGCGGTTCGCGGGTGCCGACGCCACCGGGGGCACGGCGCCGGTAGACCACGTACGGACGGAGCAGATACCGCACCGGCGCGCTGAAAGCGTGCACCAGGCGGGAAAACGGCCACAGTGCGAACAACACCATGCCCAGCGCGACATGCAGCCGGTAGTCCAGCGGCGCGGACGCCATCAGCTCCGGCTGGGGATCGAGGAACAGGATGCTCCGGAACCAGGGCGCGACCGTCTCGCGGTAGTCGTAGCCGCCGCGGACCCCGTTGTCGACCACGGTGGTGGCCAGCCCGGCGAGCATCACCAGCACGAGCACCACGTACATGTACCGGTCGCTGACGGAGGTGGCGCGGCGCACCGCCGGCACCCTGATCCGCCGCCACAGCAGGAGACCGAGCCCGCCGACCGCGACCAGGCCTGCGATGGTGCCCATCCCGAGCGAGACCAGGTGATAGCCGTGTTCGTCGAGCCCGGCGAACTCGGTCACTCCCTTCGGCACGAGCAGACCGAGCACGTGACCGCCGACGACCATCAGCAGGCCGACGTGGAACACCGGACTGGCCACCCGGAGAAGCCGGGATTCGTGGAGCTGGCTGGACCGGCTCGTCCAGCCGAACTTGTCGTGGCGATAACGCCAGATCGTGCCGAAGACCAGCAGCGCGATCGACGCGTAGGGCGCGGCACCCCACAGCAGCAGATCCGGTCCGGAACTCATCGGCCACCTCCGGCGCCGGTGGGGAACGGGTCGAGGCCGACCAGCTCGGCCGCGGGAGCAGCGGGTATCGGTGCGGGGACGGCGGGCAAGGTGGCCAGCACCGCGGCGACGGCGTCGCGATACGGGGTGTCCATAGTGGACAGATTGCGGTGCAGGAGCTCCAGCGCCGGATGGAAGCGGGCGAGGACCTGCCCGCCGGCGTCGGCGCCGGCCGCGGCGGCGAACTCCAGGATCACCGGCAGGAAGTCCGGCAACTCGTTCTCGGCGGGCGCGAACCCGTGTGCGCGGTAGAACCGGCGCAGCGCGGCCAGTGTCTCGCCGCGGCGGCGGGTGTCACCGTCGAGGAACCAGCTCAGGTGCAGGGTCCGGCGGGGTTTCCGGTCGAAGACCTCGATGTAGTGCGACGCCAGCTCGCCCGGATCACCCTGTTCGAGGTAGGCCACGGTGCGGCGGAGTTCGTCGTGGCCGGGGCCGGTGCTCTCGTCGAGACAGGCCCGCAGCAGACCGAGCTTGCCGAGGACGGCTTCGTCGGGATATTGCAGGCACCAGCCGGCGATCTGGCGCGACACCGCGTGAGCCCGCCTGGCCCGGGGACGGAGTTTCACCGGTTCCGCCCTCCCAGCGTCGGGAACAGCGCGTCCGGGCGGGCGCCGTCCGCCCAGCTCACCAGGTCCACTGTGGACTCGCCGCCGCCCATACCCGGGCCGCCGTCGACGTCCAGACTGCACCGGGTGGCGATGCCCTCCAGGTCGTGAGCCTGCCCGACGCCCGCGGTCGGGATGACGTAGCGTTCGTCGTACTTGGCCAGCGCGAGCAGCCGGTGCATGGCGAAGATCTGTTCACCCGTGAGGCCGACGGAGGCGGGGATGTCCTCGTCGGTCTCCTGCCCGAGGTTCACCGCCCGCATGTAGGACCGCATCGCGGCCAGCCGCCGCAGTGACCGCCGGACGGGCGCGGTGTCTCCGGCGGTGAACAGTTCGGCCAGATACTCGACCGGGATGCGCAGGGCGTCGATGGCGCCGAACAGGTTGTCGCGGTGTTCGCCGTCGTGTCCGCTGCCGCTGATCGCGTCGACCACCGGCGACAGCGGCGGGATGTACCAGACCATCGGCATCGTGCGGTACTCCGGATGCAGTGGCAGCGCCAGCCGGAAGTCGTGGATCAGCCGGTACACCGGTGACCGCCGGGCCGCGGTCAGCCAGTCGTGCGGGACGCCCGCCGCCTCGGCGGCCCGGATCACCGCGGGGTCGTGCGGATCGAGCAGCAGATCGAGCTGTGCGGGATAGAGCTCGTGCTCGTCCGCGACGGATGCGGCGGCGGTGACCTTGTCGGCGTCGTAGAGCAGGACGCCGATGTAGCGCAGCCGTCCGACGCAGGTTTCCGCGCACACCGTCGGCTGCCCGGCTTCCACCCGCGGATAGCAGAAGGTGCACTTCTCGGCCTTGCCGGTCTTGTGGTTGAAGTAGACCTTCTTGTACGGGCAGCCGGTGACGCACATCCGCCACCCGCGGCACTGGTCCTGGTCGACCAGCACGATCCCGTCCTCTTCGCGTTTGTACATCGCGCCGGACGGGCAACTGGCCACACACGACGGGTTGAGGCAGTGCTCGCAGATCCGCGGCAGGTAGAACATGAAGCTCTGCTCGAACTCGAATTTGATCTCGATGCCGAGTTCTTCGCGCAGCTTCTCGGCGATCGGGTCCTTGACGCCGTGTTCGGCCGACCCGCCGAGGTCGTCGTCCCAGTTCGGCCCCCAGGTGGGCTGGGCAGGCTCTCCGGTGATCGCGGACCGGGGCGCCGCGGTGGGCACGTCGTCGCCGAGCGGCGCCTCGATCAGGGTGGCGTAGTCGTAGGTCCACGGCTCGTAGTAGTCGGAGATCTCCGGCAGTTCCGGGTTGGCGAACAGTTTCGCGAGCTTGGTGAGCCTGCCGCCCGCGCGCAGCCGCAGCCTGCCCTTCGCCGTCCGCTCCCAGCCGCCCTTCCAGCGCTCCTGATCCTCGTAGCGGCGCGGATATCCTTGTCCGGGCCGGGTTTCCACGTTGTTGAACCAGGCGTACTCGGTACCCGCCCGGTTGGTCCATGCCTGTTTGCAGGTCACCGAACAGGTGTGGCAGCCGATGCATTTGTCGAGGTTCATCACCATGGCCAGCTGTGCCATGACCCGCATCAGTAACGCACCTCCTGGGAACGGCGGCGGATCACGGTGACCTCGTCGCGCTGGTTGCCGGTGGGGCCCAGATAGTTGAAACCGAAGGAGAGCTGGGCGTAGCCGCCGATGAGATGGGTGGGCTTGAGCAGCAGCCGGGTCAGCGAGTTGTGCGTGCCGCCGCGTTTGCCGGTCGCCTCGCTGCGCGGCACGTTCACCGCCCGATCCTGGGCGTGGTAAAGGAAAACCGTGCCGGCTGGCATCCGGTGGGAGACGATCGCGCGGGCCACCACGACCCCGTTGCGGTTGACCGCCTCGATCCAGTCGTTGTCCTTCGCCCCGATGGCCTCCGCGTCGGCCGGGCTCATCCAGATCCCCTGCCCGCCTCGGGACAGCGTGAGCATGTGCAGGTTGTCCTGGTACGTCGAATGGATCGACCATTTGCTGTGCGGGGTCAGATAGCGCACGGTGACCTCCGCGGCGTCGCCCGCCGCACCGGAAAGGTGCTGTGCGCCCAGCGGCGGCCGGTAGACCGGCAACGCCTCGCCGAGTTCGTGCATCCAGTCGTGGTCGAGGAAGAAGTGCTGACGGCCGGTGAGCGTGTGCCACGGTTTGCCGTGTTCGACGTTGATCACGAACGCCGAGTAACGGCGGCCGCCGCTCTCGCTGCCGGACCACTCCGGGCTGGTGATCACCGGCGCCGGACGCGACCGGGTGTCGGCGAAGGTGATCTTTTTCCCTTCGTGTTCGGCGGAAAGATGCGCCAACTCGGTGCCCACCCGCTTCTCGAGTTCGCGGAAGCCCTGGGTGGCCAGCCGTCCGTTGGTGGTGCCCGACAGCGCGAGCACGGCGTCCGCGGCCTTGATGTCGGTGTCGATCAGCGTGCGGCCTTGAGCTGGCCCTGCCGTCGCGACGCCGTTCTTCGCGCGCAGCCAGTTCACCTCCTCACCGACGTCGTAGGTGATCCCCTTGCTGGTGGCGCCCAGCTTCTCCAGCAGTGGACCGAGCGTGGCCAGGCTCGCCGCCACCGCGGGATAATCGCGCTCGACGACGGTCAGCTTCGGCATGGTGACACCCGGGATCGGTTCGACGTCGCCGTCGCGCCAGTCGCGGACGACTCCGCCCGGCTGGGCCGTTTCCCCGGGGGTGTCGTGCGTCATCGGGGTGGCGACGAGATCCTTGCGCACCCCGAGATGGCGCTCGGCGAGCTGGCTGAACCGCTTCGCGATGGTGTGGAAAGCCTCGAAATCCGTGCGGGTCTGCCACGGCGGATCGACGGCGGCGTTGAAGGAATGCACGAAGGGATGCATGTCCGTCGACGAGAGGTCGTGTTTTTCGTACCAGGTCGCCGCGGGCAGTACGAGATCGGCGAACAGGGTGGTGCTGGTCATGCGGTAATCGATCGCCAGCATGAGATCCAGCTTGCCGACGGGGGCGGTGTCATGCCATTTCACGGATTTCGGCCGCGCGTCCGGCGGCGCCTCCTCGCCGCGCAGGTTCGCGTCCGTGCCGAGCAGGTGCCGCAGGAAGTACTCATGTCCCTTGGCCGACGAACCGAGCAGGTTGGACCGCCACACCGTGAGCACCCGGGGCCAGTTCTCCGGAGCGTCCGGATCCTCGGCGGCGAACCCCAGCCTGCCCTCGCGGATCTGGGCGGTGGCATGGCGGACCGGGTCGAGCCCGGCTTCCTCGGCTTCGTCCACGAGGTCGAGCGGGTTGCGGTCGAAGGTGGGGAACGACGGCATCCACCCCAGCCGCGCCGACTGCGCGAGCGTGTCCGCGGCGCTCGTCCCGGCGAGCTTCCCCGGTGACAGCGGCGAGGTCAGTTCGTCGTTGCGCAGCGTGTCGTAGCGCCATTGGCCGGTGTGCAGGTACCAGTAGGCCGTGCCGATCATCTGCCTGGCGGGCCGTACCCAGTCCATCGCGCCGGCCAGGGTCTGGTGCCCGGTCAGCGGCCGCACCTTCTCCTGCCCGACGTAATGCGCCCAGCCGCCGCCGTTGCGGCCCTGGCAACCGGTCATCGTGAGCAGGGCCAGGAAGGAACGGTAGATGGTGTCGGAGTGGAACCAGTGGTTGGTGCCCGCGCCCATCAGGATCATGCACCGGCCGCGCGACGCCTCCGCCGTCTCGGCGAACTCCCTGGCGATCCGGGCCACCCGATCGGCCGGGACCGAGGTGATCTCCTGCTGCCAGGCGGGGGTGCACGGTTCCGCCGGATCGTCGTAGCCGGACGGCCATCGGCCGGGAAGATCGCCGCGCCGCACGCCGTACTGCGCCATCAGCAGGTCGAACACCGTGGTGACCCACTGCCCGCCCTGCCGCACGGCCGGCACCCCGCGCCGCAGGACACCCTCCGCGTCGAACCGCGGGAGGAGCACCTCGACGCCCTCATGGCCGGGGTCGGCGAGCAGGCTCAGCCGCGGCACGACGTCGCCGAGGTCGAGGTTCCAGCGGCCCTGATCGTGCTCGTTCCAGCGGAAACCGACCGAACCGTTGGGGACGACCGGTTCGCCGGTGCGGTCGTCGACCAGCACGGTCTTCCATCGCGGCTCCGCCGTGCCGTCCTCGCCGAGGTCGGCGGCGGTGAGGAACTTCGACGGGACGTACGCGCCGTCCCGTTCGGCCAGCGTGACCAGGAAGGGGAGGTCGGTGAAGCGGCGGACGTAGTCGGTGAAGTACGAGACCTGCCGGTCGGCGAAGAACTCGGTGAGGACGACGTGCCCCATGGCCATCGCCAGCGCGGCGTCGGTGCCGGGATGCGGGGCCAGCCATTCGTCGGCGAATTTGGTGTTGTCGGCGTAGTCGGGGGAGACCACCACGACCTTCTGCCCGCGGTAGCGCGCCTCGGCCATCCAGTGCGCGTCCGGTGTCCTGGTCACGGGGACGTTCGAGCCCCACATCATCAGGTACGCGGCGTCCCACCAGTCGGCGGATTCCGGGACGTCGGTCTGGTCGCCGAACACCTGCGGCGAGGCCACCGGGAGATCGGCGTACCAGTCGTAGAAGGACAGCATCGGGGCGCCGATCAGCGCCATGAACCGCGATCCGATCGCGTGCGAGACCATGGACATCGCCGGAATAGGCGAAAAACCGGCGACCCTGTCCGGGCCGTAGCGGGAAATGGCGTGCACATGCGCGGCGGCGGCGATTTCCGCGGCTTCTTCCCAACCGATCCGGACCAGCCCGCCTTTTCCCCGCACGCGCTGGTAGGACAGCCTCTTCATCGGGTCGTCCATCACCGAAGCCCACGCGACCACGGGATCACCGTGGTGTTTCAGCGCTTCACGGTACATTTCCACCAGTACGCCCCGAGCGTACGGAAAACGTACCCTGGTCGGGGAATAGGAATACCACGAGAAGGAGGCGCCGCGCGGGCACCCGCGTGGTTCGTACTCCGGTTTGTCGGGGCCGACGGAGGGATAATCGGGGTCCTGGCTCTCCCAGGTTATGATCCCGTCGGAAACGTACACGTTCCAGCGGCAAGAACCCGTGCAGTTTACGCCGTGCGTCGACGGGACGACCTTGTCGTGACTCCACCGATCGCGGTAGAACGCGTCGCCTTCCCGTCCGCCGGTGATGTGTACCGAACGCAGGTCCGGGGAACTCTCCGCGCGGGTCAGATAACGGCCGAGACGCAGCAGGGCGGTGGTCGCCGCGCCTTCGTGGCGGTTTTCGGAGCCGTTTCCGTTGGTTTTTCGTGGCGAGCGCACGCTCGCGACCTCCCGGCTAAAGTCGTGAATGAGGCAGACGGTGCGAACAGGATGTGCCGTGTCTGTCCGGGGAACGGCGCAATGCTAGCGGCACCGGTAGCCGGTTGTCCTTCTTCGAAGGTGATCATGAGTGTTGATCACTCTAAAAGACCAGTAAGTAAATGCGATGGTAATGCCGAGGTAATTGCCGCGAGAAATGCGATTATTCCGGAAGGCCGGGCGATCGAAATATGCGTCGTTGCGAATTGCCTGAGCGGGTGGGCGCGGCGCACGCGGATCCGGCGCCGGGCGAACCGGGAAACGCGGAACGCGTACCCCCGTACGCTGAAGTACGGATGACGACCTACCCCCGGAGGTGGCGGATGACAGCCGACATCGAGCGGGCGGCGCATGCCTACTGCCCCGTCTGCAACCCGGACCCCGGCCTCGGTGAGCGGGTCACCGCGCTCTGCGGGGCCGTCCATCCCTACTGGGGCCGTCGCGAACGGCCGGTGAACAACTGCCCGGCCTGCGAGGCCGTCGTCGCGAAGACGGTGTACCCGTGCGGCCACACGGGTGGTGAGAGATGAGGGCCACAGCGAAGACGTCGTTTCCCCGGCCCGCCGCCGGGTATCCGGGAGGCAGCGGACAACGAAAGGGAGGCCCTGATGAACGACAAGGCCGAGAACAAGATCGACGAACTCAAGGGCAAGGCCAAGGAAGCCGCCGGTGACGCGACGGACAACGAGCAGTGGCAGGCCGAAGGCAAGGCCGAGCAGGGCAAGGCCAACGTCAAGCAGGCAGGCGAGAAGATCAAGGACGCGGTGAAGGGCGTCCGGGACTGACCCCTGTGGGCGGCTCGCGCGTGAAGCCCCTTCACGCGCGAGCCGCTGCGGTACGGTCCGGATCATGGACTTCCGGGATTTCGACGGCATCAAGGTTCGGCGCCCGTCGGTCGAGCGCGACGAACTCGAAACCGAACCCGCCGTGCTCCGGGGCGATTTCGATTTCGACTCGGTCCACCTCGACGGCGGAGACCAGAGCGGGATCCACGGCGGCGGCGAGATCGTGCGTTCCCTCGTCTCGGACGTGGGCCTGGCGAACTCCCGGCTCGACAGGTTGACGCTCTCCGACGTGATTCTCGAAGGCGTCGACCTGTCCAACGCGGCGATCCGCGAACTGACGGGCCGCCGGGTCGAGATCCTTCGCTGCCGCGCGATCGGGCTCGGGGTGGCGATCACCTCCGCGACCGATCTGTACGTCGAGAACGCCCGGTTCGACTACGCGTCGGTGACGGTCGAGCGGGCGAAGGGGCCGGCCGTGTTCTCCGGATGTTCGTTCCGGGAGACGGTGTTCTCCGGTGACCTGTCCCGGTTGACCTTCGTGGACTGCGAGTTCACCGGAACGGAATTCGCGGCGGTCTCCGCGGTGGACTGTGACCTCCGTGGTTCGCGCCTGTCCGGGGTCCGTGGCCTGCTGACCCTGCGCGGCGCGAAGATCACCGGCGAGCAGGCCGTCTCGGTCGCGGGGATCCTCGCCGCCGAGAGCGGATTGTCGGTCGTCGGATGACCCACGTCGTCCTGTTCCACTCGGTACTGGGGTTGCGGCGGGCCGAGCTGGCCGCGGCGGAGCGGCTGCGCGCCGCCGGTCACGAGGTCACCACACCCGACCTCTACGGTGGCGAGACCGCGACGACGCTCGAAGACGGATTCGCGCTGAAGGACCGGATCGAGTGGTCCACCGTCGCCTCCCGCGCGCTCGACGCCGCCAGGAAGCTGCCCGAGGAAACCGTGCTGGCCGGGATGTCGATGGGCGCGGTGGTGGCCGCGGGTCTGCTCCCGCATCGGCCCGCAACCGCCGGTGTGCTCCTGCTCCACGCCGTCGCCGACCTTCCCGCGAAAGTCCGGGAGGGGCTGCCGATCCAGCTCCACGCGGCCGACCCGGACGACTTCGCGCCACCGGCCGCGCTCCCCGGCTGGCTGGACGCGGCGACCCGTTCCGGCGCCGACGCGCGGGTGTTCACCTACCCCGGAGCGGGCCACTTCTACACCGACAGCAGTCTGCCCGACCACGACGAGGACGCGGCGGCCCTGACCTGGCGACGGATTCTGGCGTTCCTGGCGGCTCAGCCCCCGGGATGTTGAGGCGTCTCGCCTGCCGGGACCGGCCAGTCGGCTGATCGTGACTGCACCGTCGACAAGGGACACCTGACCCCGCTTCGCGTGCCCGATTTGAGTACTTTGCGAAGGGGTCGTGAGTGGCAATGATCGTTCTAACCCTCTTTACCGCTCACGACCCCCGCGAGAACGGGTGCGGGGTTGACGTGATTTGTCCTTTGTGGACAGTTCTCGTCGGGAAGTCCTGCCGGATAGTCGCGCCGGGCCTGGTTCGTGGACGTTCGCGTGGAACCGGACGTGCTGACGTCGGCCGTGAACCTCCGGCGACGTTTCCGCGACCAGGTCGGGACGACACCGGGCGCGTACCGGGGCGCGGTTTCGCCTTGAGCGGAACGGCGCACGCGCGCCCCGGTCCGATGTCACGATGACCATATGGCGGACATCCTCCCTTTCCACCAGAAGCGTCCCGAACCGGAGCCGCTGTGGCGTGACGTACTGGGCAAGAGCCTGCGCGCCGCGAGGGAGGAACAGGGCGGCCGCCTCGTCGACGTCGCCGAACGCGCCGGGATCTCGCCGCAGTACCTCTCGGAGATCGAACGCGGCCGCAAGGAGCCGTCCAGCGAGATGATCGCCGCGGTCACCGGCGCGCTCGGGCTCGACCTGGCGGACCTGCTCTTCGGTATCGCGGGCACGATCAGCCGGGGCGGCAGCACGGGGCTCGCGGTCGGCCGCCGCCCGCGAGGCCCAGTGCTCATGGCCGCCTAGGCCCGCTCGTCGAGAACGCGGTCCGCGAGCCCGTAGGCGACGGCGCCCGCCGCGTCGAACACGCGGTCCCGGTCGGTGTCGTGCCGGAGATCGGCGACGGCACGGCCGGTGTGCGCGGAAAGGATCTCCTCCAGCTGCGTCCGCACCCGCACGACCTCGTCGGCCTGGAGGATGAGGTCCGGGATGGTGCCACGGCCCTGCGCGGCGGGCTGGTGCAGCACCACCCGGGTGTGCGGCAGCACGAACCGGTGCCCCGCCTCACCCGCGGCCAGCAGGATCGCGCCCGCGGCGACGGCCTGGCCGACGCAGGTCGTGGCCACCGGTGCCTTGATGAAGCGCATGGTGTCGTACAACGCGAGCATCGCCGACGGGTCGCCGCCCTCGGTGTTGATGTAGAGGTTGATCTCCTGTTCGGGGTTGTCCGCCTCCAGATACAGCAGCTGCGTGATCAACGCGTTCGCCACGCCCGAGTCGATCGCGGTCCCGAGGTAGATGATCCGTTCCGACAGCAGATGCGAGTAGACGTCCATGATCCGCTCGCCGGCGGGGCTGCGGGAGATGACGTTGGGGATGGTGTAGGTGCTCATGCGCCCGCACCCCTTTCGGTGCCGAGGCCGAGTTTGTGCGTGCGGACGGGGACGACCTGATCGAGACTCTCGACGATGTGGTCGATGAAGCCGTATTCGCGTGCCTGCCCGGTGGTGAACCAGCGATCGTGGAGGGAATCGGCGAAGATCCGGTCGATGGGCTGCCCGGTGTCGTCGGCGATGAGGCCCAGCACCGTGTCCCGCGTGTAGCGCAGGTCGTCCGCCTGCACCTCCACCTCGACGGCCGAGCCGCCGATGCCCGCCGAACCCTGGTGCATGAGGATCCGCGCGTGCGGCAGGGCGAACCGTTTGCCAGGGGTGCCCGCGGAAAGCAGGAACTGCCCGGCACTGCACGCCAGCCCCAGCGCGAGGGTGGCGACGTCGCACGGGACGAGCCGCATCACGTCGCGGATGGCCAGCATCGACGGGACCGAACCGCCCGGCGAGTGGATCCACAACGCGATGTCCTTGCGCGGGTCCTCGCTCGCGAGTGACAGCAGCTGGGTGGTGAGGACCGTGCCGTTGTCGTCGTCGAGCGCGCCGTCGAGGACCAGCACACGCTGGCTGAAGAACCGTTCCCGGAGCCGTTGGTCGAAGAGTGGCTGCTTCTCGTTGTCGGTCATGCCCCGACCATGCCGCCGGGGCCCGGCCGTCCGCCGGTTTCGCTGCTGTGAGCGGATCAGCCCACAGCAGGGCGGTTGGCCGGGACGAACCAGATGGCGATGGTCAGGAGGACAGCGCAGATCAGGGCGATGAGATCGAGGGTGAGGCCCGGTTGCAGGGCGAGGGCGAAGTGTTCCCGTTCGTGGTCGGAGGTGGTCAGCAGGAGCGAGCTGAACAGCGTCAGCCCGCCGGCGACGCTCAGCATGACCTGTCCATGACGGACCTTCGCGAACAGGAGACCGCCCCCGGCCACCCAGAGCGCGCCAGCGAGCACGATGCCGACGCGGGCGAGCAGCAGCGGCGGCCAGAGCAGTTCGAACAGGTAGTAGGCGCGGTGGATCATCATCGCGACGGCGAGGACGTAGAACCCGAAGAGCATGCTCGCCACACCGGCCAGGATCGCGGGCACCGAGGGCATGCCGAGTCCGGGAGAAGGCGGCCGCGGTACCGGGGTTTCGACCCCGCTCGCGGCCTGGGCCAGCAGGGGAAGCGCGTGGCCGGGCAGCATGCGCTCCTGCGGTGCTTTCGCCAGCAGCCCTCCGACGACGTCCGCGAGCGGCGCCGGCGTCCGGGTGAAGGGCGGTTGCTCGTTGACGACGGCGTACAGCGTGGCCGCGACGTTCGCGCGCTGGAAGAAGTTCCCGCCCTCGCTCGCGCTGAGCAGGGTCACGCCGAGCGACCAGAGGTCGGAGTGGGGAGTGGCTTCGTGCCCCGCGATCGTTTCGGGGGCGAGGAACGCGGGGGTGCCCGCCGGGTCGATGGCCTTGGCGATCCCGAAACCGGTCAGTTTCACCGTGCCGTCGGGAGCCACCAGGATGTTCGCGGGCCGCACGTCCCCGTGCACGATGCCCGCGGTGTGCGCGGCGGCGAGCGCGCCGAGCACCTTGCCGCCGATATCGGCCACGAACCGCGGCTGCATCGGACCCGAGGAGGCCAGCTCCTCCAACGTCCGGGGCTCCACCAGATCCATCACCAGGAACGCCGTCCCGTCCGCCACCACGACGTCGTGGACGGGCACCACCGACGGGTGATCCACCACGACCCGGGCTTCGCGCCGGAGCCGTTCCACGACGGCGGGCTCGTGAGGGGGAAGCGGTAGTTCCTTGACCGCGACCTGGGGGCCGTCCGGCCCGTCCTCGGCACGCCACAGCACGGCCGTCCCGTCGCGCCCCAGCTCTTCGAGCAGGGTGTAGCGCTCGGCGATCGTGCGGGAAACTGCCGTCACAGTGGTTCTCCTCGAATTCTGAAGGGTCTTCGAGGCACGCTAACCAGGGCTCATGACAAACCATGAAATGGCCGTTCATCCATAAAGGACGCACCCGGCTGGATATATTCACAGTCATGCTGACCTTGGCGGCCCTGGTCGACGACCCGGATCTCGAACTGCGGGTGGTCGTTCACGGCCGTGCCGGGGCGCTCGCCGAGCAGGTGCTGTGGGTGCACAACACCGAGCTCCCCGACCCCGGGCCGTACGTGCGCGAACACGAGGTCGTGCTGACCAACGGCCTGTGGCTGGACCGCGTCGCCCCGGCGGATTTCGTCACGCGAGTGGTCGGTGCCGGAGCGGCGGGGATCATCTTCGGCCTGCGCGTGGAGCAACGCGACACTCCTCAGGAACTTGCCGAAGCCTGCCGGGAAGCCGGGTTGCCCCTGCTGGAGATCTCGGTGGCGGTGCCGTTCACGGCGGTCACCCGCGCCGCGGCGGCGATCCAGGCCGCGGACCGGCAGAACGCGCTGATGTCGATGGTGCGCCGAGGCGACGAGCTGACCTCGGCGCTGTCGCGAGGCGCGGGGGCGGCCGGGGTGCTCGCGGTCCTCCGCCGGGAGCACGAACTGCCGCTGGCCGTGGTGGACCGGATGGGCCGGGAACTCGCGTCCGCCGGCGCCGCCCTGGACGCCGGGCAGTCGCGCGCCGCGGCGGAGGCACTGGCCGGGCATCCGCCGCCGCTGGAGGCGGATCTCGGCGCGGGGACGCGGGCGGCGTTGTTCCCGGTGGGTGCGATCGGCGACGCGGACGCCGCACTGCTCTGCCTGCGGCCCGTGGTCGATCTGAAGCGCGAGGAGCGGGACGCGCTGGAGCAGACCGCCCGCTACCTCAGCCTGGAGGTGGCCCGGCACCAGGCGGTGCAGGCGATCGAGATGCGGTTCGCCGTCGAGCTGCTGGACATGGTGTTGTCCGGTGCCCAGCGCGCCGCGGAGGTGCCCGGCAGGTTGCGTGCCTTCGGCGTCGACCCGGACGGGCCGCTGGCGGTGATCGCGCTGGCGTTCGCGGGAGACGACGCCGCGACGCCGCCGGGGATGGCGGAAGCCGTGACGGACTTCCTGCTGGCGGACGGGCTGCCCGCGGTCGTGGCGGCGGGCAGCCAGGACGTCGTCGCGGTGCTGCCGTTCCGTTCGGGACGGCAGTCGCCCGCCGCGTTCGCGCCGCGGCTGGCGGCGGCGGTGTCGCACCGGCTCGCCGGCGGGCGCGTGGTCGTCGGGCTCGCCGATCCCGTGTCCGGCGCGGCCGAACTGCGGGCGCCGCTGTCACGCAGCCGCGAAGCCTGCCGCGTGCTCCGGGGCAGGCGTGGTGGCCCGGTCGCGGCGAGTTTCGCCGAGCTGGGCAGCTATCGCCTGCTGCTGGAGTCGCACGACGAGCAGTGGCGGCACACCTTCGCCGACGCCCTGCTCGGCCCGCTGCGCGAGCACGACCGCGTCCGCGACGGTGACTTGGAGACGACCCTGCGGGCGTTCCTCGACCACGACGGCCAGTGGGCGGCCACCGCCGCGGCGCTGTTCGTGCACGTCAACACCTTGCGCAACCGGCTGGCCAAGGTGACCGAGCTGACCGGCCGCGACGTCGGGCGGACCGCGGACCGGGTCGACCTGTTCCTGGCCCTGGAGGCGGCTCAGTCCGGGTAGACCTCCGGGTCGATTTCGAGGCGCCGCAAGGGTTCCGCGGGCAACGCGGGGTCGGCCAGCGCGGCGGCGGCCACGTCACGGCACCGGGCGAACCGGACGTCGCCGAGGCCGAGCCCGAACTCGACGAGCGAGCGCACGGCCTCCAGCCGTCCCGGCCTGCCCGAAAGGAACGGGTGCAGGCACAGGTTGAACAGGCATCGGTAGCGGCGCATCGCGTCCAGCTCCGCGCGCCACATCTCCAGCACCCGCACCGGGGACGTGATCACCGAGCCGACCTGAGGCGCGGGAAGGAACGCGTACTGCTCCCAGTCGTCGAGTGACCAGTGCACCGGCAGCTCCGCGATCCGGCCCGCCGCGGTGTCGATCAGGTACGGCCGGTCGTCGGCCATCAGCGACGAGTCGTAGCTCAACCCGTGCCCGGCCACCAGTGCCGGAGTGTCCCAAGTGGACTCCCAGCCCGCCGCGCGATGCCCGCTGATCTCGATGCCCTGTGCGGCGAAGACCGCCATGCCCCGCTCGAAATCGGCGCGCTGCTCGGCGGCGGTCATCGTGGTCGGCGACCGGTGACTGTAGGAGTGGTGGGCCACCTCGTGCCCGCGTTCCACGATCGTGGCGGCGAGGCCGGGCCGCTGTTCGGCGACCCAGCCCGGCACGAAGAACGTCGCGGGCACGGCCAGTTCGTCGAGCAGGCCGAGGATGCGCGGCACCCCGACCCCGGGCCCATACGCCTGATGGGACATGGTCGAGAGGTGGTCGGCGTAGCCCCGTCCGCGCGCGAGGATCGGGGATTCCGCGTCCACGTCGAAGGTCAGGGTCGCCACCGCGGCCGCGCCGCCGTGCCAGCTTGGTTCCGTCACGCCTGCCGACTCTCCCGCCAACGGCGCGCGTTCGCCACCGTGACCGTCGGGGTGACCATCGCCCGGTCGAACTCGGCCAGGGGGCGCGCCGCCGCGACGCGGGCGGGCAGATCGGGGTTGGCCAGCGCGCCGTGCCCGAGCGAGAGCAGGTCCGCGTGCCCGCCGGTGAGCACCTCGCGCGCCTGCGTGAGGTCGTGCATCCCGCCGTTGGCGATCACCGGCAGCCCGGTGACCTGCCGCGCGAGCGCGGTGATGGTGCTGCCGTCGGCCAGCTTCGCCGTTTCGAGCCAGTTTCGGCCCTCACTGGCGATGTGGAGGTACTGCGCGCCCGCCTCGGCGACCGCGGCGAAGATCACCTCGGCGTCGTCGCGGCCGCCGGGCCAGCGATAGGTGAAGTCGTTGACCTTCGTCTGTGACAGCCGCACGCCGGTCACCAGCTCGGGCACGGCCTCGGCGACCGCGGTGACGACGCGGGCGGTCAGCCGGATCCGGTTCGCGACCGGTCCGCCGTAGGAGTCGGTGCGGTGGTTGGTGTAGTCGGTGAGGAACTGGTCGAGGAGGTACCCGTTCGCCGCGTGCACCTCGACGCCGTCGAAGCCGGCCAGACGGGCACGTACGGCCGCGGCCGCGAAACCTTCGACGACTTCGTCGATTTCGGCGGTGGTCAGCTCGCGGGGGACCGGCCACGGCCCGGAGCCGCCGTACGCGCGCATCATCTCCCCGCGCGGCTGGACGGCCGAAGGAGCGACGGTGTGGTCCTGGTGCGGGTTCCCCTGCGCGATGGCCCCGGAATGCATGAGCTGCGCGATCATGCGGCCGCCCGCCGCGCGCACCCCGGCGGTGATCACACGCCAGCCCGCGACGTGCTCGTCCCGCGCGAGGCCCGGCTGGTTGAGGTAGCCCTGGCTGGCCGCGCTGTCGGGATAGGTGCCTTCGCTGAACACCAGCCCGAAGCCGCCGCGGGCGAATTCGGCGTAGTAGTCGGCCATCTCACCGGTCGGGGTGCCGTCCGGACGGGCCGAGACGCGGGACATGGGGGCGACGGCGTAGCGGTTGCGCAGCGCGAGGCCGCCGAGCGTGGCCGGGGCCAGTGCGGGGTGTTCGATGGTGGTCGTCATGACCGGGTTCCTCCATTGTGGACGGTTTCGATGGCGAGCGGGGAGAGTCCGGCGTCACTGATCCGGACGAGATCCTGCGGGCACGCGGAGACCACGACGACGCAGTCCATCTCGGCGCGCAGGGTCACCGCGTCGCCGGGCCGCGAGTTCGCGGTCAGCCAGTTCAGGCGCCCGTCCTCGCCGACCGGGACGCGCATGAAGACGTTGATCGGCTGCGGCGTCGGGCCCGTGAAGCCGAGGCCTTCGTCCGCCAGCGCCTCACGCAGGTTCGCGGCGCAGGACCGGTGGCCCGGGGCGCCCAGTGCGGCGTACCGGGCCGGGTCGCACGCCGGGATCAGCATGTCGTGCTCGCCCGGTGAGGTGTCTTCGGCCAGCGTCAGGATCGGGCGGCGCAGGTCGGTCAGGAAGGACTCGCCGACCGCGGGGAACAGCCGGTCGATCCCGGCGCGGGTGTGCGCCGCGCTGTGGTGCTCGGTCAGCTCGGTCCCGTTTGCCGCGAACGCGAACACGTCGCCGACCTGGCCGCCTTCGACGTCGACGACCCGCACCAGATCCCCTGCGGCCACGCGGACGGCCCTGGCGGTCCCCGGTGGCACTTCCGTTCTGCTCATGGCTCCAGCAAACAGGGACGGGCTGGTGGCTCGCCATGGAGAAACCTCCACTGTATAGCCAGGCAGGTGGAGGAATCTCCAAGTTGGCCTCCTTCCCTACCTTCCAGATCGCGCAAGCAGTCACGGCTGGCCGCACGTGAAGACGCCTTAGCGCCGTCCTGCTTGAGAGCCCAGTGCTTGGTGCGGTGGTCTCGCAGGGGCGGGTTGCGAAAGCCACTTTCGCAACCTTCAACGTTGCGAAAGTGGCTTTCGCAACGTCGGCCGTGGCCGGGCCCGGCATCAGGGCGGCCGGAGCCAGCAGATACCTGAGACACCCTCGGCCAGAACCGTCCTCACCACTCACGAGCGGTTCGTGCGGGCGGATGGACCGAGGGGTCCGGATTCGTCGCGCGGTACGAACGGACGCCCGCCGAAACCTCCTAGGGTCGCCATGAACGAGGCGATCCTAGGAGGCGAAGCATGCGGACACTCTTGCGTGGCGGTCGTGTCATCGATCCGGCGACGGGGTTCGACGGCACGGCCGACGTGCTGGTATCCGACGGGGTGGTCACCGCCGTCGGCGAGGGTTTGACCGCGGAGCCGGGTGACGTGGAGATCGACGTCTCCGGGCTCGTCGTCGGGCCCGGCTTCATCGACCTGCACAGCCACGTGCACACCATCGCGGGCCAGCGGCTCCAGGCGATGGACGGCGTGACGACCGCGCTCGATCTCGAGGCCGGGTTGATGCCGATCGAACGGGCCTACGCCGAGGCGGCCGCGGCGGGACGTCCGCTGCACTACGGTTTCTCCGCGTCCTGGGGTGCCGCGCGGGCGCAGGTGCTCGCCGGGATCGAGCCGGACGCGAATATCGACAGCGGGCTGGCGGTCCTCGGAAACCCCGCCTGGCAAAGGACTTCGTCGCCGACGGAGCTCGCCGCCTGGCTGTCCCTTGTGGACGGTGAGCTGGCCGCGGGCGCGCTCGGCGTCGGCGTGCTGCTCGGCTACGCGCCCGACACCGACCCCGGCGAGTTCCTCGCGCTGGCCCGGCTGGCGAAGGAGGCCGGGGCGCCGACGTACACCCATGTCCGTGAACTGGTCGAGGTGAACCCGGAGACACCGATCGACGGATCGGCCGAGATCGCGATCGTCGCGGCCGAGACCGGTGCCGCGATGCACCACTGTCACGTGAACAGCACGTCCGGCCACCAGATCGAGCGGGTGCTCGCGGCGCTCGAAGCGGGACGGGCGGCCGGGTCCCGGGTGACCGTCGAGGCCTATCCGTACGGAGCGGGCAGCACCGGGATCGGCGCCGCCTTCCTTTCGCCCGAGCGGTTGAAGATGAAGGGACTGTCCCCGTCCAGCGTGATCATGCTGGAGTCGGGGGAGCGGATCGCCGACGAAGGCCGGCTGCTCCAGGTTCGCGCCGAAGATCCGGGCGCGCCGTGCATCCTGGAATTCCTCGACGAAAGCAGCGAACACGACCTCGGTCTCCTGCGCCAGGCGCTCGCGTTCCCGGACGCCATCGTCGCCAGCGACGCGCTGCCCGTGTACTGGAAGAACGGCACCAGCGAGAGCACCGAATGGCCGCTTCCGCCCGGCGGCGCGACGCATCCGCGCACCGCCGGCACGTACGCCAAGACGTTGCGCCTCATGGTGCGTGAGAGCAAGGCATGGACGTGGCTGGAGGCGTTCCGCCGCTGTTCCTACCTGCCCGCGCGGGTACTCGACGAGGTCGCCCCCGGGGCGCTGGCCAAGGGACGGCTCAACGTCGGTGCCGACGCCGACATCGTCGTGATCGACCCGCACGCGATCACCGACGCGGCCACCTACTTCGACTCGACCAGGCCTTCCGTCGGCGTCCGGCACCTGTTCGTCTCGGGTGTCCCGGTCGTCACCGACGGGAATCTGCGCACGGACGCGTTCCCCGGCAAGCCGCTGCGGGGTGAGCCGCGATGAGCGACCTGCTCGCCGACATCGAGACGCTCGTCCGTTGCGAGTCGCCGTCGTCGGATCACCAGGCGGTGGCCCGCAGCGCCGAAGTGGTGGCCGCCATCGGCCGGAGACTGCTCGGCGTGGATCCGGAGAGGATCGTCGTCGACGGCGTCACCCATCTGCGGTGGAGCTTCGGCGCCGGACCGCCGCGTGTCCTGCTACTCGGGCACCACGACACGGTGTGGCCGCACGGCTCGCTGGAGACCCATCCGTTCTCCGTGCGGGACGGAGTGTTGCGCGGACCCGGTTGCTTCGACATGAAGGCGGGCGTCGTGATGGCTCTGCATGCCGCCGCGACCGTGCCCGATCGCGGCGGACTGTCCATTCTGGTCACCGGCGACGAGGAGATCGGCTCGCCGTCCTCCCGCGCGCTGATCGAGGAGACCGCGGCCGGGTGCGACGCCGCGTTCGTACTGGAGGCTTCGGCGGACGGCGGAGCGCTGAAGTGCCGCCGCAAAGGCGTTTCCCACTACCGGGTGGAGGTGGTCGGCCGCGCCGCGCACGCCGGACTCGAACCGGAAAAGGGGGTCAACGCGGGAATCGAGATCTCCCACCAGGTCCTCGCGGTGGCCGCGCTCGCCGATCCCGACGCCGGGACCAGCGTGACGCCCACTGTCGTCTCCGCGGGAACGACGGTCAACACCGTCCCGGCGGCCGCGCGCGTGGCGGTGGACGTCCGTGTCTGGAACGAGGCGGAACAACTCCGCGTCGACCGGGCCATCCGCGAACTCCGTCCGGTCTCGGCGGGCGCCGAGGTCCGGGTGACCGGCGGGATCAACCGGCCGCCGCTCGAGGCGGGCTCGTCGGCGGGATTGTTCGCGCTGGCCCAGGACTTGGCGGGCGAACTCGGACTCGGGGAACTGACTTCCGCGTCCGTCGGTGGTGCCTCGGACGGCAACTACACCGCCGGGATGGGTGTTCCCACCCTGGACGGCCTCGGCGCAGTCGGCGGCGGGGCGCACGCGGATCACGAACACGTCCTCGTGGCGGAACTGCCGCGCCGTACCGCTCTGCTGGCCGCGCTCGTGGAAAACGTCCTCGCGAAGCGGGGTCCGTCCGGCGCGACGAATCCCGCCGGCGAATCTGGTACGGCACGACGGTGACTCGGCCGATGCGCCGGGAAAGGATTGCCCCGTGACAAATCTTGCTACGAACGCGGACAGCCCGGCGCCGGCGGTGGTGGCTGACGAGGCTGTCGCCGCCGCGCGGGCCGCGGCCGTGGCTTCGGGCGTCGAAATCCGCGAGCTGACCGAGATCGCCGATCTGGCCGCCGTGGTCGGCCTGTTCGAGTCGATCTGGCGGTCCGGGCCGGGTGGTAGACCGGTGAGCACGGAACTGCTCCGCGCGATGTCCACCGCCGGGAACTACGTCGCGGGCGCGTTCGCGAACGGTGAACTGCTGGGGGCCTGTTTCGGCTTCTTCGGCAACCCCGGAAAGGCGAGCCTGCACAGCCATATCGCCGGTGTCGCCAAGGCGGGCGCGGGCCGCGGGATCGGGTATGCGCTCAAACTGCACCAGCGCGGGTGGGCACTTCTCCAGGACGTCTCGGTGATCACCTGGACGTTCGACCCGCTGGTGCGGCGCAACGCCTACTTCAACCTGGGGAAACTCGGCGCGCGCCCGATCGGCTACCTGCGCGACTTCTACGGTCCGATGGAGGACGACATCAACGGTTCGGGTGACACCGACCGGCTGATGGTCGGCTGGGATCTCCGGAGCCCCGAGGTCCGCGCCGCCGCTTTCGGTGAACCCGTCCTGATCGACGCGGAAGCCGTGGGCGGCGTGCAGGCGCTCTCGGTCGACTCCGACGGCGGTCCGAGCATCGGATCGACCGACGGGCCGACCGTGCTCGTCGCGGTCCCGCCCGACATAGAACGGTTGCGCCGCACCGATCCCGGTCGCGGTAACGCGTGGCGCGTCGCCCTACGCGAAGTCCTCGGCGGACTGATGGCGGACAACGCCCGGGTCGCCGGTTTCGATCGTGCCGGCTGGTACGTGATCTCGAAGGAGCAGTCGTGAAACTCAGCGGTGTGGAACTGCGCCGGGTCCGGATGCCGCTCGTGGCCCCGTTCCGGACGTCGTTCGGGACCCAGTCCGAGCGGGAACTGCTGCTGGTCCGCGCGGTGACCCCGGCGGGCGAGGGCTGGGGCGAATGCGTGGCGATGGAGGCGCCGCTCTACTCGTCGGAGTACAACGACGCGGCCGAGCACGTACTGCGGAATCACCTGATCCCCGCGCTGCTGGCCGCCGAAGACGTGACCGCGCACAAGGTGACGCCGTTGCTGGCGAAGTTCAAGGGCCACCGGATGGCGAAGGGGGCGCTGGAGATGGCGGTCCTCGACGCCGAACTCCGCGCGCACGACCGCTCCTTCGCGGCCGAGCTGGGGTCCACCCGGGACTCCGTGGCCTGTGGGGTCTCGGTCGGCATCATGGACTCGATCCCGCAGCTGCTCGACGTCGTCGGCGGCTACCTCGACGAGGGCTATGTCCGGATCAAGCTGAAGATCGAACCCGGCTGGGACGTCGAGCCGGTCCGTCGGGTACGTGAGCGCTTCGGTGACGACGTGCTGCTCCAGGTCGACGCGAACACCGCGTACACCCTGGGCGACGCGCCGCTGCTGTCCCGGCTCGACCCGTTCGACCTGCTGCTGATCGAGCAGCCGCTCGAAGAGGAGGACGTGCTCGGCCACGCCGAGCTGGCGAAACGCGTCCGGACACCGATCTGCCTCGACGAGTCGATCGTCTCGGCCAAGGCCGCCGCGGACGCGATCAAGCTCGGCGCCTGCCAGATCGTCAACATCAAACCGGGCCGGGTCGGCGGGTACCTCGAAGCCCGCCGGGTGCACGACGTCTGCGCGGCGCACGGGGTGGCGGTGTGGTGCGGCGGGATGATCGAGACCGGGCTCGGCCGGGCGGCCAACGTCGCGCTCGCCTCGCTGCCCGGTTTCACGCTGCCGGGTGACACCTCGGCGTCCGGCCGGTTCTACCGCACGGACATCACCGAACCGTTCGTGCTCGACGCCGGGCACCTGCCGGTGCCGACCGGACCGGGGCTCGGCGTGACTCCGATTCCCGAGCTCCTGGACGAGGTCACCAAGGAGAAAGCGTGGATCGGTTCGTAGCGCGGTACGAAATCCGGGGTTAGATTTGGTCGGATCGAACCGATCGGTTCGGTGACGCCGGGTTTAACTTCGGGGGGTGCTGACACCGGTGCCCAGCAAGCCGCATATGAGCTTGGGGCGCGTCCTCGAAGACCTCGGGGACGTGCTCCTGGAACCGGTCGCGGTCGGCCGGACCACCCGCAAACAGCTCGGCGGGGTGGTCATCCACGATCCGCACGACGAATCCGAAATCCCTGGCGGAGCCGTCGTGCTCGGCGTCGGGGTGCGGGATCAGGACGAGGTCGTCCGCCTCTTGCACGACGTGGGTGCCAGAGGCGCGGCGGCGCTCGTCGTCCGGTCTCCCGTCACCCCGGCGCCGGAACTCCGGCGAGCCGCGGAATCGTCCGGGGTCGCCCTGCTCGGGCTCGCGCGAGGCGCGTCATGGGCGCAACTCGCCGCCATGCTGAGGACCTTGCTCGCCGAAGAGGACGTCGGCGAGGTCTCGCCGCAGACCCTCGGCGGAATGCCTTCGGGTGATCTCTTCGCGCTGGCCAACGCGATCGCCGCGCTCATCGACGCGCCGGTGACCATCGAGGATCGCAACAACCGGATCCTCGCGTTCTCCGGCCGGCAGGACGAAGCGGACCCGTCCCGGGTGGAAACGATCCTCGGCAGGCAGGTGCCGGAGCGGTTCGCCCGCGGCCTCGAACAGGACGGCGTCTTCGAGAAGCTGTACCGAGACCAGACTCCCGTGTACGTCGATCCGCAGCGGTACGACGACAACGCCATCGCGCTTCCCCGCGTGGCGCTCGCCGTCCGCGCCGGCGACGAGGTGCTCGGCTCGATCTGGGCGGCGGTCCGGGAACCGCTCAGCGCGGAGCGCACCCAGGCATTGATCGACGCCGCCAAACTCGTCGCGTTGCACCTGCTCCGGTTGCGCGCGGGCGCCGACGTCGAACGGCGGCTGCGCGCGGATCTGGTGAGCACGGCACTCGAAGGAGGCGCCGGCGCGCCGGAGGCCATCGCCCGGCTCGGGTTGCTCGGCCAGCCGTCGATCGTGCTCGCCATGGGACTCCTGGGCGCGCCCGACCCCGAGGACGACCTCCGGCTGGTCGCGGACCGCCAGCGGGTCGCCGACGCGCTGGCCATGCACCTGAGCGCCGTCCAGCCTCGTTCGGCCGTCGCGCTGGTCGGCGACGTGGCCTACGGCATCCTCCCGATGCCCGGCGGTCAGGCCGACTGCCAGGAGCGTTCGGTGCGGGTCGCGTCGACCTTCCTGGAGCGCACGGGACGCCGGGCGGCGGCCGCCATCGGCATCGGACCGCTCGCGCTCGACGCGTCCGGTCTCCGCGCCTCCCGCGACGGCGCGGACCGGGCGTTGCGCGTGCTGCTCACCAACGGTGGCGCCAAACGCGTCGCGACCGCCGAAGACGTCCACGTCGACGCGCTCATGCTGGAGCTGGCCGACCTCGCCGCGGCCAGAGGAGACGTCGCGACCGGACCGGTCGCGCGTTTGCTCGCCTATGACGCTCAGCACCAGTCACAACTGGTGCACACCCTTCGGTGCTGGCTCGACGCCTTCGGTGACATCGGAGCCGCGTCCGCGTCGGCCTACGTCCACCCGAACACCTTCCGCTACCGGCTGCGGCGCCTCGCCGAAGTCGGCGAGATCGACCTCGACGACGCGGGGGAGAGGTTCGCCGCGATGCTGCAATTGCGGCTGCTGCCCCGTGACGCGCGGACCGGGCCGCCGGGCGCCGAAGACTGACCTTGGTCTCCCGTCCCGAAAGGACGGCCGATGTTCGTGTGATCGCACGAACTCCGGTCGACGACCGCGTTTCAGAATGAGTGACCGGCGCCACGTTCGCGCCGTTCTCCCTTCTCTTCCGAAATCCCGCGGAGGCGCCATGACGGCAGTGGTCAACGAGGACACCTGGACAGCACGGCGGATCAACCGGACGGCGCTCATCACGATGGTGGTGATGGTGTGCGCGTGGGCGGTCGACTACATCGACCGGTTCTCGATCGGGATGGCGCTGCCGATGATCGGCGCCGAGTTCGAGCTCAGCAAGACCGAGCAGGGCTGGCTCGTCACCGTGTTCGCGCTGGTGTACATGGTGTGCCAGATCCCGGCGGGTTTCCTCGCAGACCGGTACGGTTCGCGCGGGCCGATGCTGGTCACCCTGCTGCTCTGGTCGGCGTTCACCGCGATGACCGGGATGGCGGGCACCTTCGGCATGCTGCTCGTCGTCCGCGGCCTTTTCGGTGTGTGCCAAGGACTTTTCCCGGCGGCCTCGTTCAAGGCGATCGCCGAACGGACCACCCCGGGCAATCGCGCGACGGTGACCGGCGTGATGCTGTCCGCGGGCGGTATCGGCGCCGGCCTCGCGCCGCTGATCGTCGGCCCGCTGCTGATGGCGGTCGGCTGGCGGCACACGTTCTTCTGGATGGCGGGGGTCGGCGCGCTCATCGGCGTTGCCGTGTGGACGATCCTGCCCAAGGCCTTGCCCGAAAGGCTGAGCAGCCTCCCGCGCGACGTGGTGAAAACCCCAGAGGTGTCCCGGAAACAGGTGCTGAAGTCGCCGGTGATCTGGAAGTTCACCCTGCTGTTCTGCGTCACCAACATGCTCAACTACGGGATGATCACCTGGGTGCCCAGCTACCTGCTGGAGTCGAGGGGGCTGTCGCTGAGCCAGACCGGGATCCTGGCCGCGATCCCGATGCTGGTCAGCATCGGCACGACCATTCTCGGCGGCTGGCTGTTCGACCGGTATTTCCACGATCACGGCCGCTGGTACCTCGGTTCGATCTCACTGGTGACCGTGGTGCTGCTGACGTTGATGGTGAACGCGGACAGCACCACGGAGTTCACCGTCTACGAGACGCTCGCCCTCGCCGTGTTCGGTATGGCGACGATGGCCGTATTCGGCCTGCCGCTGCGTGTACTGCCCACAGCGGTCACCGGGATCGGCATGGGCGTGATGAACTTCGGCGGCCAGGTGGCGGGCGCCGTCGCGCCGGTGGCGATGGGGTGGCTCGCCGACACTTTCTCCTACACCGCCGCGTTCGGTTTCCTGATCGGCACGACGTTCCTCACCGCGGTGATGGCGTTCTGGGTGCCGCAGAACCCGGCGCAGTTCTCTTTCGCTCCGGCGGAATCCAGCTCGGCCTCGTGAGTCGGCCACCTGGGCCCTATGCCCACCTGCCACGTGAGCCACCGGAAGACGTTGCGAAAGCCACTTTCGCAACCTTCAACGTTGCGAAAGTGGCTTTCGCAACGCCGCCCCAGTCCACCTCTCGTCGAACAGACAGGAGTCTCATGCCCACCGAGTCCGAAGTCATCGAAACGATCACCGAACGAGCGAAGGAAGCAGGCGTCCGGATCCGGTTGCACGCGGCCGAAATCGACGGCACCCGGCGGTTCGGGATCGACGAGCACACCCCCGTCGTCACGGCGTCGGTCTTCAAGGTTCCGATCGCGCTGGAACTGGCGAAGCAGGGTGCCGAAGGCGGGCTCGACCTCGGCGAGCGGGTCACCGTCCCACCTGGACACCCCACACCGAGCCCGTACGGCCTCGCCACCTTCCGGCACGAGATCTCGATGTCCTGGTATGACCTCGCGATCCTGATGATCGGGATCAGCGACAACGTCGCCACCGACCTGATCCTCGACCGCGTCGGCCGGGAGTCGACGGAGAAAACGTTGCGTGGCCTCGGTTTAGAGCACACCACCGTGTCACAGGACTGCGGGGAGGTGCTCGGCGGTATCGGTGAGGACCTCGGAATCTCCTACGAGGACGACGAAAGACTGCTGACCGAACTCCCGATGGAGCGCATCGCGTCGTTGCGAGCGCTCCAGCCGGAGCACAGCTGTGCCACGACAGCCGAAGAAATCACCCGGTTGCTGGGGATGATCTGGCGTGACGAGGCCGCGTCGCCGGCCGCGTGCGCGGACGTCCGGCGCTGGATGGAACTCCAGGTGTGGCCGCACCGGCTCCGGTCCGGATTCCCGGACGACGGGATCCGCGTCAGCGGCAAGACCGGGACTCTTCCGGCGGTGCGCAACGAGGTCGGCGTGGTCGAGTATCCCGATGGCGGCCGTTACGCGGTCGGGGTTTTCACCGACGCCGTCGACGCGCGGTCACGGGTGCCGGAGCGGGACGCGTTCATCGGGTTCGCCGCGGCGCGGGCCGTCGAATGGCTCAGGCTTTGCGCCGAGCCAGGTGGCGAATGATCAGCAGCACGATGCACACGACCGCGACGGCGCCGGCGATCATGCGGAGGGTCCAGTCCAGCCCCGCGAACTGGCCGATCGCGTTGGTGGCCGCGCTGCCGAGGAGGACGAGCCAGAGGGAAGCGGTGACCAGTGCGCCGCTGGACTTTTCGATGTCGTTCATGAGAAAGACGCTACGGTTGGGCAGGACCGGCGAACAGGGGAGTGGCCCCCGTCGCGAGGTGGTGCTGGCGCTACCTCCGCGACCGCGCCGAGCGAAGGAGACCCAGCGTGGCGATCCAGCGGATGGACAACGTGCTCATCGTCGTCGAAGACCTTGACGCGGTCATCGCGTTCTTCGTCGAATTAGGAATGGAGCTGGAGGGCAAGGGACCGCTCGACTGGCCGGGGGCGGAACGGGTCGTCGGGCTCGAAGACGTCCGCCAGGACGTCGCGATGCTGCGTGTCCCGGACGGTCCCGGCCGGATCGAGCTGGCGAAGTTCCATCGGCCGAAGGCCATCACGCCCGAACCGAAGGACGCTCCGGCGAACACGCTGGGGATCCGCCGGGTCATGTTCGCGGTGGACGACATCGAGGACGTCGTCGCACGCCTGCGTGTCCACGGCGCGGAACTCGTGGGCGAGCTGGAGCGGTACGAGGACATCTACCGGCTCTGCTACGTCCGCGGTCCCGAGGGCATCGTCGTCGGGCTGGCGGAAGAACTCGGAGCTTCGTGACTGGATGGACGACACGCGTGATCCGGCGGACGACACGCGTGATTGGACGGACGACACGGCCGTCCAGTCCTCAGCCCTTCCCGCCCAGATACGCCAGCACCGCCAGGACCCGACGGTGCCCGCTGTCCTCCGGCAGCCCGAGTTTCGCGAAGATGTTCCGGATGTGCTTGTGCACCGCGCCGTCGCTCACCACCAGCAGTTCGGCGATGGTCGTGTTGTTGTAGCCCTCCGCCATCAGCCCGAGCACCTCGCGCTCCCGCGCGGTCAGCCCTTCGAGCGGGTCGGTTGCCCGGCGGTGCGCCATCAGCTGGGTGATGACCTCGGGGTCCATGGCCGTCCCGCCCTTGACGACCCGGTCCAGCGCGTCGAGGAACTTCTCCACCTTCCCGACCCGCTCCTTCAGCAGGTACCCGACGGCGCCCTTGCCGTCGGCGAGAAGTTCCGCCGCGTAGCCGGTTTCGACGTGCGCGGACAGCACGAGCACGGGCAGCCCGGGGTGCATTTTCCGTGCCTTGACGGCCGCGCGGAGACCTTCGTCGGTGTGGGTCGGCGGTAGCCGGACGTCGGTGATGACCGCGTCGGGCCGGTCCTTGGCGACCAGTTCGAGGAACTCGTCCACGTCGTCCACCGCCGCGGCGACGTCGATGCCCGAGGTGTTCAGCAGCATCACCAGGCCTTCGCGCAGCAGCGCGTCGTCCTCGACGATCACGACCCGCATGGCAACTCCACTTTCACTACGGTCGGCCCACCGGCGGGGCTGGACAGTTTCAAGGTCCCATCGAACGCCTCGGCCCGTTTGCGGATTCCCGACAGGCCGCTGCCCGCGGCTTCGTCGGCGCCGCCGTGGCCGTCGTCGCGGATCTCGATGAGCAGGGTGTCGGCGGTGCCGTCGAGGGTGATCCAAGCGTGTTCGGCACCGGAATGTTTGGTGATGTTGGCCAGCATCTCGGCGACCACGAAGTACGCGGCCGCTTCGACGGCGGCGGGACGGCGGCTGCGGCTGCGCACGTCCACCGAGCACGGGACCGGGCAGCGGTCGGCCAGCGCGGTGACGGCGCCGTCGAGGCCGCGGTCGGACAGCAGCGGCGGATGGATGCTGCGGACGACGGTCCGGAGTTCGGCCAGCGCTCCGGTCGCGGTGTCCTGTGCCTTGCCAAGGAGTTCCCTGGCCTTATGTGGATCCTTGTCGAACAGCGAATCGGCGATCCCCAGCTGCAGGACCACCGCGGCGATCCTCGCCTGCGTCCCGTCGTGGAGATCCCGTTCGAGACGACGGAGTTCGGCGCCGTGCGCCTCCAGCGCGGCGGCACGCGAAGCGGCCAGTTCGACGACTCGGTCGGTCAGCACGACGCCGGGCGCGGGAGCGAGCAGCCTGCGCGCGATGGAGGCCTGCCAACGGGCCACACGGGGGAACAGCAAGATCAGGGCGACCATGCCGACACCGGTGATCGCGCTGAGCGCCGCCATGGGCCACGACGTGACCATGAACCCGAGCGAGCTCTGCACCCCGCCGGGCACCATCGGCCAGATGAACGCCGTGACGATCTGCCGGAGCCCGCCGAGCGGCAGGGCGATGGCGAAGATGCCGACGACGAACCCGGTGGCACCGTGAAAGACGAGCCAGCCAAGGTCGCGGCGCGACGCCGGGTCGGTCACCGGGTTCCCGGACCGGTACGGCTCGGGGATCGGCTCACCCAGCAGGCGGGCGGCCCGGCGGCGTTCGAAGGTGACCGGACGGCGGATCAGCTGGAGCGCGACGGGCAACGCCGGGATCCCGACCCCGAACGGGCACATCAGCAGCACGAACACCATGCCGACGAGGACGAACCAGGCGACCATCGAGGAGACCGCGCCGACCGCCAGGTACCGGATCGCGGACCAACAGGACTGGAGCCGCGTGATCACCGGGACAGTCTTTCATCCGGCCTTGGAGCGGAGCGCGTGAAGGCCCTCTTTGCGATACTCGGGCCATGATCCTCATCGTCCTCAAAGCACGGATCCGTCCCGAGAAGCGAGCCGAGTGGCTGGCGGGTATCGAGCAGTACACGCAGCAGGTGCGCAGCGAACCCGGGAACATCTCGTTCGACTACTACCAGAACGCCGGTGACGAGAACGAGTTCGTCCTCGTCGAGGTGTTCGCCGACAGCGCCGCCGGTGACGCGCATGTCGCGACCCAGCATGCCCAGGACTTCTTCCCGTTCATGTCGACCGTCGTCGCGGAGAAGCCCCGGATCAACTACCAGAACCTCGACGGCGACGCCTGGTCGGAGATGGCCGAGGTCACGCCGGTCGACTAGGTGACTCCGCGGCGGTGCGGTCGATGATGGCGGCCAGCGTCGTCGCGGCTTCTTCGGGGACCCAGTGGCTGACGCCGGTCAGGATTTCGAGCCGGTAGCCGGCGTCGACGTACTGGCCGGCGAGTTCGGCGCTGCGCCGGGACAGCGCGGTGTCGCCGTCACTCCAGACGTGCGTGGTCGGCACGGTGACCCGGGTGCGGAGGGAGCCCTGGTGCTGGAAGGGCATCGCGCGGTACCAGTTCAGCCCGCCGGTGAGGGCTCCGCCGTGGACGATGTCCCGGCGGACCTGCTCGACCTGGGCGGGTGTCATCCCGGTGCCGGTCAACGTGCGGTCCAGTAAGCGTGGCCGGCGCCGGAGGACGAATTCCGGCAGCCAGGGGAGCTGGAACAGGAACATGTAGTACGACCGGACGAGCTGGTCGCTGGTGAGCATCGCGCGGAGGAACGCGCCGGGATGCGGGACCGACACGGTGGTCAGCGACCTGACCAGGTCCGGTCGTCGGGCCGCCGTCGACCAGGCCGCGACGGCACCCCAGTCGTGTCCGACGAGGTGGACCGGCCCGGAGCCCAGGGTCTCGACGAGGGCGACGGTGTCGGCCACGAGGCGGCCGGACCGGTAGGCGAAGCGGCCTCGTGGTCGCGCGCGGGGTGAGTACCCGCGCTGGTCGGGCACGATCGTGCGGTATCCCCGCTGGTGGAGCAGGGTGGCGGTCTCGGTCCAGGAGGCGCCGGTCTGCGGGAAGCCGTGCAGCAGGACGACGACCGTGCCGTCGAGCGGTCCGGTGTCCCGGACGTCGAAGACGAGTCCGTCGTGGTCGAAGGTGGCGATGCGGCGAGGTGCGGTCATGGGCGGATCTCCCCTTCTTTCGCGGGCTGGTTCTATATGTTACCTTGAGTAACAGTGAATCGCGGTAACAGGTAGCCGCGCACTCTGTCGACGTCGTCAGGGAGGTCCGTATGACCAGCACCGATGTGCCACGCGCCGCGGCAACGGCCGGGGCAGGCCGCCACGAGACCGCGCAGCGGCTTCTCGATTCGTCCGCGATGCTGTCCTACGACCCCGCCACCGAGGTGGACTGGGAGACGCCGCTGGACAAGGACTACCACGGTGCCAGCCCGGAGTGGAGCACGCTTTACGGCACGAGCTACTGGGCCGAGATGAGCACGGAGCAGCAGAAGGAGCTCACACGCCAGGAAGCCGCTTCGGTCGCGAGCACCGGCATCTGGTTCGAGATGATCCTGCAGCAGATGGTGCTTCGCGATTTCTACGCCAAGGACCCGACCGACCCGGCGTTCCAATGGGCGCTCACCGAGATCGCCGACGAATGCCGCCACTCGATCATGTTCGCCCGCGGTGCGGAGAAGCTCGGCGCGCCCCCGTACCGTCCGCGCAAGCTCGCCGTCGAACTCGGCCGGGTCTTCAAGGCGACGGCGAACGGCGAAGCGGCGTACGCGGCCATCCTCGTGGCCGAAGAGGTCCTCGATGTGATGCAGCGCGACTGGATGCGTGACGAGCGCGTGGTCCCGTTCGTGCGTACCATCAACAACATCCACGTGGTCGAAGAATCCCGGCACATGAAGTTCGCCCGTGAGGAGACGCGGGAGCAGCTGGAGGGCGCGGGTTTCGTGCGCCGCCGGATCAACGCGCTGGTCATCGCGATCGCGTCGTACTTCATCGTCAGCAGCATGATCAACCGCGACGTCTACAAGAACGCGGGGCTCGACACCAAGCGCGCGTTGCGCGAGGCGAAGGCCAACGAGCACCACAAGGCGATGATGCGGTCGAGCTGTGCCGGCCTGATGGAGTTCCTCGGCTCGTGCGGTCTGCTCACCCGCCCCGCGCTGGTGTTCTACAAGCGGGCGAACCTGATCTGACATGGCCTTCGCGATCACCCAGACCTGCTGCAACGACGCCACCTGCGTGTCGGTCTGTCCGGTCAACTGCATCCACCCGACGCCGGACGAGCCCGACTTCGGCACCACCGAGATGCTCTACGTCGATCCGGACTCGTGCATCGACTGCGGGGCCTGCGCGGACGCCTGCCCGGTGGACGCGATCTTCCCGGCGGATCTGCTGACCGGACCGCTGGAGGTCTACGCGGGGATCAACGCGGACTTCTACGCCGACCGTGAGACCGTTCCTTCGGTGGATCCGGCGCCGAACTTCCATCGGTGGGCCCCGCCGGCGTTCGACCGGGCCATCCCGAGCGATTTCGCGCCGCCCGACATCGCCGTCGTCGGCACCGGCCCGGCCGGGATGTACGCCGTGGAGGACCTGCTCCTCCACACGAACGCGCGAGTCACCCTGATCGACCGGCTGCCGGTCGCGGGCGGGCTCGTCCGCTACGGCGTCGCCCCGGACCATCCCGCCACGAAGCGGATCGGTGAGACGTTCTCGCGCCTTCACGAACATCCGCGGCTGCGGATGCGCCTGGGCACCGAGGTCGGCCGCGACGTGTCCGTGGACGAGCTGGCCGAGCGTCACGACGCGGTCGTCTACGCGGTCGGTGCGTCGTCGGCGCGCGACCTCGGCCTGGACGGCGAGGACCTGCCCGGCAGTATCGCCGCGACCACCGTCGTCGCCTGGTACAACGGTCATCCGGACGTTCCCGTGAACGCGGTGGACCTCTCCGCGGAACGGGTGGTTCTGGTCGGCACCGGCAACGTCGCGCTCGACGTCGCCCGGATCCTCACCGCCGACCCCGACGACCTCGCCGGGACCACGATCGCCCCGCACGCGCTGGAATGCTTGCGTACCAGCAAGATCCGGGAAGTCGTGCTGCTCGCCCGGCGCGGGCCGGAGGACGCCGCGTACACCTCGCCGGAGCTGCTCGCGCTGGCGGGGCGCGCCGGTGTGCCGCTCGTCGTCGACGACGCGGACCCGCGCACCACGGCCGCGATCGACGCGGGCACCGGCAAAGCCGCTCTGCTGCGCGAAGTCGGCCGCGAGACCGTCGACTGGACCGCGCCGCCGGACTCGGACGCACGGCGGATCGTCCTGCGGTTCCACTCCGCGCCCACTGGGATCATCGGCGACACCCAGGTACGGGGCCTTCGCGTCACGGGCCGGGACGAATCGGTCGAAATCGCGGCGGGCCAGGTCGTCCGCGCGGTCGGCTATCGGGGTGTGCCGGTGCCGGGTCTTCCGTTCGACGACACCCGCGGCACGATCCCGAACACCGGCGGCCGCGTCAACGGACGCAGCGGCGCCTACGTGGTCGGCTGGATCAAACGCGGTCCCTCGGGTGGGATCGGCGCGAACCGCACTTGTGCGCGGGAGACCGTGGCGACGCTGCTGGAGGACATCACGTCCGGCAGGCTGCCGGTGCGGGCGCGGCGGTCGCCGATGGCCGCGCTGGCCGCCCGGTTCCGCCGGCGCTGACGCCGCCGTTTCGCGGGTGCGTTGCGAAAGCCACTTTCCCAACCTTCAAGGTTGCGAAAGTGGCTTTCGCAACGCCGCTGGACGGGTCGCCCCCTGGCGTGAGGTCTCGCGACGCGAGCACCAGGACTGAGCTACAAGGCGGCCACCCGGCGGTTCAGCATGACCGGCAGGCCGCGATGTCCGTTGGAGATGAACGAGTCGAGGTGCCGCATCGCGTCGGGAGGGGTCGCGAGAGTCAGGTCCGGGAATCGTGCGAACAAGGCCGGAAGGGCGATCGCGGCCTCCAACCGCGCCAGCGGTGCGCCGATGCAGTAATGCGCGCCGTAGCCGAACGAGACGTGCGCTTTGTCGGTGCGGGTGACGTCGAAAGCGCCGGCGTCGTGCCCGTGCACCGCCGGGTCTCGTCCCGCGGCGGCGTAGCCGGCCAGGATCGCGTCACCCTGCCGGATGACCACGTCGGCGACGGCGATGTCCTCGACGGCGTAACGCAAAGGCAGGTTGGCCACGGGCGCCTGCCAGCGCAACGTTTCCTCGATCGCGTCGGCCCACGAGACCCGGTCGTCGCGGATCATGGCGAGCTGGGCGGGATGGGTCAGCAGGGCGGTGATGGCCTGGTCGAGCAGGTTCACGGTGGTCTCGTGACCCGCCGAGATGAACAGGATGAGCGTGTCGATCAGTTCGGTTTCGTCCAGCCGGGCGCCGTCGTCCTGCGCGGCGATGAGGGCGGTGGTGAGGTCCTCGCCGGGATTCTTCCGCTTCTCGGCGACGAGTTCGGTGAAGATCGAGTGGATGTCCTGGTACGCCGCCAGCATCGCGTCCTGGCTCGCCGAGGTCCGGAAGAAGACGTCGACGGAGTGCCGCAGGTTGCCGCGCGCGGAATCCGGTACGCCGAACAGGTGGCAGATCACTTCGATGGGCACCGGATAGGCGAAATTCTCCCGCAGGTCAACGGGTTCGCCCTCGGGCAAGGCTTCGAGGCCGGTCAGCAGGTCATCGACGATCCGCGTGATCCACGGTTCCAGGGTGGCGATCCGCCGTGCCGTGAAAGCCTGCGTAACGAGCGAGCGCAGCCTTTGGTGGTCGGCGCCGTAAGCGGTGAACATGTTCCGCACCGAGACCCACACCAGCAACGGCCAGTCCGCGCTGACGTCGGCCAGCGCCGGCCAGTGCCGGCGCGCGTCCTTGGACACGCGCGGGTCGCTGAGCAGGTCGCGCAGGAGTTCGTAACCCGTGACCGACCAGGCCACCACACCGCCCGGTAACTCCACCCGGGTGATCGGGCCGTGCTCGCGCAATCGCTCGTTCTCGGCGTGGATGTCGTTGCCGTGCGGGTCCAGCACGAGGGGACGCGTCACCGGGGATCACCCTTTCTCGGCGGAGCGGACCGAATTCAGCGTGCCAGCGGAGCGGTCGCCCGGCTATTCGCCATTCGGTGGCTACGCGGGCTACCGAGCGTGTCCGTGGGGACGACCGGTCCGCGCCGCGCTCACCGAGGAGGACTTGAGCCGACCAGCCTTCGGGTGTCCACTTGGGACAATCAGGGGTGATTGGGCGGTGGAGGGTTCGCTCAGTACAGCTCGATGACGAGTCTGTCGGTGAGCGCGCGTGAGACGCAGAGCGCCATCTGGCTTTCCCGATCGGCGGCGGTCAGGCAGTTGTCCCGGTGATCGGGGGTGCCCTCCAGAACGCCGGACACGCACGAGCCGCAAATGCCTTCCTCACAGGACTTGAAGACCTCGATGCCGTTGTCCTCGAGGACCGACAGGATGGATTTCCCAGCGGGTACCTCGAATTCCTCACCGGTGTCGAGTTCGACGGTGAGCGGCCGGTCGGCCGACGTGTCCACCTCGGCGGCTTCGAAATGCTCGACGTGCACGTGGTCCGCGCCGACCACCGGGCCGAGCACGTCGCCGACCCGCCGCATGAAACCGTCGGGGCCACAGGTGTAGACGTGGGTCGACGGCGTCAGGTCTTCGGCGATCGCCCGGAGGACGGCGGGCTGGTCGGCACGGGGGACGCCGAAATGCGGGCGGATCCGGTCGGCGAACTCCACGCGTTCTTCCAGCAGTTCCACGAACGCCGCGGTTTCCCGCGAGCGCGCGAAATAGTGGAGTTCGAATTCGCTGCCCCACGTGTAGAGCTCGTAGGCCATCGACAGCAGCGGAGTGATACCGATCCCGCCGGCGACGAGGACGTGCCGGTCCGCGTCTTCGGCGACGGTCAGCAGATTGCGCGGCTCGCTGATCTTGAGGTGATCGCCCACCGAAACCTGATGCATCGCCACGGATCCGCCCCGCGAATCCGGTTCCCGTTTGACCGCGATCAGGATCGACCGCGGGTCGTCTGGGGCGCCGCACAGCGAATACTGCCGCAGCACCCCCGTCGGACCGACCACGTCGACGTGCGCCCCCGCCCGGTAGCGGACGCGCAGTGGCTCGTCGTCCTGCCGGACCAGCCGCAGGGTTCGGATTTCCGACGTCTCTTCGGTGATTTCGACGACGCGGAAGAGGACGTTCGTCATCCAGGTGCCTCCAGGTCAGCGCATGAACAGGCCGCCGTTGGCGTCCCAGCAGGCGCCGGTGACGGAGGCGGCTTCGGGGGAGGCGAGCAACGCCACCATTTCGGCGATGAACGTCATACTGCCCAGGCGCCCCACCGGGATCCCGGCCGTCAGCCGGTCGAGGTTCTCCTCGCCGACGAGCCGGTGGACCATGGGGCTGTCCTGCGGGCCGGGGGAGACCGCGTTCACGGTGACGCCCCTGGCGGCGAGCTCGCGGGCGAACACCTTGGTCGCCGTCAGGATCGCGCCCTTGGATGACGCGTAGTGGCCGCCGGTCGTGGTGCCGCCGTTCTGCCCCGCCAGGGAGGCCAGGTTGACGATCCGGCCGTACCCGGCCTCGGCCATATGCGCGCCGAACAGCTGACAGGCGTGGAAGGTGCCGTTGAAGTTCACCGCCATCACCTCGTCGAGCTCCTGCGGCGTGATCTCCAGCAACGGCCGTGCCTGCGTGCGGGCGGCGTTGTTGACCAGCACCTGGACACCGCCGAAGTCACCGAGCACCGACGCGAGCAGCTGGTCGATGTCGGGACGGCTGGCGACGTCGACGCGGTAGCTCTGGGCGTGTGCCCCGCTCCGGTCGAGTTCGGTCGCGAGCCGTTTCGCGGCCGCTTCGTCGAGGTCGGCGACCGCCACCCGATGGCCACCGCTGTGCAGGCGCCGGGCGATCTGCTCGCCCAGCCCGGTCGCCCCGCCGGTGACCACGGCGACCGGCGCGGTGCCGCTCACAGCAGGAATCCCGCGGCGGGAACGGCTTCGTCGGCGTTGACCAGCCGGACGACCTTGCGGGCGAAGCGGTCCTCGTCGCCGCCGGCGCCGAGGCGGACGACGTAATCGACGTCCGCGGCCCAGAGGTCGTGGCGGCCCCGTTTGTACGCCACGATGATCTGGGCGGCCTTGAGCGTGACCGACCGGTCGTCGACGTCGGCGGGGATGAAACGCGACACGGTCCGCACGGTGATCGCCGAGTCGACCGCGGCGAGTGCGTAGCCCTCGGTCATCCGCCGCACGCGCAGCCCGCGCATCCGGGCGTCGTCGTGGACCATGTTGAGGACGTCGTCGAAGTCTTCGGCGTCGCGGTCGATCGGGATGATGTACATCCCGTCGTCGGCGTAAAGTCGTTGCCAGGCCTCGTATTCCTTGGCGTCCAGCAGCGCGGCCTCGCGCCAGGCCAGCTCGATCGCGCGGACCACCCGCGGATCGGTGAGGGTCTCAGTCATCGCTCATCATCCGCTTCCATTGCGCGTACGCCGCCCGCATTCCGGTCTCGTCGGTGACGTGGCTGGTCGGCCAGCCCTCGGCGGAGGGCTTCTCGCGACCCAGACCGCGGTTGACCATGATCGGCAGCTCGGGTGCGCCCTGGGCACCGCGCTGCACCCGGTCCCAGCCCTCGGAGTCGTCCGGAGTGCCGAACCCGAACGGACCTTGGAAATGCTCGTGGGCGCGCAGCCGCTCCCGGTTGACGGGCGCGACGATCTCGGCCGGGCCGTCGCTGCCGAGGGCGACGTGTTCGATGACGGTCTCGTCGACACTGATCGGCCGCAGCACCCGGAAGAACGAGATCGACATCGACACGTTCGGGAACAGGTTGAGGTTGAACCCCGTGCCGTGCACGGCACGGACGAGCCTCCGGATCTCGGCTTCGGCCGCTCCGGCGGCTTCGAGCTGGGCGACCAGGCCGTCGAACCGCGGCTGGAGCGGCTCGCTGCCGTCGTCGGCGTCGAGATCGGAGTGTTCGGGAACCATCTGCATCACCGAGTGGCCGTTGCCGAGGTCGTGGGTGAGCGCGGTCGGATCGGTCATGAACGACATCATCTCGGCGGTTTCGGCGTCGACCGAGGCCATCCACGAGCGGTGCACGATGGGGAAGTGGTACCCGTCGGTGGTGTTCTCCAGCTGGATCTTCCAGTTGCCGCGGTAGGTGAACCGATGGGTGCCGAGCACCTTCACCGGATAGCCGCCACCCTGCGCCATGAAGCGGTCGATCCACGGTTTGACGTCGCCGAGGAAGTCGGCCAACGGTTCGGCGTCGGCGTTCAGGGTCGCGAAGATCATCCCGCCGTACGACTCGGTGCGCAGGGTCTTCAAGCCGAGATCGGCCTTGTCCATGACGCCCTCGTACCCGTCGGGGTACGGGATGCCACGCAGCTTGCCGTCGAGGCCGTAGGACCAGGCGTGGTACGGACAGGTGAACCCGTTGGCGTGGCCCGTTTTCTTTTCGCAGAGCGACGCACCCCGATGGCGGCAGCGGTTCACGAGCGTGCGGATCTCGCCCTTGCGGTCCTTGGTCACGATGACCGGATGCCGTCCGACGTGGGTCGATTTGAAGCTGCCGGACTTGGGCAGCTCCGATTCGTGCGCGACCCAGATCCAGGCGCGCTCGAAGATCTTCGTCATCTCCTGGTCGAAGATCGCCGGGTCGGTGTACATCCGGCCGGCGACGCGGTCGCCCAGGACGAGGTCCGCGGGCGGCAGGTCGTGCACGGTGGCGGCGGTGAATTCTGTCGTCATCGCGATCAGCCCCGGTATTCGCGCGGAGTGAGGGCGCGGCCGATGCGCGCTTCGATCTTGGCGTACTTCCACAGCTTCCACGGGCTGTCACCGACCGGGGTGGAGCGCAGGAAGTCACACGCCTGCTTGACGGTTTCCTGCGTGTCGACGTCGCAGAGCAGGTAGCACGTCCACGGCCAGCCGTCGGACGGGCCGACCATATGCGAGTCGTCGTCGATGTCGCCGATGAAGTCCACGCCGGGCAGGCCCTTGATGCCGTCCATCAGCGCGACGAAGGCGGTCCAGACGTCGCCGGCGGCGACGCCGCCTTCGGGAAGGTCGAAGAAGTTCTGGTTGATACCGATGCAGAACAGCACGCGCAGCGGGGTAGCGCTCATGGTGGTGGTCCAACTCCTCGTCAGCGGTCGGTGGTGGTCACTGGAAGCCGGGAACGGTGGGCGGATGCCCCATCAGCACGGCACCCGCGGCGTCGTACATGGCCGGCCCCAGGAAGGCGTGCTGCTGCGGGACGAGGGCGTCGCCGAGCAGCCACTGCAGCGGGTGGTCGTTGGCGATGGCGCCGGTACCGGACAGGCCGATGACCCTGTTGACGGTCTCCGCGGCGGTCTTCGCGAGATGGGTCGAGGCGAGGCGGAGATGCGCGTTCTGCTCCGGCGTCGCGGGGTCACCGTCCAGCACGGTCTGCCAAGCCTCCTGGGTGACCTCGTAGAAGTACGCCCGCGCCGACCGCATCGTCGCTTCGGCCTCGGCGAGCCCTGTCCGGTAGTAGGCGCGGTCGGCGAGTTTCGGCGCGCCCGTGACACCCGAACGGCCGCTGCCGACCTCGGTCGCGAAGTCGAGCGCCGCACGGGCGACCCCCGCGCCGACGACCGCCAGCACCTGGGAGGCGTAGGCGAGGGTGGGGTAGCGGTACAGCGGCTCGTCGATGGTGGGTTCACCACCGCGGATGAACGTCCACTCGCGCGGGACCTCGACCTTGTCGACGACCAGGTCGAAGGAACCGGTGCCCTTCATCCCGACGACGTCCCACTCCTGGATGATCTTGACCTGTTCGGGCCGCAGCAGCGCGGTGCGCGGCTTTCCGGCGGTCGTGTCGTCACCGGGGATCCCGACGCCCAGGATGTCGGCGCCCATACAACCGCTCGCGAACTTCCAGCGGCCGTCGACAAGGAAGCCGGAGGCGGTGGGTTCGGCCCGCTGCACGGGGAAGAGACCGCCGGCGAAGCACACGTCCGGACCGTCGGCGTACAACTCGGCCTGCGTCTCGACGGGCAGCGCCGCGAGATAGACCAGCGCGGAACCGAAGCTGGCCACCCAGCCGGTGGATCCGTCGACGACGGAGATCCGCTCGACGATCCGGAGGAAGTCGGCAGGGGGAAGGGGCTCGCCGCCGAACCGTTCGGGCGTCGCGGAGCGGTAGACGCCCGCTTCCTTGAGCCGGGTGACGAAGTCGCGGGGCACGTGGCGCTGGTCGCGGAACTCCTGACGGCGCTCGAGGAGTTCGGCCAGGACATCCTCGAGCGTCGTGGCCGGGCTCTCCTGGATCTGGGCCATCTGGCGCTCCTCGCGTCGTAGGGAAGATGTCTCCGACGCTAGGGATCGCCGCCGGGCGTGGCCATTGGTCATTGCCTGCCGACGGCCGGGGATTCCCACGCAGGGAGGTAGGGGAAATCCTTACCGGAGGGCCCGGCGGCGAACTCCTATGCTGAGGCCGTGCAGGTCGATCCGATTGCGCCGGAGCTGGCCACCAGCGACTTCGTGGCGATGATGAACGCCTCGAAGGTGTGCGTGCTCGTCCACGACGCGGCGACCAAGAACATCCTGTGGGCCAATCCCGCCGCGTGCGAGATGCTCGAATTCAGCCTTTCGGAGCTGCGCCCGCTCAAGGCCAACCACATGAGCAGTTCCGCGCAGCAGTACGACCGGGTCATCGGCCGAGCCTGGCTGCAGGCCGCGGTGGAACACGGGTCGAGCCGGATCGTGTGGCACTACCGGAGCAAATCCGGCCGCGTGATCCCCACCGACGCGGTGGCCATCCGGGTCGAGCTGGAGCGGGGACCCGCGGTGATGGTCCAGTTCCGCGACATCCAGCGCGCGGAGGAGGTCGAACGCGAGCTGAAGCTGACGACGTCGTACGTCGACGCGCTGGCCCGGCACACCTCGACCGTGGCGTTCATGCTCGACGCCGCCGGAGCCGTGCGGTTCGCCACGGACAGCGCGCTGACCTTCCTCGGCCTGACCGGCGACGACGATCGGCTGGCCGGGGAGCCGCTGACCGCGTACGCGCGGCTGCATCTGGGCGGCAGGCCGGTGCGCTGGACCGAGGTGGTGGCCGGCGCGGATCCGGTTGGGCCGGTGCAGCTGGAGTTGCCGGGGGAGAACGCGACCTGGCTGGAAGGGAGCCTGGAGCGGCTGTCGGAGTCCGAGGTCGACGCCTATCTGATGATCCTGCACGACGTCTCCGAGCGGGTGCGTGGCGAAGCGCGGCGAGAGCTGGAACTACGGCACGAGAACTATCTGGCGCGCTACAACGCCATGGGCGACATGGCGATGGCGATCGCGCACGAACTCGGCCAGCCGCTGGCCGCCGCCGCGAACTTCATCGCGGGCATCCGCGCGCGGGCCGCCACGATCGCGACCGGCGGTGACGTGCGTGAGCAGATGGGATACGGCCTGGACAGCGTCGCCCGCCAGATCGACCGGGCGAAGGAGATCGTCGGTTCGCTGCGGTCCTTCGTCGGGCATCTGGAGCAGGTCGAGCAGATGGTCGACCTCAACGAGATCGTCCGGGAATGCCTGTACTTCATCGAGCTGAGCGCCGCGCCGCACGCCGTGGAGGTCCGCGTCCGGCTCGATCCGGCGCCGGTGCTGGTGCGGTGCGAACGCGTCCTCACCGGTCAGGTGGTGATGAACCTGTGCCTCAACGCGATCGACGAGACCGCGGAATGCGAACCCGTGCAACGGCGGATCACGGTGGGCACCCGCGCCAAGGAGGGCGTCGGCGTCCTCACCGTGGACGATCACGGGCGCGGCGTCGCCAGGGATCCCTTCGCCGAGTCGTTCACCAGCAAACCCGGCGGCAGCGGTATCGGGCTGGCGCTGAGCCACCGCATCATCACGCGGCAGCACGGAAGCATCTGGGCCGAGCGGCGCGACGGCGGTGGTTCCCGGTTCGGGTTCGCGCTGCCGCTGGCCACGTAAGGGAAATCCTCAGGCGGCGCGGTGGAACTCGGGATATCGCCGGTTTCGGCCACGGCTCTAGCGTCGAGGTATGCCCGATGAGCTGACCACGACCCAGCGACGGTTTCGCGCGGCGATGGCGAACCTTTCGACGGCTGTCAACATCGTCACCACCGACGGCGTCAGCGGCCGCGCCGGCATCACGGTGAGCGCGGTCTGCTCGGTCACCGACTCGCCGCCGACCCTGCTGGTCTGCGTCAACCAGTCGAGTTACACGCACGACATCTTCCGCACGAACGGGCGGATGGCCATCAACGTCCTGGCGTCCCAGCACAAGGACCTCGCCCTGCAGTTCGCCGGTGCGACGGACGTGCCGATGCTCGACCGGTTCCGGTTCGACGTCTGGGATCACGACCGGTTCCGCATCCCCGTCGTCCGCGACGCGGCCGCCGTCCTGATCGGAGGGGTCGGCGCCGAGTTCACGCAAGGCACGCACACCGTGCTCTTCGTCGAGGTCGAGGAGGTTTTCGTCAACGAGGACGCCGGGGGTCTCGCCTACTTCCGCCGCGAATTCCACCGGATCGCGCCATGACCGAGCGCACCACGTTGATGTGTTACAACGACAACCACGGGTACGGCTGGCGTCATGTGGACCTGTTCGTGCACGACGCCGAGGGCCGCGAACTGGAGTGGGTCCACTGGCAGGTCGCGGCCGACGGTCCCGACGCCGCCGACGAGGTGACCGCGCGGGTCGAGCCCCTGCTGAGGCGTACCTCGGAGTGGCGGCACGGGGTGAGCGCCGGCGGCGTGGACTTTTGGGAAGCGGACGCCGCTTGGGAGGAGCGATGAGACTCGCGCGCCCGTGGTCGCTGCGGGAACTCGTCCGGGATCTGCGAGAGGGGCGGACCACCCCGGAGGCGGCTTCGAAGCGGGCATCGGCCCGGATTGCCGAGACGGAAGCGGAGCTGCACGCCTGGGTCGACCGGACGGACTTCCTGCCGGGCGCGGGTGTGCCGCTCGGGGTCAAGGACATCATCGATCTGGCGGGCGTGCCGACCCGCTGCGGTTCGGCGCTGCGCGCGGAAACCGCTCCGGCGACCTCGGACGCGGCGATCGTGACCGCGTGGCGCGCGGCCGGCGCCGTGCCGCTCGGGAAAACGGTCACCACCGAGTTCGCGTTCTTCGCCCCCGGCCCGACCCGCAATCCCGCGGCTCCCGGTCATACCCCGGGCGGCTCGTCGAGTGGATCGGCCGCCGCCGTCGCGTCCGGGCAGGTTCCGCTGGCGCTGGGCTCGCAGACCGCGGGATCGGTCACCAGACCGGCGTCGTACTGCGGGGTCGCGTCGCTGGTCATGAGCCATGGCCGGTATCCGGTCACCGGGGTGACGGGACTGAGCCCCAGCTTGGACAGTCACGGTGTCTTCGCGGCCACTGTCTCCGACCTCGCGACGGCCTGGTCGGCGCTGACCGCCGATCCCGATCCGGAACCTCGGCCGCCGCGGATCCTGGTGTGGGCCGCCGACGCGCTCGACGTCGTCGAAGCGCCGATGCAGAACGCCGTGACACAAGCGGCGAAGCGGCTGCGGGAGGCGGGGGCGACCGTCTCGGCTTTCCTCGACGAACGGTTGATGGTCGACCTCACCGCCGCCCATCCTGTGGTGATGGCCTACGAAGCGGCCCGCGAAAGGGCCGCCGAGCTCGCCGTGGCCGAGCGGTTGAGCGTTCCGTTGGCGCAGCTGCTCCGCACCGGTGCCGCGACCTCGTCCGACGAGTACGAAAGTGCCCGCGCCACCATCGCCGACGGCGCTGTCCGGCTCGCCGAGGTGCTCGGCTCCTACGACGTCGTACTCGGCCCGGCCGCGCCCGGCGCGGCGCCGCGAGGACTGGACGCGACCGGGAATCCCTTGCTGAGCCGGGGCTGGCAGGCGCTCGGCCTGCCCGTGGTCGCGCTGCCCGGGTTCACCGACACGGCGGGTCTGCCGCTCGGGCTTCAGCTCGTCGGCCGTCACGGCGGGGATGCCGAACTGCTCGGACACGCCTGCTGGGTGGAGCGGGTGCTCGCCGGGGATTCATGGTAAGGAGCTCTCCATGGTCACCACCGATTCCGCGCCCGGCGGCGAGACGTCGCCGGTGGTCTACATCGTCGACGACGACGAGGCCATCCGCCAATCCCTGGTGTTCCTGCTGGAGAGCGTCGGCATCCAGGCGCTCGTCTATCCGGACGGGCCGACGTTCCTGGAGGAGTTCGACCCCGACGAGCCGAGCGTGCTGATCATCGACGTCCGGATGCCGGGGCTCAGCGGATTGCAGCTGCAGGAGAAACTCGTCGCGCGGGAATTCCCGGCCCCGGTGATCTTCTGCTCCGCGCACGGTGACATCCCGATGTCGGTGCGGGCGCTCCGGCTGGGCGCCGTGGACTTCCTCGAAAAGCCGTACGAGCCGCAGCGGATGCTGGAGGTCGTGCAGGCACAGCTGGTGGTCGCGGCGGAACGGTTCTCGGCGGCGGCTTGCCGCAAAGCCGTCGCCGAACGGATCGCGACCCTGACCCCGCGGGAGCGGGAGGTGCTCCGGCTGGTGATCGACGGTCTGCCCAGCCAGCTGATCGCGCGCCGACTGGGCACCAGTGTGAAGACCGTCGATGTGCACCGGGCGCGGATCAAGGCCAAAACCGGGTCGGACAGCCTCGGCACCCTGGTGCGGGACGTCCTTCAGCACCAAGTCACCGTCTAGGCGCGATTCGGCCTCGTGAGTGGTACGGACGGTTGGAACCGTGCTTACCGCTCACAAGCCTGCCAAGCGACGTCCCGTGACGGACTGGACGACACGCGTGATCAGGCGGACGACACGCGTGACTGGATGGACGACACGGCCGCGCCCGGAGCTCAGCCGAGAGTCGTCCGTCCAGTCACGCGTGTCGTCCATCCCAACACGCGCGTCGTCCGTCCAGTCACGCACACCTGCTGCGACTGCCGGCGCCCATGGGGCAAACGTGACGATTGTCGAGTCCGTGAAGGCCTCCTTGAGGGACCCAGAGTCCCTCAAGGAGGCCTTCACGGACCGGGCACCGTGCCTGGCGCCATCAGCACCGACGACGCCGGGAAGTCCGACGCGAAACCCCCGGGCAGCGGAGCGATGAAGACGTTCTCGGTCCGCGTGCGGGTGATGAGCCAGCGGCCGTCCTGGCGCCGGAACGCGTTGTTGAGCCTGCTGGATCGCAGCAGGCCGGTGCCGTCGGCGTACAGCCACGGCTGGACGTGGATCCATTGCCCCTCGGCCCGGTCGCCGTCGACGTGGATCTGTTCCGACGTCAGGTAATGCGCGTTGAGGACCAGCGCCGGCTCCCGCTTCTCACCCCAGAACCGTTCGAAATGCGCCCGGATCCGGTCCTTGCCCGCCGCGCGGCCGAACTGCCCGTCGTAGTACTCGCCGACGCCCTCCCACACGGCGTCCTCCGTGTACAGCTCGAGGATCAGCTCGATGCGGTGGTCGTCGCCGGTGACGCCGTACTCGGGGCATGGGGTGTCGCAGAGGAACATGTAGCGGGCCTGGATCCGGCGGATCTCGGCCTCGGCCTCCAGCACTTCGACGCGGTAACGCAGTTCGGCGAGTTCGTCCTTCATCGGCGGGTCCTCACTGGTGCGGTTTCGGGAAGGGCCAGCAGGCAGACGACGGTCAGCGCCATCCCGCCGGCGAGGTAGTAGCCGACCGACGTCGATGAGCCGGTCCATTCGATGAGCCGGTTCGCCATCGACGGCGCGAGGCCACCGCCGAGCACCGCGCCGAGCTGGTAGGCCAGCCCGGCGCCGGACTGCCGTTGTTCGGGCGTGAACAGCTCCGTCAGGTAGGTGATCAGCGGGCCGAACAGGAACCCGGTGAGGGCGAAACCGACGGCGATGGCGAGCGCCCATGCGGTCAGCGTGCCGGTCCGCGCGATCGGGAACAGCAGGAACATGTAGGCCAGTACCGCGACGGCCGACGCGAGCATCACGGGTTTGCGCCCCAGTTTGTCGGAGAGCCGGGCGCCGAGCACCACCGTGACCGCGTGGAGCGCGAGGCCGGGCAAGGTGCCCCACAGCACGTCCTGGATGTCCAGGCCGAGGCCCTTCGGTGCCGGGCCGGCGGCGTAGGAGAGCATGAACCCGGCCAGGACGAACATGACGCCGTTGAGTCCGGTGTTCGCGCCCGCGGCGAGCAGCAGTTTGCCCCAGTTGTCCCGGATGACGTTCCAGATCGGCAGTTTGACGATCTTCTCGTCCAGTTTGCTGGCCGCGAGCTCGTGGAACACGGGCGATTCCTCGAGGGCACGCCGCGCCCAGACACCGATGGCCAGGACGACCGCGCCCGCGATGAACGGAATCCGCCAGCCCCAGCTGGTGATCACCCCCGGCGGCAAGTAGAAGATCAGCACGAAGGCCAGGTTCGCCAGCAGCGCACCCACCGGCGACCCCAGGGCGACGAACGCGCCGAACGCCGCGCGCCGTGACGGTGGCGCGTGTTCCACGGCGAGCACCGACGCGCCACCCAGTTCCCCGCCGCGGGAGAACCCGTGCACCAGGCGCAACAGGACGAGCAGCAGCGGCGCGGCCACACCCATCGTGGCGTAGCCGGGCAGCAGTCCCATCAGGACGGTGGCCGCGCCCATGAGGTAGAAGGTGATGAGCATGGCGCGGCGGCGGCCGTAACGGTCGCCGACCCAGCCCATCACGATCGCGCCCAGCGGCGCGACGACGTAGCCGATCGTGTAGGTCGCCAGGCTCATGAACGAGGCGAACCAGGGATCGGTGTCGCCGGAGAAGAACACCTTCGGGAAGACCAGCGCGGAGGCGACCGTGTAGATCGAGAAGTCGAAGAACTCCAGTGAGGTTCCGGCGCCCGCGCCGATCGCGAGCCTGCGGGTCTGGGCGGAGGTGGTCTTGGATGGAGCGGTGGATGCTGTCATGCGCGCTCTTCCTTGAACGGTGACGGACGGTCGACGTTGCACCCCTCCCGGCAACGTTCGTCCCAAGGTAGGAAGGTCCAGGTACGGCGCCAAGTGGAGGAACCTGTTCCCCGGCTGAAGGTTTTCCCTACCCCGCCCCCGACATCGAGGAGGTCCGCGCGTGAGCGCGATCAACGATCTGCCCGCCACCATCCAGGCCAGGATGCTCGCCTCCGGCGAGTTGTCGGCGCGGGAGCTGCTCGACGCCACCCTCGACCGCGTGGCGGAGCTGAATCCGGTGCTGAACGCCGTCGTCAGCATCGACGAGGACAGGGCACGGGCCGCCGCCGCGGCGGCCGACGAAGCGCAGGCGGCTGGGCGGCCGCTCGGGCCCCTGCACGGGCTCCCGCTCGCCGTGAAGGATCTCCACGCGACAGCCGGGATGCGCACCACCTTCGGCTCGCCCGCGTTTGAGGACAACGTGCCCGACGCGGACGAGCTCGTCGTCGCCCGGATGCGGGCGGCCGGAGCGATCGTCTTCGGCAAGACGAACGTTCCCGAGTTCGGCGCGGGTTCGCACACCTTCAACCCGGTCTTCGGCCTGACCCGCAACCCCTACGCGCCGGACCGCTCCGCGGGCGGTTCGAGCGGAGGCGCCGCCGCCGCGCTCGCGGCGGGGCTGACGTCGCTGGCCGACGGAAGCGACATGGGTGGATCGCTGCGGAATCCGGCCTCGTTCTGCAATGTCGTCGGCCACCGGCCGAGCCCGGGCCGAGTCCCCGCGTGGCCGGCGAAAGACGCCTGGTTCACCCTCGGCGTCCAAGGTCCGATGGGGCGCACAGTCGCCGACGCGGCCCTGCTGCTGTCCGTCCAGGCCGGACCGGACGAGCGCGCGCCGCTGTCGTTGCCCGAATCCGGCGCCGTGTTCGCCGACGGATTGCCGATCCGGCTGGACGGCCTCCGGATCGCCGTCTCACCCGATCTGGATGGCCGGGTGCCCGTCGACGCCGAGGTCGCGGCGATCGTGGAGGCCCAGGTGGACGTGCTGCGCGGCCTCGGTGCCGATGTCGTCACCGGCTGTCCCGACCTGACCGGGGCCGAGGAGGTCTTCCAGACCTTCCGCGCCCTGTACTACGCGCAGGGAGTCGGTGACCTCGTCGACGGCGCGCCGGACAAGGTGAAGCAGGCCATCCACTGGAATGTCGCGAAAGGACGCGCGCTCACCGGCACCGACGTCGCGACGGCCATCCGGCTGCGCACCGAACTCTTCCACCGTGTCCGCGCCTATTTCACCACTGTGGACGCCGTCGTTCTTCCCGCCAGCCAGGCACTTCCGTTCGACGCGGAACTGGAATACCCGAAGACGGTGGGCGGGTCCGAAGTGGAGGATTACCTGCACTGGATGCGGGCGGCCTACCTGATCTCCGCCACGGAATGCCCGGCGACCGCCGTCCCGGCGGGCTTCACCGGCGACGGACTGCCGGTCGGGGTCCAGGTGGTCACGGCACGTCACGCCGACCTGCGCGCGCTCGGAATCGCGCACGCGCTGGAGAAGGCGAACGGGTACACCGCTCGCAGGCCGTCGATATCGTCGACGTGACCTGCGTCATGGTGGTGCCAGCGCTACCACGAGTCTTCCCTCACGCGGGATCGATCCGAGCCCTCTCCGGCCGTAGGTTTCATCGAGAGAGATCACCACCGGTTAAGGGGAAATGATGAATTCAGGGGGCACACGCGCCTTGACGCTGGAGTCCGTGAGCAAGGTCTACGGATCCGGCGACGGCGCGGTCACGGCCTTGAACGGGGTGACCGTCGAGGTGCGCAAGGGCTCGTTCACCGCGGTGATGGGACCGTCGGGATCGGGCAAGAGCACCTTCCTGCACTGCGCCGCAGGGCTGGACAAGCCGAGCTCCGGCCGGGTGCTGCTGGGGGACACGGAACTGAACAGGCTGCGCGAGAAAGCGCTCACCGAGCTGCGGCGGACCCGGATCGGGTTCATCTTCCAGGCCTACAACCTGTTGCCGTCGTTGAACGTGCTGCAGAACATCACGCTGCCGATGCGGCTGGCCGGGAAGAAGCCCGATCCGCAGTGGCTGCGCGAGATCGTCGAGGGAGTCGGGATCGCGAAGCGGCTCGAACACCGCCCGTCGGAGCTCTCCGGCGGTCAGCAGCAGCGGGTCGCGATCGCCCGCGCGCTGATCACCCGGCCCGAGGTCGTCCTCGCCGACGAACCGACCGGTGCACTGGACACGCGCACCGCGCGCCAGGTCCTCGACCTGCTTCGCTCCATTGTGGACGGTATGGGGCAGACCGTGCTGATGGTCACCCACGATCCGGTCGCGGCTTCGGCCGCGCACGGCGTGCTGTTCCTCGCCGACGGCAAGCTGGCGGGCCACCTCCCGGAGCCGACTCCGGAACGGGTCGCCGAGCGCATGACCCACCTCGGGGAGTGGTGACGTCATGTGGGATTTGGCTTGGCAGACGACGAAGACCCGCTTGAGCGGTTTCGTCGGCGCGTTCGTCGCGATCCTCTGCGGGACGGCGCTGGTCGCCGGTTGCGGCATCCTGATGGAATCCGGTCTGCGCGCGGGTGTCCCGACACAGCGGTACGCGGACGCGGCGGTCGTCGTCGGCGGTCAGCAGACGGTCGACCCGCCGGGCGCCGGTCCGCTCGAGACCCAGCAGGTCGCCGAGCAGGCTTCGGTGCCGGTGAGCCTCGCCGGGGTGATCTCCGCGGTGCCGGGGGTCCGCGGCGTGGTGGCGGAGCAGAGCTTCCCGGCGCACGTGGTGACAGCCGACGGCCAGGTGCTGAACGGGCCAGAAGGCGGCCAGTCCTTGGGGCACAACTGGGACGCCGCGGCGCTGGCGCCGTTCTCGCTGCGTGACGGACGTGCGCCCGCGGGTGCCGACGAGGTCGTCCTGGACGCGGCTCTGGCGGCGCGGAGCGGGGTGTCGGCCGGTCAGCGGGTGAAGATCGCCGTCCGCTCGGCTCCGGTGGAGTTCCGGGTCTCCGGTATCGCCGCTCCGAAGTCGGGCGACGGCCTCGCCCGGCAATCCGCGGTGTTCTTCTCGCCGGAGAAGGCCGCCGAACTCGCCGGGACACCCGGCCAGGCGCACGCGATCGGTGTGCTGGCGGACCCGGGGGTCACGCCGGGGGACCTCGCCGACCGGATCCGTGACGCGGTCGGCACCGACAAGGTGACGGTGACGACCGGCGTCGAGCGCAGCACGGTCGAGTTCCTCGACGTCAGCCAGACGCGGATGCTGCTGATGGCGCTCGCGGGCTCGTTCGGCGGTTTCGCGCTCCTCATCGCGGTGTTCGTCGTGGCCAGCACGCTGGCGCTGGTCATCAACCAGCGGCGCCGGGAGTTCGCGTTGCTGCGGGCGATCGCGGCGACCCCCCAGCAGATCCGCAAGCTCATCGGCGCCGAGACGATGATCGTGGCGGTGGGAGCCGGGGTACTGGGCAGCGGCCTCGGCGTGGCCGTGGGATACGGGCTGAGGAACGCGTTCGGCGCCATCGGCGTGATCCCGCCGGACTTCGAACTGGCGATCAGCCCGATCCCGCTCGTCGCCGCGCTGCTGCTCGGCCTCGGTACGGCGCGTCTGGCCGCCTGGTCGGCGTCGCGGCGCCCGTCGTCGATCCGCCCGGTGGAGGCGCTCGGCGAGGCCGCCGTGGAGCGGCGTGAACTCGGGCGCGTGCGCGTCATCATCGGCTGTGCGCTGGTGGTGGCCGGCCTCGGCGGATCGATGGTCCCGATCTTTCTCAGCGGTGACGCGGGACTCGCGGCTTCGGGAAGTTCGTCGCTGATCATCGTGATCGGGCTGGCCGTGGTCGGCCCGAAGGTGGTCGCCGTCATGACACGGCTGATCGCTCCGGTGCTCAACCGGACGTCGCGGATCAGCGGTTACCTCGCCGCGGCGAACAGCCAGGCCAACACGCGCCGCCTCGCCGCCGCGGTGACGCCGGTGATGCTGGCGGTCTCGTTCGCGCTGACGATGTTCTACAGCCAGACCTCCGCGGCCGCCGCACGCCAGGAAGAGACCGTCGAGTCGACGACCGCGGACCACGTGCTCGCCAGTGGCACGGGCGGGCTCTCGCCGGAGGTCGCCGAGGCGGCGCGGCGGATCCCCGGCGTCGCCGCCGCGACCCCGGTCGTCCGCACCGAGGTGATCAACACGGTGCAGGAACAGGACAGCATGCGCGTCGAGCGGTACGCGGCGCAAGGACTGGACGGCTCGCAGATCCGCGGGAACCTCGAACTGGGCGTCGTGTCGGGCAAGATCACCGACCTGACCGGGAACACCGTCGCGATGAGCGAATCGGAGGCCGGCTGGTACGAGAAGAAGGTCGGCGACGAGGTCGAGTTCTACTTCGGAGACGGTGCCCCGGCCAAACTGCGGCTGGTCGCCACCTACACCCGTGACCAGGCCTTCGGCCGCTACGTGCTGCCCGCGGACCTCGCCAGGGCACACACCGGCGATCGGATGGACGACGCGGTGCTGGTGCGACAACAGCCCGACGCGGACGCCGCGACCGTGACCGCCGCGCTGAACGATCTCGCGACCCGCTACCCGGGACTGGCCGTGACACCGGGATCGTCCGTGGCCGCTCCCGCGGGCGGGCAGCAGCAGGCCCAGTTCTACGTGAACCTGGTCGCGGTCGGCGTGATCCTCGGCTACGTCGTCATCTCGGTGGCGAACACGCTGGTGATGAGCACGGCGCAGCGCTCCCGGGAGTTCGCGCTCCTGCGCCTGATCGGCACGTCGAAACGCCAGGTCGTGCGGATGATGCGGTTCGAAGCGCTGACGACCGTCGGTGTCGCGGCGTTGCTGGGGACCGTGGTGGCGGGGGTTCCGCTGGTACTGCTGAACCTCGGCCTGCGCGGCACGCCGCTCCCGTCCGGCACGATCACCGTCTTCGGCGGCGTCGTCGCCGGGGCGATCCTGCTGGGCGTCCTGTCGCTCGGCCTCGCCACCCGCGTGGCCTTGCGGTCGAAGCCGATCGAGGCGATCGGTCTCCGCGAGTAGCGCGTTCCCCGTCGTCCGGTCAGCCCTCGGCGGCAGGCCGGACGGCGGGGATCTTCCCGCCGCGGAAGGCATCGACGAACAACCGGTGGTCGTTTCGTGACTGCTCGGCGTAGGCCATCCCGAACTCGGTCAGCGTGCGGACGAACTCCTCCTCGCGGTCGCCGATCACCTCGGCGATGGCCGCTTCGCTCTGGAAATCGACGAGCGTCTGCTCGGAGTCCGAATCGGACACGCAGTGCATCTTCGCGGTGGCGCGGCCGAGGTAGTCGAGGACCGGACCCATCTCCGACGGTTCGGTCAGATCCGACCAGTCCAGGTCGTCGACGTAGGGCGACAGCTCCGATACGACGAACCCCGTCCCGTCGATCTCCGTATGTCCCAGCCAGGGATCCGCGTGCGCCTGCAACGCGCGCTGCGAGACGGCGGTGCGGTGCCCCTCGTTGGTGAAGTAGCCGCGGATGCTCTCCTCGGACACGATCCGGCTCGGCGCCGCGACGTTGCCTTGTTTCATCGACAGGACGACGTCGTTCTCGAGTGCCTGGGTGCGGCCTTCGACGAGGATGTTGTACGCGGGCAGCCCGGCCGAGCCGATGCCGAACCCGGTCCGGCCGACGATGTCCTTGACCCGGTAGGTGATGCTGCCGAACCGCTTGTTCTCCGGGATCGTGTCCAAATAGGACTCGAAGGCCCTGGTCGCGATCTCGTGCTCGGCCTCGTCGAGGACCCGGACGCCGGGCCCGTGCCGGAACCTGCGGTCGTAATCCTCCACAGTGGTCAGCTCGTCGAGCAGATCGATCCGCGTCTTCAGCCGGGCCCTGAGCAGGACGTCGTGCAGCGCACCCTCGGTGCTGTCCAGCTGGAGGCGGACGAGCTCGTCGCCGGGACGCTCGGCGTACTCGCGGACCTGTTTGACGTAGGCGCGCAGATAGGTGCCGATCAGCTTCTCGATGTCGGCGTCGGAGATCGCCTTGCTCCACGCCAGCAGCGCGACACTGGCGGCGAGACGTTTGAGGTCCCAGGTGAAGCAGCCGAGGTACGCCTCGTCGAAGTCGTTGACGTCGAACACCAGCGTCCCGGACGAATCCATGTAGCTGCCGAAGTTCTCGGCGTGCAGGTCGCCCTGGATCCACACGCGACTGGTCTCGGCGTTCGCCCACGGGTCCTCCTCGTGGGCCATGTCCGCGTAGAACAGGCACGCCGAACCCCGGTAGAAGGCGAACGGGGCGGCGGCCATCTTGCGGAACTTGCGGCGGAACGCGTCGGCGTTCGCGCGCATGAGGTCCTCGAAGGCCTCCACCAGCACTTCGACGATCCGCGCTTGACGGTCGTCTTCGCCGCGCTCGCGGATCGAGTCGATCACACCTGCCATCACGACCTCCAGACGTCGTTCACGGTGCCACAGGTCGGGTCGGCGGGCAGATCAGATCTTGCGGAAACGCGCGTCCAGCAGCGCGAAGGCGCCGAACGCGGCGATCCCGGCCGCGAGCGCGAGGAGCATCGGACGGCCGTACGGCTGGGCGGAGAGAGTCTTCAACGCGGCGTCGAGGCCGCTCGCCTTGGCCGGGTCGAAGGTGACCGCGGCGACGACCGTCAGCACGCCGATGGTGCCGTACGCGGCGGAGAGTGCGATCCAGCCGATCTGCCCGAGCCGGATCGTCGTGGTCCGGGTATGGCCGGAGACGCCGCCGAAGTCGAGCTCCCGCACGAAGGTCTTCCGGACTCCGCGCTGGGCGAGGAACACGGCCACCGCGACGACGGCGATCCCGGCGGCGGTGACCAGAACCGGTCCGTACGACTCCGCGAGGATCCCGGCGACGAGAGAACCTTGCCCGTCGTCGGCGCCCGCGAGGGCGATCTTCACCGCGCTGTAGGACACGAGGCCGTACAGCACGACCTCGATCCCGCTGACGATCCTGCGCACGGTCCGCCGCCGTGCCTTGACGTGCCGGTGCCCGGTGATCGCCTCGCTGAGCTGCCACAACGCCAGGACGGCGAGACCGGCCGCGATCAGCCACAGCAGCCACGCACCGCCCTCGGCGACCACCATCTGCAATGCGCCCGCCTTGTCCGCCTTCGCCCTGTCGCCGAGGGCGACCTGCGCCGCGAGCCAGGCGACGAGCAGGTGCACGACCGCGTAACAGACGAGCCCGCCACGGGCGATCAGGCCGAATGTCTTGCTGTCGCGCATCGGGCGATCCTCGTCGAGTGGTCGCCCCTTCCACCAGGGCCGGTAGGAGCAATGTGCCCGATCCATCAGCTTTGCCGGAGTTTCCCGAAGGTCTCGGGCAGCCGCGTCGCCAGCCGCCGGGTCGCGATGGCTCCCCCGAGCCAGGCTCCGGCGACGGCGTTGACCAGCGCAACCGCGAGCGTCGCTGCCCCGAACCAGTCCGGTAGCGAATCACCCGCGAAGGTCAGCATCGCGGCCATCCCGGACGTCGGCGCGGTCGCCCACAGCTGGATCTGGAACGCCGCGAAGATCCCGGCCGTGTTCTCGCCGGCGTCCGTGGCGTCGACGCGCCGGTGCGGGTCGACGCCGGGAGTCGCGCCGAGCACCGACATCACCACCGCGGTACCGCAGCCGACCCCGAGCAGCGCGATCAGCACCGCGAGGATCGGCACCGCGTAGGTGAAGATCCCCGTCACGGCCATCATCGCCGCGGACAGGACCAGTGCGGGCAGTCCGAAGAGGACGGTGATGCCGATCTGGCGGCCTCGGATGTCGGCACGCACGGTCGCCGGGCTCTCGGCCACCACGAGCTGCCACAGCGCGGTGCCGTCCTGGCCGTAGAGGTTCGCGCCGCTGAGCGCCACCGTGAGCGCGACGGCGGCACCGGCGAGCCCGGCGATCTCGGGCACTCCGGCGATCGCGCCGTAGACCGCGATGAACACCCCGAACCAGATGGCCGAGCGGACCTCCAGGCTCCGCCAAGGATCCCGCCACCAGGTACGGAGTTCCTTGCCGACGACGGCGCCGAGCGGGCTCGCGGGGAGCAGCCGGGTTCGGGTGAGCACGCGGCTGCCGAGGGGACGGCGACGACGTCGTGCGGTGCGGGCGCCGACATGCGGGGTCAGCAGCGCGATCGCGGCCGTCGTCACGGCCGCCGTCGCGCCGGCGAGCAACGCGAGCGAACCCAGCGCGGGCAACGGCCGTCCCGCCGCCATCTCGCCGACGGCGCGCAGCGGAAGCCCGAACGGCGTCCACTCCAGCGCCGCGCGGGCGGGGACGGTGCCGAAACCGTCGCGCAGGAACACCGGGACCGAGTCCAGCACCGGCCGCACCACGGCCCAGCCCGCCGTCATCGACGACAGCAGCAGGCCGTACTGGACCGCGGCGAGCTCAACGCCGAGGTGGGTGCGCATCGCGGCGCCCAGCAACGCGTAGACGGTCCGGGACAGCGCCACCACGAACACGACCAGGAGCACCGCGCCCACGAGGGCCACGGCGACCGAGGCGATCGCGGTCCCGCCGGTCGCCGTGGCGAAGGCGTACGGGATCAGCGCCAGCGCCGCGATCGCGGTCACGGCACCGCCGACGCCGGCGAACGCGGACGCCAGGAGCCCGGCTCCGAGCCCGCGCCGCGCGAGCGGCAGCAGGGTGAAGTACTCCGGGCGCAGCATCGCGGCGCCGGAGGTGAGGACGGGGCCGATCAGCCAGCCCGCCGTCCAGCAAGCCAGGACGAGCAGCAGCACGTCGGTGCGGGAGGCCGGTTCGGCGAGGAACACGGCCGCCCAGGTCGCCGCGGCCGCCAGGACCCCGGCGAGCAGGCCGAGCGCTCGTTTCCAGCTGTGCGTATGCCGCTGGATCGCGAGTTTCAGCCGGATCAGGTCGCCAACCACAGCAGGTCCTCCGCTCCGACCGAACGCTCGCCGACGAGTCGCACGAACACGTCTTCGAGCGTCGAATCGCCCCGGACCTCGGCCAGCGTGCCGCTCGCCACGACACGTCCGTCCGCGATGATCGCCACCCGATCGCACAGCTCCTCGACCAGCGACATCACGTGCGACGAGAGGACGACCGAGCCGCCGGCCGCGACGAACCGCAGCAGCATCGCCCGCAGCACCCGCGCCGAAACCGGGTCGACGGCCTCGAACGGTTCGTCGAGCACGAGCACCTTCGGCGCGTGCAGCAGTGCCGTCGCCAGACCGATCTTCTTCCGCATCCCGGTCGAGTACTCGATGACGAGCACCCCCCGATCCTCGGCCTCTTCGAGTTCGAGGATCCGCAGCAGTTCGGCCGCCCGTGACCGGACGACGGCGGCGTCCATGCCCCGGAGCAGCCCCCAGTAGGTCAGCAGTTCGGCGCCGGTCAGGCGTTCGGGCAGGGCGAGGCCGTCGGGCAGGACACCGAGCATGGTCTTCGCCCTGGCCGGCTCGGCCCAGACGTCGACCCCGTGGACCAGCGCGCTCCCCGAATCGGGGCGCAGCAACCCGACGGCCATCGCCAGCGAGGTGGTCTTGCCCGCGCCGTTCGGGCCGACCAGCCCGGTCAGCGATCCGGGCGGCACGGTGAGCCCCACGTGGTCGGCGGCGGTCTTCCCGGAAAACGTCTTGGTCAGCCCGTCGAGTCGCAGGGCGGGCGCCGGTTCGCTCAGCATGGGTCCACGATGACCGCGGGGTACGCGCGCCGCTTCGGCCGACGGGGCCGGCTCGATGGCCGGGTGACCAGGAAGATCGTGGCCACTTGTCCGGTCTGTCGGTATCTACACTGCGAGGATGGCCGTGACGGTGGACCGCTGGATGCTGCCCGGTGAGCTCGCCCGTGCCGACGAGCCGGGGGAGTGGTCCAGGACGCGCACGCCGCGCGACTGGGCGGTGGACGTGACGATGTTCGCGGTCGCGGCCCTCGTCTGGTTCCTCGAGTTCCGGTATTTCGTCCTTCCCGACGTGCTCGGGCTGCCGAGCTGGACGCAGGTGGCCGACGCGGTCCTGGGCGGGATCGTCTGCCTGGCGCTGTGGTGGCGACGGCGGTTCCCGGTGACGGGCGGTGTCCTGGCCGCGACGGCCGGGGCGCTCGCGAACACCGCGGCGGCGGCGATGATCCTGCTGCTGTTCTCCCTCGCCCTGCACCGGGGCTGGAAGGCGGCGGTGCCGATCACGTCGGTGGCGGTGCTGATCAGCGTCCCGTACATCCACGCGTACTTCCCCGGAGCGGCCGCGCAACCCCTGCCCTGGCTGATCAGCCTGGTCCTCGGGGCGGCGCTCGTGGTGACGGCCGGGATCGGCGTGCGCGCCCGCCGTCAGGTCGTGCTGGCGTTGCGGATGCGCGCCGACGCCGAGCGGCGGGCGCACGGCCGTGAACTGGAGGAGAGCCGCCTGGCCGAACGCCAGCGGATCGCGCGCGAGATGCACGACGTCCTCGCGCACCGGATCTCGCTGCTCGCGGTGCACGCCGGGGCGCTGGAGTACCGCACGGCGCAGGCGGAACGCGGTGCGGCGCCGGAACCTTCGGCGGCCGAAGTCCGAGACGTCGTCGCGGTCGTGCGGTCCAACGCCCACCAGGCGCTGGACGAACTGCGCGAGGTGCTCGACCTGCTGCGTCAGCGGCCCGACGGCGAGGACGGCCGCGAGGCACCGCAGCCGACGGTGGCCCGGCTGCCCGCTCTGGTCGACGAAGCCCGCCTCAGCGGACAGCAGGTGCGGGCCGATTTCGCCGAGGGACTCGGTGAGTTGCGACCGCAGGTACAGCGCACGATCTACCGCATCGTCCAAGAAGGACTGACGAACGCGCGGAAACACGCTCCCGGTGCGGCCGTCGACGTGCTGGTGAGCGGCTCCGCGACGGGGGAGGTGCTGGTGCAGGTGGCCAACGCCGCACCGATCGGCGTCACCACGAGCGAGATCCCCGGCGCGGGCGCGGGACTGGTCGGGCTCGCCGAGCGGATCGCGCTGCACGGCGGGGAGCTGAGCAGGGAGATCAGCGACGGGAAGTTCCGAGTGCGGGCACGGATACCGTGTGCGCCGTGATCAAGGTACTGGTGGTCGACGACGATCCTCTCGTGCGCGCTGGACTCGGGCTCATGCTGGGCGGCGCGGTCGACGTCGAGGTCGTCGGTGAGGCGGCCGACGGTGCCGACGTCGCCGGCGCGGTGACCCGGCTGCGGCCGGACGTCGTGCTGATGGACATCCGGATGCCGGTACTCGACGGGATCGCCGCCACCGCCTCGCTCGCCGGGCGAACGGGGGAGCACGCACCCGCCGTGGTCATCCTCACGACCTTCGACGCCGACGAGACCGTGCTCGCGGCCTTACGGGCGGGCGCGGCGGGATTCCTGTTGAAACACACTCCGCCGGAGCAGATCGTCGAGGCGGTCCGGCGCGCGGCGGCAGGCGAACCGGTGCTGTCGCCGGAGGTGACCCGGACCGTGATCGCGATGGCGGCGCGGCGGGGCCCGGATCGCGGAACCGCGAGAAACCGGATGGACCTGCTGACCGAGCGGGAACGTGATGTCGCGCACGCGGTCGCGGAGGGACTGAGCAACGCGGAGATCGCCGAACGGCTGCATCTTTCCCGGTCGAGTATCAAGGCGACCGTTTCCAGTGCGCTGACCCGGCTCGACCTGACCAACCGGATCCAGCTGGCGATCGTCGCCCACGAGGCGGGCCGCACTTGATCTCCAGTTAGGTGGAGGGTGAAGCCTGGTGTTCACCGAATCGCGTCAAGGAGTGAACATGGGCGAGGACAAAGGTTTCTACTCGATCATCGAGTACGCGGTCGACGGACCGGAGACCCAGGCGGCGTTGGTGGAGGCGTTCGCGGAGATCCAGGACCGTTGGGTCCGGTTCTACCCGGGCTACGTTTCGGCCCGCTTCCACGCGAGCGTGGACGGGACAAGGGTCGTGAACGTCGTCAGCTGGGCGAGTGAAGCGGACTACCGGAATTTCGAAGAGACGTCGGATACCGCCGGACGGCTCGCGGCCATCCAAGCGGCACTCGACGGCCTGCCCGGCAAGGCCGAATCACTGGTCAGCGCTAATCCCCGCTACCGCGTCGTCCGGGAAACGGGCCCCGGCCCGCGAATCGCCGGCTGACGGCGCGGATCCCGAAGGCGGCGAGCAGGCCGAGGACGGCCAGCCCGAAGGGCCGGAGCGTGACCGTCCATGGCCACGCCTCGCCGCCGACCGCGAGGTGGGCGGGCTGGTACTCCAACGTCCTCGTCGTCCATCTCGTGGTCGCGGCGTCCGTCGTGCGGGCCAGGTCTTCGAGGACGGCGTCGAACGGGAACCCCGGTTCGGCGTGCAGGTACACCGGTGAGGGCCCGGCGGCGTGACTGGCGGCCGCGTCGGCGCCGGGCACGATCAGCCGGTCGAGGCCGGTGGCCGGGGTGCCGCGCGGCGCGAAGGTCAGGCCGTGCCGGGACCGGATCGGCGCGCCGTCGAGACCGACCGCCCGCGTTTCGACCGCGAGGGACTGGCCGTAGGTGTCGAACACCGCGGCCAGTTCCAGTTCCCGGATCCCGGTCGTCAGCAGGACTTCCCGCATGGGCTTGTCCCACCGGAAGGCGGTGTTGAACCCGACCACGGTGTCCGCCGCTTCGAAGCTGTTCTGCTCCATCGGCGGGCTGGAGCCGGGGGAGTAGTGGGCCCAGCCCACGGCTTCCGCCGCCTTCCGCGCGGCCTCTGTGCCGGCGAAGCGCTCGGTGAGGCGGAGTGCCCCGTCGATCCCGGAGAGGATTCCGGCCGTGGTCACGATGTTCCCGTCGTCGACGTAGCGCGTGCCGCGAATCCAGTCCACGGCGGGGAATTCGGCGTCGAAGCCACCGATGCGGATCCAGTGCGCGGTGGCCTTGCGCCCGTCGAGGAGCCCGGCCGTCGCGAGCACGCCCGAACCGTTGCAGACGCTCATGAGCAGCGAGCCCCGCGCCGACTGCCGCTTCAGCCACTCGGTCACCGGCCGTGTGGTCGGCTCACCGAGATCCGGCAGCGCGGGCACCACCACGACGTCCGGCGCGGCGGACGAGAGCAGCCGGTCGAGATCGGCGAAATCCAGGTCGGGGATCAGGTCGAGACCACCGGTCAGGGTGACCGGCCGGGCCTCCGGCGCGACGGTGTAGACGTTGAACGCGCCGGCCGCCGCCAGGACCTCGTAGGGTGCGAGCGCGTCCGAGACGACGGCACCCTCGTTGCCGACGACGACCACCGCGGTGGGTTTCGCGGGATCGTGCGGCCGGTGGGCCGGGCGCGCCGCGATCCCGTCGGTTCTCTGCGAGTAGCGGTTTTCGAAACTGGCGCTGAGGGTGATGGCGCCGAGCGTGACCGGGAGGGCCAGCGCGGCGACGGTGAACGCCAGCACGGTCAGCGCGACACGGATGAAGGATCGCATGGTCAGAGCCCGTACTCGGCGCGGCGGCGGAGCATGGCGGCGAGCATCGCGGGCACCATCAGCACGTGCCCGGCCGTCATCAAGGTCGCCCCCGGGACGAGACCGGTCCAGAAGAACGGCAGGAACAGCAGATACGGCACGTACATCGCGGCCGACATCTCGGCGATCGAAGCCCAGCCGTGGCGCCGGATCCGCATCCACAGCGCCATGCCGAGCGACATGTTCGTCGCCATCACCAGCGCGTTCGCGGTCACGTTCCCGGGAAGGCCCGGCCACAGGAACGACCAGACCGGTTCCAGGACGATCATCCCGGCCACCATCGCGATCAGCATCTCCACGGCGTGACGGATGAAGTGCAGAACGGACTGCTTGCGGGTCTTGGGTTCGGTCGTGTGCTTCATTTCGGCTCCCTCGGTCGGTGCGACGGGAGCAATGTTCGGCCGCGGCGGGTCACGGGGTCAGGTGCCGGAAGTCATGCGCGAGGTCATGTGACCGGCGTTCGCCCGCGTCGAGAGTGTGTCGTCCATCCAGTCACGCGTGTCGTCCGTCTGATCACGCGTGTCGTCCGGCCAGGCACGACGCGAATGGTCACACCCGTGTCGCGGTGCGAGCCCCCATGCGCCACCAGCAAGACACGAAGCCAGCACGCCACCTCTGGCCCCGGGCGAAAGGATGCAAAGCGTTCAATCGGGCGCCTCACTCAGAACAGGCCGAGTTCCTTCGCACGCAGGGCGGCCTGGGTGCGATCCCGCACCTGGAGCTTGGACAGGACGCTCGTCACGAGGTTCTTTACCGTGCCTTCGGCGAGGAACAGCGTCTTGGCGATCTCGCGGTTGCTGCGGCCGTCGGCCAGGAGCCGGACGACCTCCAGTTCCCGCTCCGAGAGCGGCGTCGCCAACGGCCGGGGTGCCTCGGCGGGCAGCCGCGCCACGTGCGCGACGAGTTTCGCCGCGACCGAGGGCTGCAGCACCGATTCACCCCGTTGGGCCGCGACCAGCGCTTCGACCAGCCGCGTCGACGAGACGTCCTTGAGCAGGTAGCCGACGGCGCCCGCGCGCAACGCGGCGAACACGTCCTCGTCGTCGTCGAACGTCGTCAACGCCAGAACACGCACGTCCGGTTGCTCGGCCCGAAGCCGGACGGTGGCGGCGATACCGTCCAGCACCGGCATCCGCAGATCCATCAGCGCGACGTCGGGACGGAGTTCGGCGCAGAGCCGGACGGCCTCCTCGCCGTCGCCCGCCTCGCCGACGACGTCGATCTCCGGCTGGACCTCCAGCAGTGTCGCCAGGGCCTCGCGGAACAACGCCTGGTCGTCGACGATCAGCACCCGGACGCTCATCCCGGCACCTCCACGGTGAGCGTCGAGCCGTGTCCTTCCGTTGAGTCGACCGAGACACTGCCACCGAGCCCGGCGACCCGCTCGCGCAGTCCCACGAGACCGAAACCCTTGTCCGGTGGGGGATCCCCGGTGAACCCGAGACCGTCGTCGCGGATCTCGAGCCGGACTCGATCGGTGACGGCGTAGTCGAGCACCACGGAAGCGGCGGTGGCCCGCGCGTGCTTGCGCACGTTGGTCAGTCCCTCCTGAGCCGCCCGGAACAGCGACTCCTCCACGTCGGCGCGGGTGTCCCTCGCGGTGCCCTTGACCTCGAACCCGGTCGGCACGCCCGCCGCGGAGGTCTCCTCCGTCAGCGCCCGCACGGCGTCCGCGAGCGGTTCGGAGCGCGGCTCCCGCAACGCCGACACCGACCGCCGGACCTCCGCCAGCGCCTCGCGCGACTGGTCCTGTGCCTTGGCGAGCATCCCGTCGGCCCGCTCCGTGTCGCCGGTGCCGATCACCGCCCGGGCGGCCTGCAACATCATCTGGACGACGGTGAGATGGTGACCGAGCCCGTCGTGGATGTCGCGCGCGACGCGGTTGCGCTCCTGGATCGTGGCGAGTTGTTCGGCCTGCGCGGCCTGGTCGCGGAGACGTTCATGCGCCTCGGCCAGTTCCTCCCGGGCCCGCTTCTCGCGGACGACCAACTCGGTCACCACGGCGGCGAAGACCATCACCGCCAGTGTCCCGAGCCCCTCGCGGAGCCCGTCCAGCGGCGCCATCGGCAGGTGGATCAACGGGATCACGACCGCGACCCCGAACGCTACCGGCAGGGGAAGGAGCAACACGGTGTGGCAGACGAGGACCACGAGAAGCAGGACGGCCCCGACGGCGGCGCCCGAAAGCGAGAACAGGGTGAAGCCGAGCGGTAACTGAACGCAGACGTACACGATCGCCCACGTGCGCCCGTGTTTCTGCACCCAGGGGAAGCCGGCGATCGCGATCGCCGCGTAGACCAGCCCGGCTAAGAGCGTCGGCAGCACGAGCGTCTCGTAGTTGGCCGAGCCGAGCGGCAACGTCACGTACGCGACGAGGGTCAGCACGGCCAGGGCCCGGTTCACGGACACACCATGCCACGACTCCCGCATTTCGTCCTCTGAATGCGGTATATGCACGCGCAAGGACCGCATTCAGAGGACGAAATGCGGGGTCACGCGATGGTGCTGTTCCGGATCTCCAGCGAGAACGGCGTCTGGACGTCCTCGGGTTCCAGGTCGCTCCCGCCGGCGATACGCCGTCGCAGCAGATCGACCGCGGCCCGCGCGATCGCCGCCTTGTCCGGCGCGATCGTCGTGAGCGAAGGCAGGCTGTACGCGCTCTCCTCGTTGTTGTCGAAGCCGACGATCGCCATGTCCGACGGCACCTGGACGCCGCGTTCGGCCGCGGCGCGCAGGGCGCCGATGGCGAGAAGATCGTTGAAACAGAAGACCGCGTCGGGCGGTTCCGGCAGCGCGAGGAGATGCGCCATCGCCTCGGCACCGTTGGCGCGGTGGTAGCGCAGAGCGGGCAGAACCAGTTCCGGTATGGGCGCGAGCCCGGCCTCTTCGAGCGCGGAGTGGTAACCCTCCAGCCGTTGCGCGGCGGTGTGACGCTGCGGATGCGCGCCGATCGCGGCGATCCGGCGGCGGCCGAGCGAGATCAGGTGCCGCACCGCGATCCGGGCGGCCTGCACGTTGTCGATACCGACGTGGTCTATCGGGACGTCGACGACGTGCTCGCCGAGCATCACCAGCGGAACGCCCGGCGCCAGGTCTTCGAAGTCGTTGGTGTGCAAAGCTTCCGGGCTGATGATCGCGCCGTCGATCAGATGCGGCCCCAGCGCGGACAGCGCGTTGCGCTCCCGCTCCCTGGTGCCGAGGGTCTGCTCGATGAGGACGTTCCACTCGTGTTCCTGCGCCGCCTGCAGGACCAGCCCCGCCAGCTCGCCGAAGTACGGGATGCTCAGCTCGGGCAGCATCAGCCCGAGGAACCCGGTGCGGCCGCGGCGGAGATTGCGGGCACCGAGGTTGGGCCGGTATCCGGTCGACGCCAGTGCCTCCTCGACGCGCTTGCGGTTCTCCGGCTTGACGAAGTCGTAGCCGTTGACCACGTTCGACACGGTCTTGACCGAGACGCCCGCAAGCTTGGCGACGTCCTTGAGCGTGGCCACCCTCGCTCCCCTCTGCAGTGCTCCGGCACAGATCCGGCACAGCCTAGCCGCGCGAACGGCGGATTTACAACGTTGTACCAACGATGTAAATCTGGCATCGTCCCTATGAGTGACATGGGTCACCGCAGATCCGTGTGCTCGACTTCCCCGAGGAGCGATCGATGTCCCTGCCCATCCGCCGCACCCTGCTCCTGGTGACCGGCCTCGCGCTCGCGCTGACGGCCTGCACCAGCCGCGAGACCCAGCAATCCGCCCCGTCGGGGGCGGGGCCCGCCGCTTCGGCGGCGCCGAACCAGGCCGCGGGGCCGGGATGTGCCCGCGAAAAGATCGGCTACCCGCAGGTGGACGTGAAGAACGCGGTCATCGGCTTCTCCCAGTCGGAGAAGGAGGCGAATCCGTTCCGCATCGCCGAGACGCAGTCCATCAAGGACGAAGCGACGAAACTCGGTGTCCCGGCGGACAAACTCCTGATCACCAACGCGCAGAGCGATCTCAACAAGCAGGTCAGCGACATCAAGTCGCTGCTGGACCGCGGCGCGCAGCTGCTCATCGTCGCCCCGCTGAACTCCGACGGCCTCCAGCCCGCCCTCGACGCGGCGAAGGCCAAGAAGGTCCCGGTCGTCACGATCGACCGCAAGGTGACCTCCCAGCCGTGCTCCGACTACCTGACCTTCATCGGCTCCAACTTCGTCGAGCAGGGCAAGCGCGCCGCGCAGGAGATGGTGAAGGCCACCGGCGGCACCGGCAAGGTCGCGATCCTGCTCGGCGCGTCCGGCAACAACGTGACCACCGACCGCACCAAGGGGTTCAAGGACGAGATCGCCGCGACCACGGGGATCCAGATCGTCGCCGAGCAGACCGGCGAGTTCGACCGGTCCAAAGGCCAGGCGGTCATGGAGCAGCTCATCCAGAGCAACCCGGAGATCACCGCCGTCTACGCCGAGAACGACGAGATGGGCATCGGTGCGGTCACCGCGCTCAAGGCCGCGGGCAAGACGCCGGGCAAGGACGTCAAGATCGTCTCGATCGACGGCACCCGCAACGCCGTCCAGCTGATCGCCGACGGCAGCTACAACGCGGTGATCGAGTCCAACCCGCGCTTCGGCCCGCTCGCCTTCTCCACGCTGCAGGACTTCGCCGCCGGCAAGGAGATCCCGCCGACCGTGGTGATCTCCGACGACCAGTACGACTCGGCGAACGCGGCCCAGAAGCTCGGGAACGCGTACTGACGATGGAACCGGTTCTCGAGGTCGAAGGCGTGACGAAGACGTTCGCCGGGGTGCGCGCGCTCGACGACGTGTCGTTCGCGCTGCGGCCGGGCGAGGTGCACGCGCTGGTGGGCGAGAACGGCGCCGGGAAGTCGACGCTGATCAAGGTGCTCACCGGCGTGCACAAGCCGGACTCCGGCACGATCCACGCGCGGGGCGCGATCTCCACGATCTACCAGGAGGTCAACCTCATCCCGCTGATGAGCGTGGCGAGCAACGTGTACCTCGGCCGCGAGCCGAGGAAGCGGTTCGGGCTGGTGGACTGGGCGCGGATGAACGCCGACGCGGCGGCGCTGCTGAAGGACTACGGCATCGACGCCGACGTCCGCCGTCCACTCGGGACACTCGGGGTCGGCGCGCAGCAGATGGTGGCGCTGGCCCGAGCGGTGTCGGTCGACGCCGACGTCGTGATCATGGACGAGCCGACGTCCTCGCTGGAGCCGCGTGAGGTCGAGACGCTGTTCGAGGTCATCGGCAGGCTGCACGAACGCGGGATCGCGATCGTGTACGTCAGCCACCGGATGGACGAGCTGTACCGGATCTGCGAACGGGTGACGGTGCTGCGGGACGGCAAGCGGGTCCACACCGGACCGCTCGCCGACCTGCCGCGGCTGGAACTGGTGTCGATGATGCTCGGCCGTAGTGTGGGCGACATCCGCTCGCACGGCGCGACGGCGTTCGAGGGCGACCACGACACCGGCCGGGAGCCGGTGCTGCGTGCGGAGAACCTCACCAGCGGCAACCGGCTCAGCGGCGTCTCGGTGGAGATCAAACCCGGCGAGATCGTCGGCCTCGCGGGACTGCTCGGCTCCGGCCGCACGGAGACCGCGCGGGCGATCGTCGGCGATCTGCCGCTCTCCGGTGGCACGGTGCTCGTCGGCGGAAAGCAAGTCCCGCAAGGGAACGTGGCCGCCGCGATGCGCGCGGGCGTCAGCATGCTCGCCGAAGACCGCAAGACCGAGGGCATCATCCCGCATCTCTCGGTGCGGGAGAACATCGTGCTCGCCGCGTTGCCGAGGCTGTCGCGCTTCGGTCTGGTCAGCCGGGCGAGGCAGGACAGGATCGTCGACACGTTCGTGAAACGCCTGCGGATCAAGGTGTCCAGCCCGGATCAGAAGGTCGCGGAGCTCTCCGGCGGAAATCAGCAGAAGGTGCTGCTCGCCCGCTGGCTCTGCACCGAACCAAAGGTGCTGCTGCTCGACGAGCCGACGCGGGGGATCGACGTCGGCGCGAAGGCGGAGGTGCAGGCGCTCATCGACGAACTCGCGAAAGACGGGCTCGCGGTCCTGCTGATCTCGTCGGAGATGGACGAACTCCTCGACGGCGCCGACCGGCTGATCGTGCTCAAGGACGGCGCGGTGGTCGGGGAACTGGCGGGGGACCAGCTCACCCAGGACCACGTGCTGACCGCGATCGCCTCGGGCGGCGCGGATGACTAGCACCCAGCGGAGAACGGAGGAACCGGGGCCCACCATGACGGATACGGCGAAAACGGTGGACCGGACCCGGGCGGCGCGGTGGCTGCAGGAGTACGGCGTGTACGTCGCCGTCGTCGCGCTCGTCCTGTTCAACATCGCGTTCACGGCGAACTTCCTGACCGTCGGCAACTTCCGCACCCAGCTCATCCAGGCCGCGCCGGTACTGGTGGTCGCGCTCGGGATGGCGCTGGTGATCGGCACCGAAGGCGTCGACCTGTCGGTGGGCGCGGTGATGGCGCTCTCGGCCGCGCTCGTTCCGCTCTACCTCGGCTACGGAACGCTGCCCGCGGTCGCCATCGCGCTCGCCGCGGGGCTGGCGGCGGGGGCGTTCAACGGCGTTCTCGTGGCCAGAGTCGGGATCCAGCCCATCGTGGCGACGCTGGCGTTGCTCGTCGGCGGGCGCGGGCTCGCGCTGGTGCTCGCCGACGGCCAGCTGATCCAGCTGCACGATCCGGGTTTCCTCGCACTCGGCACCGGCGAGGTGCTCGGGGTCCCAGTGAGCGTGCTCATCGCGGCCGTCCTCGCCGTGCTGATGGCGGCACTGGTCGGGAAGACGGCGTTCGGCAGGCGGCTGGTCGCGATCGGCGGCAACCGGCGGGCCAGCGTGCTCGCCGGGCTGCCGGTCACTCGCGTCCTCATCGGTGTCTACGCGATCTGCGGGCTGCTCGCGGCGCTGGCCGGAGTGCTCTCCACCGCCAGGCTGGGCGCGGGCGACCCCGCGGACGCGGGCCTGCTGATGGAACTGTCCGCGATCACCGCGGTCGTGGTCGGCGGCACGCCGCTGACCGGCGGCCGGGTCCGCATCCTCGGCACGGTGATGGGGGTCCTGCTCATGCAGCTCGTCCGCGCCACGCTCATCAAGCACAACCTGCCGGATTCGACCGCGCAGATGATCCAGGCCGCGATCATCGTCGGCGCGGTGTACGTCGCACGGGAACGGAGCAGCCGATGACCGCGGCGCCCACGATGGCCGCTCAGGACTCCACGCGGCGCGAGCTGATGGCCGGAGTGCTGCAGAAACAGGGCGCGGCGATCGCGCTGGTGCTCATGGTCGCCGTCGCGTGGCTGCTGTTCCCGCGCTTCGGCAGCCTGGACAACCTGCGCGACATCGCGTTGCAGAGCTCGTTCCTCGCCATCATCGCACTCGGGATGACGTTCGTGATCATCACCGGCGGGATCGACCTGTCGGTGGGGTCGGTCTACGCGCTCGGCGGGGTCCTCGCCGCCTACGGGTCGCAGTGGGGCTTCCTCGTCGCGCTGCTGCTGCCGCTGGCGGTGTGCGGGCTGATCGGCCTGATCAACGGGCTGCTCGTCGCGAAGACCGGGATGGCGCCGTTCATCGTCACGCTGGCGTCTCTGCTGTTCGCCCGCGGGCTGCTGCTCGCGATCACCTCCGAGGGCGCGACGACGTACAAGATCCCGGAAGGCGAGGCGTTCGTCGAACTCGGGCGCGGCACGCTGTTCGGGTTCGGCTATCCGGTGTTCATCGCGGCGGCGCTCTGCCTGATCGGCGGGCTGCTGTTGCGGCGGACCCGGTTCGGGCAGTCGGTGTTCGCGACCGGCGGGTCGGAGCAGTCCGCGAAACTGATGGGGCTGCCGGTGGCGCGCACCAAGGTCACCGTCTACGTGATGAGCGGTGTCCTGTCCGGGCTCGCGGGCGCGCTCACGGCGGCGTACCTGCAATCCGGCGTCACGGTGATCGGGGTCGGCCTCGAACTGGACGCCATCTCCGTGGTCGTCATCGGCGGCACCCTGCTGACCGGCGGAATGGGCACGATTCTCGGCACGGTCATCGGAGTGGGCATCCGAACGGTCATCCAGAACGTCATCAACCAGATCGGAACTCTCGACAGCAACTACCAGTCGGTGGTCAGCGGTGCGTTCCTCTTGGTGGTCGTTGTGCTGCAACGGTCATTGGCCCGTACGACCGCCCGGAGATAGGGAGATCGCATGCACCGAAGAACCGCGCGCGCCCTGAGCGTCGTGGCCGGTCTGCTGGCCGCCGCGACGGCACTCGTCCCCGTCGCCCAAGCCGCCCCCGTCCCGCTCCCGACCCCGTGGACGGACCAGGTCTCCCCATCGAACGCGCTGCCCGAGTACCCGCGCCCGCAGCTGGTGCGCTCGGAATGGCTCAATCTCAACGGAACCTGGGGATTCACCGGCGCGCCGAACCTGAACTCGCCACCGATCGGCAGGCCGTTGAGCGAGGACGTCCTCGTGCCTTACCCGATCGAGTCGATGCTTTCGGGGATCAAACGGCATGAGGACAACATGTTCTACCGCAGGACGTTCACCGTTCCGTCCACATGGGACGGTCGCCGGGTGAAGCTCAACTTCGGTGCCGTCACCTGGGAGACCAGGGTGTGGGTCAACGGGACGTCGATCGGCGGCCACACCGGTGGTTTCGACGCCTTCTCGTTCGACATCACCACGGCGCTCAAGGCGGGGGAGAACGAGATCGTCGTCGGCGTCGCGTCGCCGGTCGACGGCAGCCGGTACCCGGTGGGCAAGCAGCGCAAGGCACCCGGCGGCATCTTCTACACGGCGGCGTCGGGAATCTGGCAGACCGTCTGGCTGGAGCCTGTGCGGGCCGAGCACATCACCCGGCTCGACACCACACCCGATGTTCCCGGCGGCGCGCTCGACCTCGTCGTCCAGGGCACACCCGGGCAGCAGGCGACCGCCGAGGTGCTTTCGGGCGGCCAGGTGGTCGGGACCGCGACCGGTGCCGTCGGTTCCCGCCTGCGGGTGCCGGTACCGAACGCGCGGCTGTGGTCGCCGGACGATCCATTCCTCTACGACCTGCGCGTCCGGCTGCCGGGAGGCGACGTCGTCACCGGGTACTTCGGCATGCGGTCACTGGGCAAGGCGATGGTCGGCGGCGTGATGCGGCCGCTGCTGAACGGGAAGTTCGTCTTCCAGCTCGGCACGCTGGACCAGGGATACTGGCCGGACGGCATCTACACCGCGCCGACCGACGAGGCACTGCGGTTCGACCTCGAACGGCAGAAGGCGCTGGGCTTCAACATGGTCCGCAAGCACATCAAGGTCGAGCCCGCGCGGTGGTTCTACCACGCGGACCGGCTCGGGCTGATGGTCTGGCAGGACATGCCGTCGCTCGATTCGGTCGACGAGGTCCCGAACGGGCACGCGAACTTCGAGTCCGAACTGCGGCGGATGATCGAGCAGCACAAGGGCATCACGTCGATCGTGCAGTGGGTGCCGTTCAACGAAGGCTGGGGCGAGTACGAGGCCGGGCGCATCGTGGACCTGGTCCGCTCGATCGACGGCACCCGGCTGATCAACCACAACTCCGGATCGAACTGCTGTGTGTCCGATCCGGATCCGGGCAACGGCGACGTGATCGACGATCACGCGTACCAGGTCTCCACCGGTACGAGGCAACCCGACGCACGCCGGATCGCCGTACTGGGTGAGTACGGCGGCCTCGGACGGCGCGTCACCGGGCACGAATGGGAACCGGGCAAGGGTTTCGCGTACGGCGCGCTGTACCCGGACGAGACTTCGCTGACGAACCGGTACGTGGAGATCACCAAGCAGGTCGGGCGGTTCGTGCACGGCCGCGGGCTTTCCGCGTCGGTCTACACCGAGCCGTACGACGTCGAGAACGAGGTCAACGGCTTCTACACCTACGACCGCCGCGTGCTGAAGATGACCGAGGCGCGGGTGCGCGAGATCAACCGGAAGGTGCTCGCCATCGCCAAGGGCACCGAGGTCGGCCGGGGCGAACTCGTGTCGTTACGGGTCACCACGGCGGGGTACGCGGATCGCTACCTCCGGCACCAGGACGACTTCGTGAGGACCGACGTCCTTGGCGAGGGCAGCGCGGACTTCGCCAAGAAGGACGCGACGTTCTGGGCCCGGCAGGGACTGGCCGACGCGTCGTGCCTGTCGTTCGAGTCACGGAACTACCCCGGGCACTTCCTGCGGCACGCGTCGTCGCGGATCCGGAAGGACCCGAACGACGGTTCGGCGCTGTTCGCCGGGGACGCGACCTTCTGCGCGAGGGAGGGCGCCGGCGGAACGGCTCTGGAGTCGTTCAACCAGCGTGGCGCGTACCTCCGGCACTACGCCGCGACCGTCTATCTCGCGCGCAGCGGCGGACCGAACCCGTGGGACACGCCGTCGAGCTTCACGGCGGACACGACCTGGGCGGCGTCGGTCCCGCTTTGGCGCAGCGGCGCGGATCTGCCGCTGGACCAGGCGCGGTCGTTCAAGGTGACGACTCCCGGCTTCACCGACCGGTTCCTGCGGCACCGTGACGGCCTCGCGCGGACGGACGTGGTGAACGCGGGGAGCGCGGCGCTGCTGAAGGCGGACGCGACGTTCGTCGTGCGGCGCGGTCTCGCGGACCCCTCGTGCTACTCGCTGGAGGCCCGGAACTATCCGGGCCAGTTCCTGCGGCACGCGGACTTCCGGGTGCGGCTGGGCGGGAACGACAACACCGACCTGTTCCGGAAGGACGCGACGTTCTGCGCCCAGCCCGGCGCCGGCGGCGTGCGGCTGGCGTCGGTGAACGAGCTGGGCACGAACATGCGGCACTACGCCGAGGAGGTCTACGTCGCCACCAGCGGCGGCGGCCACCCGTACGACAACCCGGTCTCGTACGACCAGGACGTGACCTGGGCGGTGTCCGCGGCCTGGGCTCCGTAGCGGCCCTCGTGAGTGGCAAGGACGGTTCTAACCGTCCTTGCCACTCACGAGGGCGATGACCACTCCCGGTAACCTTGCGCCCATGACCGGCCCGGACACACCCGCCTCCTTCAAGCTCGCGTACGTCCCCGGCGTGACGCCCTCGAAGTGGGTCCGGATCTGGAACGAACGGTCGCCCGACGTCCCGCTCGAACTCGTCCAGACGACCTCGGCCGAAGCCGCCGCGCTGGTCCGGGAGCGCGAGGTGGACGCCGTCCTGTTGAGGCTCCCGATCGATCGCGAGGGGCTGCACGCGATCCCGCTCTACACCGAGACGACCGTCGTGGTCGTTCCCAAGGACCACCTGGTCGCCGCCGCGGACGAGGTCTCGGCCGACGACATCGCCGACGAAATCGTGCTGCACCCGCTCGACGACACGCTGGACTGGGACGCGCCGCCGGGGAAACCCGCGCTGGATCGGCCCGCCACCACGGCGGACGCCATCGAGCTGGTCGCCGCCGGTGTCGGGCTCCTCGTCGTACCGCAGTCGCTCGCGCGGCTGCACCACCGGCGTGACCTGACCTACCGCCCGATCTCCGGCACGCCGGAGTCCGGGGTCGCGCTGTCCTGGCCGGACGACGAGACCACTGACCTGATGGAGCAGTTCATCGGGATCGTGCGCGGCCGCACGGTCAACAGCACACGCGGACGGCAGCAGGCCCCGGAAAAGCAGGCGCCGGAGAAGAAGGCCCCGGCGAAGGGCAAACGCCCTCAGCCCGCCGGCCGGAAGCCGCAGGCGGGGAATCGCCGCGCTCCTCAGGGCGGGAAGCGCGGCAAGCCCCGTCGTCGCGGTTAGCGCCTTTCGCAACGCCTCCGGTGCGCCCGGCGTCGAGGTCAGCTCTCGCTACGGGCGGCCTTGAGGCGCGCCTCCTCCTTACGGACCTCGGCCTGCGTCTCGCGCTCCCGCTGCAGCCAGTCGGGGTTGTCGTTCTTGATCGCGTCGATCTGCTCGGTGGTGAGGGCGCCGGTGATCCCGCCGCGCGCCAGGCCGCTGATGGAGACGCCCAGCTTCGCCGCGATGACCGGACGCGGATGCGGCCCGTTGCGGCGCAGTTCCCGCAGCCACTCGGGCGGCTCGGCCTGCAGCGCGTTCAGTTCGTCGCGGGAAACGACACCCTCCTGGAACTCCGCCGGGGTCGCCTCGAGGTACACACCCAGCTTCTTCGCCGCTGTCGCGGGCTTCATGGTTTGAGGGGTTTTCTGCGACGTCATTGCCTCAGGGTAACGAGCGGCTCGGGCACCGCCGATCACACCCGGTGATCAGCCCTCGGCCTGGTCTTCGAGAAGGTTCGGAAGCGGACGCCGCGGCTCGCGGACGCCGGCGGGGTCACCGCCGCCGGTGATCCAGACGGTCACCACGCTCCACCGCGGCAGCCGCGTTCCGGCCGCGGGCACCTGCGCGACGACCTGGCCGTTCAGCAGCGGATGGGGGCTGTCCGGATCGGGGCCTTGCAGCGACAAGCCCGCGTCATGCCCGGAGAGCCAGGCGTCGAGCGCCTGCTTTCCCACGAAGTCGGGCACCACGGCCACGGTTCCTCACCCACGGCCAGGGTACCGTCAGCCGCCCTTCGCCGGGAGGCTCACGACACCGAATCCGGCGAGCACCCCGGTCACGGCGACCGCGGCGAGCACGATCCAGGCGATCGGATGCCCGAGATTGAGCGTCCAGTAGGTTCCGACCCGCCGGTGCACCAGGAGCGCGGGGTCGTTCCGGTTCACATAGACCATCCCGGCGGCGTGCCAGTGGCGGTCGTCGTCGCGTTGCTCGTACCGGGTCTCCGGTTCGTCGCCGGTGGGGGACAACCGGTGCCCGGCGTCGCCTGCGCTGACGGAGAAGACGATCCACGCGATGAAGGCGGCGAGGAGGGGCAGGTAGGCCACGATCGTGGTCGGCACCGTCGTCTCGACGACTTCCCAGAGCTGAAGCGAAATGAGGAGCATGGTCGCGTTGACGCAGCCCGCGGAGATCAGCAGCAGGCTGAGCACCCCGTGCAGGTACTCCCGGTACCGCGAAGCGGACGCGGAAGGCTGTGCGGCGTCGATCTCGGGCCGGGCCCGTGAGATGGCGATGGTCAGGGGCGGGATCAGGACGACGACCAGGATCTGCGTGAGGACCGTCGAGAAGTTCCCGGTGCCCTTGGACAGGCCGATGACCGCCGTGACGACGGTGAGCAGCACCGCCGGCGCCAGCAGGATCCACTGTGGACGGACCGGATCCGAGCGCAGCGACGTGTCCGCGGTGACCGCCTGACGTGTCCCGGCGTACCAGCCTTCCTCGCGTTTCGCGGTGGCGATCGAACGACCGGCCAGGCCGCCGAGCAGCGAATAGACCGCGACGAGACCGATCAGGACGATCTCGGGTGCGAGGCCGCCGACGAGGACGCCGCAGGCGACGACCGCGCCTGCCGCGATTCCCTGGTTGTAGCGACGCCGCGTGCGGAGAATGACGGCCTCGCCGGTGCGCCGGGCCGGGACCCGGACGCCGAAGGGAAGGGTCGGCCTTGCCAGCGCGGGCGCCGAGGCGAAGGTGGCCGCGGTGAACGCGATGATGGCCAGGTTCAGCCAGAGCGGTCCGGTCATCGCCGGGCGCTCACGGCGAAGGAGTCCAGTACGGACTCGCACCGGCCGGTCACCTCGCGCGGGCCAAGGCCCAGGGCGACGGCTTCGGCGAGCAAGGTGCGCAGGCGCTCCTGCCATTCGTCCGCGTAGCCGTCTTCCGCCGGACCGGAGGACGCGTCCCGCCGGACGACCGCGCCGGTCTTGCGGTTGATGCGGATGAAGCCCTGCGTCCGCAGCAGGTCGTAGGCCTTGTTGACGGTGTGGAAGTTGATCCCGAGATCGGCGCCAAGCTGCCGGGTGGAGGGCAGGGTGCTGCCCTCGGCCAGCACGCCGTCGGCGACGGCTTCGATGATCCGGTCGCGGATCTGCTGGTAGATCGGAACCTCGCTGTCGAGGTCGAGAGTCAGCAACACCACGCAAGGATATCTGCTATACACTTGCTATAACAACTACATCAGCTGCCTATGGAGGGAAGTGGTCACGATGGCGACGATGGACATCACCGATGGCGGAGTGCGGGTGAGGTTCTCGGCCTGGGAGCGATTGGCCGTGTGGCGCGACGAAGTGGTCGTGCCGCGGGCGGCGATCAAGGTCGTCGAGTACGTCGACGCGCCCCTGCGGCGGACGCGCGGGGGACGGGCCGGCGCGCTGATCAGCGGAGTACTGAAGGTGGGCTACTGGGGGCTGGGCACGGGGATCCGTCAGCTCGTGTCCGTCCGCAGGGGTGCGCCGGGGTTGCGGATCGAGATCGATCGCGGGGCCGCCGGGCTCTCGTTCGACGAGGTGCTCGTCAGCGTGCCGGACGCGGCGGAACTCGCGGGCGCGCTCGCACCGAGCAACGCCTAGAGATAGTCGAAGAACCGGTTCCACCACGACGGCGGCCGGTCGCGGGGATAGAGGGTGTCGAAGCCGCTGATCCCGGTGTACTTGGTCCACAGCGGATGTTCGGAGACGGGCAGGTAGCCGAGGGCCGCCAGCTCGTCTTCGACCTGTCCCCGGACCGGTGCCGGGAAGAACACCTGTTCCTCGTCTTCGTCGTAACTGCCCGGATTCCCCAGCGTCACCGCGACGAGGCCGCCGAAATTGCTGACCGTGACGGTCACCTGGTCCAACGCGGGGATCGCGCTGGCGGGGATCACGATCCGGCCGAGGTGGCTGGCGTCCTGGACGTTCCGGTCGACTTCGCAGGTGCAGCCGAATCGGTGGCCGAGTCGTTCGGCCAGTCGCTCGAATCTGGCCCGTTCGGCCGGTCCGTCGAAGTCGTGCGGCACCTCCCAGTGGCCGGGTTCGTCCAGCTCGCGCAGCATTGCCCAGGTCTGCTGTTCGTCGAGGGGCATCGTCGCCTCCCGGCCTCGGGTGGTCTAGTCCACTTACCGGACTGACCTTAGTCAGCCGCATCCCGCGCGGACAATGGTGGGACGAATTCTGGTCCGAAAATTTTCGGTGGGGTAGCGCCAGCGCTACCCGGGATTCGGCAGCCGGCACTCCTGATCTTCGCGCCCGGTTCGGCCAAGGTCGTAGACGTCGATCCGATCGAGCGAGGAGTGCGAATGACAGTACGCAAGGGTGTCGTGGTCCTGACGGTGGCGGGGCTGCTGGGCGCCGCGTGGACCACGGCGGCGGACGCGGCCCCGGCCACCGGGACCGAGTTGCAGAAGGGGTTGGACTCGTTGGTGCGTCAGGAGAAGTTCCCGGCCGCGCTCGCCTACGTGGCCGACCGAAGGCGGGCGTCGTCGCTGGTCTCGGGGTCCTCGCGGATCGATCGCCAGGTCCCGGTTCCCCGGGACGGCACGGTCCGGGCGGGCAGCAACACCAAGACGTTCACCGCGGTCGCGGTCCTGCAACTGGTGGCCGAGGGCAAGGTGGAACTGGACGCGCCGATCGAGAAGTACCTTCCCGGGATCGTGCGTGGCGAGGGCATCGACGCCACCAGGATCACCGTCCGGCAGCTGCTGCAGCACACCAGCGGGCTGCCGAACTACACCGAATACCTCGGACTGGAGAACTTCGAGCAGGTGCGACACCGGTACATCCCGGCCCACGAACTGCTCGCCGCGGCCTTGAGCCACCCGGCGAAGTTCGCCCCCGGCACGAAATGGGAGTACAGCAACACCGGCTACCTGCTGGCGGGCATGCTGATCGAGAAGGTGACCGGACGCCCGATCCAAGAGCAGATCACCGAACGCGTGATCAAGAAGGCGGGCCTGAAGCACACCTACTGGCCGCAGGTCGGCGACCAGACCATCCAGGGACGCCATCCGCAGGGCTACGCCATCGGCGACGCCGCCACCGGCAAGGTGGTCGACGCGACCGAGATGGACCCGTCCTGGGGCGGCGCCGCCGGGCAGCTGATCTCGACGCCCAGTGACCTCGGCAAGTTCTTCAAGGTGTTGCTCGAAGGCAGGTTGCTGCCCGCCGCGCAGCTGGCCGAAATGCGGAAGACGGTCGACGCGCCGCTCTTCCCCGGTACGAAATACGGTCTGGGCCTGATGAGCAATCCGCTCAGCTGCGGTGGCGTGTACTGGGGACACGGCGGGGACATCCACGGATTCGAAACCCGTGGTGGAGTCACGGAAGACGGCCGGATCGTCGGTCTCGCGGTGACCGCCCTGCCGGGCACGTTCGGCGACGGGGAGAAGGGGGCCAAGGCGGTCATGGCCACTGTGGACGCCGCCTTCTGCAAGTGACCGGTGCAAGGTCGTGAGTGGTAAAGACGGTTAGAACGATCATTGCCACTCACGACCCCCACGCGAAGCGCTCGAATCGCGGATCGGGCGAGCCCTGGGATCAGGTCATGGTCACAGCCCTGCAGGTCGGTATCCGGCTCGCAAGGTGACACCCCTCAGTGCCACAGCTTCCCGATGGCCGTCCGGAAGCCTTCCAGCGCCGCGCGATGGAAGCGCGGGCCGTACGACACCCTGGCCACGCCGAGTTCGCGGAGCGCGGCCAGATCCAGTTCGCCGCCGACGTTGCCGTTCACCGGGCACGCGAGTTCGCTGACCAGCGTGGCGATGTCGTCCCGACGGCGCACCCCGATCGGGTACACGCAATCGGCCCCGGCCTCCCGGTAGAGCCGGCCCCGCCGGATGGCCTCGGCGAGCCTTTCCGGTTCCGGGATCCCGCGGTCGCCCAGGAACGTGTCGACCCTGGCGTTGACGACGATCGGCACCCCCGCCTCGTCCGCGGCCGAGCGGATGTCCGCGAGCCGCTGGGCGTGCCGATCGGCATCGGTCAGCTTGCCGGTCCGGTGATCGGTGTCCTCCAGGTTGCAGCCGACGGCACCGGTCTCCAGCAGCCGGTCCACGAATTCCCGCGGCCTCAGGCCGTAGCCCGCTTCCGCGTCCACGGTGACCGGCAACGAGACCGCGCCGGCGATCCGGCCTGCCGCCGCGAACATCTCCTGCCAAGGCGCACCTTCGCCGTCGGGATAGCCGAGCATCGCCGACACGGCGGCACTGGCGGTGGCGATCGCGGGGAAACCCGCCTCCGCCACGACTTCGGCGCTCGCCGCGTCCCAGACGTTCGGCAGGACGAGCATTTCCCCGCTGTGCAGGGCGCGGAGTGTTTCGGCTCCAGCGGTCAGGTCGGTCATCGGTTTCCTCCTCGATCGGTACCGGTCAGGGCGGGTGCCCGCGGTGCTTCGGCCGGTCGCCTGCCCGGCATCGCCAAGGCGACCAGCATTCCCGTGAAGGCGAACGCGACGACCGTGCCCATCGCCGCGGTGAAACCGCCGCCGAATTCCTCCGGCGACCCATGACTTCCCGAGCCGGTGAAGGCGGCGACCGCCACCGCGACGCCGAAGACCCCGCCGAAGATCCGCAACGTCATGAACGCACCCGACGCCTGCCCGATTTCGGGCGGCCGGACGGCTCCGACGACCGAACGCTGCGCGGCGGGCATGGCCGAAGTGAGGCCGACGCCGCTGACGATCAACCCCGGCAGCAGGGCGGCATAGCTCGTGCCGGGCGCGGCGACCAGGGCGATCCAGCTCATGCCGGCGGTCTGGAGCAGCAGCCCGGCGGCCACGAACGTGCGCGCGCTGTACTTGTCCGCCAGTCTGCCCGCGACGGGCGCGCAGATCATCAGGGTCGCGGTCCACGGCATCAGGCGCAGTCCCGCCTCGAACGGCCCGAGTCCTTGCGCGGTCTGGAAGTACTGCGGCAGGAAGAACAACGTGCCGTACAGCGAGGCGAAGACGCAGAAGTTCGCCGCGTTCGCCGTGGAGAAGGCCCGCAGCCGGAAGAACCGGATCGGCAGCATCGGCGCTTCGTTGTGCCGTTCCCAGAACACGAACGCGATCACCAGCACGACGCCGAGTGTCAGCGAGCCCAGGACTTCGGCGCTGCCCCAGCCCGCGAGATTTCCGCGGACGAGGCCCCACACGATGCCCAGCGATCCCAGCGTCACCAGCACGACGCCGCCCAGGTCGAAGCGCGTCGCCGGTCCGGCGCTCTCGTCGACGCGCCGGAGCGTGAGCAGCACGGCGACGACGCCGACCGGCAGGTTGAGCCAGAAGACCCCTTGCCAGGCCAGCCCTTCGGCGATGGCACCGCCGATGAACGGGCCGCTGAACGTCGCCAGCCCGGTGAGCCCCAGATAGAGCCCCATCGCCTTGCCCCGCCGCTCGGGCGGGAAGATCGCGCTGATCAAGGTGAGTGACAGCGGCAGCACCATCGCGGCACCGACGCCCTGTGCGGCGCGCGCGACGATCAGCGTGCCGATGTCCGCCGACAGCGCGCAGGCCACCGAGGCGAGGGTGAACACCGCGAGGCCGGTGACGAACATCCGGCGGCGGCCGAAGCGGTCGCCGAGCGCCGCTCCGGTGAGCAGCAGGACGGCGAAGCTGAGGTTGTAGGCGTTCACGGTCCATTCGAGCTGTTCGATCGACGCGTCCAGATCCCGGTGGATCGTGCCCAGCGCGGTCGTCACGATCTGGCTGTCCAGCGCCATCATGAACGACGCCAGCGAGGCGAGTCCCAGAACCCACGCCTGTTTGGTTGTCAAGGTTTCTCCTTGTTTCGGGCATGACGGGGCACACGCCCGGCGGACGTGGCCACGGAAGAGCGGAGGATCAGCCGCGCAACGAGCGGGGAAGGCCGAACGCGGCGAGCAGCGAGTTGTCGAGGAACCGGGTCACCGCGGTGATCCGATCGCCGGACAGTTCCAGCACGAGCACCCCGTGCGCGTGCCCGATCGGCGTCCTCGGATCACGGAGGTAGCAGCCGAAGGCGGGTTGCCCGTTCGCGCGGGCCGGGATCAGCGAGTACCGCCGGCCGTCGCAGTACGCGACGGTCGCCAGGAAGTGCCCGACGGCGTCCGGGCCCTGGTACTCCAGGGGAAGCGGGGGCATGGTGAGCCACGCGTCGTCGGTCAGCAGCGCCACGATGGCCTCGACGTCGCCGGCCTCGAAGGCGCGGGTGAACTCGTCGACGATCCGGCGTTCCCGCGGCGAGTCCGGCAGGGGAGCGGTCTCGCGTCCGCCGCCGGGCAGCTCCTTGGCCAGCGCCGAACGAGCCCGCTTCAGGGCACTGGTCACCGCGTTCTCCGTGGTGTCGAGGATCCCGGCCACCTCGGCGGCACGGAACCCGAGGACGTCCCGCAGCACCAGCACGGCCCGCTGTCGCGGCGGAAGCTGCTGGAGTGCCGCCAGGAACGCGAGCGAGATCGACTCTCTGGTCTCGTAGCGCGCCTCCGGCCCGGGCAGCTGATCGGCGATCCCGTCGAGCAGGACGTCTGGGTAGGGCTCGAGCCAGCTGGGTTCCGGGCGGCGGCGCGACGGCTCGGGCAACGGGACCTCCGGTCGGTAGGCCGCGTGGTCGTGCGGGCGGCGGTCGCCCGCACGCAGCGCGTTCAGGCAGCGGTTGGTCGCGATCCGGTACGGCCAGGTCCGCACGGAGGCGCGTTCCTCGTACGCGCCGATCCCGCGCCACGCGGCCAGCAACGTCTCCTGCAGCAGATCCTCGGCGTCCTGCACGGAGCCCGACATGCGGTAGCAGTGAGCCTGCAGCTCACGGCGGTACGGCGCGACGAGATCACGGAACGCCGCACCGTCACCGGTCTTCGCCAAGCTCAGCAGTTCGTCCGCCCCCATGCCGTCCCTTTCTCCTGTGGTGCCCCTCGAAAGGATGGACACCGCCGTCACCGGAAACTGGTCGGGTTCCGCCGGATTCGTGGAAAATCGGTTCCCGGCCAGTGTTCCCGGTGGCTACACTCCTCGCGAATCATCCCGGCGAGGAAGGACAGGACAGTGCGTCATCACCACGCCGTCGTCGTCCCCTCGGCCCGCTACGAGGTGATCCTCGTGTCTCCGCGCGTCCGGTGCCTGCCGCGCGGCTAGCACCGGCCCGCTGACGAACGCCCGGCTTTTTCGCGCCCTCTTCCCGTCGTTCCCCGACGGCGAGGGCGCCTGCCCGCGTTCGCCCGAATCGCGCGATCAGAGCTGTGGAGATCACTTTCGAAAGGCCCGCGCCATGCGCACCGTCCCGCTGTCCGCCGTCCGCAATCTGGGCATCCTCGCCCATGTCGACGCCGGCAAGACCACCCTCACCGAACGGATCCTGTACGTCACCGGCACCACCTACAAACGCGGTGAGGTCCACGACGGCACGACCGTGACCGACTTCGACTCCCAGGAGCGGGACCGTGGCATCACCATCTTCGCCGCCGCCGTCAGCTGCACGTGGGACGGCCATCTCGTCAACCTGATCGACACCCCCGGCCACGTCGATTTCTCCGACGAGGTCGAACGGTCGCTCCGGGTCCTCGACGGCGCGATCGCGGTGTTCGACGGCGTCGCCGGAGTCGAACCGCAGAGCGAATCGGTGTGGCGGCAGGCCGACCGGCACGGCGTTCCGCGGATCGCGTTCGTCAACAAACTCGACCGCCCGGGCGCCGATCTGGACGCGGCCGTGGAGTCCATCCGGGAGCGGCTGCATCCGCGGCCGCTGGTGGTGCAGCTGCCGATCGGGGCGGAAGACGGTTTCGTGGGCGTCGTCGATCTGCTGCGGATGCGGTCACTCGTGTGGGCCGAAGGCGCCGGGACGGCCGAGGAAGGTCCGGTTCCGGAGTCCCTTGTGGACGAAGCGAACCGGCGTCGGCGGCTGCTCGAAGAGACCGTGGCGGAGCTCCATCCGGCCGCGCTGGAGGAGTTCTGCGCGTCTTCGGCGGTGTCGACGGAGACGCTGGTCTCGGCGCTGCGCGAGCTGACTCGCACCGGGGACGGCGTCGTGGTGTTGTGCGGCTCGGCCTACCGCGACCGTGGTGTGGAGCCGTTGCTGGAAGCCGTGGTGGCGTACCTGCCCTCCCCGTCGGATGTTCCGCCGGTCCGGGGTGAATACGAAGGCACGGCCCAGGAACGGCCCGCCGATCCGTCGGCGCCGTTCGCGGCATTGGTGTTCAAGGTGACCTCGACCGCCACCGGGCGGTTGACGTACCTGCGGGTCTACTCGGGCACGATCAGGACTTCGGAGGCGGTGATGGACGTGGGCGGTGGTCGTATCGAGCGCGTCGGCCGCATCCTGCGGGTCCAGGCGGACCGGCACACCAGGGTGGACAGCGCCGTCGCGGGCGACATCGTCGCGGTGGTCGGCCTGAAGACGGCCCGTGCCGGGACGACGCTGTGCACACCGTCGGAGCCGCTCCTGCTCGAGCCACCCGTCGTGGCCGATCCGGTCGTGTCGGTCGCCGTCGAGGCACGGACGGGAACCGACACGGAACGGCTGATGTCGGCGCTGGCGCGACTGGTCGAGGAGGACCCGTCGCTGGTCATCCGGACCGATCGCGAGACCGGCCAGACCCTGCTTTCGGGAATGGGCGAACTGCATCTGGAGGTGGCGGTGGAGAAGATCCGGCGCGACCAGGGGCTGGACGTCGGCGTGGGGCGGCCTCGTGTCGCCTACCGCGAGACGGTGGCGCGCGGTGTGTCCGGTTTCGTCTACCGTCACGTCAAACAGGACGGTGGCGCCGGGCAGTTCGCCCACGTCGTCGTCGACACGGAACCCCTGGCGGAAGGGGAATTCGAGTTCCGGTCCACTGTGTTCGGTGGCCGGGTGCCGCGGGAGTTCGTCCGCGCCGTCGAGGCGGGTTGCCGTGACGCGCTGGCGGAAGGCCCGCTCGGCGGTCATCCGGTGACCGGTGTCCGGGTCACGCTGACCGACGGGTCCACCCACTCGAAGGACTCGTCGGAGATGGCGTTCCGGACGGCCGGGCGGTTCGCGCTCCGGGCGGCTTTGGCCGCCGGCACGATCACACTGCTGGAGCCGGTCGCGGAAGTGACCGTCACCGTGCCCGAAAGCGCCGTCGGCGTGGTGCTCGGTGACCTCGCGGCCCGGCGTGGCCGCGTGCTGGGTTCGACGGTGCGCGCGGGAACGACCGTGGTCACCGCGACCGTGCCGCTGGCCGAACTGTTCGGCTACGCGACGCGGCTGCGCAGCCGGACCCAGGGCCGGGGCACGTTCACCGCCCGGCCGACCGGCCACGCGCCGGCACCGGAAGGCCTGCCGGCTCGGTAGGGGATGAAGGGATCGGACGACGGGTATCGACCGTGTCCTGAATGTCCACAAGGGACGTCTAGACCTGTCTTGGATACCTGCTGCTGTCGCGCGAGTGGCGAGTTCCGGTGACTGGATGGCCGACACGCGTGTCCAGACGGACGACACGCGTGAGGTCCTCTCGCGTCCGACGATGGCCCGCCCACGACACTGTGGGCGGGCCATCGCCCGAACCGCTGTCACCCGGCGATCGGGCGCCGGACGGCAGCCGTCTTCAGCCGGTCAAGCCACCGGCCACGGCGGACGGCAGTTCTGCCGCGGCAGCGCGTGCGATCCGTTGGTGTACACGCCGTCCGCGATCGTGTCCTCCATGATCGAGCGGTGATCCGTGGGACGGGCCCACTGGTAACACAGGTGCTGGGCGAAGTATCCGCCCGGCGCTTCGATGGTGTCGAAGTGGCAGACACCGTCGGTTTCGATGCAGTAGCGGATGTACGGGATACCGCCGAAGTCGGTGCGGCCGGGGCCGAACGACACGTAGCCGCCGAACGGCGACGGCGCCCCGGTGCCCGGCGGGAGCACCGCGCTGATCCCCCGTCCCGGCGGGCCGACGGGCTGCATCGGGTCGGCGAAGATCTTCGCCCTGAACCGCGATTTGTCCACGGCCAGTTTCCCGTCGGCGATGTCGTTGAGCACCAGGTTCGCGACCAGCGCGCCCTGCGAGTAGCCGACGACGACGAATTCGGCGCCGGGGTTCTCGTCGAAAGAGCTTTGGGCGACGCGGCGGGCTTCTTCGTGCCCGCGCGCGACGCTCTGGTCCATCGGCGTCTGGTCGCAGTTCGGTGCTCCGGCGGCCCCTGCCGGGTAGTGGACCACCTTCTTGATCCCGCCCCGCAACCAGGCGTCGTTGTAGACGGTCGCGGCCCCGTCGCAGGTACCGCCGATAAGGATGTAGTAGCGCGCCTGGTCGGCCTGTGCCGTCGGCGCGACGACGCCGAGCAGACCGGCGGCCAGTGCGGCGGCGGCCAGGACCCCCCTGAGTTTCTTCATTCATCGTCCCTTCGTTCGACTACGGTGCGTGTTCGAACGCTAGGGACGAGTCATGAAATTTCGATGAAACCCCCTCCGGCCGTCAGTGGTGGGACAGCACGTTGACCACGTGGCCGCTGGGATCGCGGACGAAGAAACGCCGCACACCCCAGGGCTCGTCGGTCAGTTCGTGCACGATCTCCGCGCCGGACGCCTTGGCCGCCGCGTACCGCGCGTCGACGTCGTCGACCTCGATCGAGGCGACCGGCACGACGGGCGCCGTCTCGTCATGGGTCATGAGGCTCAACTGGACCTCGGGCCGCTTCGGGTCGGCCAGGGTCACGATCCAGCCGTGGTCCATCACCACTTCGAAGCCGAGTACCTGTACGTAGAAGGCCTTCGCTTCCTCCAATGTCCGGGTTTCGAGGTCGGGCATCACCCTGTTGATCGCCATGTGGGGATACTGGCACAGGGGTCCGACGGTTTCGGGGGAGCAGGAGCGGGGTCGCCAGCATGAGCGCACCCGCGATGCCGACCGCCGCGCGCGGTCCGGTGAACGCGGCGAGCAGCCCCCACAGCGCGGTCAGCGAGGCGGTGGTGAGTTTGCCGGCGATCGACCAGGCCGACAGCGTGCGCGCCGCGCGGTCGAGGGGAACCTGTTCGAGCCTGCTGGTGGCGAGCACCGGGTTGAAGACGCCGATGCAGGTGATCAGGCCGAATTCGACGACGATCACCAGGATCAGGCCGGGAATCCCGGGCTGGATGAACACCAGCCCGACGGGCCAGCAGACCCGCAGCCAACCGGCGACGAACAGGACCCTGTCCCGGCCGTACCGGGCGACCACGGTCCGCGAGAGCCTCGCCCCGAGCAGCCCGCCGAGACACGGCACGGCGAAGGCCACCGCGTACTCCCACGGGGCGAAACCGAGCTGCCCGAGCATCAGGACGGCCATCAGCGGCGCGGTCGCCATGATCAGGCCGTTGACCACGATCGTGTTGACGAACAGCGGCCGCAGCGACGGGTGAGCGAGGATGAACCGCCAGCCTTCCCTCAGGTCGCGGCCGGTCAGCCGGGGGCCTTCCGGCTTGGCCGGTGGCGGCTCCGAACCACCGGCCGCCCGGATGCCGAGCGCCGAAAGCAGATAGCTGACCGCGTCGGCGGCGATCGTGACCACCGGCCCGAACAGGCCGACCGCGAAACCGCCCAGCGGCGGGCCGAGGACGGTCGCGGTCCAGGTGGTCGATTCGAACCGGGCGTTCGCGACCAGCAAGTCCTCCCGTGGCAGCAGGGTTTTCAGGAAGGCCCCACTGGCCGCCAGGAACGTGATGTCGGCCGCTGCGACGACGACGGACACGGCGAGGAGCTGGCCGAAACCGAGCAGCCCGAACGCGTACGCCACCGGGACGGTCAGCAGCGCGCCACACCGCACGAGGTCCATCGCGATCATCACCGGCCGTTTGCGGCGGAACTCGACCCAGGGGCCGAGCGGCAGTGCGACCACCGCGCCGACGACGAGCCCGGCGGACGCCAGGAGCGAGACCTCCGTGGTACCCGCGCCCAGCACCACGATGGCGATCAGGCTGAACGCGTCGAACGCGAACCTCGTACCGAACGCGCTCGCCGCGTACGCCGCCCACAGCCAGCCGAACCGTCGCCCCAGCGATCTCCCGCCCACTCGCGAGATCCAAGCAAGCCGGGACCTCGAAGTCGAACAACGGGTCCTTGGCTGATCACAACCGCGGGTTGTGCGACCCGGTCAGAGATCCCCGAGCGCGGTGACCGGGGACTCGACGCAGTCGGCGACGAACCGCAGGAATCCGCCGGCGGTCCCGCCGTCGCACACCCGGTGGTCGAACGCCAGGGTCAGCTCGCAGATCTTGCGGGCCACGAGCGCGCCGTCGACCACCCAGGCGCGGTCGATGATCCGGCCGATGCCGAGGATCGCCGCTTCCGGGTGATTGATGATCGCGGCCGAGCCGTCGACCCCGAACACGCCGTAGTTGTTGACCGTGAAGGTCCCGCCGGTGAGGCCCGCCGGGCCCAGTTTTCCTTCCCTGGCCTGGGCGGTGCGCTCTCCGATCGCGGCCGAAAGCTCCCTTGTGGACAGTGAGCCCGCGTCGCGGACCACCGGCACGACGAGACCACGGTCGGTCTGCGCGGCGAAACCGAGGTTGATGTCCCGCAGCTGGACGATCTCGTCGCCCTCGACGCGCGAGTTCAGCTCGGGGTACTTCCGCAGGCCCGCGACGGCGAAGCGGGCGACGAGGCCCAAAAGGCTCACCGGGCGATCCGGTGCCGAGGCGTTGAGCGACTTGCGCGCCGCGACGAGTCCGGTCGCGTCGACGTCGACCCAGACCGTCGCTTCGGGGATCTGGCGCCGAGAAGCCGTCAGCTTGTCGGCGACCGCCTTGCGGACGCCGGTCAGCGGGATCCGCGTTTCGCCGCCCCTCTGTTCGGGGACGGCGAGCGCCGCTTCGACGTCGGCGCGCCGGATGATCCCGCCCGGACCGCTGCCGGTCAGCTTCGTCAGGTCGATCTTGTTGTCCGCGGCCATCTTGCGGACGAACGGGGAGATCACGCCGGGCGCTTTCGACGGCTTGTCGGCGACGGTGACGACGGTGCGCGTCCGGCGTCGTCTGGTCGTGTGGGTCGTGCCGTAGCCGATGAGGACGTTGCCGCTGCCTTCGCTCGCGGTCGTCACGCCGGGTTCGGTGAAACCGGGGCCGATGGTGAGCAGGGGAGCACCGACCGGAAGCGACTGACCGGGCTCGCCGTGGAGACGGATGACGACGCCGGCGAACGGCACGGGCACCTCGACCGCGGCCTTCGCGGTCTCCACTTCGACGACGGGCTGGTCGACACCGACGGTGTCGCCCTCCGCGACCAGCCAGGTGACGATGGTGCCTTCGGTCAGCCCCTCGCCGAGGTCCGGGAGCAGGAAGTCAGGCACCGGCCACCACCGGCTCGTCGTTCCACTGCAGGCGGGCGACGGTGTCCAGGATCCGGTCGACGTCCGGAAGCTGATGGCGCTCCAGTTTCGGCGGCGGATAAGGAATGTCGAGGCCGGTGACCCGCAGGACCGGCGCGTGCAGCTGGTGGAAGCACTGTTCGGTGACCCGGGCGACGACCTCGGCGCCGTAACCGCCGAATCCGGCGGCCTCGTGGACGACGACCGCGCGTCCGGTGCGGCGCACCGAAGCGGTCACGGTCTCGTCGTCGAACGGGCTGAGCGACCGGAGATCGACGACCTCGACGTCCCAGCCCTCGGCGGTCGCGGCCTCCGCGGTCTCCAGCGCGGTGGCGACCATCGGTCCGTACGCGATCAGCGTGACGTCCTTGCCCTCTCGGCGCACGACCGCGCGGTCCATGGCCGCACCGCCCCGGGCGAAGGACACGGGCTCCTTCGACCAGTAGCGGCATTTGGGTTCGAGGAAGATCACCGGATCCGGTGAGTCGATCGCGTCGCGCAGGAGGTCGTATGCGTCCTGGGGCGTGCCCGGCGTGACGACACGCAGGCCGGGTGTGTGGGTGTAGTAGGCCTCGCTCGAATCGCAGTGGTGCTCGACGCCGCCGATCCCGCCCGCGTAAGGGATGCGGATGACCATCGGCAGCGACAGCGCGCCGCGAGACCGGTTGCGCAGTTTCGCCACGTGCGAGGTGATCTGCTCGAAGGCGGGGTAGGCGAAGGCGTCGAACTGCATTTCGACCACCGGGCGGAACCCGCCCATCGCCATCCCGACCGCGAAGCCGACGATGCCGGACTCGGCCAGCGGCGTGTCGAAACAGCGCTCCTCACCGAAGTCGGCGGTGATGCCGTCGGTCACCCGGAACACGCCGCCGAGCGGGCCGACGTCCTCGCCGAAGATCAGCACGCGGTCGTCGTCCTTGACCGCGTCGCGCAGGGCGGCGTTGAGCGCCTGGGCCATCGAGATCTCGGTCATCAGGCCTCCAATTCGGCGGCGACCAGCGCGCGCTGGTTGGCCAGCTGGCGGGTCGGGACGGCGTACACGTGCTCGAACAGCGACAAGGGGTCGGGCTCGACGTCGGCGTTGAGGGTGTCGCGCACCCCGGCGGCGAACTTCTCCGCCTCGGCCCGGAATCGCTCGATATCGCTGTCGGACACCAGATTCTCGGTGGTCAGATACGTTTCGAGGCGGCGCACCGGGTCGGCCGCGCGCCACTTCTCGACCTCGGCCTGGTCGCGGTAGCGGGTCGCGTCGTCGGCGTTGGTGTGCGCGTCGATCCGGTAGGTGTGCGCCTCGACCAGGACGGGCCCGCGACCGGACCGCGCGTGCGCGACGGCGTCGTCCAGCACCGAAAGGACGGCGACGGCGTCGTTGCCGTCGACCTGCTCGGAGCGGACGCCGTAACCGACGCCCTTGTACGCCAGCGCGGGGGCGGCGCTCTGCTTCTCGAACGGCACCGAGATCGCGAACCCGTTGTTCTGCACGAAGAACACCACCGGCGCCTTGAACACGGCCGCGAAGTTGAGCGCCTCGTGGAAGTCGCCTTCGCTGGTGGCGCCGTCACCGATGAGCGCGAACGCGACGCTGTCCTCGCCTCGGCGCTGCATCGCGTGGGCGAGCCCGGCCGCGTGAAGCGTCTGAGTGGCCAGTGGGGTGCACTGGGGAGCGACGCGGGTCTTGGCGGGGTCGTAGCCGCAGTGCGCGTCGCCGCGAAGCAGCGTCAGGATCTCGCCGGGTTCGAGCCCCCGGGCGACGAGAGCGACGGAGTCACGGTAGGTGGGGAAGAGCCAGTCGGCGTCGGTGAGGGCCAGCGCGCTCGCGACCTGGCAGGCCTCCTGGCCGGCACTCGACGGGTAGACCGCGAGACGGCCCTGCTTGGTCAGCGCGGTCGCCTGGGCGTCGAACCGGCGGCCGAGCACCATCAGCCGGTAGGCCTCGACGAGCCGCTCGGACGGCGGTTCGGAGTAGTGACCGTGCTCGTCGACGCGTGTGCCGTCCTCGGCGAGGAACCGCACCGGGGTCCCGGACGGCAGCAACGCGGCGACAGTGGTCTCCCTCGACATGGCGCAGCACCACCTTTCGCAGACATATGATGCTGAGATGGTGGTTTCCGGAGTCCCAGTGTTCAAGAGGCACGAGAAATGAGCGACAAACTGTCCGCAGGATCGGTTCAGCCGGGCCAACCGTCCAGTAGTGGCGTGGCTCACGGGCGGGATCCGGGACGAACGGTCCTTGCCCTCGACGACATCGATCGCGCGATCCTCGCCGAGCTGACCGCGGACGGCAGGCTCGCCGTCCGCACGCTGGCCGAGCGTCTGCACATCTCGCGCACCAACGCCTACGCGAGGCTGGACCGGCTGATGTCCGAAGGCGTCATCACCGGCTTCGGCGCCCGGATCGACCCGCGGCGGGCCGGACTCGGGACGAGCGCGTACATCCTGATCACCGTCGAGCAGACGTCATGGCGGACGATGTCGGCCGAGCTGCGGCAGATCCCGTTCGTCGAGCACGTTTCGCTCGTCGGCGGCGACTTCGACATCCTGCTGCTGGTGCGGACGCCGGACAACGCTTCGCTGCGGGACGTCGTGCTGGAACGGTTGCAGGCGCTGGACGGCGTGCGGTCGACGCGGACTTGGCTGATCTTCGAGGAGCAGCGGGGTTCCGCCCCTCGTGAGTGGTGAGGACGGGTTCTTGTGTGCCGTCCGGGGTCCCGAATCCTTCATGGACGACACGTGTGGCGGCCCGGCACCCCCCTGTAACGCTCTTCGCGTTCTCGCCGAATACAGGCGGGTTCGATGGCGGAGGTGGAGGAATCATGGCGCGGGTTCTGCTCCTTCTGCCGATCGCGGCCTCTCGTCTGGCAAGGCGCAGGCAGCGTGCCGCCAGAACGAAGCAGCGCGACGAGTGGCTCCGCGAGCATCCGGGTTGGTGCCCCGCGGGCGAGACCGGAGCGGTGGCTCCCTGTTGACCGGCGCACGCCATTCGGGTGATAACGGTTCGGCATTCGACGTATCTGGCCTGCTCCCCATTGACACCTTTCTACGATCACGGCGACTGGGTGGAGGAATGCGGTGACGGTGGAGGACGCGGGTCAGGACTACCTGACACGGCAGATCGGGGCGCTGCTCGAAGCGATTCGCGAGGAGGGGCCGGTCGGCGAGGGCAGACGCAGCTTCCGGATAGCCGGGCATCTCGCCGCGGAGGGCGGGTTCCACCTCGGTGACATCCTCGCCGCGACGGCGCAACTGCTGGCGGTCCACGCTTGGAACAACGGCTACCTCGCCGCGGCGGAACTGCTGACGCGCCGCATGCGGGAGTTCGGCGCCGAGTCGGCTGAGCTGGTGCGGTACCTCGTGCGGCTGGAGACCGGCTGTGAGCAGGGCTGGCTCCCGCACGCGGATCGGGACGAACTGATCGCCTACGCCCGGCGCGTCCAGCGTGCGGACATCGAGGCGCGCGCGCAGGCCATCGAGGCGTCGCTGCCCGGGGTCACCGATCCCGAGCGTCCTGATCGGATGGCCAGTGAGTCGTGAGATAGTGCTCGGGGTCCGCGAGGATACCGCGGATCACCGAACCGGCGGCCCCGCGTACGGCGGCTCCGGTGCCGAGCGCCGAGCGGACGACACGTACCGGCGACCACGCCGTGCTGGGCACACGGCGTTCCAGCTCGGCGAGGAGTGGCTCACGCAGCCACGGCTCCAGCCGCGCGTAGGTTCCGCCTAGTACCACCGCCGGAACGTCCATCAGATTGACCACAGTGGACAGTCCGACGCCGAGATGCCGCGCGGCGACGGTCACGGCGGCAACCGCCGCCTCGTCGCCGGATTCCAGCGCGGAGACGAGGTCGTCCACCGTGTCCGCGCCCGCGAGCCGCAGGATCTCCTCCTGTCCCGCCATCCGTTCCAGGCAGCCGTTCGCGCCACAGGAACACGGCGGGCCGTCGGGCGCCACCGGCAGGTGACCGATCTCGCCGCCCGCGCCGCGGACGCCTTCGAACAGGGCGCGGTCCAGCACGATGCCCGCGCCGATCCCGATCTCCCCGGACACGTGGACGAAATCCGGCAACGCCGAGCCGTGCCACAGCTCGGCGAGGGCCGCGAAGTTCGCTTCGTTGGCGACGGTGAACGTCTCGCCGAGCCGGTCGGCGAGGTCGACGTCGCGCCAGCCCAGGTTGGGCGCGAGCCGCACGAGCCCGGACTCGACCAGGCCCGGAACCGCGATACCGACGCCGCCGACGGGCACGCCCAGCGCGTCCGCCCGCTTCCGTGCTCTGCGCAGGAACGCCGAGACGCGCTGGAAGACGCGCGGCGTCCGGTTGTCGGCGTACCGGACCTCCTGCGCCCGGACGGTGCCGGTCGGATCGACGAGGCAGGACGCCAGGTAGTCGACGCCGATTTCGATGCCGAGCCCATGCGGGCCGGTCGGGGAGAGCGACACGACGGTGCCGCGCCGTCCGGGGCCGACGCGCTGTTCCGGCTCGCCTTCGGCCACGAGATCCGCCGCGATCAGGCGGTCCACCACCGTCGACACGGTGGCCTTCGTGAGCCCGGTGGCGGCGGCGAGACCTGCCCGCGACGTGCCCGGACCGTCCGCGATCGCGCCGAGGACGAGGGCGGCGTTGTGCTGCCGCACCGTGTGCTGTCCCGCCGGGCGAGTGCCGATCATCGCGCGATTGTATTCGTTCGATGCCTGAACGAAAGCCTTGACCCGCCGGAGCGGCGTCGATAAGTTCAGGCATCAAACTAATTGGAGGCGAGATGGCTCAGGCACCGGCGCGTGAGGACAAGTTCAGCTTCGGGCTGTGGACCGTGGGCTGGCAGGCGAACGACATGTTCGGCCCGGCGAGCCGTCCTCCGCTCGACCCGGTCGAAGCCGTGCACCGTCTTTCGGATCTCGGCGCCTGGGGGATCACCTTCCACGACGACGACCTCGTTCCGTTCGGCTCGGCCGACGCGGAGCGCGCGCGGCACCTCAAGCGGTTCCAGGGCGCGCTCGCCGAGACAGGTCTCGTGGTCCCGATGGTGACCACGAACCTGTTCAGTCACCCCGTCTTCAAGGACGGCGGCCTGACCAGCAACGACCGTGACGTCCGCCGCTACGCGCTGCGGAAGGTGATGCGGAACCTCGACCTCGCCGCCGAACTCGGTGCGTCGACGTTCGTGCTCTGGGGCGGCCGGGAAGGCAGCGAGACCGATGCCGCGAAGGACGTCCGCGCGGCGATGGACCGTTATCGCGAGGGAATCGACTTCCTCGCCCAGTACGTCCTCGACCAGGGCTACGGCCTGCGGCTCGCGCTCGAGCCGAAGCCGAACGAACCACGCGGTGACATCCTGCTGCCGACCATCGGGCACGCGCTCGCGTTCATCTCCACGCTGGACAACCACGAGATCGTCGGCGTGAACCCGGAGGTCGGGCACGAGCAGATGGCCGGGCTCAACATCGTCCACGGCATCGGCCAGGCCCTGTGGCAGGGCAAGCTGTTCCACATCGACCTCAACGGTCAGCGCGGCCCGCGCTTCGACCAGGACCTCGTGTTCGGCCACGGCGACGTGCTGTCGTCGTTCTTCCTGGTCGATCTGCTCGAGCACGGCGGGTACGACGGGCCGCGGCATTTCGACTACAAGCCGCTGCGCACGGAGAACATGGACGGCGTCTGGGCCAGCGCCGAGGCCAACATGGCGAGTTACCTCCTGTTCGCCGAACGTTCCCGCGCGTTCCGCGCCGATCCCGAGGTGCGGGCCGCGCTGGACGCCGCCCTGGTCCCGGAGCTGGCGACGCCGACCCTGAACGACGGCGAGACGGCGGCGGATCTGCTGGCGGACCGGTCGGCGTTCGAGGACTTCGATCCGGACAAGGCCGCGGAACGTGGGTATGGCTTCATCCGCCTCTCCCAGCTCGCCCTCGAACACCTCACCGGGGCACGCTAGAACCGGTCGACGTCCAGGACGGCCTTGGCGAACTCCGCCGGGGCCTCCTGCGGGACGTTGTGGCCGATCCCGTTCAGGACGCGGTGCTCGTACTTGCCGGAGAACTTCGACCGGTACGCCTTGCCGTCGGTGTTCGGGCCGTCGAAATCGCTGCCGATCGTGATGGTGGGCACCGAAACCGCCGGGCCCTGCGCGAGTTTCTGTTCCAGCGCGTCGAGTTTCGGGTCGCCATCGCCGAGGCTCAGCCGCCACCGGTAGTTGTGGATCACGATGGCGACGTGGTCCGGATTGTCGAAGCAGGCCGCGGAACGGTCGTAGGTCGCGTCGTCGAAGGTCCACTTCGGCGACGCGATCTTCCAGATCAGCTTGTTGAAGTCGTGGCGGTTCTTCGTGTAGCCGAGGATGCCGCGCTCGGTGGCGAAGTAGTACTGATACCACCAACCCAGTTCGGCGGCGGGTGAGAGCGGCTGCTTGTTCGTCTCCCGGTTGGTCACCAGGTAGCCGCTCACCGAGACGAGTGCCTTGCAGCGTTCTGGCCACAGCGCGGCGATGATCACGGCCGTGCGGGCGCCCCAGTCGAAGCCGCCGAAGACGGCCTTCTCGATCTTGAGGGCGTCCAGCAGCGCGACGATGTCGGCGGCGATCGCGGACTGCTGGCCGTTGCGGAACGTGTCCTTCGACAGGAACCGGGTCGGCCCGTAGCCACGCAGGAACGGCACGATCACCCGGTACCCGGCCGCGACCAGGCGCGGGGTGACGTCGACGTAACTGTGGATGTCGTAAGGCCAGCCGTGGAGGAGCACGACCACCGGACCGCCGGCGGGGCCCGCTTCGGCGTAACCGATGCTCAGTTCCCCGGCCTCGATCTGCTTGATCGGACCGAACGAGGTGTTTCCGCCGGTCGTGACGGGCGCCGCCGCCGGTGCCGCCGCGGGCTGGGCCGAGCAGCCAGCCACGGTGGCCCCCGCCGTGGCTGCGACGACGGCCTGCGCGAACCTTCTCCTGCTGAGCATCCTGATTCCTCCCGCGAAACGCCTGGTACGGGACGAAATTAAGCGGCCTGCGCCGAGCGCGGCGACCGTCGGACGACGTCACCGGTGTACGTCACCCGTCTAAGCGACTTCGGGCTCAGCGGTCACGAAGGCCGCTTCCAGCCTGCGGATCCGGGCCCAGAACTCGGCCTCCCGGCCGGCCTCGAGAACGCCCAGATACCCACCGGGTACGACGCGCCCCACGAACGGGCCGGACGTCCAGACCCGCCAGCCGCCCGTGGCGTCGTCGCCCGAGGCGGACGCGGGATCGTCGGTGCCGCGGATCGCCGCGATCGGGCACGGGAGCCGCGTCCTGGCGGGCCCGCGGTAGGCGTTCAGCAACTGGAGGTCGCCGAGCAGCAGGTCCAGGGCGTACTCCCAGCCTTCGGGCGAGTCGCGGTAGCCCGCGACGGGGGTGAGCCCGGTGCGGCCGAACACCCGCCCCATCGCCGACGCGCCCGCCTTGGCGTTCTTGTCCGGTGAGCGCCGCTGCGGGGCGCACGCGTCCACGACGATCAGCGCGCCGGGGGCGACACCGAGCCGTTGAGCGGTTTCCAACGCCACGAAGGCGCCCATTCCGAAACCGATCGTCACGGAACTGGAGAACCAGGCCTTCGGTGTCGCGGCGGCCAGTCGCGTGGCGAGTTCTTCGAGAGACGACGCCGGTGATTCCGCGAGCCGTTCTCCGTGTCCGGGATATTCGAAGGCTCGGACGTCGGCGTCCACCGCGCCCGCGAGCGCGCCGAACGCCCGGCTGATGCCGCCGGCGGGCGGAAACAGCAGGTAGCCGGGTCCGTGACTGTCTGATGTGGACAGTGCAACCAGGTCGGCCGTCATGATCCGAAAGATACGCGCGATTAACCCGAATGGGGTAACGGTTCGGATTCGACCAAGATCAATTCACCCGCCTGAGGGAGGTTTCGGCGAGAAGGCCGCCCGGCTGTGTCGTATCTGGCGTTCCCCGTTCGACGTCCTGATAAGAGCCGGAAGGAGAAAGCGATGAACACCACGACACTGGCCTCGACCACGCGGCTGAACCCGGTGAGCCGCACCCTGCCGGTTCTGCTGGCGATGGAGGACGACGCGGAAGACGTCGGCCGCCTGTCCCCGGACGACCGCCTGACCTGCCACGTGCACGGCCGCTGGATCCATCAGTGCGTGGCTTCGCCGCTGCACGTCAACCCGGTCACGCGGCACCGGTGGTGCCGTTCGTGCGCGACCGCGTTGACCGTCTCCGTCGACGAACTGTCCGGTGACGTCACGATGTCCTGCCCGCGGTGCGGTCATGGCGAAAGCGCCGCCTCGGCCCGGCTGATCGCCGCGTGTCGCGCCAGTTTGGCCGCGGCACGCCGGGGCGCCGGCGCGCGGGCGGCTAAGGCGACCTTGCCGAGGATGAGATCGCGATCCTGCGGGCGGAGATAGAGGTAGTGACCGGCGTCGGGCAGGATTTCGACATCGGCATGGGGGAGCAGATCTTCCAGCCGTGCGGCGGCAGCGGCGGAATCGTGCACGACGCTGCGTCCGCCGAACAAGGCGAGCGTGGGAACGTCGGTGGACCGCAATGCCTCCTCGGTCGGGCAGACCTGGAACGGCACGCGGGCGCGATAGCATCGGATCCCGGCGAGCACGAGCCGGGCGGCGGGCTGGTCGAGGACGTCCTCGCCGACGGACCACGTCAAGAACCGGCGCCACAGCCACTCACTGTCGAGCGCGGCCGCGGCCACGCCGTACCAGAGCACTTTCCGAGTGAATGGCGCCGAGACGGTCGTCGCGTCCAGCAACACGATGGAGCCGAGTCGGCCGGGCGCGTGGATCGCCTGGTTGACCGCGTGCCAGCCGCCGGTCGAACCGCCGACGAGGCGCACCCCGGTCAGCCCCAGGTTCTCGAAGACGTCGTCGAGTGCGCTCGCTCGGTCGCGGACGTCCTTGAACGGCGCCTTTTGGACGCTACGGCCCGCTTCGCCGAGCGTGTCGATCGCGTAGACCGTGTGCCGTGCGGCCAAGGCGGGAATCAGTTCCGCGAAGCAGGCCGACGTCGCCAGGAGTCCCGGCAACAGGGCGATCGGAGCGCCGCCGTCGCCGTAACGGTAGACCCGCGTGGTCCCGTGGCGCGTTTCGACGTCGAAGACCGCGTGCGGTTCCGGGCATTCGGCCATGGCACGGTCGTAGGCGGCGAAATAGCGTTCTTCGGCCGCCGGATCTCTGAAGCCCCCGATTTTGTTCATGAGCGGAACGCTAGGTAAGGACGTCGTCCGGGGTCTTGAACGAAAGTAAGATGACGGCATGGGCGGGTGGGGTCTCGTGGTGCCGCGGCGGGACATCGTCCGCGCGCCCGGCGAGCGGGTTCTCCGATGGCCGCACCCCGCCCTTGCCGCCCACGTGTCGAGTTATGTCGCGCACGATCTTCCCGACGCGGGAACGAACTCCTGGCAGGTCACCCCGTTGTCCGTGCTCACCTGGGTGATCGACATCGCCGCGCCGGCCAGAGGGCTGGAGATTCCCGCTTCTCCGGTACTGGGCTTGCGGGACCGGCCGTTGCGGGTCGACCAGGCCGGGGCATCGCGCGGCATCGTCGTCACCCTGACGCCGCTCGGTTCGTACGCGTTGTTCGGGATTCCGTTGCGGGAGCTGGCGAATTCGGTCGTCGCGGCGTCGGATCTGCTGCCGTCGGTGTCGTTGACCGAACGGCTGGCCGAGGCGGCGGACTGGCCGGAGCGATTCCGGCTGCTGGACGCGTACCTCGCGGCCAGGCTCGCTCGTGGCCCCGCACTGGACGCACCTGTCCGTCACGCGTGGGACCGGCTTTGCGCGGGCCCGGTCCGCGTCGACTTGCTCGCGGAGGAGATCGGCTGGAGCAGGCAGCACCTCAACGTCCGGTTCCGAGACCAAATCGGGCTGAATCCCCGCACGGTCGGCCGGATCGCCCGGCTCAATCGCGTGCTGGCGCTGCTGGACCGGGCGCCGTCGCTTCCTTGGGCGGAGGTCGCACATTCGGGCGGCTACAGCGACCAGGCGCATCTCATCCGGGAGTTCCGGGCGTTGACCGGGCGCAGCCCGACCGAGGTCGGTAAGCCGGCGGGGCTGTTCGTTGCGTCCCGTGACCCGGCGCTCGCGTGAAGGCCGTTCGTCTCTCGAAAACGCACGCACGCGGATTCCCCTCCGTACAACGAGCGTTCACCCGATCGGCGGAGGTAGGTTGCGAGCATGACCCAGGTTTCGACGCCTGCCGAGGCTGCCACGAAGATCACCGGACGTGCCGTCGCCGAGCAGAGGAGTCTGTCGAGCGGGGTGACCGAAGTGGTACTCGACAGCGGCGACACGGTGGTCGTCAAACGGGGCCACGCCCGGAACGCGGCACCGGCCGAGGCCGCGGGCCTGCGGTGGCTGGGGGAGCCCGGTGCGGTGCGGGTGCCCGAGGTTCGCGGCCACGACGGCGAGTGGCTGGTCACGGAACTGGTCGGTGGCGGACGGCCGACGCATCACGCGGCGGAGCGGCTGGGGAGGGGGCTCGCGGAGTTGCACGCGGCAGGCGCTCCCGCGTTCGGCGCGGCGCCGCCGGACGGGCCGGCCGACGCGTGGATCGGCCTGGCCCCGATGGAGAACACGCGGGGTGAGGACTGGCCGACGTGGTACGCCGAGCACCGGGTCCTGCCCTACGTCCGTCGCGCGGTCGACGAGGGCACGCTGACCGGGGACGAGGCCGCTGTCATCGAGCAGGCTTGCGCACGGCTCCCCGAAGTCTCCGAACCTCCCGCACGCCTGCATGGTGACCTGTGGAACGGCAACGTGTTGTGGGGAGCCGTCGAGGCATCGCTCATCGACCCGGCCGCGCACGGCGGCCATCGCGAAACCGATCTGGCGATGCTGCAGTTGTTCGGTTGTCCGTTGCTCGACCGGGTGCTCGCCGCCTACCAGGAGGTCGCCCCGCTCGCCGACGGCTGGACCGACCGGATCGGTGCGCACCAATTGTTCCCGCTCCTGGTGCACACCGTCCTTTTCGGACGGTCCTACGCCGGGCAGGCGGTCGCGGCGGCGAAGGCCGTGGGCCGGTAGTTCAGCGCGCGAGCCGGTCGAGCCATTCGCCGAGCATCGCCCGCTCGGCGGGGGTCAGGACGTCACCGGGTTCCTTCTCCAGTGCGGCTTTGAGCGCAATCGCGCGGCTTGGGATGTCCGAAGCCTTGTCCGCGCTGTCGGTGGTGATCGCCGCGATCACGTGTTCGCGCGCGGCGATGATCAGGTCCAGATCGCGCTGCTCCGGCGGGCTCGCGAGGAACGAAAGGATCACCCCCATCCCGGTCGCGTGGACCAGCTGCGCGGCTTGTTCGACCGGGACACGCAGCCTGCCCGCCTCGGCGATGCGTTCGATGATCCGGCGGAGCATCGCGTCGGCCTCCTGGCGCGCTTCGCGGACCCGGGGCTCGCCGTACATGAGCATGTAGAAGGCGGGCTGGTGCAGGCCGAACTCGACGTGCAGGTCCCAGCCTCGCCGGAGGTCGCGCACTGGGTCGCCGGTCTGCCCGAGAGCATGCTTCCCCTCCAGGTAGCTCTTGAAGCCGTACGAGGCGACGGCATCGAGAAGACCGTCCTTGTCGCCGAAGGTCCGGTAGAGCGTCGGCGCCTGCACCCCGGCGGCGGCGCTGACCGCACGCGTCGACAGCGCTTCGCGACCTCCCTCCTCCAAGAGCTCCGCCGCCGCGCGGATCAACCGGTCCTTCGTCGTCAACGTCATATATCGACGATAACACCATCTCGGTAGCACTGGTTCGGTATCGATGATACAGTGATCTCGTTATCAACGGAAACCCCTGATGGGAGCACTGATATGGCACGCGTAGCGATCGTCACCGGCGGGTCGAGGGGCATCGGCAGGCAGTCGGCCGAACGGCTGGCGTCCGACGGGTTCGCGGTCGTCGTCGTATACGGCGGCAACAAGGACGAGGCGCAGGCCGCGGTCGACACGATCACCGTCGGTGGAGGTCAGGCGATCGCGGCGCAGGCCGACGTCGCCGACGAGCAGGCCGTCGCGGCCGTGTTCGACACCGCGGAGAAGACCTTCGGCGGAGTCGACGTCGTGGTCCACGCCGCGGGCACCATGTACCTCGCGCCGGTGGCCGAGCTGGATCTCGACCGGCTGGATCGGTTGCACCGCACCAACATCCGCGGCACCTTCGTGGTCGATCAGCAGGCCGCCCGCCGCGTCCGCGACGGTGGCGCGATCATCAACTTCTCCACGTCGGTGCTCGGCCTCGCGCTGCCGGGATACGCCGCCTATGCCGCCTCGAAGGGCGCGGTCGAGGCGATCACCCTGGTCCTGGCCCGCGAACTACGCGGTCGCGACATCACCGTGAACGCGGTCGCCCCCGGCCCGACCGCCACGGCGCTGTTCCTCGACGGCAAGGACGAGGCGACCATCGCGAGCTTGGCGGCGCAGCCCCCGCTCGAACGCCTCGGCACCCCGTCCGACATCGCCGAGGTCGTCTCGTTCCTCGCCGGACCGGCGCGGTGGGTCAACGGCCAGGTCCTTCGCGCCAATGGCGGCATCGTCTGAGCTTCTCGGTTCAGACGACGTCCAGCCGCGGCGCGGCCGCAGCAGACTGGGCCGCGTAGGCGATGGAGTTCGCGTCGTTGAGGTTGTGGACCCGCACGGTGAATGCCGGAACGGCCCGCTTGCTGAATTTCGTCGTGTAGACCGAGAAGGTCTTGGTGGACTGGGAGTAAAAGATGTGCTTGGTCTGGTTCCAGTCGACTTCGAGGAACTGGCGGCGCACGACCCCGACGAAAAGGAACAGCAGCCGGCGATTCGTACAGGCGAGCACGCCCTGACCTTCGCCTTGCGCCGCGGTAAGCGCGAGCACCTGCTCTTCGGGTCGAAGGTAACCGGGGAGGAGGTTGACCTCCTTCATCGAGCCCACCAGGACTCCACGGACGTTCTGCAGCGCGGCCACGATGTCGGGACGCATCGCCGGAACGGGAGCGGGTTGAGGCACCTGCCGCGGCTGTTCCACCGCTGAGGGCGTGGGGGCCGGGCGAACTGCGGTGTGGAAGCTCCATCCATGTCCGTCCCAGTACCGCAGCAGGCTGTCGTCCAAAGGGTCCGGGAACCACGCAGGAGGGCGGTGAGGCACTGGCGAGGGCGCGGGCGGCCGAGGTGCATGGGTCATGTCAGGTCGCCGTCCGAAGACAGGTCACCGTCATCACCCGCGTCGGTGTTCGAGGCGCGGGACAGCGCGAGCGAAGAATCGGTATCGCGACGCGATGCTCGCCATTCGACGGCATCCGCGGTGTCCTTGTATTCGAGGATGTGGTCGTCACCGAGGTCAGTGAGAAGCTCCTTGACCCGCGCCGGCGTGGCGTAGAAGAACTCCCGGCGCGGATTCACCATGTTGACGCGGTCGGCCGCCAGTCGCTGATGCAGGGCGGTTTCGAGGGCGACGGCGTCCTCGGAGAAGAAGAGCCCGTGGACATCGAACCGGAACGGAACGGAGGCGTCGCCGAGTTCCCGTACCCGGTCCATCGGTTCGAGGCGTCGGGTCATCCCGATTTTCACCACGTCGGGCCCGAAGGCGCCCAGGTTCGAGATGACGTAGACATAACCGGCACGGATGTTGGCCGCCCGCTGCTCGACTCCGGCTATGGCGTCGTCGACCGCGGCCAACTGCTCCTTCGCACGGACTAGGCCTTCGACATCCCCCTTGGCCTCAAGCCGTGCGAGGACCGTGGCGTAGTGGGCACGCTCCTTCGCCAGACGTGCGCGCTCCCGCTCGACCTCCTTCATGACCTTCGCTTCTTCGCGGAGTCTGGCGCGTTCTTCCCTCGCGGCTTCGCGTTCGACCTCGACCTTCATCAGGTAGTCGGCGGTCAGGTCGATCTCCTTGAGCCGGAGCCGGTGGTAGTCGCTGGAGATCGCGATGCGCATCAGGGTCCCGAGCTTGCCGATTGTGTCCCGCGTGGTCGTCAATCTGTTCTTGACGGATTCCACCGTATGAGGCTTGACCACGCGGATGGCGTTGTCGGCTTCGGCGTTGTACGCACGTAGCATCAACTTGGCCATGTCACGGCCCAGCTTCTGCCCCTCCTTGACCGATCCGTTGACTGCCCAATCGACCTGGCAAGTCACGGCGTCGCCCTTCGCGGCGGTCTTGATATGTGACCTCAGTTCGGTGAGCGCGTCCTTGTAGGCCAGCGCGTCCTCGAGCGGATGCGCGTACTCGTAGATGCCCACCTGCTGCAACAGTGCGAGTTCCCGGGTTTCAACCAGCTGAGAGCGCCAAGACTCCAGCTCGGCCGCCAACTGCTGCCGGGCGGCCGACTGCGCCGAGTGCTCCGCTTTGGCCTGCTCGACCGCAGTCTTCAACTGGCGGAGTTCGCTTTCCAGTACAGCGGTCTCGGTCCCGCGAAGATGCCCGACCCAACCCCTCAACTCCGCGATCGTCGCGTGGGCTGCTGTGAGCTGCTGGTGGAGAGCGGCGACCTCCGCGTTCTGATTGTTGCCGAACAACGCCACGCTGCTTCCTCCCGGATCGGCGCCGGCAAGATCGCCGGTTCCAGTGCTACTTCCGAATCTCGACGAGGGCACGCGGCGTTACGTAGATCGGCTTGGGAGCCTCCAGTTCACTGAACCGGAGTAACGGCTCGGAATGTGGCCACGACGGCTCGTGTGGCTCTACGTGTCCCGCCCGCTCCCGCGAACGGCATTGAGCAGAACAGCAGCACCCCTAATGAGTTCGAGTTCGAAGAGTCACCCAGTCTCTTGGGTAGCTGTACACGATCAGCACTCCGTGCGTCGGTCTGCGTGGGAACCCAGCTCGGTATCCGTGCAGGTAGCAGACCTGAACCACGAGGTACATGAGGACGTGCACCCGGCGGTCGCAGCGTTGGCGACGGACGAACCGTGGTGAAAAAGCGGGCGGGCCCGCCGACGAAGCACGAGCCCGCCCAAGTCCTTTGTGGACGGTAGATCAGACGACGGTGCCCTCGGAGTCGTCGTCCGAGTCGGTCTCCTCGATCTTCCACTTCAGCTGGAACTCGACCTCTTCCTCGCCGTCACCGCGCTCGTGCTCGATCGAGAACTGCGCGCGGGCGGGGACGCGGAACCGTTCCCCGGCGATCTGGATGCGGAAAGAGGTCTCGGATTCGAGCGCGTCGGCGAGCCGGCGCAGTTTCGCGACGACGTCGGCGGTGGAGTAGACGCGTTCGACGTCTCGGGGAGCGGTTCCGGTCACGGTTTCCTCCAGGGTCCGACACCCTGGCCGGGTGTCCGTGCCGTCATTCAATCGCGTGATCATCAGGTCGTGGACGCGGGGTCACAGTGACCGGGCGAGGCGGAAGCCGACGTCGTCGACACGGAAGGTCGGGTGGCTGCGGCGCCGTACCGAGGCCCGGCAGCTCCAGTGCTCGTCGAACCAGCCGCCGCCCTTCAGGACCCGGTACTCGCCGTACACCTCGGCGTCGTACACGTCCCAGCACCATTCCCAGACGTTGCCGAGCATGTCGTGCAGGCCCCACGCGTTGGGCGCCTTGCCGCCGACTTCGTGCACGGACTCAGCGGAGTTCTCGCGGTACCAGGCGATCTCGTCGAGCGGCCCGTAGCGGGGGCCGGTCGTGCCGGCGCGGCAGGCGTGCTCCCATTCCGCCTCCGAGGGCAGCCGGTAGCCGTTCGCGGCCCGATCCCAGGCTGGGGAATCCAGCCGGTAGACGGGAGTCAGGCCTTCGCGTTCGGACAGGGTGTTGCAGAACGCGAGGGCGTCCTGCCAAGAGACGTCGACGAGGGGAAGCCTGCCGGTCTCACGGGTGACCGGAACCGGGGCGAGCAGAAAGGACGCGACCTCGACGGTCCAGTTCCGCTGTGTCCGGCGATCCGTCAGCGTCACCTCGCCCGCGGGCACAGTGATCATCTCCATGGTGCGGCCGATGCTACCCAGCGCGCGGGCGGGTGGCTCGACGTCCACCCGCCCGCGCGGTTCACGAGCGCTTCTTTCGCAGGACGAGCGGCAGCGCGAGGAGAGTGATCGCCGCGCTGATCCAAATGGCGTAACGGTAATCACCGGTCGACTCCGTGACGAAACCGGCGAGCACCGGGCCCAGGAACGCGCCCGCGTTCAGCGCGACCGTCGCGAACGAGCCACCCAACGTCGGAGCTCCCGGAGCCACGTGCATGACCCGGGCGACGAGTGCGGAACCACAGCCGAACGACAGTCCACCTTGGACGGCCGTCACGACGAACAGGGCGACCGGGTGCGTGCCGGCGATCGCCAGCACCGCCCAGCCCGCAGGCAGTGCGCACAACCCGAGCACCAGGCCGCGCCGGAGTTCGCCGTCTCCCGTGCGGCCCGCCACGGTGACACCGAGGAACGCGCCGACGCCGAAAGCCGCCAGCAGGCCGGAGACCGCTCCGGCGGGGAGGTGGGCGACATCCGTCGCGATCACCGCGAGGAAGGCGAACGTCGCGAAGGTGGCGCCGTTCACCAACGCGCCGAGGATCATGGCCCGCCGCACGGGAGGTGCTTTCAGTTCACGTGCTTCGAGCCTGATCGAGACTTCGTGCGGCTCCGCCGCGTCGGCGGGTGCGGAACGGAACACCAGCACCAGCGCCGGAACACACAACGCGGCGACGGCCCAGAACGCGGAACGCCAGCCCGCGAGGTCGCCCAGTACGGCGCCCGCCGGCACACCGGCGACACACGACAGCGTGATTCCCGCCAGCAGGACCGCGGTCGCCCGCGCCTGCTTTCCGGGCGGTGCCAGGGCGACCGCCACGGGCATGGCCACGGCGAGGAATCCGGCGTTGACGATCGCCGCGACGATGCGGGTGCCGAACAGCAGCGGAAAGCTCGTCGTCACGGCGCCGATGACGTGCACCACGACGAAGGCGGTCAGAAATCCGGCCAGGGCCCGGCGGCGAGGCCAGCGCGCGCTGAGCACGGCCATGGCTGGTGCGCCGACGATCATTCCGACGGCGTAGGCCGACGTCAGCGCGGCTGCCGCACCGACCGGGACGGACAGGTCACCGGCGATCCCCGGCACCAGGCCGGAAGCCATGAATTCGGAGGTGCCTTGCGCGAAGACGGCAAGGCCGAGGACATAGACGAACAGGGGCAACGGACGACTCCCAAGGGAAAGTGAGCAGGAGGAGCCGTGCGCGAGGCAGGAGGAAACCCGGCCGGACGCACGGAAACAGCGCTCCGGTCACCGGGAAGCGAGAGGGCCGACGCCTAACGGCCGGACACGACGACTCGCCGCCGGATGACCGGCGGCGGGGTTCTGTCCGACTCGGGGCTCGTCACGGGACGCACACTACACACGTCCGCCGTCGCGCCTCAACCCGATTGGAACAGTATCCGTTCCGCGTACCGGAACGCTTTCGTTGCCCGTCGGAATGAACCCGAGTAATGCGCGCTGACCTGCGGTTTTCCTAATTGTTTCGGTACTTGGATTCGGTTAACCTCGACAGCATGATTCCCACTGTTGTCTGGGGCACAGGCAACATCGGTCGCGCCTCCATCCGGGCCGTCGACGCACATCCGGGGCTGGAACTCACCGGTGTGCTCGTGCACGATTCCGCGAAGGTCGGCCGCGACGCGGCCACGCTCGCGGGAATCGACAGCGAACTGGGTGTGGCGGCGACCGATGATGTCGAAGCGGTTCTGGCGGCGGGTCCCCGAGCGGTGGTGTACGCGGCGTCCGGCGACATCCGGCCCGCCGACGCGCTGGCCGACATCGTCCGCGCGATCCGGGCCGGGGCGGTGGTGGTGACGCCCGCGCTCTACGCGTTGTACGACCAGCGGAACGCGCCCGAAGAACTGCGCGAGCCCGTGCTCGCCGCGATCGCGGAGGGCGGCGGCTCGCTGTTCGTCTCCGGCGTGGATCCGGGGTGGGGCAACGACATCCTGCCGTTGCTGATCAGCGGGCTCGGCACCACCGTGGACGTCGTCCGCTGCCAGGAGATCTTCGACTACTCCACCTACGACCAGCCGGACTCCGTCCGCTACCTGGTCGGGATGGGGCAGCCGATGGACTACGAGCCGCCGATGCTGGCCCCGTCGGTGCCCACGTTGGTGTGGGGCGGGCAGGTGCGGCTGATCGCCCGCGGTCTCGGCGTCGACCTGGACGAGATCCGCGAGACACTCGACCGCCGCCCGCTGGAGAAGACCGTGACCACGCGGGCGATGGGCGATTTCGAAGAGGGCACTCAGGGCGCGGTCCGCTTCGAAGTGCAGGGGATCGTGGACGGTGAGCCCCGGATCGTCATCGAGCACGTCACCCGGATCCATTCGTCGTGCGCGCCGGACTGGCCGATGCCGCCCAGCGGCGACGGGGCGCACAAGGTGATCATCGAGGGCCGTCCCAGGATCGAAGTCTCGGTCGAGGCCACCGACGAGGGCGAGAACCGGTCCGCCGGCGGCAACGCGACCGCGGTCGGCAGGCTGGTCGGCGCCATCGACTGGCTCGTGGACGCGAAACCGGGCCTGTACGACGCACTCGACGTCCCCCTGCGACCGGCGACCGGCAAGCTCGGAAGGAGCGCGCGATGAACATCGACATTCCCGAGGGCAAGGACCCGATCGGCTACGTGTGGGGTGAGATGGTGCCCGGGATCGGCGTCGCCGCCTCGCAACTCTCGCTCGCGGTGTACTCGCACACCACGCTGGGGCTCCGCGAGTTCGAGGCGGCCCGGCTGCGGATCGCGCAGATCAACGGCTGCGTCTTCTGTCTGGACTGGCGGACCGAACGCGACGGGGTGAAGGTCGAGGAGGAGTTCGCCGACGCGGTGACCGAGTGGCGCACCACCGGCGCGTTCGACGAGCGGACCCGGCTGGCCGCCGAGTACGCCGAACGGTACGCGCTCGACCACCACGGCATCGACGACGAATTCTGGAAGCGGATGGCCGAGCACTACAGTCAGAAGGAGATCGTCGAACTGAGCATGAGCATCGGTTCCTGGCTCGCGTTCGGGCGGCTGAACCACGTTTTGGGCATCGACACCGTCTGCGTTCTTCCGAAGATATAACTGTGCTTGTTCAAAGAATAGGCCGGGGTGGCGGCCCCGGCCTATTGTCGATCGTCGTCACAGATCGGTGGCGACGATCTTTTCGATGTTCCTTTCCGCCAGCGCGGTAATGGTGACGAACGGATTGACCGAGGTGTTCCCCGGAATCAGCGCGCCGTCGATCACGTAAAGCCCGGGATATCCGTGCAGCCTGCCGTAATTGTCGGTCGCCTTGCCGAGTACCGCACCGCCGAGCGGGTGGTACGTGAGGTGGTCGCCCCAGATCTTGTAGGCACCGAAGAGGTCTGTCCGGTAGATCGTGCCTTCCTTGGAATTGATCTTGTCGAAGATCGTCTTCGCCATCTCGATCGACGGCTGCTTCCACGCGGTCTGCCAGTCGAGGTCGACCCTGTTCGCGCTCGGGTTCCAGGAGAACGCCGCGCGGTGCGGGTTCTTGGTGATCGACAGGTAGAACGAGGCGTAGGTCTCGATGCCGGTCGGCAGGGGCGCGACCTCGGCGAACGCGCCGCCCGCCGCCCAGTTGTCGATACCCGCGGTCGGGATCGAGGACTGGAGCGCCCCGGTGGCGTCCCACATGTGGTTCGCCCGGCCGCACATGACGTTCCCGTTGTCACCCCAGCCCTTTCCGACCTCGTTGCCGAGGTTGGGCAGCGCGCCGGTGGCCTTGAGCTTGACCAGCAGTTTGCTCGTGCCGACGCTACCCGCGGCGAAGAACACCTTGTCCGCGGTGACGGACTTCGTCGCCGTCACGGTGCCGCCGGTGTCGAGCTGCTCCATCACCACGGTGTACCCGCCGCCGGACGCGGGCGTCACCGACGTGACGCGGTGCAGCGGCGAGATCGTCACCCGGCCCGTCGCCTTGATCCGCGGGAGATAGGTCTGCTGCAACGATTTCTTGCCGGCGTTGTTGCCGTAGAGGATCTCCCCGGCCAGCGCCGACCTCGGCACCGTGCCCGCCTGTTCCTTCTTCATGTACTCCCAGTCGTACACGTCCGGGACGAACAGGAACGGGAAACCGGACCGCTGCGCGTGTTTCCGGCCGACCCGTGCGTACTGGTAGCACTCGGCGGTCTCGAACCAGTTCTGGTCGATCGTGGCGACGCCGAGACCGGCGTTGGCGCGCGGGTAGTAGACGCCGTACATCTCGTCGGCGTTCACCGTCGGAAGGACGGAGCCGAAGTTCTCGCGCTTCGGTGTGACGGCCATGCCGCCGTTGACCAGCGAGCCGCCGCCGACGCCGCGGCCCTGGTAGACGGTGATGCCGCCGAACTCCTCGGCGTCGAGGATCCCCGTGTGGCGCGGGACGTCCTTGTCCAGCGGGAAGCCGAGGAAGTTGCTCAACGGCTGCTTGGTCCTCGTCCGCAGCCAGAAGGAGCGATAGTCGGGCTTGGTGGTGTTGGCGAAGATCTTGCCGTCCGTGCCCGGGGTGTCCCAGGCCATGCCGAGTTCGACGAGATGGACGTCGACGCCGGCCTCGGCGAGCCTGAGCGCGGCGACGCAGCCGCCGTATCCGGAACCGATGACGAGTGCCGGGATTCGGGCGGCATCGGCGATCGAGCTTTTCGCGGAAGCGGTCCCGCCGAGGGCGGCCGCTCCCAAGATAGAACCAGTTCCTGCAATAAAGAGGCGGCGGGATAACTGTCCGGAAGCGCTTCTCCGCATGGTTTCGTCGCTCACGTGATCTTCCTCACCGTTGAGGGATTTAGAACAAGTTATACCTGCGGCTATCCCGGGTGGCAATAAAGAAGGCGCATGGGCCACTATGTACGGTTGTGGAGTCCACTCGAGTTGATCGCTGGCTGTGGGCCGTCCGGCTGACCAAGACGCGCCCGGACGCCGCGGCGGCGTGCCGTGGCGGCCATGTCCGCGTGAACGGCAAACCGGCCAAACCCGCGACCACGGTCGTGGCGGGTGACGAGGTGCGTGCGCGCGTGCACGACACGACGCGGATCTTGGAAGTGACGCGCGTGATCCAGAAACGGGTCGGTGCCGCCGATGCCGCGACCTGCTTCATCGACCGGACGCCCGCTCCGCCGCCGGAGGCCGCCGTGCCGGTCGCGAGGCGGGAACGGGGTGCGGGGCGCCCGACGAAGCGGGAGCGCCGCGTGCTCGACCGGTTCCGCTCAGGTGAGCACTGACCCGTTGGCGCACAAGGTGTCACCGAGTACCGAGCGCGCGTAGAACACCTCGCGGCCGGCCCGATGCCGGGTGATCAGGCCGGTGTCGTACAGGACTTTCAGATGCTGACTGACCGCGCCGGGCTGATCACGGACAACGGCAAGGTGACGGACGAGGGAACCGAGACGTTCCTCCGTCGCTACCTCGAGGCGTTCTACACCCATGTCTCGACCTTCAAGCGTTCACATACATGGACATGATTCACATCCGTTGACGAGCGACATGGACGTGAACTATAAAGACGGGGTCCGGGTGTACACGCCGCAACACCTTCCGTCAGTCCGTCACGGAGGTTTCGGGTGTCCCGAAAAAGCCCTCTTCGTCGTGCCGTCCTCCCGGCGGTCGCCGCCGTGGTCGCCACCGCCGCACTCCTGCAGGTACCGCCCCAGATGGCGGACGCGGCACCGGGGCCCGGCGCGCTGACCGGCCTCGACCTCGGAGCGGCCAACCGCCGCGCGCCCGTCCCGGGGCTCTACGACTGGTCCAAGGCCGGGTATCGCGGTGGTACCGCGCTACCCGGCTCCGGCGAGGTGAATCCGAACGCCACCTGCCAGATCACCGCGGCCGAGCTGGCGAGCCAGTACAACGTCAAACCCGACGACGGCGCCGACGACACGAACGGGATCCAGTCGGCGATCGACGGGATCAAGAGCTCGTGCTCACCGTCCGGGAGCTACACCAAACTCAGCACGATCACCTTCCCGGCGGGCCGGTTCGACGTCACGCACGAGATCCACGTCGACGCCGACTACCTCATCCTGCGCGGGGCGGGCAAGGACGCCACGAAGTTCGTCTACAAACCCGACGCGAACACCCTCTACGACAGCCTCACCCCGGACGGTTCCGACTGGGACGAGGACGGGATGACTTCGGGCGCGGGCAAGGGCGGCTGGCTGTGGCCAGGTCGCGGGCTGGTCCGTGTCCAGTCCAGGGGAGTGCACACGTCCTACGCGAGCGACTACGCCTCGGCGCCCGCGAACCGCAAGGACATCTTCGAGGGGACGATCAACGTCCATTGGAAGTCCGGGGTGAAGTTGCGCGGCAAGCCGGGTGACACCGCGTTCGCCGCGCGGATGGGGGACAAGGTCGTCCACCTGGCGAGCAGCGGCGCGCTGACGTCGCTCGCGGCAGGGAACCTGGTCAACATCAGGGCGGCCAACTCACGGAAGTTCTACGAGCGGCAACAGGCGACACCGACCACGTTCCCGTTGCTGAACATGCACATGCGTCAGCAGATCTTCACGATCGCGGCGCTCGACACGTCCGCGCGGACGATCACCCTGGACAAACCGCTCGAGTACGACGTCCCGGTGAACTCCACTTCGGACGGTTCGGCCCCGATCGACGGCGCCACCTACGACTCGAAGGCGGCACCGCTGGTCGACCCGGTGCTCGGCGTCGGGTTCGAGAACCTCGGCTTCACCCAGGACATGCCGGGTCTGAACCCCGCCGAGGCGAACCACAACTACGGGAACATGGCGCCCGCCGCCGAGATGCACGGCATCGTCTTCAAATGGGCGGCGAACTCCTGGGTCCGCGGGGTCCGCGCGGACATGACCGGATCGCATCCGATCGTCACCGAGGAGGCCAAGAACCTCCAGATCGTCGACAACGAACTCAACGGATCGTGGAACAAGGGCAAGGGCGGCAACGGCTACTTCCGCGGCTCCCGGGTCTGGGATTCGCTCTACGCCGGCAACACCTCCACCCTGTTGCGGCATTTCACCTTCCAGTGGTCCGCCGCGGGCAACGTGGTGATCGGCAACTCGTTCGACTCCGACCTGAACCTGCACGGAGGCTGGGAACGCAACAATCTGTTCGAACTCAACACGGTCAAGGTCCCGTACGCGCACCGCTCCGGGAACTGCCGGGCCAACTGCGGCGAAGAGGGCGGCGGCGGTCCCGACGACTCGAACTGGTTCCCCATCTGGTGGGGCGCGGGCAAGAAGGCGGTCAAGTGGTCGGGCGCTTCCGGCTACCGCAACGTGTTCTTCAACAACGCCATGACCAAACAGCTCGCCGACAACGGCCCGTACAACGACTTCTACGCAGACCGGCACCGCGTCTACTCCTTCGGCTGGGACGGCACGGCATACCAGCACCTCGACATCGGGGGCACACCGATCGCCGACTGGGCGAAGAACGAGCAGCGGGACTACACCGGAGGGCACGGCGTCGACGCCACCAAGACCGACGCCGCCTCCTCGCTCTTCCTGAAATCCGTCGACGGGACGCCGCCGTCTTCGCCGACGAGCCAGAGCCCGACCACTTCGGCGACGACCCAGACCCCGAGCGCGTGCCTGAACGCGACCTTCACCCGCAAGTCTGTGTGGGACAGCGGCTACGGAGGCGCCTTCACGATCAGCAACACCTGTTCGGCCGCCGTCGGTTCGTGGGCGGTCGAGTTCGACCTGCCCTCCGGGACGACGATCACCGGTTCGTGGAGTTCGGTGCTGACCAGGACCGGACAGCACCACCGGTTCGGGAACGCGGCCCACAACGGCAGCGTCAAACCCGGCGGCACGGCGACGTTCGGCTTCAACGCCGCTGGTCACGGGCTCCCGGTCGCGTGCACGATCGCCGGAACGAAATGCGGAGGCACGGAATGACGAGGAAACGACTGCTCGCCGCGATCGCGGCCACGGCTTCGGCGGCGGGCCTGTTCGGCGCCGTCGTCACCGCCGAGGCCGCCGCGCCCAGCCTGACCGCGGTGTTCGCCCAGAGTTCGGCCTGGGACAGCGGATACGGCGGGAAGTACACGCTGACCAACACGGGCGACGCGAACAGTACACAGTGGACGATCGACTTCGATCTCCCCGCGGGCACCACGATCACGACGTCGTGGAGCTCGGTGCTCACCAGGAGTGGCCAGCACTACAAGGTCACCAACGCCGGCTTCAACGGCACGATCAAACCCGGCGGAACCGCGTCGTTCGGCTTCAACACCACCGGGCTCGGCCTGCCGACCGGATGCGCGATCAACGGCAACCCGTGCGGGGGAGGAGCGCCGAGCACCACCACGACCCCGCCTACCACCACGACCACGAGCAAGCCGCCGACGACGACCACCAGCGTTCCCGCGGGAGACGTCATCGACGTGAGCACGGCGGCGGAACTGCGGGCCGCGCTGGCCTCCGCGAGCCCCGGCCAGACCATCCGCCTGGCCGCCGGAACCTATCGTGGTTCGTTCGTGGCCACGAAACCCGGCACGGCGGGCGCGCCGATCACGGTGACCGGACCGGCGACGGCGGTCCTCATCAACGACGGTCCGTCCGGTGAAGCGCCTTCCTGTCCGGCGCCGACCGCGGGCTGGGACTCCGGGTACGGATTCTGGCTCTACGGCGCGCCGTACTGGCACCTCAAGGGCTTCACCGTGCAGGAGTCGAAAAAGGGCATCGTCGCGGACAACTCGCATCACACCGTGATCGAAGGGGTGCGGGTACACCGGATCGACGAGGAGGCCGTGCACTTCCGCCGTTCCTCGGCGGACAGCGTCATCCGCGATTCGACGATCAGCCACACCGGCCTCGTGCAGGCGGGTTACGGCGAGGGCGTCTACCTCGGCTCGGCGAACTCCAACTGGGCGTGCCACGGGAACTCCGGCGGGGTCGACCGCAGCGACCGGATCCGGGTGCTCGACAACCACATCGGACCGTACGTCGCCGCCGAAGGGATCGATGTCAAGGAGGGCACCGTGGACGGCGTCATCCGGGGCAACACCTTCGACGGCCAAGGGGTTTCCGGGCAGAACTCGGCCGATTCCTGGGTCGACGTCAAGGGATCCGGGTACGTGATCGAGGGCAATACCGGCACCTTCGCGTCGCCGGGAACGTTCGCCAACGGCTACGAGACGCATAATCCGGGTACCACCCCGTCGTTCCCGAACGGTTGCGGGAACGTGTGGCGGGACAATAAGTCCGATCTCGGTGGCGTCGGCCAGTACGCCATCAAGATCACGTCGACGTCGAAGTGTTCGGAACGGCCCAATGTCGTCTACGCGTCCAACACCGTGTCGAGGGCGGTGAACGGGCTGACCAACATCCCTGTCACGCCCTGACGGACGTCCGGTGACGGGGGCGGCGGGGCTCCCGTCACCGGCGGGTCAGTCCCGGAGCGCGGTGATCGCGACGGTGGCGTATCGGACGGTGAACCGTCCGCCCATCCTGTCGATCGCCGCGCCGACTTCAGCGAGGATCTCTTGTCGCACTGCGGTTTCGACCCAGGTCAGCGAGCCGAACGTCGGGAGCTGGTCCAGCCATTCGTCCCGGGTGTAGACCCGGTCCCAGTCGTGGCGGCTTCGTTCCGGCTCGGCGAACCCGCCCGCTTCGCGCAGGCCGTCGGCGACCTTCACGATGAGTGGCCCGTACGGGTCAGAGGGTTGTTTCGGCACGCTGCCGAGATCGATCGGGGAATCCGGCACGAGCCGCCGGTAAGCGTCCGCCAGGGCGTTCGCGACCTCTTCCGGCGGTTCGGGTACGTGCCAGAACGCGGCGAGGAGTCCGCCGGGCCGTAGCACTTCGGCGGCCTTGGCGGCGCCCGCCACCGGGTCGACCCAGTGCCAGGCCTGCCCGGAGACGAGCAGATCGAATCGGCGCCCGGCGGGCTCCCAGTCCTCGAACTTCGCGACCTCCACGTCGAGGCCGCTCCGGCGGGCGAACTCGGCCATCCGCGAGTCCGGCTCGACGCCGAGCACACGACAACCGGCCGCCTGGAACTGGCGCGCTTCGATCCCGGTGCCGGCGCCCACGTCGAGGACCTCGCGGCCAGGAGCGGCGGCGACGAGGTGGCCGACGAGTTCCGGGGGATAGGCGGGCCGGGTCCGGTCGTAGCGTTCGACATCCGCGCCGAAGGATTCCGCGGCCTGTCGATAGCGGTGAGGCTGTGGTCCCGAAGGTAGAGTGGGCATGTGCCCACCTTAAGTGGGCGCTTGCCCACTCGTCAACGCAAGGGAGCCGTATGCCGACCGGGGTAGCTTTGCGCGCCGTCCGCGCGCAGTTGTTCGACGCGGCGGAGCGTGTCCTGCTGCGCGACGGTCCGAGCGGGCTCACCAGCCGCGCCGTGACCACGGAGGCGGACTGCGCGAAAGGCGTCCTTCACCGGCATTTCGACGACTTCGACGGATTCCTGGCCGAGTTCGTGCTGGACCGCATCGAGAAACTGGACGAGAAGGGCCTGCGGGAGGCCGTCGGTACCGGAACGGTGGTGGACAACCTCACCTCGGCGCTCACCGCGGTGTTCGAGTCGGTGGCGGTCGCGATCGTCCCCCTCGTGATCTTCCGCGACGAGCTGCGCGCCCGGTTGCGCCGCGAGTGGCCCGCCGGGGTCCCGGTGCTGACCCAGGCCGCCGTGATGATCGGCGGTTATCTCGACGCGGAACGGTCGAAGGGCAGGATCGCGGCGGACGCCGACGTCGAAACCCTCGCGGCCACGCTCATCGGCGCGTCACACTTGCTCTACGCCGACCGCACCGCGCCGGCACCGGATGCGGCCCAGGTGCGGAAGGTGGTGGAGACGGTGATCGGGACGTGACTCGCGTGATCAGGCGGCGAACTCGCGTGATCAGGCGGCGAACTCGCGTGATCAGGCGGCGAACTCGCGTGCTTGGAGGCGTAACTCGCGTGATTGGAGGCGGAACTTCGTGTGTCGCCTCTGATCACGCGAGATACGTGTCTGATCACGCGAGTGCGGTGCCTGAGCATGGGGCCAGTGCCCACGCCGGCGTGGGGGGGTAGCCAAATGGGCAACAAAAGATTTTGGTAAATTGTTTTTGAAAAAAACCGACACCGCCCCGGGCACAGAAAAAAAGCCGCAGCCAAAAAGGCCA